>NZ_LHVM01000007.1:0-645780 GCF_001269805.1 Pseudomonas sp. P1.8
TTTCATCAGCGCGAACATCACTCTGGCGAGCTTGCGTGCCAGGATAACCAAGGCTTGAGTACCTTTTAGGCCTCTGGCCAGGTAGCTCTGGTAGTACGGTTTCCAGACCGGCGAGCGGCTGGCGGCCATGGCACTGTTGTGAAACAGGCGCCGAAACTCAGAGTCCCCTCGCTTGGATAGCCGACGCCTTTGATCCTTTTGTCCTGACTGCCTCACCCGCGGATCCATGCCGAGGAAGGCGACGTACTCGTCGCTGTTTGCAAACTCCCCACGCAAAAACGCCGTGGCCGCTGCGGTGGCCGTCAGCAGCCCGACACCCTCGACGGCCTGGCAGCGCTTCACCTGATCCTGCATCCCGGCGTCCTCGGCAATCTCCTTGAGTGTTTTCTGAATCGTTTTTTCGAACTGGGCAATGGCGACCAGAAGCTGGTTGAACTGCTCTTTGAGCAGGGGCTCGTTTTTCCAGCTCTGCTTGAGTGCGACACAGCCCCGGACCAGTTGGGCCCGGCGACGAAGCAGGCTTTTGAGCTGCGTGTAAGCCTTCGGTGGCGGGTTCCAGATCCTCAGCCTGTCGGACTCCCGGCACAAGTAACGCGCCAGCAGTTCGGCATCCAGGGCGTCTGTTTTCGCCCTCATGCCTATGCCGTCGCGGTATTTGTTGAGGCGACTGCCATCGATGACGTAAACGTCATGGCCCATTTCATGGGCCATTTCCGTTGTATCAAGGTGATAGATATTGGTCGCCTCAAGCGCGATGGCGCTGTTCATTGGCAGCGTCTTGAGCCATTGCTTCAGGCTTGTTCGCTTGTTCGCGACCTTGAGGGGTTTTTGCAGGTCGGATCGATAGACAACGATCTCGTCCTTCGCCACATCCACACCAACGACCACCTGCGAATCAAGGATTGTCATGGCCCACCCTCCGAGCTAGGGTTTAAAGACTTGTCGGGGTTCACCGTTGCGCTGGCTTGTTTCTATCGTCGGTCCGAGCCGATGCATTCCTTATCGGCGCATTAGGTGAAGGGGTGGGACGAAGTCTCCCACGGTCTGTACTGGTCAGAGTCAGATGACGAGCTTTAGTCCCACCCACCCCTTCAAGTCTAAACATACAAGCTGGCTTGCCAGCGAAGAGGCCAGCATGGACGCTGGTGGTAATGGTTCAGAATCAAAAAAGCCCCCGAACCAGTGAAAGTCCGGGGGCTTTTTGTGTCGCGAAAGCTTGCTTACTTCTTCAGGCCGTAATGCTCATCGAGCATACCCGGCGAGTTCGGGGCTTTCGGAGCGTAGTCGCGAGGCGGCTCCTGATCCCGCGGTGGCGTCAGGCGTTCCCGTGGTGCCTGCACTGCGTCGGCGTGCAGGGAGGCCAGCAGACGTTGGCGGGTCTGCTCGTCCAGGGCCAGGCGGTTGGCGCCCTCGGCGAGATGATCCTGCACTTCCTGATAGCTCTGAGTCAGTTTCTTGACCAGTGTGGCCGTGCTGTTGAAGTGGGTCACCACCTCGTTCTGATAACTGTCGAAACGTTCCTGAATATCGTCCAGCTGACGCTGCGTGCGGTTAGGCGCGGCGCTCGGCGCGAGGCGAGCGATCAGGAACCCAATGGCGACACCCACAACCAGGGCAAGAGTCGGTAACAACCAAACTAAGAGCGAGTGTTCCACGAGTCCTTCCTCTATAAACGGCTTTGCTTTACGTTAACGGCTCCAACCTGCGCTGTATACCGCGATTCACTCGCAATAAATTGGCACAGACAATTTGCTAGACGAGTCGACCTGATACGAGGTCACGGAGTTCCTTCCTTGCTTATGCGTGAAACCCCTGTAGTGATTGATGGCCCGGTGGGGCAACTGGAAGCTCTTTACCTGGATAATGAGCAGCCCCGCGGCCTGGCACTGATCTGCCATCCGAACCCGGTGCAGGGCGGCACCATGCTCAATAAAGTGGTCTCGACCCTGCAGCGCACCGCACGCGATGCCGGTTTTATTACCTTGCGTTTCAACTACCGTGGCGTCGGCGCCAGCGAAGGCTCGCACGATATGGGCACAGGTGAGGTCGATGATGCCCAGGCGGTAGCCGAGTGGTTCCGGGCCAGGCATCCGCAATTGCCGCTGACCCTGTTCGGTTTTTCCTTCGGTGGGTTTGTTGCAGCAAGTCTCGGCGGACGCCTGGAAGCTAAGGGTGAGCCGATCAAGCATCTGTTCATGGTCGCGCCGGCGGTCATGCGCCTCGATGCTCAGAACCCGCTGCAACAGCAGGGCGAACTGACCCTGATCCAGCCGGAAACCGACGAAGTGATCGATCCGCAACTGGTTTACGAATGGTCTGACAAGCTCGAACGCCCCCATGAGCTGCTGAAAGTGGCAGAATGCGGGCACTTTTTTCATGGCAAGCTGACCGATCTCAAGGATCTGATCCTGCCGCGCCTTTCGAATTGATTGCAGTCTGACAAGCGATTACCCATGACGACTCGTACCCGTATTCTTACCGGCATCACCACCACCGGCACGCCGCACCTGGGCAACTACGCCGGAGCCATCCGCCCGGCGATCATCGCCAGCCGCGACAGTAACGCTGATTCGTTCTACTTCCTGGCCGACTACCACGCCTTGATCAAGTGCGATGACCCGCTGCGCATACAGCGCTCGCGTCTGGAAATCGCCGCGACCTGGCTTGCAGGTGGCCTGGATGTGGACCGCGTGACGTTCTATCGTCAGTCCGACATTCCCGAAATCCCTGAGCTGACCTGGTTGTTGACCTGCGTCGCCGCCAAGGGCCTGCTCAACCGCGCCCACGCCTACAAGGCCTCGGTGGACAAAAACGTCGAGACCGGCGAAGACCCGGACGCCGGCATCACCATGGGCTTGTACAGCTATCCAGTGTTGATGGCCGCTGACATTCTGATGTTCAACGCGCACAAGGTGCCGGTCGGTCGCGACCAGATTCAGCACGTGGAAATGGCCCGCGACATCGGCCAGCGCTTCAATCACCTGTTTGGCCAAGGCAAAGAGTTCTTCACCATGCCCGAGGCGTTGATCGAAGAGAGCGTCGCCACGTTGCCGGGCCTGGACGGCCGCAAGATGTCGAAGAGCTACGACAACACCATTCCGCTGTTCAGCAGCGCCAAAGAGATGAAGGACGCGATTTCACGGATCGTCACCGACTCCCGCGCGCCGGGTGAAGCGAAAGATCCGGACAACTCGCACCTGTTCACCCTGTTCCAGGCGTTCGCCACGCCGGCGCAAGCCGACGAATTCCGCAGCGAGCTGTTGCAAGGCCTGGGTTGGGGTGAGGCGAAGAACCGACTGTTCCAGTTGCTGGACAACGATCTGGGCGAGTCCCGCGAGCGTTACCACCAACTGATCGAGCGTCCGGCGGATCTGGAGGACATGCTGCAACACGGTGCGAAAAAGGCTCGCGCGGTGGCGACGCCGTTCCTTAACGAGCTGCGTGAAGCAGTCGGCCTGCGTTCCTTTGTTGCCCAGACCCAAGTGGCGGCGACGACCAAAAAGAAAGCCGCGAAATCGGCGCGTTTTGTCAGCTTCCGAGAAGACGACGGCAGTTTCCGTTTCCGTCTGCTGGCGGCCGATGGTGAGCAACTGCTGCTGTCGTGCAACTTTGCCGACGGTAAAACCGCTGGGCAGGTGACCAAGCAGCTGCAAGCGGGCCAGGCTCTGGACGTGCGCAGTGAAGACCTGAGCTTCAGCGTTTGGCTGGAAGGCGAGTGTGTAGCCGATAGCCCGACCTTTGCTGACAGCGCCACTCGCGACGCTGCCATTGAAGCTCTGCGAATTGCCCTGACCCCGGTTCAGGACTAAACAGCGGCGCGGTCCGACCAAGGGCCGATTGCCATTCCTCGGGGCCGTCGCTACAGTGACGGCCCGTTTTTGTTGCCTTGCTAACGAATTATGACGCCCCTAGAACGATATCAAGCTGATCTGAAACGCCCGGAATTCTTTCATGACGCCGCGCAGGAAACGGCCGTGCGTCATTTGCAGCGCCTGTACGATGATCTGGTCGCCGCCGATCAGAATAAACCGGGCCTGCTGGGCAAACTGTTTGGCAAAAAGGATCAGGCGCCTGTCAAGGGCCTGTATTTCTGGGGCGGCGTGGGCCGCGGCAAGACTTACCTGGTCGACACCTTCTTCGAAGCGTTGCCGTTCAAGGAAAAGTCTCGTACGCACTTCCACCGCTTCATGAAACGTGTGCATGAAGAGATGAAGACCCTGGGCGGTGAGAAAAACCCGCTGACCATCATCGCCAAGCGTTTCTCTAACGAAGCCCGGGTCATCTGCTTCGATGAGTTCTTCGTTTCCGACATCACCGACGCCATGATCCTTGGCACCCTGATGGAAGAGCTGTTCAAGAACGGTGTGACCCTGGTCGCGACGTCGAACATCGTGCCGGACGGTCTCTATAAGGACGGCCTGCAACGCGCGCGCTTCCTGCCGGCCATTGCGCTGATCAAGCAGAACACCGAGATCGTCAACGTCGACAGCGGCGTCGATTATCGTCTGCGTCACCTCGAACAAGCCGAGCTGTTCCACTATCCACTCGACGAAGCCGCCAACGAGAGCCTGCGCAAAAGCTTCCGTGCATTGACCCCGGAATGCACGGCGGCGGTCGAAAATGACGTGCTGATGATCGAAAACCGTGAAATTCGTGCCCTGCGCACCTGCGATGACGTGGCCTGGTTCAACTTTCGTGAACTGTGCGACGGCCCACGCAGCCAGAACGATTACATCGAACTGGGCAAGATCTTCCACGCCGTGCTGCTTAGCGATGTCGAGCAGATGAGCGTCACCACCGACGACATCGCCAGACGTTTCATCAACATGGTCGACGAGTTTTACGATCGCAACGTGAAACTGATCATTTCTGCGGAAGTCGAGCTTAAAGATCTCTACACCGGCGGTCGCCTGAATTTCGAATTCCAGCGCACCCTCAGCCGACTGCTGGAAATGCAATCCCACGAATTCCTGGCGCGGGCGCATAAGCCGTAACAGTGTTCGGAAAGTAAAAAAGGCCTGCGCATGCAGGCCTTTTTTGTGGTGCGCCGAAGATCAAAAGATCGCAGGCTTCGCCAGCTCCTACAGATACACACCATCGGTAGGAGCTGCCGTAGGCTGCGAACTTTTAGGCCGCTTGCTGAAACTGCTGCCGATACTGGTTCGGTGACAGTTCCGTATGCTGGCGGAACAGGCGCGCAAAGAAGCTCGCATCGTCGTAGCCTACTTCGTAGCTGATGGTCTTGATGCTCTTGCGGCTGGCGGACAGCAAGCCCTTCGCCGTTTCGATGCGCAGGCGTTGCAGGTAATGCAGCGGCTTGTCGCCGGTGGCGGTCTGGAAACGGCGCATAAAATTGCGAATGCTCATGCCGTGTTCGCGGGCAACGTCTTCGAAGCGAAACTTGTCGGCAAAATGCTCTTCGAGCCAGTGCTGGATCTGCAGGATAATCACGTCTTGATGCAATTTCTGCCCGCCAAAGCCGATCCGCCCTGGTGAATAGCTGCGCTGGACTTCATAGAGAATGTCGCGAGCCACGGCCTGGGAAACGTTGGCGCCACAGAAACGCTCGATCAGATAGATGTACAGATCGCATGCGGAGGTGGTGCCGCCCGCGCAGAAAAGATTGTCGGCGTCGGTCAGGTGCTTGTCCTGATTGAGCTGAACCTGTGGGTAGCGTTCGGCAAAAGCTTCGAAGAAGCGCCAGTAGGTTGTCGCCTCCTTGCCGTCGAGCAGGCCGGCTTCGGCCAGCCAGAACACGCCGGTGGCCTCGCCACACAACACGGCGCCGCGCGCATGTTGCTGGCGCAACCAGGGCAGGACCTGTGGATAACGTTTGCACAGTGAATCGAAGTCGTCCCAGAACGCCGGGAGAACGATGATATCGGCGTTTTCCAATGCGCCGTCTACCGGCATCATTACATCGCTGAAACTGTTCACCGGTTTGCCGTCGGGGCTGACGAGTCGCGTTTCGAACGCCGGAGTCAAGCCATGACCCAGCTGTTTGCCGTAGCGCAGGCTGGCGAGATGGAAGAAATCCTTGGCTGTCATGAGGGTGGTAGCGAAAACCCGGTCGGTTGCCAGGATGCTGACGCGCCGCAAGGGCGTGGAGGCTTGGTTAGACATAATTCAACTTTATTCTTATAGGGGAAAGTGGTCACCAGACGGCTGGATCGTCTTATTTTTTGTCGGATGTGTCCAGTGTCCTGTATCGGACGCGGGGCTTAGTCTCTGAAGGTCTGTTTCTTCTGAAAATAAAAAAAAGGTGCTGCATGATCCCTAGAACACTGTTCAGTTCCGAGCACGAACTTTTTCGCGACAGCGTGCGTACATTCCTCGAAAAAGAAGCGGTGCCGTTCCATGGACAGTGGGAAAAGCAGGGCTATATCGATCGCAAACTCTGGAACAAGGCGGGTGAGGCGGGGATGCTGTGCTCGCATTTGCCCGAAGAGTACGGCGGATTGGGGGCCGACTTTCTTTACAGTGCGGTGGTGATTGAAGAGGTCGGCCGTCTGGGTTTGACCGGCATCGGATTCTCTCTGCATTCAGACATCGTTGCGCCGTATATCCTGCATTACGGCAGTGAAGCGCTGAAACACAAATACCTGCCGAAACTGGTGTCTGGCGAGATGGTGAGCGCCATTGCCATGACCGAGCCGGGTGCCGGTTCCGACCTGCAAGGGGTGAAAACCACCGCAGTGCTCGATGGCGATGAATATGTGATCAACGGCTCGAAGACCTTTATTACCAACGGCTATCTGGCGGACCTGGTGATCGTTGTCGCCAAGACCGATCCCAAGGCCGGCGCGAAAGGCACCAGTCTGTTTCTGGTCGAGACCAGCACGCCGGGCTTCGAAAAGGGCAAGCGCCTGGAGAAGGTCGGCATGAAAGCCCAGGACACCTCGGAATTGTTCTTTCAGGATGTCCGGGTGCCTAAGGAAAACCTGCTCGGCCAAGCCGGAATGGGGTTTGCCTACCTGATGCAGGAGTTGCCGCAGGAGCGGTTGACCGTGGCCATCGGCGGGCTGGCGTCAGCCGAGGCCGGTTTGCAATGGACGCTCGATTACACCCGCGACCGCAAGGCGTTCGGCAAGTCGATCGCCGACTTCCAGAACACCCGCTTCAAGCTGGCGGAAATGGCGACAGAAATCCAGATCGGCCGGGTCTTCGTTGACCGATGCCTGGAGCTGCACCTGCAAGGCAAGCTTGATGTGCCAACGGCTGCGATGGCCAAGTACTGGGGCACCGACCTGCAATGCAAGGTGCTCGACGAGTGCGTGCAGCTGCATGGCGGCTATGGGTTCATGTGGGAATACCCGATTGCCCGGGCGTGGGCGGATGCGCGGGTGCAGCGGATTTATGCCGGGACCAATGAAATCATGAAGGAGATTATTGCGCGATCTCTTTGAATCCATGTGATGGCTGAAAAGATCGCAGCCTGCGGCAGCTCCTAGACAGGATCGGTTTGAGCCCTGTAGGAGCTGCCGAAGGCTGCGATCTTTTTACTTAGGGCGCAGGGTTCGGATGATCCTTGTGAATCGCTTCGATCCCCTCCAGCACTTCTTCCGACAGTTTCAGATCAAAACTGGCAATGTTGCTCTCCAGTTGTTCCATCGTGGTCGCGCCAATGATGTTGCTGGTCACGAATGGCTGTTGAGTGACAAAGGCCAGCGCCATTTGGGCGGGATCCAGGCCGTGCTCCCGTGCCAATGCCACATAGCGGCTGCACGCCGCTTCCGACTGCGGGTTGAAGTAGCGACTGAAGCGGCTATAGAGGCTCAGGCGGCCCTTCGGTGGGCGCGCGCCACCTTCGTATTTACCCGAAAGGAAGCCAAACGCCAACGGCGAGTAAGCCAGCAAACCGCACTGCTCGCGAATGGCGATTTCCGCCAGACCGATTTCAAAGCTGCGGTTGAGCAGGTTGTACGGGTTCTGGATCGACACTGCGCGCGGCCAGCCACGGGCTTCGGCCAGGGCGAGGAAGCGCATGGTGCCCCACGGTGTTTCGTTGGACAGGCCGATGTGGCGAATCTTGCCGGCCTTGACCTGCTCGTCCAGCGCTTCGAGCGTGTCCTCCAGTGGTGTCAGATTCGCTTCGGTTACGTGCTTGTAGCCCAACTGGCCGAAGAAATTGGTGCTGCGCTCCGGCCAGTGCAGTTGGTACAGGTCGATGTAGTCGGTTTGCAGGCGTTTGAGGCTGCCATCGACAGCTTCCGTTATGTGCTGTCGATTGTGCCGAAGGCTCTTGTCGCGAATGTAATCGATGGTATTGCCGGGGCCGGCGATCTTGCTGGCGAGGATCCAGTCGGCGCGATCACCGCGGCTTTTGAAGTAATTGCCGATGTAACGTTCGGTGGTGGCGTAGGTTTCGGCCTTGGGTGGCACCGGGTACATCTCGGCGGTGTCGATGAAATTGATCCCGGCGCTCTTGGCCCGTTCGATCTGTGCGAAGGCGTCTGCCTCGCTGTTTTGCTCGCCCCAGGTCATGGTTCCGAGGCAGAGGGCACTCACGTTCAGATTGGTCCGGCCTAGCTGGCGATATTCCATCGGGGTGCTCCTTGGGCAAAACAATCATAAAAGCAGGTTGAATTATTTTTCGCAATCTGCATAATTGCGCACCTCTTTCTGCAGTGGAAGTGATGCGCCGCCGCCGAAGAATCTTGCCGTTGAACGGACGCGCCGACCCGAGCCCCCGAAAGCGTCTGTATCCGGCTGCCTTTGACTTGTCAAAGTACGCACTATTCAGTAAGATCCGCCGTCTAATTTACAGGGCGGCCCCTGAGGCTATAAAGAATGAAAACTTTTACTGCTAAACCGGAAACAGTACAGCGCGACTGGTTTGTCGTCGACGCTGCAGGTCAGACCCTGGGTCGTCTGGCCACCGAAATCGCGAGCCGTCTGCGTGGCAAGCATAAAGCTGAGTACACTCCTCACGTTGACACCGGCGATTACATCGTCGTTATCAATGCCGAGCAGATTCGTGTAACCGGTGCTAAAACCACCGACAAAATCTACTACTCCCACTCCGGTTTCCCGGGCGGCATCAAGTCGATCAACTTCGAAAAGCTGATCGCTAAAGCCCCTGAGCGCGTGATCGAGACCGCGGTCAAAGGCATGCTGCCTAAGAACCCGCTGGGTCGCGACATGTATCGTAAGCTGAAAGTCTATGCGGGCGCTGTACACCCTCATACTGCTCAGCAGCCCCAAGAACTGAAGTTTTAACGGAATAGTTCATTATGTCGGCGACTCAAAATTACGGCACTGGCCGTCGCAAGACCGCAACCGCACGCGTTTTCCTGCGTCCGGGTACTGGTAACATCTCCATCAACAACCGTTCGCTGGATAATTTCTTCGGCCGCGAAACTGCCCGCATGGTAGTTCGTCAGCCGCTGGAATTGACTGAGACTGTCGAGAAATTCGACATCTACGTCACCGTGATCGGCGGTGGTGTAAGTGGTCAGGCTGGCGCAATCCGCCACGGTATCACTCGCGCTCTGATGGATTACGACGAGACTCTGCGCAGCGCCCTGCGTAAAGCCGGTTTCGTAACCCGCGATGCTCGTGAAGTTGAACGTAAGAAAGTCGGTCTGCGTAAAGCGCGTAAGCGTCCGCAGTACTCGAAGCGTTAATTCGCTTTCACGTTCAAAAAAGAACGCCCAGTTTCCTCGCGGAGCTGGGCGTTTTTTTATGCGTGCGATTTATCAAAGAATTGCGCTGTGACAACTTGCCACATCCGCAGACGCCCTATACTACAAGGCTCGGGGGTGATGGGCTCCGGTAATTACCTTGTCAGAATTGGGGCTTTTCATTACCATTCGGCAAAATTTTTATAAGTACATAGTTTTACTTAGTAGATGCCTGATTTAACAGGCCACAAAGCTGATGGGAGAGGACTGAATGAGCAATGACGGCGTGAATGCAGGCCGGCGTCGCTTCTTGGTAGCAGCCACATCCGTGGTGGGTGCTGCAGGAGCGGTGGGGGCTGCGGTCCCGTTCGTGGGGTCATGGTTTCCCAGTGCCAAGGCGAAAGCCGCAGGTGCACCGGTGAAAGTGAATGTCAGCAAAATCGAGCCAGGCCAGCAGATGATTGCTGAGTGGCGCGGTCAGCCGGTGTTCATCGTCCGCCGTACCGAGGAAATCCTGGGGAATCTGAAAAAGATCGAGGGCCAGCTGTCTGACCCGACCTCCAAGAACTCGACACAACCTACCTATGTTGATCCGGAAACGCGTTCGATCAAGCCCGAGGTTCTGCTGCTGATTGGTATCTGCACGCACCTGGGTTGTTCGCCGACATTCCGTCCCGAAGTGGCACCTGCTGATCTGGGCAAAGACTGGGTAGGCGGTTATTTCTGCCCTTGCCACGGTTCCCATTACGATCTGGCTGGCCGCGTCTACAAGTCGCAACCTGCGCCTTTGAACCTGCCAGTTCCCCCGCATTCCTATGAGACCGATGACATCATTATTGTTGGCGTCGATACGGAGAAAGCGTGATGAGCAAGTTCATGGATTGGGTTGATGCGCGCTTTCCCGCCACCAAGATGTGGGAAGACCATCTCAGCAAGTATTACGCTCCGAAGAACTTCAACTTCTTCTATTTTTTTGGTTCCCTGGCGCTACTCGTTCTGGTCAACCAGATCGTTACCGGTGTCTGGCTGACCATGAGTTACACCCCGTCGGCGGAAGAGGCCTTTGCTTCTGTCGAATACATCATGCGCGACGTCGAGTACGGCTCGATCCTGCGTCTTCTGCACTCCACCGGCGCTTCGGCGTTCTTCATCGTGGTTTATCTGCACATGTTCCGTGGGTTGCTCTACGGGTCGTACCAGAAGCCACGGGAGCTGGTGTGGGTCTTCGGCATGCTGATCTACCTGGCGCTGATGGCTGAAGCGTTCATGGGCTATCTGCTGCCGTGGGGCCAGATGTCCTACTGGGGTGCCCAGGTGATCATCTCGCTGTTCGGCGCGATCCCGGTCATCGGCAACGACCTGACCCAGTGGATCCGTGGTGACTACCTGATTTCCGGTATTACCCTGAACCGCTTCTTCGCCTTGCACGTGGTTGCCTTGCCGATCGTGATTCTCGGTCTGGTGGTGTTGCACATCCTCGCGTTGCACGAAGTGGGGTCGAACAACCCTGACGGCGTGGACATCAAGAAGCACAAGGACGAAAACGGCATCCCGCTGGACGGCATTGCCTTCCACCCTTACTACACCGTGAAAGATATCGTCGGTGTCGTGGTGTTCCTGTTCATCTTTTGCTCGATCGTGTTCTTCTTCCCCGAGATGGGCGGCTATTTCCTCGAGAAGCCGAACTTCGAAGTGGCGAACGCCTTCAAGACCCCAGAGCACATTGCTCCGGTCTGGTACTTCACGCCGTTCTACGCAATTCTGCGGGCGGTTCCGGACAAGCTCCTGGGTGTTATCGCCATGGGCGCGGCCATCGCTGTGCTGTTCGTCCTGCCGTGGCTCGACCGTAGTCCGGTCAAGTCGATGCGCTACAAGGGCTGGATGAGCAAGATCTGGCTATGGGTATTCTGCATCTCGTTCGTGATCCTCGGTGTGCTAGGCGTTCTGGCTCCGACTCCAGGCCGTACGTTGTTATCGCAGGTATGTACCTTCCTGTACTTCGCCTACTTCATTTTGATGCCGTTCTACACCAGGCTCGAGAAGACCAAACCGGTTCCGGAAAGGGTGACTGGCTGATGAAAAAGCTATTTGCTGTATTGATGCTTGCTGCGCTGCCAGTGTTCGCTTTCGCTGCTGAACACGGTGGCCCGGAGCTGGAAAAAGTCGATATCGACGTTTCCGATAAAGCGGCCATGCAGGACGGTGCACGTACGTTCGCCAACTACTGCATGGGCTGCCATAGCGCCAAGTTCCAGCGTTACGAGCGCGTTGCCGACGACTTGGGCATTCCCCATGAATTGATGTTGGAGAAGCTGGTTTTCACTGGCGCCAAGATCGGTGATCACATGAATGTCGGCATGCAGCCGGCGGACGCCAAGGCCTGGTTCGGCGCGGCACCACCGGACCTGACACTCGTCGCCCGTGTTCGTGGCACCGACTGGCTCTACGGATACCTGAAATCGTTCTACGAAGATCCGTCACGCCCTTGGGGCGTGAACAACAAGGTTTTCCCGAACGTGGGCATGCCTAACGTCCTGGTGGGCCTGCAAGGCCGTCAGGTCGTCGGTTGCAAACAGGTTCAGATCGTTGAAGACGGCAAGAAGCAATATGATCCGTTGACCGGTACGCCACTGACCCATGAGGCGTGCGATCAACTGACCATCGTGCCGAAAAGCGGTGCTTTGACCGAAGAGCAGTTCGATGAGAAGGTCAAGAATCTGGTAACCTTCCTGGCTTACTCGGCTAACCCGGTTAAGCTGCAACATCAGCGCATTGGTACTTACGTATTGCTGTACCTGGCGTTCTTCTTCGTATTCGCTTACCTGCTCAAGCGCGAATACTGGAAAGACGTGCACTGATAACGCTTCAAGCAATTGCTGTTAATCGCGCGCGCCCAAGGGCGTCTCAGAGTAGCGAACCTGGTCATCCAGACGTTATTTGAGGCGCCCTCTGGGCGCGCTCGTTTTTCCGCTTCCGATAATTTCTACAAGCGAGGAGGACCGCCATGGGCGTGACCAATCGGTTGGCCTGTTACTCCGACCCCGCCGACCACTATTCCCACCGAGTGCGCATCGTACTGGCAGAGAAGGGTGTCAGCGCAGAGATCATTTATGTGGAGGCAGGCCGCCAGCCACCTAAACTGATTGAAGTGAACCCTTACGGCAGCTTGCCCACCCTGGTCGATCGTGACCTTGCGTTGTGGGAGTCGACCGTGGTGATGGAATACCTGGATGAGCGTTACCCGCATCCGCCACTACTGCCGGTTTATCCCGTGGCGCGTGCCAACAGCCGACTGCTGATTCATCGTATTCAGCGTGACTGGTGTGGCCTGGTGGATCTGATTCTGGATTCGCGGACCAAGGAAGCGGCCCGTGCCGTAGCTCGCAAAGAGTTGCGTGAAAGCCTGACGGGCGTGTCGCCGTTGTTCGCCGACAAGCCGTTTTTCCTTAGTGAGGAACAAAGTCTGGTGGATTGCTGCCTATTGCCAATACTCTGGCGATTGCCGATTCTGGGTATTGAACTGCCGCGGCCAGCCAAGCCGCTGCTTGATTATATGGAGCGCCAGTTTGCGCGTGAGGCTTTCCAGGCGAGTCTGTCTGGTGTCGAACGCGACATGCGCTAAGGCTTAAGGAGCCGCTATGAACTCCAGTCGACCTTATCTGGTCCGTGCGCTCTATGAGTGGATTGTTGACAACGATTGCACCCCGCACATGCTGGTCAATTCCGAGTACCCGTCGGTGCAGGTGCCGCAGGGGTTTGCCAGTGAGGGGCAGATCGTCCTGAACGTGTCGCCACAAGCTGTGCGCCATCTGCATATGGACAACGAGGCTGTGAGCTTCGAAGGTCGCTTCGGGGGTGTGCCGCACACCTTGTATGTGCCGATCGCTTCAATCCTGGGTATCTACGCCAGGGAAAATGGCCAGGGCATGGTGTTCGATCTGGAATCGCCTATGGGTGAGGACGATGACATCGAGCCGGATGATGACATTCCGCCACCCGACAGCGAGCCGCCGCGTCCCAGCGGTCGACCTAGTTTGAAGGTGGTGAAGTAATAAAAAAGGCGATCCGGAAGGGTCGCCTTTTTTATTACGTAGGAGCTGCCGCAGGCTGCGATCTTTTGATTTTGGCTTTCAGGATCAAAAGATCGCAGCCTTCGGCAGTTCCTACACCGCGTGTGGGTCAGTCAGCTCAGTCGATGTACTCGAACAGCTTCACGATCTTCTGCACACCGGAAACGCCTTGAACCAGGCTGGTTGCCTGTGCGGCTTCCTGTTTGGTCAGCAGGCCCAGCAGATAGACAATACCGTTTTCAGTCACGACCTTGATGCGCGACCCGGGGATGTTCGCATCGGTGAGCATCTGGGCCTTGATTTTGGTGGTCAGCCATGTGTCGTTCTGGCGTGCCAGCAGCGAAGAGGGCGCCAGCACCTGCAGCTCGTTGTGGACCTTCTTGACGCGCTGGACGGCGGCAGCGGCCTGTTCGGCCTTGGCCTTGAGGTCTTCGCGTGGTGTTTGTCCGGCGAGCAGCACGACGCCGTTGAAGCTGGTAATAACGATGTGCGAGTCCTTGTCCAGGGCTGGATCAGCCTTGGCAATGTTTACGCCGACCTTGGTGTCGATCAGGGAATCGTCGATTTTGCTGCCCAGTGTGCGCGTGCCGCGGTCATCTTCAATCGGCGCTTCGCGGCTGGCAGTTACCACCGAGGTGCAGCCGCTGATGCCCAGGCACAGGGTCAAGGCCAGTAGGCCAAGGCGATTAGGGGTCATTCTTCACTCCCGAACAATTGGCTGTCGATCAAGTCGCATAGACAGTGGATCGCCAGCAGGTGGACTTCCTGGATACGAGCGGTGACGTTGGCCGGTACGCGGATCTCGACGTCCTCGGGCAACAGCAGTGACGCCATGCCGCCACCGTCACGACCCGTCAAAGCTACGACAATCATTTCGCGATCATGTGCGGCCTGGATCGCTTGAATTATGTTTGCCGAGTTACCGCTGGTGGAGATTGCCAGTAATACGTCGCCCGGCTGGCCGAGTGCGCGGATCTGCTTGGAGAAGATTTCGTTGTAGCTGTAGTCGTTGGCGATCGAGGTGATCGTCGAACTGTCGGTTGTCAGGGCGATGGCTGGCAGACTCGGGCGCTCGCGCTCAAAGCGGTTGAGCAGTTCGGACGAGAAATGCTGGGCATCGCCAGCAGACCCGCCATTGCCGCAGGAAAGCATTTTGCCTTCATTGAGCAGGGCGTTGACCATGACCTGGCTGGCTTGCTCGATGTGCGGTGCAAGTACGTCCATCGCCTGTTGCTTGGTGTCGATACTGGCCTGGAAAAGCTGGCGAATTCGGGATTGCATGTCCATCTGTGTGACCTTAATGAGCGCGGCTGTTCGGCACGTGAATGTGCAGCCCGCAAAGCAAAGAGCAAAAGTGTCGAGTGAAAGTGTCCGGTCTGGAGTGCATGCGATCAGCCATCAAAGGCATTCTGCAGCCAGTTCAACTGATCGAGATTGCTGTCGATGGCAACCACGTCGAAGCGGCAAGGAGAATTGGCCCAGCGCGATTCGTGCTGAAGAAAAGACTGTGCAGCGAAGATCAGTTTCTGCTGTTTGCGCCCGTCAACACTGTCGAGCGCACCACCCCATTGAGTGTTTTTTCTGTAGCGGACTTCAACGAATACTACTGTATCGCCATCTAGCATGACCAGATCAAGCTCGCCGCGTTTGCATAACCAGTTCTGCGCCAGCAGGCGCAGCCCTTGTTGTTGAAGATGCTCGAGCGCATGACGCTCGGCATCTTTTCCGCTTTGCTGACGTGATCTGTCAGGCATCAGCGAGCGGTGTCCGGCAGGCGCTGAACCTGACCGTTGATGAATTCGGCCCATGGCAACTGGCGCACGACGCGCTGGCTCTGAGTCATGCTCAGACTGCCTGACTGGCCTTCGATGCGGCTATCTGGCAGGGCCTTGAGTTGGCCCAGGCGCGGGGCCAGGCGATAAGCATCAACGCCCATGGCGTAAAGACGGCCAAGGCTGCCACTCGCTTGCGGCCACTGAGCAGTGACCTGGCGACGCAGCGGATCATTGGCGTCCAGCAACCATGGGGTTTCGCAGAAGCGAATGCCGTTCATGTCGTTGTACTGGTTCACATCGCCGCTCGCACTGAATACGTGGGAGGTAGCGTAAACCGGAACGTCACCCGCGTACTGGAAATTCAGGGTCGGTTTGATCTGTTGAGCCTGTTGCGGTGTGGCTGCAAGGAAGATGAACTCGATATCCTGACGACGCGACGGCTGGGCGGCGACTTGCGATCCAACCGTGCTTTGCAGGCTCTTGGCGCGACCCTCACTCTGGCGCAGCTGGAACATGTCGGCGATCTGCTGGGCCAGTTGCACCGGCTGATCGACACGCTCGGTGGCGACGATGCTGCCGCCATTGGCTTGCCAGTCCTGGCTGAACGCCTTGAGAACGCGGTCGCCCCATTCACCCTTCGGTACCATGATGGCTGCGCGATGCAGGCCATCGGCGCGTGCGCGACGGGACACTTCGCGGGCTTCATCTTCAGCGGCAAGACCAAACTGGAACAATTGCGCCGGACCTTGATCACCCTCGCTGTAGTTCAGCGCCAGGGTGGTGATCGGCAGTTGCGGGCGAGTGCTGAGTTGTTTGACCAGTGGTTTCTCCAGTGGGCCGACAACCAGTTGCACGCCATCGGCCTGGGCCTTGCGATAGAACTCGTCCATGGAGGTCAGGCGTGAGCTGTCATAGAACTCGATAGCTGGCGGTTTCTGCCCGGCCTGTTGCGCCTGGTAATGAGCGGCCATGAACCCGTCGCGCAGCGCCTTGCCGACGGATGCCAGTGGGCCGTCCTGCGGCAGCAGCAAGGCGATTTTGCTCAGGGGCTGGCTGGCCAGTTCCTTGAGCTTGGTCAGGGCGACGGGCAGCTGAATAGCGGCCGGGTGTTTCGGGTTCTGGGCGCGCCAGTTGTCGATGGCCGCTTGTTGTTGTTCCAGGGTGCCGGCGGTTTTCACGGCCAGGGCCAGGGCCATCCAGCCGCCGAGGTCGTCGGTGGTGGAGGGTTGCAGCTGGTCGGTTGGCAGAGAGGCGATCAGCGTCCAGATGGCTTCATGATTTTTAGCCGCCGCTTCGCCGCTCAGCATCGGAGCGATAAAGATGCGCTCCCGTGCGGCCGCGAGGGTTTGCCCATCGGCTTCAAGAGCGCGGGCGCGCACGGTGCCGGTACGGACCTGTTGCTCCTGCGACAATTCGCCCAGGCGCTGCAGGCTTGGATGGTTCAGCGCCGTCAGTGCGGCTTTCGGCTGGTTGCGGGTCATGGCCAGTTCGGCTGCCAGGGTGCTGGCGAAGACCTGTGGGCCGGGCTTGAGCGACTCGACGGGAACCTGTTGCAGGATTTGCGCGGACTGGCCGGCATTGCCTTGTCGATAGGCGAGGTCAGCCGCACTCAGGCGCAGCAGGGCTGCGTCTTCCGGTGATTTGCTTTGGGCTGCCTTCTCGAGCAGTTGCTCGATACTGGCATCCGGGGTCCGTGGAACTTCGCCAAGGCTGGAGGAGGGCGAGCTGGCGCAAGCCGCCAGCAAGGCAGCAAGGCAGAGGGCAGATAACAGCCGCAGGCAAGCGATCATGTAAGTGTTCCTGATACTCGATCAAATTAGCGTGGAATTGTACCCAAGCACTGGCCGGGGCGCGATGTTACTGGCGTGAATCGATCAATTTAGCTGCTGTAAATGTTGCTGCAGTGCACAAACGGTCTTTAAGGCGGTAACCGCTTGCGCGTATCGCGAGCGGCGCTACGCGCTACAATGGCGACTTTTACCGATCATGAGGTGTGCGCTTTGACTGCTCCAGGTGCTTTGAATTCCGCTGCTGGCTCGCTTTATGTGGTGGCGACGCCCATCGGCAACCTGGATGACATCAGTGCGCGGGCGCTGAAGATTCTGCGCGAAGTGGCGCTGATTGCCGCCGAGGATACCCGTCACTCCCAGCGGTTGATGCAACATTTCGGTATCTCGACGCCGCTCGCGGCCTGTCATGAGCACAACGAGCGGGATGAAGGCAGTCGCTTTATTACCCGTCTGCTCGCCGGTGACAACGTGGCATTGATCTCCGACGCCGGGACGCCGCTGATTTCCGATCCCGGTTACCACTTGGTGCGCCAGGCTCGCGCGGCAGGCATCAACGTGGTGCCGGTGCCTGGCGCCTGTGCCTTGATCGCCGCATTGTCGGCGGCGGGATTGCCCTCCGATCGCTTTATCTTCGAAGGATTCTTGCCGGCCAAGGCGGTAGGGCGCCGGGCACGCCTGGAACTTGTAAAGGAAGAGCCGCGCACACTGATCTTCTACGAAGCACCGCATCGCATTCTTGAATGTTTGCAGGACATGGAACTGGTGTTCGGCGCTGAACGCCCGGCATTGCTGGGTCGTGAGCTGACCAAGACCTTCGAAACGCTCAAGGGCTTGCCGCTGGGAGAGTTGCGTGAGTTCGTCGAGTCAGACAGTAATCAGCAGCGTGGCGAGTGTGTGGTGTTGGTGGCGGGCTGGACGGCGCCTGAGACGGAAGATGCGGTAAGCAGTGAAGCGATGCGCATCCTTGATCTGTTGCTCGAAGAAATGCCGCTCAAGCGCGCGGCGGCTTTGGCCGCGCAAATTACCGGCGAGCGCAAGAACGTGCTTTATCAAGTCGCACTGGAAAAACAGAAGGGCGAGTAAAAAACCGACGTGCAGGCGTGGCCATAGGCGCTTAACGCTTGTTCTTCGGGCGCTCTGCCGGTAACCTGCGCGGCGGAGAGTCGATCGGACAGTCGCTGCCCTCTATGAAAATTAGGGGGGGGAGGAAAGTCCGGGCTCCATAGGGCGAAGTGCCAGGTAATGCCTGGGAGGCGTGAGCCTACGGAAAGTGCCACAGAAAATAACCGCCTAAGCGCTTCGGCGCCGGTAAGGGTGAAAAGGTGCGGTAAGAGCGCACCGCACGTCTGGCAACAGTTCGTGGCTAGGTAAACCCCACTTGGAGCAAGACCAAATAGGGTCCCAAGGCGTGGCCCGCGCTGGGACCGGGTAGGTTGCTAAAGATGTCCAGTGATGGCCATCGTAGACGAATGACTGTTCAAGACAGAACCCGGCTTACAGATCGACTCTCCACCTTTTTTCTCTATTCTGCTTTACTCAATTAGGCAGAAGGTAAGTGATGGCACTTTAGCTCCTTTGCTGGCCGTCAGTAGACAGCTTCTGTGATATCCAGAAGCTGCAGTTTGTAACTCCTCGCCGTACTGATTTCCCTCGTCACACAATCGTCGGCAGAAGCACTTTTGTAATACCAAAAAAATCTTACTCTTAATAAATTACTTTAACTTCCGAGCGCAGCCGTCTGTGTTGCTTCAAGTTGTTGGGCGGATTCATCTGCCAAATTCTCGATACCCCCTCCTTCGTACTCCTAAATCTCAGTTCTGTAAGGGTTTTCCTTTGATCCGCGCCTTGACGGTGTGGTGGGCGCATTCCTATAGTGTGCGCAAGTGGCGGAAAGTGGCATAAAGTGGGTTTTTTAAACTCAAAACGCTAGAATTTGGAGAAACGCTGACGTGTTTCGCGGAGCCAACGCTATCAGTCTCGATGCCAAGGGTCGTCTCGCAATGCCGAGCCGGTACCGTGACGAGCTTGATTCGCGCAGTTCCGGTCAGTTGATCGTCACTATTGATGCCGTTGATCCATGTCTGTGTGTTTATCCCCTCGATGAGTGGGAAATTATTGAAACCAAACTGCGTGCACTGCCTTCGCTTCGCGAAGAGAACCGCCGCCTGCAACGTTTATTGATTGGTAATGCCGTCGACCTCGAGCTCGATGGCAGTGGTCGTTTTCTGGTTCCGCCGCGTCTTCGTGAATATGCCAAGTTGGATAAGCGCGCGATGTTGGTAGGCCAACTGAACAAGTTCCAATTATGGGACGAGGATGCCTGGGACGCGGTTTCTGCCGCTGACCTGGCTGCTATTCAACAACCGGGCGCGATGCCTGATGAACTGCGTGATTTGATCCTGTGACTATTGATAGCGGCTTTAACCACATCACCGTACTGCTTGACGAAGCCGTCGAGGCGCTCGCTGTACGTCCTGATGGCTGCTATCTGGACGGTACGTTCGGACGTGGCGGACACAGTCGGTTGATCCTCAGTCAGCTCGGCCCAGAGGGTCGGTTGCTCGGATTCGACAAGGATCCTCAAGCGATTGCCACCGGGCAGACGCTAGCGGCCGAAGACGGCCGCTTTGTCGTTGTGCAGCGCAGCTTTGCCGAGCTCGGTGCCGAGGTCGCAGCACGCGGGTTACATGGCAAGGTCAGCGGCATTTTGCTCGACCTCGGTGTGTCTTCGCCGCAGCTCGACGACCCTGAGCGTGGCTTCAGTTTTCTCAACGATGGCCCGCTGGACATGCGCATGGACCCGTCCCGCGGCATCAGCGCAGCCGAATTCGTCAACACCGCTCCGGCAGAAGAAATTGCCCGGGTGTTCAAGGAATACGGCGAAGAGCGTTTTTCCGGTCGCATGGCGCGAGCCGTGGCAGAGCGTCGCGACATCAAACCGTTCGAGCGCACCGCCGATCTGGCTGAAGTCCTGAAAGTCGCCAACCCGGCGTGGGAAAAGGGCAAGAACCCGGCCACTCGCGCTTTCCAGGGTTTGCGAATTCACGTCAACAACGAACTGGGTGATCTGGAAACCGGCCTCGAAGCCGCGCTGGATTGCCTGGAAGTGGGCGGACGCCTGGTAGTCATCAGCTTCCATTCGCTGGAAGACCGCATCGTCAAACTGTTCATGCGTAAGCTGGTAAAAGGCGAAGCCGACAACCTGCCGCGCAACCTGCCGGTTCGGCATGTAGCGTTCGAACCCAAAATCAAAGTCCATGGCAAAGCGCAGACGGCCTCCGACGCCGAACTCAAAGCCAATCCACGCTCCCGTAGCGCTGTCATGCGTGTGGCGGAGAAGCTGCGGTGAGCAGGCTTTTCGCCAAGCCACTGCCCGGCGGAAGCTTTTTCATGCTGCTGCTGTTTATCGGCGTGCTCGTGTCGGCCATCGGCGTGTCTTACAGCGCCCACTGGAATCGCCAGTTGTTGAATTCGCTATACAACGAGTTGAGTGTGCGCGACAAGGCGCAGGCCGAATGGGGCCGCTTGATTCTTGAGCAGAGTACCTGGACGGCCCACAGCCGCATCGAAGTGCTGGCTACCGAACAACTGAAAATGCGCATTCCCGGTGCGGCCGAAGTGCAGATGGTGGCGCCATGATGAAACTCGAAGGCGCACTCTTCCCTTGGCGATTCCGCCTGGTGCTGGGCTTGCTCGGCGTCATGGTGGCGGCGATTGCCTGGCGTATCATTGATTTGCAAGTGGTCGACCGTGCCTTCCTTAAGGGGCAGGGCGATGCGCGCAGTGTCCGCCACATTCCAATTCCGGCTCACCGTGGTCTGATCACCGACCGTAACGGCGAGCCTTTGGCCGTCAGTACCCCGGTCACCACGCTTTGGGCCAATGCCAAGGAAATGCAGACCGCCAAAGAGAAGTGGCCAGCACTTGCATCTGCCCTTGGACAGGATCCGAAAGCCCTGGCCGATCGTCTTGAGGCTCAGGCCAACAAAGAATTCATTTATCTGGTGCGAGGGCTGACGCCGGAGCAAGGCCAGGCTGTGCTCGATCTGAAAGTACCGGGTGTCTACGGCATTGAAGAGTTTCGCCGTTTCTATCCGGCCGGTGAAGTTACTGCGCACATGGTCGGATTTACCGATATTGACGATCACGGTCGCGAAGGGGTCGAGCTGGCCTATGACGAATGGCTGGCCGGGGTCCCCGGCAAGCGTCAAGTGATCAAGGACCGGCGCGGCCGGTTGATCAAGGATGTCCAGGTCACCAAAAACGCCAAGGCCGGTAAGCCCTTGGCGTTGTCCATTGACCTGCGCCTGCAATACCTGGCCAACCGCGAACTGCGCAACGCGATCATCGAGAACGGTGCCAAGGCTGGCAGTCTGGTGATCATGGATGTGAAGACCGGCGAGATCCTCGCCATGGTCAACCAGCCAACCTACAACCCGAACAACCGTCGCAACCTGCAACCGGCGATGATGCGTAACCGCGCGATGATCGACGTGTTCGAACCAGGTTCGACCATGAAGGCGATTTCCATGAGCGCCGCGATCGAAAGCGGGCGCTGGAAACCGACCGATACGGTCGAAGTTTATCCGGGCACTTTGCAGTTGGGTAAATACACCATTCGCGACGTATCGAAGACCGAAGGTCCGGTGCTCGACCTGACCGGCATTCTGATCAATTCCAGTAACGTCGGCATGAGCAAGGTCGCGTTCGACATCGGCGGTGAAACCATTTTCCGCCTGGCGCAGAAAGTCGGACTTGGTCAGGACACCGGCCTGGGCTTCCCGGGTGAGCGCGTCGGTAACCTGCCGAACTATCGCGAATGGCGCAAGGCCGAGACCGCCACGCTGTCCTACGGCTACGGTATTTCGGTGACCGCGATCCAACTGGTTCACGCCTTCTCGGCCCTGGCCAACAACGGCCGTCTCGCGCCGCTGACACTGATCAAAACCGACAACGCTCCGCAAACCACCCAGGTGTTGCCTGAAGCCGTCGCGAAAACCATGCAAACCATGCTGCAACAAGTGATCGAAGCGCCTCGCGGTGTATTCCGCGCGCAGGTGCCGGCGTATCACGTAGGTGGCAAGTCCGGTACTGCGCGTAAAACCTCGGTCGGTACCAAAGGCTACGCAGAAAACTCCTACCGCTCGCTGTTTGCCGGTTTCGGCCCGATGAGCGATCCCCGTTACGCCATCGTCGTGGTGATCGATGAACCGACCAAGGCCGGTTACTTCGGCGGCCTGGTATCGGCGCCGGTGTTCAGTCGCGTGATGTCCGGCACCTTGCGCCTGATGAACGTAACCCCCGACAACCTGCCACCTACTCAACAAGCGAACGCAACGCCGGTCGTTCCAGTGAAAGCCAATGGAGGGCGCGGCTGATGTCTTTAAGTCTGAACAAGATTTTCCCCCACGCCGGTCACGATCTGTTGATCCGTGAGTTGGCGCTCGACAGTCGCAATGTGCGCGCGGGTGACCTGTTCCTCGCAGTGCCGGGCGGCAAATTCGATGGTCGTGCACACATTGCCGACGCGCTTGCACGCGGGGCGGCTGCGGTGGCTTATGAAGTGGAAGGCGCCACGGTGCTGCCGATCACTGAGGTTCCGCTGATTCCGGTAAAAGGTCTGGCGGCTCAGCTGTCGGACATCGCCGGACGTTTTTATGGTGAGCCAAGCCATCACTTGAACATGGTTGGCGTGACCGGTACCAACGGCAAGACCAGCGTGACTCAACTGGTTGCCCAGGCACTGGACCTGCTTGGCCAGCACTGCGGCCTCGTCGGCACGTTGGGTTCCGGTTTCCACGGTGCCCTGGAAAGCGGCCTGCACACCACGCCGAATCCGATTGCCGTGCAAGCGACCCTGGCTGACCTGAAAAAGGCCGGCGCCAAAGCCGTCGCCATGGAAGTCTCTTCCCATGGTCTGGATCAGGGGCGAGTGACTGCTCTGGCCTTTGACGTCGCAGTGATGACCAACCTGTCCCGTGATCACCTGGATTATCACGGCACCATGCAGGCTTACGGCGAAGCCAAGGCCAAGCTGTTTGCCTGGAGCGAATTGAAATGCCGGGTGGTTAACCTGGATGACGAATTCGGCAGGCAACTCGCCGCCGACAAACGTGAATCGCGGTTGATCACGTATAGCCTCGAAGACTCCAGCGCCTACCTGTATTGCCGTGCGGCGCAGTTTGACGATGAAGGCGTGCGCGCCACGCTGGTCACGCCACAGGGCGAGCATCTTTTGCGCAGCACCTTGCTCGGTCGTTTCAACCTGAGCAACGTACTCGCTGCCGTCGGTGCCTTGCTCGGCCTGGATTACGCGCTGGACGAAATCCTCAAGGTACTGCCGAAACTCGAAGGCCCGGCCGGACGCATGCAGCGCCTGGGCGGTGGAACGCAACCGTTGGTCGTGGTCGACTACGCCCACACACCGGATGCGTTGGAGAAAGTGTTGCTGGCCTTGCGCCCTCACGCCAAGGGTCGTTTGCTGTGCCTGTTCGGCTGTGGCGGCGACCGGGATCGTGGCAAGCGCCCGCTGATGGCCGAAGTGGTCGAGCGTCTGGCGGATGGCGTACTGGTCACCGACGACAACCCGCGTACCGAAGACCCGGCATTGATCTTCGACGACATCCGCGCCGGTTTTACCGCTGTGGATAAAGTGACATTCGTAGCTGGCCGTGGCCAGGCGATTGCCCAGTTGGTCGCCGGCGCTTCGGCGGATGACGTGATCGTGCTGGCCGGCAAAGGTCACGAGGACTATCAGGAAATCAATGGCGAACGCCACGCTTTCTCCGATCTGGTCGAGGCTGATCATGCCCTGACCGCGTGGGAGGTGGCCCATGCTTAAAGCCTTGAAACTCAGCGAACTGTCTGGCGCGCTGAACGCTCGCCTGGTCGGCAGCGATGCCAGCTTCGACGGCGTCAGCATCGACAGTCGTGCGATCCAGCCGGGCCAGTTGTTCATTGCGCTGACCGGTCCACGCTTCGACGGTCATGACTATCTGAATGATGTCGCAGCCAAAGGCGCCGTGGCGGCATTGGTCGAGCGCGAAGTTGCCGACAGCACGCTGCCACAATTGCTGGTCGGGGACACTCGTGAGGCTTTGGGACAGCTCGGTGCGTTGAACCGTGCCGCATTTACGCAACCTGTTGCAGCCGTCACCGGCTCCAGCGGCAAGACCACGGTCAAGGAAATGCTGGCGAGCGTCCTGCGTACACGCGGAACGGTACTGGCAACCCGTGGCAATCTGAACAACGACCTCGGCGTTCCATTGACCCTGCTCGAACTGGCGCCGCAACACAGCGCTGCCGTGATCGAACTGGGTGCCTCGCGCCTGGGCGAAATTGCCTACACCGTCGGCATGACCAAACCGCACGTGGCCATTCTCAACAATGCCGGGACTGCCCACGTTGGCGAGTTCGGCGGCCCGGAAAAAATTGTTGAAGCCAAGGGCGAGATTATTGAGGGGCTGAGTGCCGATGGCGTCGCCATTCTCAATCTCGACGACAAGGCGTTTGGCATCTGGAAGGCGCGCGCCGGCGAGCGCAAAGTGCTGACCTTTGCGCTGAGCAATGTCAGCGCCGACTTTTACGCCAGTGACCTGGCCACGGATGCTCGTGGCTGCCCGTCATTCAACTTGCACAGCCCTGAAGGTGTGGAGCGTGTTCAATTGAATCTGCTCGGCACCCATAACGTCGCCAACGCCATGGCTGCTGCCGCCGCCGCCCATGCCTTGGGTGTGTCGCTGTTCGGCATCGCCACCGGGCTCGGCGCAGTGCAACCGGTCAAGGGTCGTACCGTCGCGCAGCTGGCCACCAATGGCATGCGCGTGATTGACGACACTTACAACGCGAACCCCACCTCCATGTGCGCCGCCGTTGATATACTGGCCGGCTTTTCCGGTCGCACCGTTCTGGTGCTCGGGGATATTGGCGAGTTGGGCGATTGGGCGCAGCAGGGGCATCGCGACGTGGGCGAGTACGCCCGTGGCAAGGTTTCTGCGCTGTACGCGGTCGGGCCAATGATGGTTCACGCCGTCAACGCTTTCGGTCCACAGGCTTTTCACTTCAGCACACAGGCTGAACTGATCGAGGCCCTTGGCGCCGAGCAAGATACAAACACCACCATTTTGATCAAGGGCTCGCGCAGCGCCGCGATGGAAAACATCGTTGCCGCTTTGTGCGGATCCAGTCTGGAGAAACATTAATGCTGCTGCTGCTAGCGGAGTATCTGCAACAGTTCTACAAAGGCTTCGCGGTCTTCCAGTACCTGACCCTGCGCGGGATTCTCGGTGTACTGACCGCGCTGGTTTTGTCGCTGTGCTATGGCCCGTGGATGATCCGCACCCTGCAGAACCGTCAGATCGGCCAGTCCGTGCGCAATGATGGTCCGCAATCGCACCTGTCCAAATCGGGCACCCCAACCATGGGTGGCGCGCTGATTCTGTCGTCCATCGGTGTCAGCACCCTGCTGTGGGCTGACCTGACCAACCGCTACGTCTGGGTCGTACTGCTGGTGACCTTGCTGTTTGGCGCCATCGGCTGGGTCGACGACTACCGAAAGGTGATCGAGAAGAACTCCCGTGGCCTGCCAAGCCGCTGGAAGTATTTCTGGCAATCGGTATTCGGTTTGGGCGCGGCGATCTTTCTGTATATGACTGCAGCCACACCGGTCGAGACGACGCTGATCCTGCCGATGCTCAAGGACCACAGCATTGCGCTGGGCGCCGGTTTCATCGTCCTGACCTATTTCGTGATTGTCGGTTCGAGCAACGCGGTCAACCTGACCGATGGCCTCGACGGCCTGGCAATCATGCCGACCGTGATGGTCGGTGGTGGCCTGGGCATTTTCTGCTACCTGTCCGGCAACGTGAAGTTCGCCGAGTACCTGTTGATTCCGTACGTGCCGGGCGCCGGCGAATTGATCGTGTTCTGCGGCGCACTGATCGGTGCAGGCCTGGGCTTCCTGTGGTTCAACACCTATCCGGCGCAAGTGTTCATGGGTGACGTCGGCGCACTGGCGCTGGGCGCGGCCCTGGGCACTATCGCGGTAATCGTCCGTCAGGAAATCGTCCTGTTCATCATGGGCGGCGTGTTCGTGATGGAGACCCTGTCAGTCGTCATTCAGGTTGCTTCCTTTAAGCTGACCGGTCGCCGTGTGTTCCGCATGGCACCGATTCACCACCACTTTGAACTCAAGGGCTGGCCTGAGCCGCGCGTGATCGTCCGTTTCTGGATCATCACCGTGATTCTCGTGCTGGTCGGCCTTGCCACCCTGAAGCTGAGGTAGAAACTCGTGTCTCTGATCGCTTCTGACCACTTCCGCATCGTTGTCGGCCTCGGCAAGAGCGGCATGTCCCTGGTTCGCTTCCTGGCGAACCGGGGCGTGGCGTTTGCCGTGGCCGATACGCGGGAGAATCCACCGGAACTGGCCACGCTCAAGCGTGACTATCCGCACGTGGAAGTGCGTTGTGGCGAGCTGGACGTCGAATTCCTGTGCCGTGCCGACGAGCTCTACGTGAGCCCGGGCCTGGCGCTGGCGACCCCGGCCCTGCAGGCCGCCGCCGCCCGTGGCGTGAAATTGTCCGGTGACATCGAGCTGTTCGCGCGTAACGCAAAGGCGCCGATCGTGGCCATCAGCGGTTCCAACGCAAAAAGCACCGTAACCACCCTGGTCGGCGAGATGGCGGCTGCGGCCGGCAAGCGTGTCGCCGTTGGCGGCAACCTCGGCACGCCAGCGCTGGATTTGCTCAGCGATGACATCGAGCTGTACGTGATGGAACTGTCGAGCTTCCAGCTCGAGACTACCGACCAACTCGGCGCTGAAGTGGCGACCGTGCTCAACGTCAGCGAAGACCACATGGATCGCTACAGCGGTCTGCCGGCCTATCACCTGGCCAAGCACCGGATCTTCCGCGGCGCCAAACAGTTCGTGGTCAACCGTCAGGACGCGCTGAGCCGTCCGCTGATGGGCGAGGGCCAGCCATGCTGGACCTTCGGTCTGAGCAAGCCCGATTTCAAGGCTTTCGGCATTCGTGAAGAAGACGGCGAGAAGTACCTGGCCTTCGAATTCGAGACCCTGATGCCGGTGCGCGAACTGAAGATTCGCGGCGCGCATAACCAGTCCAACGCATTGGCAGCCCTGGCCCTGGGCCATGCGGTCGGCCTGCCGTTCGATGCCATGCTGTCGAGCCTGCGCACCTTCGCCGGCCTTGAGCATCGCTGCCAGTGGGTCCGTGACCTCGACGGCGTGAGTTACTACAACGACTCCAAGGCGACCAACGTCGGCGCCGCACTGGCGGCCATCGAAGGCCTGGGCGCGGACATCGACGGCAAGCTCGTGCTGATCGCCGGTGGCGATGGCAAGGGTGCCGAGTTCAAGGACCTGCGTGATCCGGTTGCCGCCAACTGCCGTGCCGTGATCCTGATGGGCCGCGACTCAGACAAGATCGGCGAGGCCATTGGCGATGCCGTGCCGCTGATCCGCGTCGGTTCGCTGGTCGAAGCCGTCGAACAATGCCGTGCCGTTGCCCGGCCGGGCGATTCGGTGCTGCTGTCGCCGGCCTGCGCCAGTTTCGACATGTTCAAGAACTACGAAGACCGTGGTCACCAGTTCGTCCGTGCAGTGGAGGATCTGGCATGAGTCTGAAAAACATCATCAAGCCTTATCCATCGCCACTGATCACCGGGCGCGGTATCGACCTCGACTTCCCGATGCTCGCCGGTTGCCTGACGCTGCTCGGGCTGGGTTTGATCATGATTGCCTCCGCCTCCACTGAAGTGGCTGCGGTGCAATCGGGCAGCGCCCTGTATTACATGATTCGCCACCTTATTTACGTAGTGTTGGGTCTGGGTGCCTGCATCGTCACCATGATGATCCCGATCGCCACCTGGCAACGCCTGGGTTGGCTGATGCTGCTGGGTGCGTTCGGCTTGCTGATCATGGTGATCATTCCGGGGATCGGCCGCGAAGTGAACGGTTCGATGCGCTGGATCGGTTTCAGTTTCTTCAACGTTCAGCCTTCCGAGATCGCCAAGGTGTTCGTGGTGATCTACCTCGCCGGTTATCTGGTGCGTCGCCAGAAAGAAGTACGCGAAAGCTGGATGGGTTTTTTCAAGCCGTTCATCGTGCTGCTGCCCATGGCGGGCCTGTTGTTGATGGAGCCGGACTTCGGTGCCACCGTCGTGATGATGGGGGCTGCCGCGGCGATGCTGTTCCTCGGAGGGGTCGGGCTGTTCCGTTTTTCCCTGATGGTGGTGCTGGCTGTCGGTGCGGTGGTGGCATTGATTCAAATGCAGCCGTATCGAATGGCGCGCCTGACCAACTTTGCCGATCCATGGGCTGACCAGTTTGGCGCGGGCTATCAGTTGTCTCAGGCATTGATTGCGTTCGGTCGCGGCGAGTGGCTGGGCGTTGGCCTGGGCAACAGCGTGCAGAAACAGTTCTACCTGCCGGAAGCCCACACTGACTTCGTTTTCTCGGTATTGGCCGAAGAACTGGGGGCTGTGGGTTCGCTGTGCACCGTCGCGCTGTTCGTCTTTGTTTGTATTCGTGGCATGTACATCGGTCTGTGGGCCGAGAAGGCCAAGCAGTTTTTCGCTGCCTATGTTGCCTACGGTTTGTCGTTCCTGTGGATTGGTCAGTTCCTGATCAATATCGGTGTGAACGTCGGCCTGCTGCCGACTAAAGGTCTGACTCTGCCGTTCCTCAGCTATGGCGGCAGTTCGCTGGTGATTTGCTGTGCCTGTCTCGGCTTGTTACTGCGCATCGAGTGGGAGAGTCGAACCCACTTGGGCAGTGAGGAGATGGAGTTCCATGAGAGCGACTTCGCCGAGGAGCCGAACCATGGGCGCTAACGTCTTGATCATGGCGGGCGGCACCGGTGGCCACGTGTTCCCGGCGCTGGCCTGTGCCCGCGAATTCCAGGCCCGCGGTTACACCGTGCATTGGCTGGGTACACCGCGTGGCATTGAAAATGATCTGGTCCCGGCGGCCGGAATCGAATTGCATCGCATCAACGCCAGCGGCCTGCGTGGCAAGGGCAAGTTGTCCATGCTCAAGGCCCCGTTCATGTTGCTCAAGTCGGTCTGGCAGGCGCGGGCGATCATTCGTCAGCTGAAACCGGCCTGCGTGGTGGGTTTTGGTGGTTATGTGACCGGTCCCGGTGGTGTGGCTGCAAAACTGGCCGGCGTGCCGGTGATCGTTCATGAACAGAACGCCGTGGCCGGTACCGCCAATCGGTTGCTGGTGCCGTTGGCCGCCCGAGTCTGTGAAGCCTTCCCCGACACCTTTACCCTGTCGAACAGCCGCCGGACCACGGGTAATCCGGTGCGTACCGAGCTGTTCCTCGAAACTCCGCGACCTGCCCTGGCCGGTCGCAAGGCGCGTTTGCTGATCCTTGGCGGAAGCCTTGGCGCAGAGCCGTTGAACAAGTTGCTGCCTGAAGCCCTTTCGCAAGTCGCCGTCGACTTGCGCCCGGACGTGTTCCATCAGGCCGGCAAAAATCATGATGAAGTGACTGCAGAGCGCTATCGCGCGGCTGGCGTCGAGGCGCAAGTTCAGCCCTTCATCAAAGACATGGCCCAAGCCTATGGCTGGGCCGACCTGGTGGTATGCCGCGCAGGCGCGCTGACCATCAGTGAACTGGCTGCTGCCGGGCTGCCCTCGATGCTGGTGCCTTTGCCCCACGCGATCGATGATCACCAGACCCGCAACGCCGACTATTTGGCCCGTGAAGGCGCAGCCTTCCTGATGCCGCAAAGAACGACTGGCGCAGCGGATCTTGCCGCTCGCCTGACAGAGGTTTTGATGCAACCACAACGACTCAACGATATGGCGACCGCGGCCCGCCGCCTGGCCAAACCCGATGCCACCCGTAACGTGGTCGATACCTGCCTGGAGGTGGCCAATGGTTGAGAATCAGAAAGCCATGCCACAACCGGAAATGCGCCGCATCCGTCGTATCCACTTCGTCGGTATCGGCGGTGTGGGCATGTGCGGGATTGCCGAAGTGTTGCTCAACCTTGGCTATGAAGTGTCCGGTTCCGACCTGAAGGCTTCGCCGGTCACCGAGCGTCTGGAATCCTTCGGTGCACACATCTTCATCGGCCACCGTGCCGAGAATGCCGCCGCTGCCGATGTGCTGGTAGTGTCGAGCGCTGTGAACACGTCCAACCCGGAAGTTGCCACCGCACTGGAACGCCGTATTCCGGTGGTGCCGCGTGCAGAAATGCTGGCGGAGCTGATGCGCTACCGCCACGGTATTGCCGTCGCCGGCACCCACGGCAAAACCACCACCACCAGCCTGATCGCCTCGGTGTTCGCGGCCGGTGGACTGGACCCGACGTTCGTCATTGGTGGCCGTCTGAATGCAGCAGGCACCAATGCCCAGCTCGGTACCAGCCGTTACCTGATCGCCGAAGCCGACGAAAGTGACGCCAGTTTCCTGCACTTGCAGCCGCTGGTGGCCGTGGTCACCAATATCGACGCCGATCACATGGCGACTTACGACGGTGACTTCAACAAACTGAAGAAAACCTTCGTCGAGTTCCTGCACAACCTGCCGTTCTATGGTCTGGCCGTGGTGTGCCTGGACGATCCGGTCGTTCGTGAAATCCTGCCACTGGTCAAACGCCCGACGGTCACCTATGGCTTCGGTGAAGACTGCGACGTGCGCGCCATCAACGTGCGCCAGCAAGGCATGCAAACGTTCTTCACCGTGCTGCGTCCTGACCGCGAGCCGCTGGATGTATCGGTGAACATGCCGGGCAACCACAACGTGTTGAATTCGCTGGCGACCATCTGCATCGCCACCGACGAAGGCGTCAGCGATGAAGCCATCGTCCAGGGCCTGTCCGGGTTCCAGGGTGTCGGCCGACGCTTCCAGGTTTACGGCGAGCTGCCAGTGGATGGCGGCAGCGTAATGCTGGTCGATGACTACGGTCACCATCCGACCGAAGTCGCCGCCGTAATCAAGGCTGTGCGCGGTGGCTGGCCGGAGCGTCGCCTGGTGATGGTTTACCAGCCGCACCGCTACAGCCGCACCCGCGACCTGTACGACGATTTCGTCAATGTACTGGCCGATGCCAACGTGCTTCTGCTGATGGAAGTCTACCCGGCGGGCGAAGAACCGATTCCGGGCGCCGACAGCCGCAAACTGTGCAACAGCATCCGCCAGCGCGGCCAGCTCGATCCGATCTACATCGAGCGCGGTGTCGACCTCGCGCCAGTGGTCAAGCCGCTGTTGCGTGCCGGTGACATCCTGCTGTGCCAGGGCGCCGGTGATATCGGTGGTCTCGCACCGAAATTGTTGAAGAGTGAGTTGTTCGCCGGTGCAGTGGCTGCGCCGCAGAAGGGGAAGTTGAAATGACCGCAGCCTACGCCAACCTGGCCTCCACGATCGCGCCGAAAGACTTCGGCCGCGTCGCCGTGCTGTTCGGCGGCAAGAGTGCCGAACGCGAAGTGTCCCTGAAGTCGGGCAACGCTGTTCTCGATGCGTTGCAAAGCGCTGGTGTGGACGCATTCGGCCTCGATGTGGGTGATGACCTGCTGCAACGTCTGCTCAACGAAAAGATCGATCGCGCCTTCATTATTCTCCACGGTCGTGGCGGTGAAGACGGCAGCATGCAAGGCCTGCTTGAATGTCTGGGCATTCCCTACACCGGCAGCGGCATCCTCGCGTCGGCCCTGGCCATGGACAAGCTGCGCACCAAGCAGGTCTGGCACAGCCTGGGTATTCCCACGCCACGTCACGCAGTATTGAGCAGCGAGGCCGATTGTATTTCTGCTGCGACGGAACTGGGCTTCCCTTTGATCGTCAAACCGGCCCATGAAGGTTCAAGTATCGGTATGGCCAAAGTGAGTTCCGCGTCCGAATTGATCGACGCATGGAAAGCGGCCAGTACCTACGATTCGCAAGTGTTGGTCGAGCAATGGATCCATGGTCCGGAGTTCACCATCGCCACCCTGCGTGACCAGGTGTTGCCGCCAATCGCCCTGGGCACGACGCACAGTTTCTACGACTACGACGCCAAGTACATCGCCAACGATACCCAGTATCGCATTCCGTGCGGGCTGGACAGCGCCAAGGAAAAGGAACTCATGGACCTCACGGCGAAAGCCTGTGAAGCGTTGGGTATCGCCGGTTGGGGCAGGGCAGACGTGATGCAGGACGCCGACGGGCAGTTCTGGTTTTTGGAAGTCAACACCGCACCGGGCATGACCGATCACAGCCTGGTGCCGATGGCGGCCCGTGCCGCCGGTCTGGATTTCCAGCAACTGGTCCTGGCCATTCTGGCTGCCAGTGTTGCCGGTAACCAAGAGTCGAAAAGAGGTTAAGGCCATGCAAGGCGCTCAGCTCAGACATCAGCCCACCGCACCGACCGGCCGCAAGCCGGTGCCGCGGGGTGCCAGCCGTATGGTGGCTAAAGAGCCGATGTCTGCGCGCCTGCCGAAAGCCAACTTTGGTTTTCTCAAAGCGTTGTTCTGGCCAGTGCTGTTGGTCGCCCTGGGGTTTGGCACTTACGAAGGCGCGCAGCGTTTGCTGCCATACGCCGATCGGCCGATCACCAAGATCAACGTGCAGGGCGATTTGAGTTACATCAGCCAGCAAGCGGTGCAGCAACGAATCGCCCCGTTTGTGGCGTCGAGTTTTTTTACCATCGACCTGGCGAGCATGCGCACCGAGCTGGAAACGATGCCTTGGATTGCCCACGCGGAAGTACGTCGGGTGTGGCCGGATCAAGTAGTGATCCGCCTGGAAGAACAACTGCCGGTGGCCCGTTGGGGCGACGAGTCGCTGTTGAACAACCAGGGTCAGGCCTTCACTCCGCGCGAGCTGGCGAACTATGAACACCTGCCACAGTTGTTTGGCCCACAACGGGCTCAGCAGCAAGTGATGCAGCAATACCAGGTACTGAGCCAGATGCTCAGGCCGCTGGGCTTCTCGATTGCACGCCTTGAACTGCGTGATCGCGGCAGCTGGTTCCTGACTACAGGCCCCGGCAGTGCGGGCCCCGGGATCGAACTGCTGCTGGGACGCGGCAAACAGGTGGAAAAGATGCGCCGTTTCATCGCCATCTATGACAAGACGCTCAAAGAACAGATTACGAACATTGCGCGCATCGATCTGCGCTACGCCAACGGCCTTGCTGTTGGCTGGCGGGAACCTGTAGCGCCCACGGCAGCCCAACCCGCTGTCGCGAAGAATTAAGAAGAGGCAGGACCCATGGCAAACGTGCAAAGCGGCAAAATGATCGTCGGTCTCGATATCGGCACCTCCAAGGTGGTGGCGCTGGTGGGCGAGGTCGCGGACGACGGCACGCTGGAAATCGTCGGGATTGGTACTCATCCGTCCCGTGGCCTGAAAAAAGGCGTGGTGGTGAACATCGAATCCACCGTGCAATCGATCCAGCGCGCCATCGAAGAAGCACAGCTGATGGCGGGTTGCCGCATTCACTCGGCGTTCGTTGGCGTGGCCGGCAATCACATCCGCAGCCTGAACTCCCACGGCATCGTGGCAATTCGTGATCGCGAAGTCAGCTCCGCCGACCTTGAGCGCGTGCTCGACGCCGCCCAGGCCGTAGCGATCCCGGCTGACCAGCGCGTGTTGCACACCCTGCCGCAGGATTACGTGATCGATAACCAGGAAGGTGTCCGCGAGCCGCTGGGCATGTCCGGCGTGCGTCTGGAAGCCAAGGTCCACGTGGTCACCTGCGCCGTCAACGCTGCACAGAACATAGAAAAATGTGTGCGCCGCTGCGGTCTGGAAATCGACGACATCATTCTCGAACAACTGGCGTCCGCGTACTCGGTGCTGACCGATGACGAGAAAGAGCTGGGCGTGTGCCTGGTGGACATCGGCGGCGGCACTACCGACATCGCGATCTTCACCGAAGGCGCAATCCGTCACACCGCGGTGATCCCGATTGCCGGCGATCAGGTGACCAACGACATCGCGATGGCGCTGCGTACCCCAACCCAGTACGCCGAAGAAATCAAGATTCGCTACGCCTGCGCCCTGGCCAAACTGGCGGGTGCCGGTGAAACCATCAAGGTCCCAAGCGTTGGTGATCGTCCTCCGCGCGAGCTGTCCCGTCAGGCCCTGGCTGAAGTGGTCGAACCGCGTTACGACGAACTGTTCACCCTGATTCAGGCCGAGCTGCGTCGCAGCGGCTACGAAGACCTGATCCCGGCCGGCATCGTGCTGACCGGCGGTACCGCGAAGATGGAAGGCGCCACTGAACTGGCCGAAGAAATCTTCCACATGCCGGTCCGCCTGGGCGTGCCTCACGGCGTCAAAGGTCTCGATGACGTGGTTCGTAACCCGATTTACTCCACAGGCGTTGGCCTGTTGATGTATGGCCTGCAAAAACAGTCCGACGGCATTTCGTTCTCGGGCATCGGCAGCCGCGACAGCTACAGCAACGAAGAGCCGCAGGCTCCGCTGCTGGACCGCCTCAAGAAGTGGGTCCAGGGCAATTTCTAATGCTTTACCGCAATACCGTAATACCGAAGCACGCAGTAGGCGAAAAAACTAGAGAACGTAAAGGAGAGGGAAAATGTTCGAACTCGTAGACAACATCCCCGCAAGCCCGGTAATCAAAGTTATCGGTGTCGGCGGTGGCGGCGGCAACGCTGTCAACCATATGGTCAAGAGCAACATTGAAGGCGTCGAATTCATCTGCGCCAACACTGATGCCCAGGCGCTGAAAAGCATCAGCGCACGGACCATCCTGCAACTGGGTACCGGCGTGACCAAAGGTCTGGGCGCTGGCGCCAACCCTGAAGTAGGTCGTCAGGCCGCTCTCGAAGACCGTGAGCGCATTGCCGAAGTCCTGCAGGGCACCAACATGGTGTTCATCACCACGGGCATGGGCGGTGGTACCGGTACCGGTGCTGCGCCGATCATTGCCGAAGTGGCCAAGGAAATGGGGATCCTCACTGTTGCGGTGGTGACCCGTCCGTTCCCGTTCGAAGGTCGCAAGCGCATGCAGCTGGCCGACGAAGGCATCCGCCTGCTGTCTGAAAGCGTTGACTCGTTGATCACTATTCCCAACGAGAAGCTGTTGACCATCCTCGGTAAGGACGCCAGCCTGCTGTCGGCTTTCGCCAAGGCTGACGACGTTCTGGCCGGTGCCGTTCGCGGTATCTCCGACATCATCAAGCGTCCGGGCATGATCAACGTCGACTTTGCCGACGTACGCACCGTGATGAGCGAAATGGGCATGGCAATGATGGGCACTGGCTGCGCCAGCGGTCCGAACCGTGCACGCGAGGCCACCGAAGCGGCCATTCGCAACCCGTTGCTCGAAGACGTGAACCTGCAAGGCGCGCGTGGCATCCTCGTGAACATCACCGCCGGTCCTGACCTGTCCCTGGGTGAGTACTCCGACGTGGGCAGCATCATCGAGGCCTTCGCTTCCGAGCACGCCATGGTCAAGGTCGGTACCGTTATCGATCCGGACATGCGTGACGAACTGCACGTGACTGTCGTTGCGACCGGTCTAGGCGCTAAAATCGAGAAACCTGTGAAGGTCATCGACAACACCGTCCATACCTCGATGGCTTCTCAGCCACAACAACAGGCCCCTGTTCGTCAGGAAGCTCCAGCGGTGAACTATCGTGATCTGGACCGTCCGACCGTCATGCGCAACCAGGCTCAGGCCGGTGCTGCGGCTGCCGCGAAGATGAATCCGCAAGATGATCTGGACTACCTGGACATTCCGGCCTTCCTGCGTCGTCAGGCCGATTAATGAAATGTATCAGGGCTATGAAGGTGATTGGTGTTCAGCAAAGGCGTGGTCTGCTATCATCGCCAGCCTTTGTTGATACCAGTTCGCAATTTGCGCTGAAGCGGCCCAAGCCATGATTAAACAACGCACACTGAAAAATATTATCCGTGCCACAGGTGTAGGTCTGCACTCCGGGGAGAAGGTTTATCTGACTCTCAAGCCTGCGCCGATCGACACCGGCATCGTCTTTCGCCGTAACGATCTCGATCCAGTGGTCGAGATCCCGGCTCGTGCGGCCAATGTCGGCGAGACAACGATGTCGACGACGCTGGTCAACGGTGACGTGAAAGTGGACACGGTGGAGCACTTGCTTTCGGCCATGGCTGGCCTGGGCATCGATAACGCCTACGTCGAGCTCTCCGCGTCCGAAGTTCCGATCATGGATGGCAGCGCTGGACCCTTCGTATTTCTGATTCAGTCGGCTGGCCTGGAAGAACAGGACGCCGCCAAGAAATTCATCCGCATCCTGCGTGAAGTGACAGTGGAAGACGGCGACAAACGCGCCACTTTCGTCCCTTTCGAAGGTTTCAAGGTGAGCTTCGAGATCGATTTCGATCACCCGGTTTTTCGTGACCGCACCCAAAGTGCAAGCGTGGATTTTTCCAGCACTTCGTTCGTAAAAGAAGTCAGTCGCGCCCGTACCTTTGGTTTCATGAGTGACATCGAGTACCTGCGCAAGCACAACCTCGCACTCGGCGGCAGCGTTGAAAACGCTATCGTGGTCGATGCCGATGGCGTACTGAACGAAGACGGCCTTCGCTATGAAGACGAATTCGTGAAGCACAAGATCCTCGATGCAATTGGTGACCTCTACCTGCTGGGCAATAGCCTGATTGGTGAGTTCAAGGGCTTCAAGTCCGGCCACGCACTGAACAACCAGCTGCTGCGCAAGTTGATTGAGCAGACAGATGCCTGGGAAGTCGTGACGTTCGAAGATGCCAGCACTGCACCAATTTCTTACATGCGTCCTGTTGCGGCCGTGTAAGTAAAAAACCTCTCTAGTTTTTAAAGGCTACCTTCGGGTGGCCTTTTTTTATCTCTGCTTTTCAGCTGGCGCACACCACACGATTACGCCCGCCTTCCTTGGCCTCATACAGGGCCTTGTCTGCGCTGAACAGCAATTGTTCCAGGTTGATTTCACTGGCTGTCGTCCAGGTGGCGATGCCGATGCTAACCGTCATCGGTGACTGAACTGCACCAGACAGCGGCAGTTTCTCGACCGCTGCACGGATCTGTTCGGCAATCTTTCGTGCGCCGTCGCTGTCGGTTTCGGCCAGAATCACCGAAAACTCTTCGCCACCGTAGCGGGCCACCAGGTCTGCCGGGCGATGGACATGAGCGCGTATGACCTCGGCCAGCGTCCGTAGCACCTCGTCGCCGGCCTGATGGCCATGGCGATCGTTGAACGCCTTGAAGTGATCGGCATCGATCATCAACAGCGACAACGGCCTCCCGGAGCGTTGCGCGCGAAACCATTCGTGGCGCAGTGCATGATCGAGGGTTCGACGGTTGGCAACGCCGGTCAGCGGATCGGTGGCGGCCAGTTGCGCCAGTTCCTGCTCGGCGTTGTGCCGCAGCCGCAGTTCGCGGCAAAGCAGCCAGCTCAGCCATAAAAGGCCAATGCACAGAACGCCCGTAGCGCCGCTAATCACCCATGCCGTGCGTTGCCAGGTGGCAAAAACCTCGTCAATCGACAGCGCGACGATTACCGTCAGTGGCAGGTTTCCGACCCGGGAGAAAGTGTAGAGGCGCCCTTGTCGATCGTTGCTTGAGACACTTTCGAAGGTGCCGCTGCGCTCCTGCAACATCCGCACAACATTCGGACGGCTGGCGAAGCTTTTGCCGATTGCAGTGTTTTGCCTGAATGGCTTCTGCGCCAAGAGAATGCCGTCGTCGTTGATGATCGCCAGCGTACTGTCGGCGCCGATATCGAGGCTGTTGAATAGCTGGTCGAAATAGCTCATGCGCATCGAGGCCACCGCGACGCCCAGGAATTCCCCCGTGGGTGAGGCAATGCGTCGGCTGAAGCTGATGCGCCATTCGTCCTTTTCTTCGCAGTCGCAGCGAGGTTTGAACGGTCGACTGATGAACATGCCGGTGTCAGGGTTGAAGGCATGGGCCAGGAAATAGTCGCGATCAGCGAAATTGCCCGGTTTTGGTTCGATCAATGACGAGTCGGCCAGGACCTCGCCATGCTTGTCCAGCAACAGAATGTCGCCTTTATAGCGCGCGGTGGTGGAGCGGTCGAACAGCACCAGATGGCGAATCTGCGCCGACACCTGTTTCAGATCGTCCCGTTGTGCGGCGGCGATCAAGCCTTGCAGGGTCAGGTCGTAGAGCTCGACCGTGCGCAGCACATCCGCGTCGATCAGTTGGGCAATGGTTGTAGCACTGCGAGTAGCAACCTGTTGGGCATTGGTGTGTTCGCGAATGAGCAGAAATGTGACGATGCACAGAATCGAGATAACAGTCAGGGCGCTGCCTACGATCACCATGATCTCGGGTCGACCGGTATTGGCAGGCGTGTGCGGAATTTGGCTTGAGGTCATAGGACTGACGTCTGCTGGAGGAACTCTGTAAGCGTAGTTCCAATAACGTAACCCTATAAAAAAAGCCGCTGAAAGCAGCGGCTTGAAGACAACTTCTCAAAGGGAAGAGCCGATGGAAAGTGTCGAGGGAAACTGGAGCGATGCGGGGCAATCAGCTGTCTTTTTCAGTCTGCTGAGTCTGATTGCGCAACGCTTGTGGCGCCTGGGTGGATTCAGGGGCTTTGGCTGTCATCTCGATCTGCTGCGCCTCGAACGCGGCAGCACGTGCGGCGTTTTGCGCGACGAACGTCTGCGACTCCTCCGCGAAGGCCAATGGCGACAGGAACAATGAGGACAAAACAAAAGCGCTGGCAATACCCATACTGTTGGACATCTTTAAAACCTTCTTGCTTGGCAAGTGCTGTTTGGTGCGGGCAAAGATAGGGATGTCGGCGGTTGGGAAAAAGAGTGGATTCATGAAAGGACTGTTACACAAAAGACAAAGATCGCAGCCTTCAGAGGATCAGACAGGCAGATGAATCCCGAACGTATTCATCCCGTGATCACTGCGCACGAATACATCGCCGCCATGCATCAATGCAATCGCCTTGACGATGGCCAACCCAAGTCCGTGGTTATGGCCGCTGTTGCTGCGCGACGCATCGACCCGGTAGAAACGCTCGAACAGGCGCGGCAGATGCTCCCGGTCAATCGGCGATCCGGGGTTGGCCACGCCGATGCTGACTTGATGCTCCTGAACCTCGATCCGCACTTGAATCACCTGTCCGGGCTCAGTGTGCTGCACTGCGTTGTTCAGCAGATTGATCAATGCACGGCGCAAATGGGCGATTTCGATCTGCACTTGCGCATCACCACTCACTTCAACCTGAACCCGGGCATCTTCGAGAATGAAGTCCAGGTATTCCAGAGTCGTCGCCACTTCATCGGCCAGGGACGTGGAGGTCAGTTTGGTCGCTTTGCTGCCCTGATCGGCGCTGGCCAGGAACAGCATGTCATTGATGATCGAACGCAACCGCTCCAGTTCTTCGAGGTTCGATTGCAGCACTTCGAAATAATGCTCGGCGGAGCGTCCGCGGGTGAGTGCGACCTGGGTTTGGCCGATCAGATTGGTCAGCGGTGAGCGCAACTCATGGGCGACGTCAGCGTTGAACGACTCCAGGCGTGAGTAGGCCTGTTCCACCCGCTCCAGCGTCGAGTTGAACGACCTCACGAACTGGTCGAGCTCCGGCGGCAACGGCGACAGCCGCAAGCGTCCGGAGCGCAAGGGCGGCGCGAGGCGTTGGGCTTCCTGGGACAGTTTGATCAACGGCTTGAGACCGATCCGCGCCACCCAGTAACCCAACGCCGAGGCCATCAGCACGCCAATGATCGCCAGGCTGATCAGGGCAATCAGCAACTGGTGTTGCGTGTGGAAAAACGTCTCGGTGTCGATGCCGATCATGAAGCGCAACGGCGGGCGCTGGTCCTTGGCTGGAAACTCGCTGACCAGCACTTTCATCGGGTAGGGCTGATTCGGTAACTGCAGGTCGCGCATGCCCAGAGGCCCATCGGCAAAGGCGCGGATTTGCGGTGTCGGGTTGCCGTATTCGTAGTGCGGATCGTCGCTGGTGATCCAGAAATTGATGCGCTTGTCTTCTTCACCCAGCAGCTTGAGTTTGTTGTTGATCTTCACCCAATGCTCGGGCGTGCCGTAACGGCCGACGGTGGATTCGAGCACGCTGTAGCGCGCATCCAACTCGGCTTCGGGTAGCAAACCGAGGCCTTTGTCGACTTGTTGGTACAGCGCCCAGCCGATCAACAGAAAGACCAATAGCGCCACCAGCGTGAACATCCCGCTCAGGCGCAGCGCAATACTGTTACTGGACACCACGGCTCTCCAGCACATAACCCATGCCGCGGATCGTGTGCAGAAGTTTCTCTTCGAACGGCCCGTCGAGCTTGGCTCGCAAGCGTTTGATCGCGACTTCGACCACATTGGCGTCGCTGTCGAAATTGATGTCCCAGACCATTTCGGCAATGGCGGTTTTCGAGAGGATTTCGCCTTGTCGACGGGCCAGCACGCTGAGCAGCGAAAACTCCTTGGCGGTCAGGTCCAGGCGGGTGCCGGCGCGGGTGGCCTTGCGGCTGATCAAATCTATCCACAGGTCGGCGATGCTCACTTGCACCGGTTCATGACCGCCGCTGCGGCGGGTCAGCGCTTGCAGGCGCGCCACCAGTTCAAGGAAGGAAAACGGTTTGCCCAGGTAATCATCGGCACCGTCGCGCAGGCCTTTGATGCGGTCTTCGACGCGCTCGCGGGCGGTGAGCATGATCACCGGGGTTTGCTTGCGCGCACGCAGGGCGCGCAGTACGCCGAAGCCGTCGAGCCCCGGTAGCATGACGTCGAGGACGATCACCGCATAGTCGCTTTCCAGCGCCAGGTGGAGGCCTTCGACCCCGTCCCGGGCCAGGTCCACGGTGTAGCCCTGTTCCGTCAGGCCGCGATGCAGATAGTCCGCGGTTTTTTCTTCGTCTTCGATAATCAGAACGCGCATGACCCCGCCTCAGTCTGTGGTCGCCAACGCCGCAACCGGCGTAGGTTTGGGCCGATGGAATAACCGCTCAAGCCATAAGTATATGACCGGCGTGGTGAACAGCGTCAGCGCCTGGCTCACCAGCAAGCCGCCAACTACAGCGATCCCCAAGGGTTGGCGCAACTCGGCGCCGGTGCCGAAACCGAGCATCAGCGGCAGGGCGCCGAGCAGCGCGGCGAGGGTGGTCATGATGATCGGCCGGAACCGCGTGATACAGGCCTTGAAGATCGCCTCTTCCGGCGACAATCCACCGTTGCGCTGCGCGTCGAGGGCGAAGTCGATCATCAGGATGCCGTTTTTCTTGACGATACCGATCAGCAGTACCAGCCCGATCAGCGCCATGATCGAAAAATCCTGACCGCAGATCCACAGCATGATCACCGCGCCCAGACCCGCCGAGGGCAAGGTCGAAATGATCGTCAGCGGGTGCACGAAGCTCTCGTAGAGCACGCCAAGAATGATGTAGACCGCCACCAGCGCCGCCAGGATCAGCCACGGCTGGCTGGCCAGCGAGCTCTGGAATGCCTGGGCCGCGCCCTGGAAATTGCCGCTGATCGCCGCCGGCATGCCGATGTCGGCCTTGGCCTGGTTGAGCATGATCACCGCATCGCCCAAGGCCACGCCGGGTGCCAGGTTGAATGACAGGTTGGCGGCCGGGAACATGCCGTCGTGGGCGATGGACAATGGGCCGATGGTCGGCGCATCAAACTTGGCGAGGGCCGACAGCGGCACCATTTCTCCACTCAAGGGGGAGCGCAGGTAGAAATAGTTGAGACTCTCAGCCTTGCCGCGCTGCTTGGTATCCAGTTCAAGAATCACGTTGTACTGGTTGACCTGCGTCTGGAACTCGTTGATCTGCCGCTGGCCGAACGCGTCATACAGCGCTTCGTCGACATCGCTGGCGGTCAGGCCGAAACGGGCAGCCGCGCTGCGGTCGATGTTGATGTGGGTGATGCTGCCGCCCAGTTGCAGGTCGTTGGAAATGTCCCGGAACGCCGGGTTACCGCGCAGTTTTTCCGTCAGGCGCTGGGTCCAGGTGCTGAGGGTCGCGCCGTCGTTGCTCTTGATCACGTACTGGTATTGGGCACGGCTCGGGCCGGAGCTGAGGTTGATGTCCTGACCGGCACGCAGATACAGCACAATGCCCGGGACTTTCATCAGTTGCGGGCGAATCCGGTCGATGAATTCACTGGCCGAGACGTCACGGTCGCCGCGTTTTTTCAAGGCAATCCAGAAACGGCCGTTGGCGATGGTCTGGTTGCTGCCCGAGACGCCGACCGAGTGGGAAAACGCCTGGACAGCAGGATCGGCGGCGACGATTTCGGCCATCGCCAGGTGTTTTTTCACCATGTCACCGTAGGAAATGTCCGCCGCCGCTTCGGTGGTGCCGAGGACAAAACCCGTGTCCTGGATCGGGAAGAAGCCTTTGGGGATGAGGATGTAGCCGACGACCGCCAATGCCAGGGACAAGCCGAACACGCCGATCATCAACTTCTGATGGGCGAGGGCGCGGCGCAGGCCTTTTTCGTACCACCCCAGCAGGCGCTCGCCGAAGCCCGGTTTGTTGTGGGCGTGATGCACCGGTGCACGCATGAACAGCGCGGCCAGGGTGGGTGCCAGCGTCAGGGACACCACCACCGAAATCAGAATGGTCGAAGTGGCGGTCAGGGCGAACTCCTTGAACAGTCGCCCGACCACACCACCCATGAACAGCAGCGGGATGAACGCCGCCACCAGCGAGAAACTGATCGACACCACGGTGAAACCAATTTCGCCGGCGCCTTTGATCGCCGCCTCGCGCATGCCATCGCCGGCTTCGAGATGGCGGTGAATGTTTTCCACCACCACGATCGCATCGTCTACCACAAACCCCACGGCCACCACGATTGCCACCAGCGTCAGGTTGTTCAGGCTGAAGCCCATCACGTACATCAGCGCAAAACTGGCGATCAACGACACCCCGAGCACCGCCGACACAATCAGCGTGGCCGACAGTTGGCGCAGGAACAACGCCATCACCGCGACCACCAGCATCACCGCGATCAGCAGGGTGATTTCTACTTCATGCAGAGAGGCGCGGATGGTCTGGGTTCTGTCGATCAACACTTTTACCTGCACCGAGGCCGGCAGCATCGCTTGCAGCGCCGGCAGCGCGGCCTGGATGCGATCCACGGTTTCGACGATGTTGGCGCCCGGTTGGCGGAAAATCACCAGGTTGACGCCCGGTTGCGAACCCGCCCAGGCCTGAACGTAGGCATCTTCCGAACCGTTGACGACTTTGGCGACATCCTTGAGGTGAACCGGTGCGCCGTCCTTGTAGGAAACGATCAGCTGGCTGTATTCGTCGGGGTGGAACAGTTGATCATTGGTCGAAAGCGTTGAAATGCTCGACTCGCCGTACAGCGCACCTTTGGCCAGGTTTAGGCTGGTTTGCTGGATCGCCAGGCGAATGTCCGCCAGGGTCAGGCCGATGGCAGCGAGTTTGTCGGCGGACACCTGAACACGAATCGCCGGGCGTTGCTGGCCGGTGATGGACACTTGGCCGACACCGTCGACCTGACTGAGTTGGCGGGACAGCAGGGTCTCCGTCAGGTCGCTGAGTTCCGGGCCGGGCATCAGCGACGAGTTGACGCTGAGGATCAGCACCGGGCTGTCGGCCGGGTTGACCTTGCGCCAGGTCGGCAGGTTCGGCATGTCCTTGGGCAGCTTGCCGGCGGCGGTGTTGATCGCGGCCTGCACTTCCTGAGCGGCGGTGTCGATGCTTTTATCGAGGGTGAATTGCAGGGTCAGGTTGGTCGAGCCGAGCGCGCTGCTCGACGTCATCTGGGTCACGCCGGGGATGGCGCTGAATTGCACTTCCAGTGGTGTGGCCACCGACGACGCCATGGTTTCCGGGCTGGCGCCGGGCAGTTGCGCAGCGACCTGGATGGTTGGGAATTCAGCTTCTGGCAGTGGCGCGATGGGCAGTCGCGGGAAGGCAATCGCGCCCAGCAGTACCAAGGCGAAGGTCAGCAGAATGGTCGCAACAGGGTGATCAATGCACCACGCGGAAACCGAGCCGTGGCCCTTCATGGCGTCGTCTCCGATTGCACCACCTGCGGTGGATCGGTCAGCACCTGCACCACCGAACCGGGCTTGAGACGCGACTGGCCATCGCTGACCAATTGATCACCGGCCTGCACGCCTTTGATGATGTTCAAACCGCTGTCTTGATAGACCATCTGCACCGGGACGGCTTCGACCTTGTCGCCCTTGAGGCGGTAAACGAAATGTTGATCGAGGCCGCGCTGTACGACGTTGGGCGGTACGACCAGCGCATCTTTATCCAGCGCTGTCTGAATTTTTACCGTCACCAGCAGGCCCGGCCAGAGTTTCTGCCCGGCATTGTCGAATTCGGCCTTGGCGCGGATGGTGCCGGTGTTGGCGTTGATCTGGTTGTCGATCAGGGTCAGGTGGCCTTCGCCGAGGAGGTTGCCGGTTTCGCCATCGGTGTCGGCACCAATGTAGGCCTTGACCCGGGCGTGCTGTGGGTCGCTGATCAGGCCTTGCAGGGTCGGCAGCATTTGCTGGGGCAGGGAGAATTCCACGGCGATCGGGTCGATCTGGGTCACGGTGAACAGGCCTTGGGTGTCGGTCATGCGCAAGAAGTTGCCTTCATCCACTGTACGAATGCCGACGCGACCGGTGACTGGCGAGCGAATCTGCGTGTAGGACAACTGCACCTGAGCAGCATCGATGGAAGCTTGATTGCCCTGGGCGGTGGCTTTGAGCTGATTGACCAAGGCTTGTTGCTGGTCATAGGTCTGCTTGGAAACGCCGTCGTCGACACTGAGCAGCTTGTAACGCTTGAGGTTGACCAGCGCCACTTGCAGTTGTGCCTGACTTTCGCCCAATTGTGCCTGGGCCTGGTCGAGGCTGGCGCGAATCGAGCGGTCGTCGATGGTGGCCAGCAGGTCGCCTTTTTTCACCAGTTGGCCTTCCTTGACCAGGATTCTGGTGAGGATGCCGTCGATCTGCGGGCGGACCACGACGCTGTGCAGGGACAGGACCGAGCCGATGCCGCTGACGTAGCGCGGCACGTCTTTTTCAGTGACATTCACAACGCGTACCGGGATGGCGGAGGGGGTGGCGAGTTTGGTTTTGCCCGGTTTGCTGGCGTACCACAGGCCCAGCGCTGCCAGGATGATCAGAAGGGCGACGAGCAGGGCGGGTTTTTGCTGGATTCGCATGCGAGTGAGGCGCCGGGTCGGAAGTGTGGGTAGTTTCCTTTATAAACCTGTTTGGGGGTCGGGAAGGTGACGGCTAACTGACGGCGCTGTCAGTTTGGCTTGGGCTTTGCGGCCTTATAGCCGAAGTTTTCTTCGGTAAAGGCAACTTATGGATTCGCAGCGATCCCTGTAGGAACTGGCTTGCCAGCGAATGGGCTCGAAATCGATGCAATATTCAAGGTTGCCTTCGCCAGCAAGCCGGCTCCTACAGGAAATCAGGCCTCTCAGGATCTTTGCAGGCGCTGGCTTGCCACATTAATTCGCCACCCGAACTCCGCCCAGACTCCCGCTCAATTCATACGCCGCCAATTCCGCCTGATGCGCCGCCAACAACTCCGGCAGTGACCCGCGCAAATACTCCACCCACGTCTTGATCTTGGCATCCAGATACTGCCGCGACGGATAGATCGCATACAGATTCAGTTCCTGAGATCGGTACTGGGGCATCACGCGCACCAGCGTGCCGTCGCGCAAGCCGTCGATGGCTGCGTACAACGGTAAAACCCCAACGCCCATGCCGCTGGTGATCGCGGTTTTCATGGCGTCGGCGGAGTTCACCAGGAACGGTGAGCTGTTGATGGTGACCATTTCCTGGCCTTCCGGGCCGTCGAAGGCCCATTTTTCCAGGGGAATCACCGGGCTTACCAGACGCAGGCAGGCGTGGTTGAGCAGGTCGCTGGGTTTCTGCGCGCAGCCGTTGGCTTTGACGTAGGCCGGGGAGGCGCAAACGATGCTGTAGGTGATGCCCAGGCGCTGGGACACAAAGCCCGAGTCTGGCAGTTCGCTGGCGAGGACGATGGACACGTCGTAACCCTCGTCGAGCAGGTCCGGCACGCGGTTGGCCAGGGTCAGGTCGAATGTCACGTCCGGGTGGGTCTTGCGATAGCGGGCGATGGCGTCGATCACGAAGTGCTGGCCGATACCGGTCATGGTGTGCACTTTCAGTTGCCCGGCGGGGCGTGCGTGGGCGTCGCTGGCTTCGGCTTCGGCTTCTTCGACATAAGCCAGGATTTGCTCGCAGCGCAACAAATAGCGTTTGCCGGCTTCGGTCAAGGCGATGCGGCGGGTCGTTCGGTTGAGCAGTCGGGTTTGCAGGTGGGCTTCCAGGTTGGAGACCGCGCGCGAGACGTTGGCCGTGGTGGTGTCCAGTTGCACGGCGGCGGCGGTGAAGCTTCCGGCCTCGGCCACGTAACTGAAGGCGCGCATGTTTTGCAAAGTGTCCATGGGGTGCTCTCTGGGCGAATAGCAAATTGTGACACGAAGTTTCAGGGGCCGTGACCCCCTACATTGGGATTATCTCGTTAACGGTAACAAAGATTCACAAGAATCCCAGCTTATCGCCATCAAAGCCCACCCATAGAATTGCGCGGACTGTAGGAGCCGGCTTGCTGGCGATGGCATCGCTGCTGTCATCCAGATGCAGCGCGGTGTCTGCAACGCCAGCAAGCCGGCTCCACAAGATCTCGTTATCCCCCCTATTTTCAGGAAATCGCAGCAGTGCCGCGTCGCATCAGCAGAGCGCTTCAGCCGCTCAGTGTTTTGGCTTTAACCCTGGCAATCGGCGGCTGTATCGGAACCGCAGGTATTGCCCCACAGGGCGAGGCGCTGCAAGCCAATTCACTGGCCACCGACGACGCCATCCAGAGCGCCGCCCAGGATGCACATTGGCCTACCGCGCAATGGTGGCAGGCCTATGGCGACTCGCAACTGAACAGTTGGATCGATCTCGCTGTACAAGGCAGCCCGAGCCTGGCCATGGCCGCTGCCCGAGTGCGTCAGGCAAGGTCCATGGCCGGTGTCGCCGAAGCCGCGGAGTCGGTGCAGATCAACGGCGACGCCACCCTCAAGCGGCACAACTGGCCGACCGATCAGTTCTACGGCCCCGGTGATCTGGCCAACAGCACCACCTGGGACAACAACGCCGCGCTGGGCTTGAGCTACGCCCTCGACCTGTGGGGTCGCGAAAGCAATGCCAGCGAGCGCGCCGTCGACATGGCGCACATGAAGGTCGCCGAAGCGCGCCAGGCCCGGCTCGAATTGCAGAACAACATCGTGCGCGTCTACATCGAGCTCTCGTTGCATTACGCGCAGCGCGACATCGTTGAAGCGACCCTCAAGCAGCAACAGCAAATCCTCGACCTGGCGCAGAAACGTTTGGACGGTGGCATCGGCACCCATTTCGAAGTCAGTCAGGCCGAAACGCCGCTGCCGGAAACTCATCGCCAGATCGATGCACTGGACGAAGAGATCGCCCTGAGTCGCAATCAACTGGCCGCTCTGGCCGGCAAAGGGCCGGGCGAGGGCGCGCAGTTGCGGCGTCCGACACTGTCGTTAGGTGCGGCACTGAAATTGCCATCGTCGCTACCGGCGCAATTGCTCGGCCAGCGCCCAGACGTGGTCGCCAGTCGCTGGCAGGTGGCGGCGCAGGCGCGAGGGATCGATGTCGCTCACGCCGGTTTCTACCCGAACGTCGATCTGGTGGGCAGCCTCGGCTACATGGCTACCGGCGGCGGGGTGCTGGAGTTCCTGACCGGCAAGAAACTCAATTACACGGTCGGCCCGGCGATTTCCTTGCCGATATTCGACGGCGGACGTCTGCGCGCACAGCTGGGTGAAGCCTCGGCCGGGTATGACCTCGCTGTGGCGCATTACAACCAGACCCTGGTCAACGCGCTGAAAAACATCTCCGACCAGTTGATCCGCCGCGAGTCCATGGACAAGCAGCAGGCCTTCGCCACCGAGTCGGTGGGCGCGGCGCAGAGGACCTACGACATCGCGATGATCGCCTACCAGCGTGGCCTCACCGATTACCTCAACGTGCTCAATGCCCAGACGTTGCTGTTCAAGCAGCAGCAAGTGCAGCAGCAGGTGCAAGCGGCGCGTTTAAGTGCTCATGCCGAACTGGTGACGGCGCTCGGTGGTGGACTGGGTGCGGGCAACGATGTGCCGAAAGTCGAACAAACCCAGCCACCTAAAACCCCGGTTCTGCTGAGGTGAATGTAATTCCTGTGGGCGCTGCCCTGCTGGCTATGAGGTTGGCACTCCAACATTGATGTCGACTGATACTCCGCCATCGCCAGCAGGCTGGCTCCCACAAGTTCCGAACCGTGTTTGAATTTTACTGAGCAGGATTTCATGACTCCCTTGCCCGCACCTTTGCGCTGGCTGTACTCCCTTGAATGGCGCCGGGGTTTCTTTGACTGGGCACGCAGTGACGGCGTGACCTGGGTGTACATATTCAAGGTCCTGATCGCCGCGTTCCTGACGCTGTGGCTGGCCATGCGCCTGGAGCTGCCGCAGCCGCGCACGGCGATGATCACCGTGTTTATTGTCATGCAACCGCAAAGCGGTCAGGTGTTCGCCAAGAGTTTCTACCGTTTTCTCGGCACCTTGGCCGGCTCGACGGTGATGGTCGCGCTGATTGCCTTGTTTGCGCAGAACACCGAACTGTTCCTCGGCTCGCTGGCGATCTGGGTCGGCATCTGTTCGGCCGGCGCGGCGCGTTGCCGTAACTTTCGCGCCTACGGTTTTGTGCTTGCCGGCTACACCGCAGCGATGGTTGGTTTGCCCGCGCTGGCGCATCCCGATGGCGCGTTCATGGCGGCGGTTTGGCGGGTACTGGAAATCTCCCTGGGGATTCTCTGCGCGACCCTGGTCAGTGCCGCGATCCTGCCGCAAACCGCCAGCGCGGCGATGCGCAACGCCTTGTATCAGCGCTTCGGCGTGTTTGCCCTGTTTGTCACCGATGGCTTGCGCGGGCGCAGTCAGCGCGATGCGTTCGAAGCGGGCAACGTGCGCTTTATTGCCGAGGCGGTGGGCCTGGAAGGCTTGCGTAGTGTCACCGTATTCGAGGACCCGCACATGCGTCGGCGCAACGGTCGGCTCAGTCGTTTGAACAGCGAGTTCATGGGCATCACCACGCGCTTCAACGCCTTGCATCAATTGCTTGAACGCCTGCGTAGCAGTGCGGCGGATCAGGTGGTGGCGGCGATCAAACCGGGTTTGCAAGACCTGGCCGAATTGCTCGACGGCTACAGCGGCCGATCCCTGACCAGCGCGGATGCGGCGCGTCTGGTCACGGTATTGACTGCCTACAAAGAAGGCTTGCCAGCGCGAGTGCGCAGCCTGCGGGCGACCTTTCAGGAGAGTGCGCCGAGCGACGCCGAGCAACTGGATTTCCACACCGCGTACGAGCTTCTGTATCGCTTCGTCGACGACCTGCACAGTTATGCACAGACCCACGCCTCATTGGCCGAACACAGCCATGCGCGGGAGCAATGGGATGAACCGTTCACCCCGCAAACCAACTGGATGGCCGCCGCCGCATCGGGGATTCGCGCGGCGTTCATTCTGGTGGTGCTGGGCAGCTACTGGGTCGCCACCGCGTGGCCGAGCGGCGCGACCATGACCCTGATCGCCGCCGCCACCGTAGGCCTGTCCGCCGCCACGCCGAACCCTAAACGCATGGCCTTCCAGATGGCCTGCGGTACGTTTCTCGGTGCGCTGATCGGCTTCGTCGAGATGTTTTTCATCTTCCCATGGATCGACGGTTTTGCACTGTTGTGCGTGATGCTGGCGCCGGTGATCGTACTCGGTTCGTTCCTGACCTCACGCCCGCAATACGCCGGTGTCGGCCTCGGGTTGCTGATCTTTTTCAGCACCGGCTCGGTGCCGGACAACCTGACTGTCTACAACCCGTATACCTTCATCAACGACTACATCGCCATGGTGCTCGGCATGCTGGTGTGCGCGGCGGCCGGGGCGATTATTTTGCCACCGAACAGTCGCTGGTTATGGCGTCGGCTGGAGCAGGATCTGCGTGGTCAGGTGGTGTACGCCATCAGCGGCAAGCTCAAGGGGCTGGCGTCGAGTTTCGAAAGCCGCACCCGCGACCTGCTGCATCAGGCTTACGGCCTGGCTGCAGGGCAGCCGCACGTGCAGCGCGACCTGCTGCGCTGGATGTTCGTGGTGCTGGAAGTCGGCCACGCGATCATCGAGTTGCGCAAGGAACAGGCGATTCTGCCTGTGCATCCGGCCTATGCCGAATCCCAGCCGTGGCGCCAGGCGATCCGGGTGATGGGGCGGGCGCTGGTGCGGCTGTTCCTGCAACCGGGCAGCAACAACCTGGAGCGCGCACTGGTCGCCGTGGATCACGCGATCAGCCGCGTGCAGTCGACTGACGAACCCTTCGCCCCGCACTTCGATACCTCGGCTTTGCGTCGGGTGAAAAGCTATCTGCACTTCATCCGCACCTCGTTGCTGGACCCGCAATCACCGCTCGCCGCTTACGCAATCGCCAAGCCTGAAGGACTTGAACATGCCTCGTGAAATCGCCTTCCACGGCGTCTACATGCCGACCATGACCCTGATGTTCTTTATCGCGGCGGCGTTGGCCTGGGCGCTCGACCGGTTCCTGTCCGGCTTCGATCTGTACCGCTTCTTCTGGCACCCGGCGCTGCTGCGCCTGAGCCTGTTTACCTGTCTGTTCGGTGCGTTGGCGCTGACTGTCTACCGTTGACTCTCACTGAGAATGCCCTGATGAAAAAGCTTTTCAGCCTGCTCGCGACCTTGCTGGTGCTGGCCCTGGCGCTGTGGATCGGCCGCTCCCTGTGGGAGCACTACATGAACACACCCTGGACCCGCGATGGCCGGGTGCGTGCCGATATCATCAACGTCGCCGCCGACGTCACCGGCGAAGTGGTGAACGTGCCGGTGCGTGACAACCAGTTGGTGAAAAAGGGTGACCTGTTGATGCAGATCGACCCTGAGCACTATCGCCTGGCGGTCAAGCAGGCCCAGAGCCTGGTCGCCTCGCGCAAGGCGACGTGGGAGATGCGCAAGGTCAACGCCCATCGTCGCGCCGATCTGGACAACCTGGTGATCTCCCGGGAAAACCGCGACGACGCCAGCAACATAGCCGACTCGGCCCTGGCCGATTACCAGCACGCCCAAGCACAGCTGGAAGCCGCCGAACTCAACCTCAAACGCACCGAAGTGCGTTCCGCGGTGGACGGCTACGTGACCAACCTCAACGTCCATCGCGGCGATTACGCGCGTATCGGCGAAGCGAAAATGGCCGTGGTCGACATGAACTCGTTCTGGGTCTACGGCTTCTTCGAAGAAACCAAACTGCCCCACGTGCGCGTCGGTGACAAAGCCGAGATGCAACTGATGAGCGGCGAAGTGCTCAAGGGCCATGTGGAAAGCATCTCGCGCGGTATCTACGACCGCGACAACCCTGAGAGCCGCGAGCTGATTGCGGATGTGAACCCGACTTTCAACTGGGTGCGCCTGGCGCAGCGGGTGCCGGTGCGGATTCACATCGATGAAGTGCCCGAGGGCGTGCTGTTGGCGGCGGGGATTACCTGTACGGTGGTTGTAACAGGATTGTAGGAGCGAGCTTGCTCGCGATGGATCGCGAGCAAGCTCGCTCCTACAGAGGGTGTTTCAGCAAAACGTCTCCTGCAGGTGGCGCCAGAAAATCCTGCCCTCGGCCTTCTCGAACACCACCGTCGAACGGCGATCCGAATGCTGTCCGGTCGCATCGGTCTGCTGCTCGCGATAACTCACGGTCGCGCCGCCATCGTGCAACGCAATGCCACACAGTTCGCTGAGTTCGATGCGAAAGCCGAGCTTCTTGCCACCCGCGAGCGTGAACAGCTCACTCAGCGCATCAAAATCCAGGACCCGACCCAAGGGCGAGACCATGGAAAACTCAGGCGAAAAACGCGACAACAGGTTTTCGAGTTCGGACGCGGCACGCTCCTCGGCCAGCCATTGTTCGATGGCGACGTGGGCCTGGATGACTTCATCGAAATATTTTGTGTAGTCGGTCATTGTGCTGTTTCCTGCAATTTTGTAAAAAATGTGCCGGCCCCTTCGCGGGGATCCAGGGTTGAAATGCTATCTGAGCTACGCAACAGAACCTTGTAGGAGCAAACTTGCTCGCGATTGCAGGCGACTCGGTTTCAAAGCTGCCCACGCAACCCGAACCGCTTCATCAACCCGGACTCCAGCAAACCCTTGGGCACCAACCCCGCCAGCAACGGCAGCGCTCGACTTCCATTGCCCAGGCGTATCAGCCGTGGTGGCTTTGCTTGTTGCACTGCCTTGAGCAACCCGGCGGCAAACTCGCTGGCCGGGGTCGGGTTGTCTTGCGAGGCTTTGGCTCTGGCACGGATGCCCTCACGCAACGGAAACCACGGCGACTGCTCGCTGATCAGTTGTTCGGCTTCATGACCGGCGTTCTTGGCAAAACTGGAGGCGATGGCGCCCGGCTGGACTTCCATGACCCGTACACCAAAGGGTGCCAACTCCATGCGCAAGGCATCGCTCAAGGCATGGACGGCGGCTTTCGACGCGCAGTAGGCGCCGGCGAACGGTGTGACCAGAATACCCGACACGCTGCCGATGTTGACCACGATCCCTTTGGTCCGACGCAGCACGGGAAACATCGCGCGAGTGACGCCGACGACAGCGAACACATTGGTTTCGAATTGACGCTGCATGGCCGGCACACCGCCATCGAGCAACGGCCCCATGGCACCATACCCGGCGTTGTTGATCAGCACATCGAGGCCGCCGCGTTCGTGGTTGATACGCTCACTCAACGTTTCAAGCGCTGCACCGTCATTAACATCCAGTTGCACAGCCGTGAACCCGTCGGCGTTTAGCGCAGCAACGTCTTCAGCCTTGCGCGCACTGGCCCAGACCTCGAAGCCGGCAGCCTTGAATACATCGGCGAGGGCACGGCCGATGCCACTGGAGCAACCGGTAATCAATGCAACGGGCATGGCGCATTCCTTGTGCAAAAAGTGAGTAGAGAATCAATCGGAAAAACTACCCTGCAATCGCTCGGCACGAAACTCCAGGGTTTCCGGACGGTAGCCGGGACGTAACGGTGGCATGGGTAAACAATCTTCCCAGTTGCCACCGGGCAGCAACTCGCCGGGACCGCGATAGCGTGGGGCGGAGTATTGATTGTCGGCAAGGTTGACCGTGTCGCCTGGCGCATACGCCGCGACTCGCCAGCGCAGTTCGGTCAACGGCACGTCGTTGCTGTTGTTCATGGTCAGCTTCAACGGTCGGTCGGCGGGGCATTGCTGCGGCGCGTAACTGATGCGCAACTCCAGACGTTGCAGCTGCTTGAGCTCGCGGTGGTCCATCCAGATCACCCAGGTGGCGACGATGCCTAGCCCTACGGCAGCGGCAACCGAGACAGGCAAGGCCTTGGTCGGGTAGCGCAGCAACAGGATCAGCCAAGTGATGACCAGCAGGATACCGATGAACATGACGCGCCAGCCTCGAGAGTGGAGAGTGTCATCGTACCTAAGCGTGGAGGTGATTGGCCATGGTGGGGTGGGGCGCTCGAAGAAAGTCAGAAGTTTGATGAAGGCTGTGGGCAATAAAAATGCCCCTCCTCGTGCGAGAAAGGGCATCGTTCGCCTCGAAAATCGGGCAGATAACAGGCTCGCCTTGTCAATTCGACGTTGCTGCACTGATGTCGTCTACGCATGGATAGCGAACTACAAAACTGTTATCTCAAATAGCTCGTAAGTCGTTACCCCTTGATTTTCGTTCGTGATATCCGCCAGTACGTTGTGGTCTCCATCGACGCCTGACGTATGGGTGAACCGGGCCCAACCGTCCGGGTCCGTGGTCGTCGCCTCCCTGGTGAACTCCTCACCTTCGACGCTCCATCTAACCTCTAACCCTCCAACTCCCTGCCCGTTTTCCGTTGATATCACCTGAACCATTAGCTCAACGTTTTCCTCGACGGCGACCGCTGTTTGACTCGTCGGAACGGCCTCGCCGATTTCGTACAGCGTATCGACAACGTGAAAAGTGCGTTGAGCCGTCCATTGCGAAGGGTTATCGCCAATGGTCTGCCTCGCCTGTACGGTGTAAGAGCCGATGGCCCATCGCTCCTCGGCTGTCCAGCGCCAGTTTTTCCGACCTGCAGGCTCAGCGAACGGATGATCGAGGTTGTCCGCGTGACTTATCAATATCAGCCCACCGGTTTCACCTTTACCTCTGATCGTGGGTTTTCGAGCGGTGGAACTGCCTTCTGTCGGCGCTTCAACCACAGGGGGGGGCATTTCTCCTACCGTTACCGTGAAACGATGAGGCTCGCTCCAGTCGGACTCGATTCCCGCATTCTGCTGTTTTACTTCAAGGGCATTCGGCCCAGAAGCCAGGGGCGCGTCGGGTATTAATTCGAGGATGCCTTCCGCGTTTGCAGTGTCCGAACGCAATGTTTCAGAAGCCTCAAGCCGAACGGTGATCAGGGCACCGGGCAGGCCACTCACTCTGATGGTGGGACGCGACGAAGTATTGTCCCCGAACAATGGCAGCTCGAAATGTGGTGCGTACGGTTTTACCCCCGTACTTACGGTGAAGATGCACAGATCGCTGGAATCGGAAATTACATCGTTCACACTCTGTCTGACTTTGACCTCGTTGATATGGGGGGCTGGCCGCCAGATGGTCTCCGGGGTGAATAGGCGTGTTGTTCCGCTACCAGTGAAGTCACCACTGACAAAGTATTCGTGGTTATACATTGACAGAGTGGCTCCGCAAGCAACGCCGGTGATGGTAAGGCTCTGATTTATCCAGATCGGGGGGAGGGGCTGCGTGATTGCCGGTGCCGGTGGTTTAACTTTAACTTCGCTCGTGGGGCCAAATCCGGAATCCAAATCGTCAACGGTCTGTTTGGCTCTGATCCGTATCTTTCCGTGGGGCAAGGCGGGGTCGGGCATGAACGTCCAGGCGTCGTCTGTTTGCGTGAAGGTTCCCGGTACTTGATCACGGTATTCAATCCACATTTGCAGCGTTGCACCCAAGTATGCGCCGGTTCCGCTGATGACTTGGTTTTCTGGTTCAAGTGGGGGTTGCTGAGGGATGACTAACTTCCGTGGTCTGGCTGTGAACGTACATGTAGCGCTTGGATCAGACGACACTCCGTTGGCGGTCTGCACAACCTTGACTTTGTTGGCATTGAGTCCTGTTGCCCAGCTCTCCGTTGGCTCGAAAGTTCGTGTTGTTCCAGCACCGTAGAATCGCCCGGCAACCTCGACGCCGTTGTCAGTGAGCATGCTCGGAGTGACTGCGTTAAGAACGCCGGTGATGGTAAGCCGATTGCGACTCTCGGTCGGGTGGGGCAGTGGTGAGATTGCCGGTGTTGGTGGTTTGACTTTAAACGTGCACCAGTCGCTATGGAGGGACTCGATGCCGTCAACGGTCTGCACAGCTTTGATTGATATTTCTACAATGGGCCAGACAGGCTCGGGCGTGAACGTCCAGTCGTTGCCTGTTTGCTTGAAGACCCCGCTTGTTGGCTGATTGAATCTCAGCATTGTCAGCGTCGCACCCTGATAAGCCATTTTTCCGCTAATGACTTGATTTTGTGGCGCAGGTGAGAACGGCTGAGTGATCACGAGCGCGCCTGGTCTGGCTGTGAACGTGCACAGATCGCTCGGATCAGACGGCACCTCGTTTTTAGTTTGCAGGACCTTGACCTTGGCCTTGTTGGTGCCGGGCGTCCAGTCCATTGTCGGGGTAAACAACCAAGTCGACGAACCCAAAAAGGAGAATGTACCGGTAACTTCATTGTTCGCGTCATCGAGCATCTTCAGAACAGCGTCGCCAGAGGTAATGCCAGTAATGGTAAGAGGCTGTTTTGGAGGAGCCGGATTGAGAGGTTGTGTAATCAGCAGGGTCGATGGTTTCGTCGTGAATTCACAGACGTCGCTGGGTTCTGAAGGTACGCTGCCCACGATTTGCACGACCTTGACCCTGTTGGTACCTAGTATCCAGTCGGCCGTGGGGGTGAAGGTGCGGGTTGTGGCGGTGCCAGTGAAGCTGCCAACTACTTCGTCACCTGCTTCAGTGAGCATTTTCAGGGTAACGGAGCCGGAAAAAACGCCAGTTATTTCCAGCGGCTGTTTTGGAGCGGCCGGATTGGGAGGCTGTGTAATCAGCAGGGTCAATGGTTTCGTCGTAAATGCACAGACGTCACTGGGTTCTGAAACTACGCCACCCACGATTTGCACGACCTTGACCCTGTTGGTACCTGGTATCCAATCGGCCGTGGGGGTGAAGGTGCGGGTTGTCGCGCTGCCAGTGAAGCTGCCGGCTACCTCGTTGCCTGCTTCAGTGAGCATTTTCAGGGTAACGGTGCCGGAAAAAACGCCAGTGATCGCCAACGGCTGTTTTGGGGCGGCCGGATTGGATGGTGGTGTGATCACTGGTTTTGGTGGGTTTACGCCAAACGTACACACATCGCTTGGGTCGGATCTCACCCCGCCCACCGTTTGCACGGCGTAGACGTTGTTAACACCGGGTGTCCAAGTCTCTGTCGGGGTGAAAGTGTGGGATGACGTGTAGCGAGTGAAGGTTCCCGGGACAAGTTTGTTCGCTGTACTAAACATCTCCAGAATGACGGGATCGTCAGCAACCTTGCTGATGACCAGTGTTTGATTGATGGGGACCGGGTTAGAGAGCGGTAAGATTTCCAGTTTCTGCGGGGGCCTAGTAAACGTACACACATTGCTGGCTGCAGATTCCACGCCGTCCACCGTTTGGACAGCCTTGATCTTGTTGGTGCCTGCCCCCCAGTTTTCCCTCGGAGTGAACGTCCAGGAAGAGCCGTTCAGCGTGAATGTCCCGGGTATTTGCTGATTGGCTGAGTTCAGCATTTTTAGCGTTGCACCCGGATGAGCCTGGGTTCCCTGGATGGTCTGTTTTGGTTGCGCTGGTGAGGGCGGCTGATTGATGACCAGCGTCCATGGTTTCGCTGTGAACGTACGCGTATCGCTTGGATCAGAAGTTGCACCGTTGACGGTCTGCACGACCCTGACCTTGTTGGCATTGAGGCCTACCACCCAGTAGTACGTCGGGGTGAATTTGCGTGTTGTTCCGCTACCTTCGAATTTGCCGGCGATCGTGCTGCCCGTGTCAGTGCGCATCGTCAAAGTGACGTCTCCCGACATCACGCCGGTGATGGTCAGCGGCTGTTTTCCTGCGGCGGGATTGGGTGGCTGCGTGATTGCCGGTTTCCCGGGCTTGACGGCGAACTGTTTAACCTCTGAATAGTCGCCTTTGTGCGCGGGGTTTTTTCCTACCTGTCTTGCCTGGATGGAGTGGTTTCCAATACTCCATGGGGTGGTTGAGATAATGGACCAGTTACCGTTCGCACCGACTTTTTCCTCTAACAGGATTGCGCCGTTCTGACGCCAGATCTCGAGTTTTGCGCCGTTCAGTCCGCCAGTTCCGCTGATAGTGGGTTTGCCGTCGGCAGACACGGTTACTGTGGTAATCATCAGTTTTAACAGGACCGTAAAACTGACGGGAATTGCCCAATCAGACACGACACCGTTCAAGGTTTGATGGGCGGTCATGACGAAAGGGTCGGCCTGTCGCAAATCTGCTGCCAATACTACTGACCATTTTCCATCTGCTCTTACGGTTGGGGTTCCGAAATTAACAGTACCGACATTGTGCTCGAGTAATTTGACCGTGGCGCCGCTGATGCCTGTTCCACTTATTGTGGGGCGATTCGTTTTGACAAAATTTGGGTTGGTGATCACGGGCTTGGGTGGCCTGGGGGAGCCTATTTTAAAGTTGTGACTTCGCGCCCAGTGGCTATAAAGAATACTCTGATACTGGATTTTGAAGTAGATGGGTACTTCCACGGGTAGTTCATCGGGTACTACGAATTCGATAAATGCAACTCCCCAACCTCCGCTGTATCTCTTGAGTTGTTGACCGTTGAGAGCGTTAAAAAAATCAAGATTCCATTTGTCGTGAACCGCTGCCGGCACTATTGCATGGACGTTAAAGCGACGAGTGACAGTTCCTGCGGTTGGTGCGGTAATAATGGGTTGGGGTAAAACCTCCATGCTTGGATCAACGTCTTCATTGTTTTGATCAGCGCTGTTGGAGTCCGTCATTTTTTCGCAACCTCGTGGAGTTTTGGATTGCACTTCTCTGTCTCTATTTGGTAATTCACTTCGAAAATGAATGCACCTGACAGAAATGACAGTTCAGACGAATGGTTTTGTTTTTCTCCATGAAAATCGGAAGTTTTTATTCGAGTCGGGGCACAAAGTTGCAGTTTTGCGAACATGCTTGGAAAGGGCTTGAATTTTCAAGCGTCATAGCTTTTTTGGTAATTAATACCCGAACAAATTGTTCTAAATAATCCTGAGCTACCTGTCAGGATTGACAGGTTACACCCGCTTTTTTTATCGCTACTTTGATCCTGCAGGGCAGCCCATCCACGCCCGATCCTTTTTGGCAGGAGAATTTTTTTCATGGATACGACCGGTGAAACCAGATCGCTGCTCAATGCACTCGTCAAGGTTGACGGCTCGTTGAAAAGAGGACGGGTCGATTTCGAGACGGCCATGCAAAAAATGGGCTTCAGCTCGGTGTTTGACATCGTTCGTTTGCCCAAACCGGCATTCACCCGAAAGCTCGCAAAATTCAGTGACGCCAATGCCGACCTGGCCTATGACAACGCCATGAGCTACGCGGCCCTGATCGCACGGCTGTACCGTGAGTACCAGACTTCATCCGGCCGATTTCAGTCACTGGCCGAACGTACCGGTGTGCGTGCCCTGACACCGTCAGGGCCGACGTTCCAGAACCTGTTCAACGAAAAATGGGACGAGTTCTGCAAGGTCGGAGCTTTGGCAGCCGTTGATTCACCTGTGGCCTATTTGAGTGCGTTACGGGTGTTCATACAACAACTGGAGGCCACCAGCGGCGATGCCAAACGCATCCTGCTGGATGAGCGTCGGCCCGACCTTAAAGGCCTGCTGATCACCCGTGAAAGTACACTCACGCCAAGGCCGATGCTGGAGATTGTCAACGGTGTGCTAAGTAGCCAGTTGCGCGCCTACCTGGAGGGCAATCAGGCGGACAAATCCAAGTCCATTCACCAGGTACTGACCGAACGTCGTTATCCGTTCGAGTTGCCGTATAACTTCTACCATCAGCAATGCCAACTGGGTTTGTCCGAGAAAAAACCGTGGCTGGGGGAGTTGAATTACCGGGCAAGTCTCTTATTGCCAATTGTTCAGGCTGGCAAGAATGATTACGGGAAAGTGCAGCAACCCGTTGTTCAGGCGCAACGCTGGTTGACGGGGTTGAGTCCACAGCAGCAAAAACTCCTGACCGAGGCATTCCCCTATAGCGATTTCTATCTTGATCGTAATGATTTGACCGATTTGACCAACGGTTGGCAAGGCCCGGGTAGCTGTCAACTCCGCCCTCACTCTCCAATGAAGGCAGGTTATTTGTTGCCATTGGCTCAAGTGGATATCGGTACTGCAAATCCCACCGCGCATGAGCTGCTCGCTGCTGAGCCGGGCTCAAACAGTGTGCCCATGACCTTTCAAGAGGCAGGGCCAACAGTAACGTTGGCACTAAGCGCCGACGAGGTGGCGGACCCCGTGCCACTGAAACTGAGCTCCGGGGCGCCTACCAATATCAACAAATATTTCCTGAACTCACTTCACAATAATTCAGCGGCAACCATTTGCACGCGCCTCGTTGCCGAGGCTGCGCTTCCCGGTCCTGTTGAGGGCGGTTCCCGCGTCAGCTTTGATCTGCATCTTGTGACCGGAGAGGTGGGCAGCCCGATCAAGCTGATCAAACGACGTTTCACGCTCACGCTCGACGAGCATTACCAGCCAACGGAAGCCGAAAAGAACCACTTTGCACAGGTCTATGGTGTTGGCATTTCAGACGCGGCGCCCACTTTTCTGACCGACCTGAATGAATTTATGAAGTGTACCGGCCTGCATGCAGAGCAAGTCGAAATGTTGTTGTCGCGTCGCACTCATGCCGTGCGCCTGTCGCCCAACTGCCCGAGCAAAAACAGGCAAAGTGCCGAGGGTGTAGTGCCATTCCCTCACGCGAACCATTTCGGCGCGTGCTACGTCAATGGGACCGGTTCCGGCCTTTACGACAGTGTTGTTCCGGCCACTGCCGATTCAATTGTTCGGGATAAATTCGACAACGCCATGGACCTGGTGCAAGTCGAACTGGGCGACAGCAAACACTGGCGCATTTGCAAATCCTCACTCAATCGCTTCGACCGTCTGCAACGCATGATCCGCCTGCAGCGCTGGACCGGCATCCCTTTCGCCAGGCTCGATACGTTGATCATCAGTGCCATCCGCGCTGAAGGTGAGGAAAACCTGGGGATGGACATCAACGAAAACACCCTGCGCGCACTGGGTGTGTATCGCTACCTAAACCACCATCATGGCATCGACGCTCTAGAGTTCGCCGCGTTGATGCACGATGTCAGCCCCTTTGCCACCGGCAAGAGTGAGGTCCCGTTGTTCGATCAGGTTTTCAATCGGGTAAAACTGTTCGACACGCCACTGGTCCTTGATCAGACAGCCCTCGACTTCGACGGCACGGACGCCGTCAACCAAAAAACAATCCTGCAGTTGTGCGCGGGTCTCGGGCTGCAACCGACCGATGACTCCTTTCAGTTGATCGCACGGCAGACGAAACTGTGCATCGTTGCACCCAAGCGTGACCTGGCCACCGTCTCATCACTGTTTCGCCAGGCGCGGATTGCCCGGCTGTTCGGTTGTTCGGTCGCTGAACTGCTGACTCTGGCGAACTTGCTGGGCGGCCAAGCCTACAAAACTGCGATGGCCACGGGGCGACTAAGCCCTCGGACAACGTCCGAAGTCCCGGATATCCTCGATGTGTTGATGCAACTGGACTGGGCGTTCGAATGGCTCAAGGACAGCCAGCAGAGCGTCGCGCAATTGCAGGAGCGATTGGGGCCTGATATCCCTTTACTGCAACTAGAGACATCGCAAGACAAACCTCCAATGAATGTGGCAGAGCCTGAACCGGTGACGGACGCTGCGCGCGCACGGCTGTTCAAGCTTCACAAAGATGCCGGTCAAAGCGTGGTGACCGAGGAGCAGGTTACCGCGTTGGACCTCCCTGCCTCCGATGGCGATGGCAACCCCCTCAATTGGATGGTGTTACTGACGGAGCAGGCTTTGATTGATGACAAAGGCCTGATGCCGGGCCTTGATCGTGATCTGGAGCTGACCGACGAAGCACTTGCCTGGCTCGGTAGCGATCTTGACGAATTGCTCCTGCCTCTGAAGTTGTCAGATCCGGTCAAACAAACCTCTAAGGAAAAACTGATCTCGCTGCTGCTCGATGTCCAAGACAAGCAAACGCAGCTCTTGGAAGCACTCTTCCAGGAAACCGCAAAGCTGCCGTCGGATTGCGCCGTTGCTGTGGTTCATTGGGCGCACTCTTCGGTGTACGGCATTCTTGGCGATGCTCTCTCTTTTACCGAAAATGACTCGCTGCTGATCGAAAACTTTCAACGTGTATCACGGCATGCCGAGATCGTTTTGCAGCTGCGTTTGAGCAATCGCGCACTGCGTTTGTTTGTGATCAACCCAACCTGGTTGGGGAACTATCCCAACGTCAACAGCGAACCGGCGCTTTCGGACCTTTACCTGCTAGAGCGCTTTAGCCACTGGCTGCATGGCCAAACCCGGTCGGAAGACGCCTTGCTGAACTATTTCAGCCTTGCCAACTATCCTGCACCAAAACTCAAAAACAAGGCTCTGCGCAAGGCGGCTGCCGATACCGCCAACGGTGCGCTGTCCCGACTATTGGAGTGGCCAGAAAAAGAGATTCAGGCACTGACCGACACGCTGCAGCATAAGCGTGCCCGTTCGATGGCTGAAGTGGACTGGATACGTCGTTGCCAGGCGAGCTGCCAGGCCAGTGGACTGTCGGCCCGGTCGCTGCTGCAAGCCACGGCGCTCAATGATCAAAGCGTTCTGAATGCCTTGAAAACAGTGGGTGAAGCCGTCATGGCCGCCAGCACTGGATCTGCCTCTTCACCGGTGATTGTTTAAGGAACGAACATGACGACTGCCTTCGACGCCTCACTCAACGAATCTTTCCGGGACGCCATGCTCGCGCTGTATTTGCACGAAGCCATCCCTGAAGACCCCTACTTGATCGCCAAGGGGTTGGTTGACCATATCAAAACCCCCAGCGACCTCTATGAGTACTGGCTGCTGGATGTGCTGGTCAGCCAGAACGTACCCACCAGCCCGGTCGCTTGTGCCATCGCCAGCCTGCAACAACTGATCAACGGCCTGATGCTGAACATGGAGCCGGGATACAGCGACGATAGCCTGACCCCCGAGCAAACCAAGGCCTGGCAAAGTGGGTTGAATCGCTACCCGATCTGGGCGGCCCTACAGCAGCTGCGTTATTTTCCCGATATTTATCTCGATCCGACCTTGCGGTTGACCAAGACCAAGAGTTTCGAGCAGCTGGAAAACGACATCAATCAGGCGCAAATCCAGCCCGATACGGTGCAGGCAGCGGTATTGGCCTACCTTGCGCGCTTCGAGGAAATCGCCAACCTCAAAGTCTGCAATGGGTACATCGATGGTGAGGATTTTGCCAACAGTACCTATTACTTCATCGCCAGGTCCCCGGCAGAAAATGCCTATTACTGGCGAACGCTCGACATGAGCCAGCGGCCTGTCATCAAAGCGATGGAGGTGCCTGCCAAGTTCGACAAACCCCTGCCCAATGCCTGGACGGACTGGAAAAGAGCAAACGTACCCATTTCCGAAAAAGCCCTGGAGCACACCATTCGCCCCTGCTGGTTCAATAATCGTCTGTTCGTGATCTGGGCCGAAGTGGAGTATCAGGATCGGGATATTTTTGGCTCCGCTGCGACAGCAAACAATACCGTCAAGGCACATCCGTTGTTCCGCTTGTATGGTAGCTACAAAAAATACGACGACAGTTGGAGCACGCCAAAGGTCTATATCGAAAACTATTGTCAGACTGAGACCCTGGTTGCCAAAACACCTGAAGAAATCGAGCAGGAAACAGAGACGATAGCGGTCTATGACAACTCGACGTCCCCCGAGTCGATGGTATTGATGGTTTACTCCAACTATCAACCGGATGTCTCGGACACTACAGGTGGTAAGGATAAATACGACTTTCTCAGGACTGTGAGGATCGATAAAAACCATAATGTGATGACGCTCTTTCCGTCGAATGGCGTTGTGCCAAATGTAAAAAAAGTCTCTGCAGCTTCGGAGGATAATGATGGCGAACAAGCGCATGTGTTGTTAATAGGGCATATATTTGCCAATCCGGATGAAAAAGTAAGCCGTTTCCAATATTGGCTCCCTTCGGCTATTCCTGAGTTTGGCAGTGTCAGCCCTTCTAGTCCGAAAGTTGAGAAAAACACTTGGAACTTCAACGATTGGCAATCGAAAATCAAGGATAGCTTGAAAGATATCGATATTGTTTATGACAAGACCCGCTCCAATATCGAGTTAACGGCAAGGTTGAGCGAGGGATTTAACGAGGACCAGACGACTGTCGTTAAAATCTACGATAGAGGGAGCCCTAAAACTGAACTCTTTAAACTGACTCTAGTGTTCAATGAGTCCAGTTTTCACGACAGCCGGTACACCTTGCTTGAAGGCTCAACCATTGAGCCTGTGGGCACCGACTGGCTGAATCAGCAAAATGCCACCTATATGTTCACGACGAACAAAGGTTGGAAAAACCTCATTATAGAGAGCGGGACGAGTGATGACACTTTCCGAGTGCCCGCTACATCACTAGGAGGCTCTGCCTCACTCAGCGGTAAACGCCTGTATAAACATATGCTGGAAGACATAATCGATTCGCCAGTCAATTATCTTACTGAATGCAGACGTTATGCCGGCGGTTGGCAGAGTTTGTTTCTACACAACAAAGTGAACGGTGTGCATTCGGGGGCTTACGGTTACCAGCTATTCATCGCGCATCCCAATGATGTGATATCTACAGAGCCCCCCACAGTATTTGACGAAATGCGCCAGCTTCATACGTCAAGCATCGTCACTAGCCTTGGGAAGGATTCTACCCTCCGGTATTCATTTTCAATTGACCAGACAACCCATCAAGCTGAGGGATGGCCAGTGGATTGGCCTGCGAAATTGGAGGATGTGAAAATTCCTCTTGTTTACGGCGTGTTGATCTATGAACGACATGTGTCTATTTGGCCGCCCTTCGTAAGCTGGACGTTGAAAGGAGGAGCACTCAAGGCTTTGAGCATTGGTTGGGGACAGATCGTCGCCGCAGACATACAAGTTGCGCCAGGTATCAACCGCCTGGAGGATTCCTCCTCAGGGGACAGCCCGTCGCTGGGCAAGGCGCAGTTCATGGACTTCAGGGGTTCAAGCATCGAAAAGAGCGACGGTAACGCCGAGGTGAATCGTGCGCCCATCCGGATGAACACCACGTTCGCCCGGCATCTGATCGATCTTGCCGAATCCGGAATGGACTCATTGCTGAGTTGGGATACCCAGCATATGAAGGAACCGCCGATCCCCAATGACGAAGGTTCCGAGCCAATGGATTTTGCAGGCGGCTACTACCTTTATTTCCTCGAACTGTTCCTGTACTTGCCATGGCTGGTGGCTTACCGCTTGAACGAAGAACAACAGTACGAGGAGGCCAAGCGCTGGTTGGCGTTCCTCTTCGATCCTTCGCGTCAAAGCAACGCCTCTGGCCATCCCGGTTACTGGCAGGCGGTGCCGCTGGAGGAGGCCGTCTGGCCAGGTCAGCCAGACCCGAGCCAAGCGATTCTGTATCCGGACGATCCACACCAGATTGCCCTGAGTTTTCCGGTGCACTTTCGCAAAGCGCTGTATGGACTTTACATCGACATCGAGAGCAATCAGGCCGACGCGGCCTATCGTGAACTGACACCGGACGGGCTGGCGGAAGCCAAGCTGCGTTATGTTCATGTCCTGGATTTGCTGGGTCGACGGCCGGATGTCCGGCAAGTCGATGACTGGACGCCTATCAACCTGCAAACGCTGAGTACCGCGAAGAACATGGAACTGCGCGAGTTCGAGCAAGGGTTGATGGCAGCACAACAGGATCAGCGGCAAAACCCTCCGTTGCGTATCGGCAAAACGCCTGTCTCGGACGTCGCTCCGCTGTTGTGTCTGCGGCCCTATGGGAATGACTCGTCGTTGTCGAGCGTCGATAATCCTTACTTGCGCCGTCCATTCAATCCCGAGTTGATTAAACGCTGGGAGCGGGCCGAGAGTCGGTTGTATAACCTCAGGCACAACCTTGATATGGCGGGAAATGCCTTGAACCTGCCGCTGTTCGCCGCGCGGCTGGACCCGCGTGCCTTGCTCGCGGCCATGGGGCAGGGGTTATCCGGTGCAGCGCTGAGTCGCTTGTTGAGCCCGCAGATTCCTCACTACCGTTTCAGTTTCATGTTCGCCCTTGCGCAGAATGCGGTGGAAAGCGTGATGCAGTTTGGTTCGACCCTGTTGTCGTTGATTGAACGCAAAGAACAGGCGCAGTACCTGGAACTGCAACAACAGCAAGCCTGGAATCTGGCGAAAGTGGCAGTGGATATCCAGGCCCAGGTCGGGAAGATCGATGAAGCCAACAAGAAAGCCTTGTTGGCCAGTCAAGACACTGTGCTTGGACGGGTGAGTTATTACGAAGAGTTGATGAATAACGGTGTGAGTGATGGGGAAATTACGGCTGGATCACTGCACATGACCGCACGGATAGCAGAAGTAAGTATGGGCTTGCTGGGATTCGGCGCCGAAATACTGAAACCGGTACCGAACATTGTCGGGATGGCGGTCGGTGGTCATCGTGCGGAGGGTGCCTTGATGGCCCCGATGCATTTATTGCAAGCCTCGGCAAACGCTCAGCATGGTGCAAGTGAGGCGATCTCTCTCTATGAGCAATACCGCCGCCGCGCCCAGGAGTGGGCCCAGGCCCGTGACCAGGCAAAACTTGAAGCCAGGCAAATCGAGGCGCAACTCGCCGTGTTTGAAGCGCAACACACCGCCACCCAACTGCAATTGCGCCAGGCACAAACTGCTTTGACCCAGGCCAAGGCCACCCATGACTTCCTGCTCAGCAGCGACCGCTTCAGCAAGTCCCAGACCTACAATTGGCTCAACAGCAAATTCGCCAGTTTTTACTACACCGCCTTCAGCACGGCGCAATCGTTGTGCCAGTCGGCTGAAGCCTGCTGGCAGTACGAGTTAGGTGACTTCACCCAAACCTTTATCCGTCCCGGCGCATGGAATGCTACTTACCGCGGTTTCGGGGCTGGGGAAGAGCTGAAGTTGAGCCTGCAGCAGATGTACCGCGAGTATGTGCAGAACAACAAACGCGATCTGGAGATTGTCAAAACCGTGTCCCTGAAAGACCTGAAGGCGAAAGATCCGAAGTCAACGATCAACAAAGCCTGGGTTGATATCCAGACGGATTTGCAGACCAAAGGCCGCTGCTCATTCGAACTGACGCAGAAAATGTTCGACGATGATTACGACGGGCAGAATCATTACCTGCGACGAATCAAGACCATCAGTGTGACCTTGCCTGGCCTCGTGGGGCCTTATCAGGATATCCGCGCTGTTTTGACCCAGAGTTACAGCAAGGTTGAAATGAGTGCCACGGTTGGAGAAAGCGAGAAGGAAAATCTCAGGGCGAGCCAACAGATTGCACTTTCTCGTGGGGTTGATGACAACGGTCAGTTCCAGCTCAACTTCCAGGACGAGCGCTACCTGCCGTTCGAATACACCGGGGCTGTTTCAATCTGGAGCCTGACCTTCCCTAACAACGAGGGCGATCAGGATGCCACTCTCAACTCCTTCAATGACATCATCATTCATGTTTCCTACACCGCCAGACGCAGCGGAGGCTCGCTATGAGCTAGTCAACTCCCACTGAAATCAACGTCCCTTTACCCAAGGGGTGTGGTGCATTCCAAAGCATCCGCCAGGCTCGGGGAAGGGGACACCAACGTGTGGCTCTGGAGTTGCCGCGCTGCTTTTGATTACGCGCGAGCAACGGTAAAACCCATGACCTGGTTGTTACACCCGAGTGTTCATGCCGCAACCCCGAGCGTAGCTGTCATGGACCCACGAAGTCTGGTGGTCCGCTCGGTCGCTTACTGTCGAAGAACCGGCGCTGAGTTGGCTGAAGCACGGATCAACCGTTCGATCCACGACGAGGCCGGTCGTCTGGTCGCTCAGTGTGATGCGCGACTGATCGAAGATGATTCGGCTCCCGCTAACCTGATCTCGATTTTATCCCTCTCAGGCAAGGTGGTCGGTAAAACAAGCGTCGATGCCGGGTGGCGCGTCAGCCTGATGGGTGAAGCGGACCAACATGTAAAGGGATGGGATGGCCGGGCTTACGAGAGACGGACTGAGTACGACAAACTGATCCGGCCGTTGGCGGTGTTCGAAAAAGCGGGTAACGGCGAGTTGTCGTGCACCGAGTATTTTGGTTATGGCACAGCCGACATCGCATTCGCCAAGCGTAATCAGTGCGGGCGATTGATCCGTCATGATGATCCGGCGGGTACGCAATTGTTCATCGCATTTGGATTGAACGGTGGTGTGCAGCAGCAGGCGCGGCATTTTCTGCGAGAGCTGGCAACTCCAGACTGGCCTGAGCTTTTGCCCGCTCGCGATCTACTGTGGGAGCCGGGGGCCGGGGCCATCACGCGCTCGCGCTTCAATGCGTTGGGCGAGGTCATCGAGCAGACCGATGCCAAGGAACATCGGCAGTTTTTTGGCCACACCATCGCTGGCCAGTTGCGCGAAGTTCGCTTGCAGTTGGCGGCCGACACGGCACCGAAAACTCTGCTCAGCGCCATTGCCTACAACGCTCACGGCCAGACCGAACGGGAAGTTGCCGGCAACGGCGTGGTCACCACGCTGGAATACGACGCGCAGAACGGGCGCCTGACTCGCCTGTGGGCGCAGCGTGGCAACGAAGCCCTGCAAGACCTGCGTTACGCCTACGATCCGGTGGGCAATGTGCTGAGCATCGAGGATGGCGCGCAGCCGATTCGCTATTTCGCCAACCAGCGCATCAAACCGGTCAATTGCTACGCCTACGACAGCCTGTCGCAACTGATCAAAGCCACTGGCTGGGAAGCGGGCGGTGCCAATAGAGGCCCACAGTTTTCGACTTTCGATGACCGCGCGCCCTGCGCCAATTACCGCCAGACCTATCGCTACGATACGGGCAGTAATCTGCTGGAGTTGACCCACGAAGGTGCGCAAAGTCATGGCCATCGACTGGTCGCGGCGGCGCACAGCAACCGTTGTCTGCCGGTGCTGGAAGGCGTGGAGCCGGGTGAGGACGACTTCCGCCGAGGCTTCGACTGCAACGGCAACCTGCTCAACCTGCAACCGGGGCAGGCCTTGGCATGGAACCTGCGCAACCAGTTGGGCGAAGTGCGGCCGGTGGTGCGTGATTCGGGCCTTGATGATCGCGAACATTATGTCTACGGTGCCGACGGCATGCGCCTGCGCAAAGTCCGCGAGGCCCACACCAATGCACGGACACTGATCGCTGAAGCCCGTTATCTGCCGAACCTGGAACTGCGTAACCACAGTGGCACGGGCGAAGTGTTACAGGTGATCAGCGTGCAGGCCGGGCGCAGCAGTGTGCGGGTGTTGCATTGGGACTCAGAGCCGCCGAAGGACAGCGCCAATGACCAGTATCGCTACCATCTGAATGATCATCTGGGTTCCTGCGCCCTGGAACTCGACGACGACGGTGAAGTGATCAGCCAGGAACGGTATCACCCGTTTGGCACCACCGCGTGGTTTGCCGGGCGCGGGGAGGTGGAGGCGAGTTACAGAACGGTGCGTTATTCGGGGAAGGAACGGGATGCGACGGGGCTTTATTACTATGGGTTAAGGTATTACGTACCGTGGTTGCAGCGATGGGTTAACCCGGATCCTCTGGGGGCGGTAGATGGCTTGAATTTATTCTGCTTTGTAGCAAACGCACCTCTGAGTTTTGTTGATTTGCAAGGAGGAAACAGATTTCCAGTCGAGTTGATTTCTTCGGATATCATTCGAGGTACAGTCAATGAGGGTAATTACCTTGAAGCTCTGTCCGAAGCTCGTGCTGGATCGATTTCTGATGTTCCAGTTATCAATGAGTGGGTTTTTTCACTTACATCTAAAGTTGATATGCAGTCTATGACGGTGTTTCAGAATAGGCACAACAATACCATTTACCGGGTTGGCTCAGAGGTTGAAGGAGTGGGGTTTCTGGTAAAGAAAATGCAACACCCGGAAGGCCCTCAACGTGAGGAGTTTGCTTATAAAGTTAGTGAAAGACTCGGCCTGCATCTTGTTCCACCCACTAAAGCTAAAGCGAAGTCGATGATTCAACAGGAAATTACCGGTTCAAGAAATAATACCCAGGGAAGAAAGGCATTGCCTGAAGAGGCTAGGCTGTTTTATTACTTGATCAATGAATTTGATGATAACTCTGGCAATCAGTTATGGGACCTTCACGGTAATGTATTTCTGATTGATCATGAGGCAGCATTTTCTGCGAAAAAAAATTCGACCTATAATTTATCAACGATTGATCTTACGAAAGCGTTCAATGCTGAGCGTTGGGATCAGTTCAAAGCAGTCAGCCGTCAGGACTGGAAAACGTTGATATCCGAAAAATACTCAACGTTCTCAAAGAAGGACATGAATGCGTTTTTGGATCGAATAGCAGATACAAAAATTGCGGTACAACGAGAGATTGATCGTGGTGCATTAAACTTCGGGCAAAAACGCAATTTCCTACAACGCGCACTTGGAAATAAAGTTGCTTGAGTCACGAGGGCAGCAGTTCGTTTGTTTTGGATGGAGGGGGTGATTCCCTGTTTGTCTGGGATGGCCGACCACGAGAACCAAAACCCCCACCTACCCTCCTGCTGATAGGGAGCGCAGTCGGCTGGATGGGGGCTTCTGTTCTAGCAGTATTACCAATCAATCACTGCGCGATGGTTTTCACCGACACGCCACGCTCGATCGGCGTCGAGCGACCGTAGATATCCTCAAACCGCTCGATATCGTCTTCACCCAAATAACTGCCCGACTGCACCTCAATAATCTCCAGCGGAATCTTTCCCGGGTTACGCAAGCGATGCACCGAAGCAATCGGAATGTAGGTCGACTGGTTCTCGGTCAACAGGAACACGTTTTCATCACACGTCACTTCGGCTGTGCCGCTCACGACGATCCAGTGTTCGGCGCGGTGGTGGTGCATTTGCAGCGACAGACATGCGCCCGGCTTGACCGAGATGTGCTTGACCTGGAAACGACCGCCCATGTCCACCGAGTCGTAGGAGCCCCACGGACGGTAGACCTCGCAGTGGTTCTGGGTTTCGCTGCGGCCCTGTTCGTTGAGGGTGTTGACCATCTGTTTCACGCCTTGGACCTTGTCCTTGTGGGCGATCATCATGGCGTCCTTGGTTTCGACCACGACGATGTTTTCCAGGCCGATCACCGACACCAGTTTACCGTTGCCGTGGATCATGCAGTTTTTGCTGTCCTGGATCACCACGTCGCCTTTGGTGACGTTGCCGTTGGCGTCTTTGGCATTGACTTCCCACAGCGACGACCAGCAACCGACATCGCTCCAGCCCGCGGTCAGCGGGACTACGCAGGCGCGTTGGGTTTTTTCCATCACCGAGTAGTCGATGGAGTTGTCCGGGCAGCAGGCGAAGGTGGCTTCGTCGATGGTGACGGTATCTGCGTCCTGAGCGCTGCGTTCCAGGGTCAGCAGGCAAGTGTCGTAGATGTCCGGATCGTGCTTTTTCAGCTCTTCAAGGAAACGGCTGGCGCGGAACAGGAACATGCCGCTGTTCCAGAAGTAGCCGCCGGACTGCACGTACTCGGTGGCGCGTTTCACGTCGGGTTTTTCGACGAAGTGCGAAACACGGCTGACGCCTTCAGGCAGCAGCGAATCGTTGGTCGACTTGATGTAGCCGTAACCGGTTTCCGGTTTGGTCGCCGGCACGCCGAACAGCACCATCTCGCCGTTTTCGGCCGCGACGGTGGCCAGGGCCAGGGCGCGTTGCAGGGCTTTCTGGTCTTCCAGCACGTGGTCGGCCGGCAGCACCAGCATCAGCTCGTCGCGACCTTCATTGACCAGCATCATCGCGGTCAGGGCCACGGCCGGCGCCGTGTTGCGACCGAACGGTTCCATCAGGATGCGCTGGGTTTCGAGTTTGCGCGCAGTCAGTTGCTCATTGACGATGAAACGGTGGTCCTTGTTGCAGACCACGATTGGCGTGTCCATGCCGTCGAACACCAGGCGTTCCAGGGTTTGCTGGAACAAAGTGTGCTCGCCGGTCAGGGCCAGGAACTGTTTAGGGAACTGCTTACGCGAAAGCGGCCAAAGACGCGAACCGCTACCACCTGACAAGATCACCGGAATCATGTTGTTACTCCTTGCAAATCGTTTGGTTAGAGCGACGAACGTTGTGTCGTTTCACTCTTGTTTTTGTTCCGTGTCCAAGGCTGACTCGACTCCCTTGTAGGAGCCGGCTTGCTGGCGATGGGAACCTTGAGGACGCCATCGCTGGCAAGCCAGCTCCTACAGGGGCTGTGTTTGCGGTCAGTCCTGGTAAAAATTGTTTAGCGCGTCGAGACCGGGCGTTTTACCCAGACTGGCGACAGGCTGCTGCCGTTACCGGTGACGTACAGCACTGCCGCTTCACCGCGTTCCAGGGCGACGGGTTTCACGTCGCCGACTTTCGTTGCGCCATCGTATAGCGCCAGGCTGACTTTGACCGGGTTGATTTCACGCTCGCCACGACCCTTGGGCGCAACGTTCGGGACCACGTCGGTCTTGCCGTCGGCGGTTTTCAGGGTCAGCGCCTTGTCGCTGAGGTTTTGCACACGCACCAGGGATTTCTGCTTGTTCTTGAACGGCGGCTCTTCAATCAGTTGCGGCGCGCCGCTGGCGTTGTTGACCAGGGTGTAATAGTGATCGCCGGCCAGTTTCACCGGCAGGGTCTGGCTGCCGACCTTGGCGCTGTAGTCGCCGCCCGGCATGAAGCTGAAGTCACTGCTGGCCAACGGCGCGACATCACTCAGGTTGGTGCTGCCGACGGTGGCGCTGACTTCGGCGTTACTGGCGTTGAAGATACGCACGAAGGACGAGCCTTTCGGGGCGGTCGGGCCGTAGAGCGCGGAGTCGCCAGCGGCGAAGGCCTGCATCGAAAGCACACTCATACCAGCAACCAGTGCAAAGGTCTTGGCGAGACGACGAGGAGTAGTCGTGAAAGTCATGGTAGTACCTCTCTCTTTCAGTTTTGCGCCCGGTCGGGCGTCTCGGATTTAGTGTTGATGGCTACGTTTTGTTGGCGGGCGCCGGCTTGTTTAAGCTCTGCGACCCACTGCGGGTCGGCGTCGCCGATTTCGTTGTTCACAGGCAGATATCGTTCAGGGAACTCCCAGATCAGCACTTGGGGCGGGCTGTTCTTGAAAGCGTCGCTTTTGAGGTAGCTGAGCATCGGCAGAATCGGGCCGTGGCCGTCTTCGGCGTAATTGACCACGTCACTGTTGAGCGCTTGCTTGAGCGCACCGACGAAGTTCCAGTTCGGATTGGCGCTGTAGCTGGTGCCGATCAGGGCCACCGGCACTTCAGTGTTGGCGAACAGGGCGTCGTCGCCGGCGGGCTGATCTTGCGCCGCGACCGTATTGCGCTTCTGCAAGGGCTCTTGCTTGGGCATCAGGTTTTCGAACAGCGGGTCCAGTGGCAGGAACAGACGCAGGTCGCCCTTGTGCGTGATGGTTTCCGCAGGCTCGGTGACGAAGCGCTGCGGCTCGCCGCTCAGCGGGTACTTGTCGGCGATGGTCTTGGCCAAACGATTGGCGGCGATCTCGGCACCTTGTGGCGTCCAGTGCGTGTCGGTGCGCAGGAACACTTGCTGGCCGTTCTGCTTTGCCTGCATCAGCGGGCCGAGCAGGTCAGGTGCAGGAATCCGGTCAGCGGCCAGGCGCTGGTGGAAATCCTTGTACAGGTTGGCGTGGATGCTGGCCGGTTTCACCTCACCGAGGTGTTCCGGGTACAGGCGCACCTTGGCCGGCACCACCGCCATCACCAGTTGCACGCCTTTGGCTTTCAGCGTTTGGCGCACGCCTTCGACCAGCGCGTAGTTGCCTTGCAGGTTCAACTCTTCGTTGACGATCGGGTGGAATTCTTCATCGCTGTACAACCACTGATCGCGACCGAGCACCACGCCCGGACGACCTTCGTTGAACAGTTTGAAATCCAGTGCGGCCCAGAGGTTGGTGCCCAGGCGCTTGATCGGAAACTCGTCGTCGTAGTGGGTTTCCACAGCCTTGGTCCAGCGGCCGTTGAGCACCGTCGCATCGGCGTTGGTGCTGAAGCCCAGGAAGCTGCGAACCGACCACACGCCCAGGGCGAGCAGCGTCACCAGGAACAGGGCGATGTAGAAGATGCGTAATGAGCGGGTCATGGTCAGATCCCTCAGAACTGGAAGTAAAGGAACGGCGAGAAGCTTTGCGCCGAGAGTTTGAGAATCGAGGCGATGAACAGCAGCAACACCAGCGCACGCATGGCATAGCGCGACCAGTCAGCGGTCCAGTAGGCCGGTTGCACCTGGGCGTCGACGCCGACGGTGTAGCCAGGCTGGTGGATGCTCGCCGGGTTATCCCCAGGCGCGGCTTTGATCAGGCCTGGTTCGGTGGCGGCCGGGCCGTCGCTGTCGACGTTCACCGCAGGCTTGGTCTTGGCAGGCGGCTGATTGCTGTAGAAGTCACGGATGCCGAAGAACGCCAGGGTCACGTAAGCCACGATCAGTGTTGCCACTTGCAGGCCGGTGAGGCTGGCCTGATTGAGTTCCGACAGCGACCAGTCGCCGAAGCTGAACATCGCGCCGTACATGCGACCGGCAACGTGCAGGTTCTCGGCACGGAAAATCACCCAGCCCATCACCACCAGCAGGAAGGTCAGCGCCCAGCGGATCGGGTTGATGCTGCGCGGCGAGGTGTTCAGGCCAAGGGCTTTTTCAATCGCCAGCCACATGCCGTGCCATGCACCCCAGACGATGTAGGTGATGTTCGCGCCGTGCCACAGACCACCGAGCAGCATGGTCAGGAACAGGTTGCGATAGGTCATCAGCGTGCCTTTGCGATTGCCGCCGAGGGTGATGTACAGATAGTCACGCAACCAGGTCGACAGGCTGATGTGCCAGCGGCGCCAGAACTCGGTGATCGACTGGCTGATGTACGGCTGCTTGAAGTTTTCCATGAAGCGGAAACCCATCATCAAGCCCAGGCCGATGGCCATGTCGCTGTAGCCGGAGAAGTCGAAATACAACTGCGCGGTGTAGGCCAGGGCGCCGAGCCAGGCATCGCCCGTGGTCGGGTTTTGCAGGGCAAAGCAATGGTCGGCCACCACCGCGAGGGTGTCGGCGATGAAGACCTTCTTGATGAAACCCTGCATGAACCGCGTGCAGCCCTCGGAGAATTTGTCGAGGGTGTGGGTGCGGTTGTTGAACTGATCGGCCAGGTCGCGGAAACGCAGCACGGGGCCGGCGATCAGGTGCGGGAAGATCGCCACGAATGCGGCGAAGTCGATCAGGTTACGGGTCGCCGGGGTGTCACCACGGTAGACGTCGATGATGTAGCTGATGGACTCGAAAATGTAGAACGAGATCCCGATCGGCAACAGCACGTGGGTCAGGATGAACGGCTCAAGGCCCACCGACGTCATCATCGCGTTGATGCTGTCGACGCCGAAGTTGGCGTACTTGAAGTAGCCGAGGATGCACAGGTCGACGACCACGCCGAGCAGCAGCCAGCGCTGCGCCGGTTTGGTCCTGACGCCTGCGGCACCGACTTTCAGGCCGATCCAGTAGTTCCACAGCGTGACGGCCGCGAACAGTGCCAAAAAGTCCACACGCCACCAGGCGTAGAACATGTAGCTGGCAATCAGCAGCAGCAAATTGCGATAGCGTTGCCCGCTCAGGTAGTACAAGCCGAGAAAGATCGGCAAGAACAGAAACAGGAACACGTTGGATGAAAATACCATCCCGATCTCTCCATGTTTAACCAACAGTCAAGGGCCAACGGCCCCCCCAAACCCCCCACAGAAATCCGGGGGGATGTATTGCATTCAAGCCACCGCGATCCCTTGTAGGAGCCGGCTTGCTGGCGAAGGCGGCAGATCAGTCGACATCGATGGTGAATGTCATACCGCCATCGCCAGCAAGCCGGCTCCTACAAAGGATTTGCGTTAAGAACCCTTGCCCTTTTCATTGGCCGGGTCGTAGACCTTGGTCAGGTCGCCGCCCAGGCGAAAGGTCTTGAACGGTTGCATGTCATGCTTCTTCTCCAGCACATCCGGCGCGCAGGTGTAGAGCGAGCAGAACGGTTCGAGCCAGGCGAATTTCGAGTCGACCTTCAGGTCGGTCATGTCCTGTTCCTTGCCGTTTTTTTCTTCGAACTCATCCGGGTCTTTCACCCCGGCGAGCACGCGATCACCCAGGCGTTTCAACGCGCCGTTGTTTTCCTGACGCAAGTCCACACCGTTGACCTGAGCGAAACTGGCGATCATCGCCAGCGGCGGCAGGGCGTAGTTGTGGTACGCCAGCGCCCGTTGCTGACGCTTGAGTTCGTTGGGCAGGTAACCGTCGGCGTCGACCTGGTTAGCGCCGACCTTGAATTCCTTCACGGCCCAGTCGAACAGGTCGCGGCGGTTGGTGGCGACGGACGTGGCCATCACCGACCAGGCGGCCCAGTACGAGTGGTTGTTGGTCTTGTCCAGCGGCAGGTTGTCCCAGTCGCTGACCACCTGATCGGCCATCTTGCTGAACCAGGCTTCGATCAGCTGCGACTCTTGCTGATGGTTGGCCAGCGGATGGGAGTCGGAAAACTTCAGGCGAATGTATGAAGACGCCATACTGCCCAACGCCCATTTGCGCATCGACTTGCCGGTGTGGTTGAAGTCCTTGGACATCAACGCATCGGCCTTGGCCCACGCGGTGAGCCAGTTCAACGTGCACTCCAACTGTTCCGGGCGACCGTCACGCATGAATTGCATCACGCGCTTGCTGGTGCCACGTTCCATTTTGGTGATGTCGGCGGTGCTGTCGCGGAAGGCTTTTTCAGACTGTACGTTCAGGGTCGAACGGGCTTTGTCCGAGCCTTCGTACTTGCTGCGAAATTGCAGCGAGCCGGTGTAGGGCGTCGGCAGCGCATCGCAGCCTTCGCTCTTGTCGCCGGTTTTGACTTTCTCGATCGGCGCAAAATAGCCCTGTGGCGGACGCAATGGCGCCGCGGCCTGAGTCGCGCCCGCGAACATCGCCAGGCTCAACAGCGTCGGTGCCAACAGTTTTGCAAGTTTCGGATTTCGCATAGCAGACCTCATTGCCCGGCCGAAGCGGTACGTTGCTCAGCGCTCGGGAATACGTTGCGTTTGCAGATTTTCGCTTCGACTTTCTGTGGCGCGGCGCCCGCTTGTTCCGGGCCCTGGACTTCGACGGCCAGCAGGTTCTGCGAGGCCCAGTCTTCGTCCGTGCGCAACTCGAAGGCGAAACGTCCGTCAGTGTCGGAGGTTTCCGGTTTGTCGATCTTGATGTCCTCGTGGCGACCGTTCATGTACCAGAGGGTGGCTTGCAGGGTTTTCACCGAGGTGTCGGCGAAGCGGATGTCGACCTGGTGACTGCTGTTGCGCAGGTCGAGGTTTTTGCTGTTGACCATCAATTCGTTCTTGCCCGGCTTGAGCGTGGCGCTGCCGGACATCTGTGCATCCTTGCCTTCGCAGCCGTTGTCCAGCAGCGCCATCATCTGGCGGTAGATGGTTTCCTGGTCGAGGCGATAGAGCGGCGAGAATTCCCAGATGAGAATTTTCGGCGGGTTCTTCTGGAATTCGTCGCTGCCCAGGTACTGCAGCATCGAACCTTCCAGGCCACCGCCGGGGAACGCCACGTTGAGAATGTCAGCGCCGATGGCCTCTTCGAGGAAACCGGCGAAGTTGTAATTCTTGCCACTGTGACTGGTGCCGACCAGGGTGATCTGCGGGTTGCCGGAATCGCCGAACAGATCGCCATCGCCCGCTTCGCCCTTGGGCTCGGTGGTGAACTGATCCATGTACTGGATCGCGTAGCTGGTGCCACAGAGTTGACCGGCCATGTTGTGCAATGTTCCGGTCTTGCCCATGCGACCCGACTTTTTGGTCTCGAATTCGCGCTTGGGAATGTCGGCGAATTCAGGCAGCTGCTTGACCTTCTCGGCGACGATTTTCGCCGTGCGTTGGGCGCCATAAGGGGTCCAGTGCTGGTCGCCACGGAAGTAGAAATCGTGGGCGGGCAGGGTGTCGGGCAACGACTCGTTGGTCAGCGGCGACAGGTCTGGCACGACGTAACCCATGGCCGCGAAACGACCGAGCATGGACTTGTAGTTCCTCAACGCCTTGTCGAAATCGAAGCTGGCTTTCTCGGCCGGGTTGAGCTTGTTGCGGTTCACCAGGCCACGGGTCGGCTGGTACACGACAACCAGTTCCACGCCTTTGCTCTTGAACGCATCGTGCAGTTGCTTCATGCGTTTGTAGCCGGCCGGGGTGGTGTCGAATTCGGTGCGCAAGTCTTCTTGCGTACGGAACAGCCAGTCGCCCTGGGCCTGTACCAGCGTGGTGAAGTTCTGCTGATAACGCGTGGTGTAGTTCTTCGCGTCGTGGGCGGCGGGGCACAGGCTGCAGCACGGTTCTGCGCTGAACTTGGGCGCTTGCACCTCATCGGCACGCACGCCGCCGCTGGCCGCGAGAATGCCGGCGGTCAGGGCCGACAGGCTGAGTAATTTGATTAAGTGTGGGTGCATAAAATTATCCTCAGTCCTGCATTTCGGTCTGGCGTTCGACAGGGTCGATCAGCACGGCTTTCTGCTGGCGCACCAGCAAATCGAGAATTTCATCCTGGCGCTCGCCGAGAATCCCCGAGAAGCTGATGCCGCTGGATTTGGTCGGGGCGAGCATGGACACGCGATACAACTCGACGCTCAGTGGCGAGTCGATGGACAGCGGGCCACTGCCGTTGGCCGCCAGCTCACCGCCCACGACGATCAGCGATACCTGCGCATCGAACGGGTCGAGCTTGATGTCACGGTCGGTGTTGCTCAGGTCTTTGATGTGGCCGTACACGCCGGTCAGGCCGTTGGCCATCGCAACGTTTTCGTACAGGCGAATGTTCACACTGTTACGAATGCGGATGCCGTGGCGGCGGTTGCTCACGACTTTGTTGCCCCACAGCAAATTGTCGGCACTCTCGTAGAGGGTGATGCCGTCGGTGTGGTTCTGGTAGATCTCGTTGTGGGCGATCAGGTTGTTGACGCTGTTCCGGTCGATCACCAGACCCGACAACTTGTTGTCGTAGCTGCGGTTGTTGAAGATGAAGCTGTCGTTGACCTCACGGGAAATAATGATCCCGTGCTTCTTTTTGGTCCCGTACACCGTATTGTCGGCAATGATCAGACCGTGGGAACGGTCGTGCGGGTCGATGCCGTAGACGATGTTGTCTTTGTAGGTGTTGCCCTTGACCACGAAGTTGCTGGTTTCGTAGCAGTAGAAGCCGTACCACATGTCCGAGAACTCGGAACCGACGATCCAGCCGGTCGGTTCAGGGCGCTTGAGCACCTTGGCCATGTTCGGCGTGTATTGGGAAATACTCACGCCGTACGACTTACTGTTGGCGTAACCGAAACTGGCCATCTTGCTGTTGGCGATATAGGTCTCGGTGCCACCCCAGGCCAGCAGGAACGGACGGAATTCCTTGGGCGATTTGAATGTCGCCGGGCCGTTGTCCTTTTCGCGCCAGCCAGTGATTTTGGTATCACGCACGAACAGCTGGCCGTCGTTGACCAGGAACGAACCGGCCTCTTGCGACAGGCGCAACTCCTGGGTCTGCTTATCGATTTCGAGAATGCCGTGACGGCCGACCACGATCGGCAGTTTGGCGAGGAACACACCCGGCGAGGTTTCGCTGAAGTACTGCTTGGGCAGTTTCTTCGCCAGGTCCTTGAGGTTCATGTAGCCGTCGTCGACAAAGATCGCCTGGGGGATGCCGTGCTGACGCACCACCCACTCGGCCATCTTGTTGTCGCCGCCGATGAAGTCCTTCAGGGCGTCTTCCTGCATCATCCGGCGCACGCTGATTTTGCCTGCCTTGCTGCGCACGATTTTCGCGGCGATGGCCTCAGCGGTGTAGCCGGACACGTCCGGCAATTTCGGCGTGGCCAGTTCCAGCGGTGCGGTCGGTGCGCTGCTGACGGTGTAGGTCTTGGCCTGTTGCAGTTCCTTGGCCACGGTCGCCGGCTTTGCAACTGGCTCCACATTGGCGAAGGCAGTCGCACTGGCCAGCAGCATCGCGCCGGCCAGCAGGCTGATCGAGCCCTTTATGGCTTGATGATTCATCTGGGAGACTCCCTTCGCAATGTGCATCAGAAGCGCCAGATCACGTCGATGAACGCGCGGTGCATGTACGAATCGACTTCCTTGCCATACGCATCACCCGGCTTGAACACGCCGCCACGCAAGCGCACCAGCGCCGAAGGTTCGTCGATCGCCTGACTCATAGACGCAGGCAGCAGGCCCTGCTTGAAGTACTTGGTCACTACCAGGTCCATCTCCTGACCGAGGTCTTTCTCGCCGTCGTTCAGCGGCAGGGAGGTGCTGGAGAGGATCGCGCCGGTCACGTCGTCAGTGTTGTTCTGCACCGCGTCGATGCCGTTGCTGCCGACCGGCTTATTGCCGTCGACGCGCCAGAATTTGTGGTAGATCAGGCTGGCGTCGTATTCGTCGTTGAGCATCCAGGAACCGAACAGCGTGGCCGATTGCAGGTTGTTCATTTCGCCACGGAAGGCTTCGCCGAAACGGTGCACACGCGAACGTGTACCGGTGTAGTTCGAGCGGTTACTTTCCAGACCGTTCTGTTCATAGTCTTCGCTGGCGCGGGCATAGGCTGCGCCCACTTGCCATTGCGGATCGAGGCGCAAGCGCACACCCAGGTCAGTGGCCCAGCCGTCGACATCGCCACTGCGTTTGGCTTGTGCGGGAGCGCTGCCATCGGCGTTCAGCGGGTTGACCGTGTCGCGGTCACCGCTCATGCCGGTGATGCTGCCCCAGTAGTTGACGGTGTTGGTATTGCGCCAGTTATAAGCGTCGCTGTCGGCGGTGAGACCGAGCCAGCTGATGTCGCCGTTCTGCTTCTTGTCCAGCGAATCGCCCGGCACACCCGGTTGTGCGTAGTCGAGTTTGCCGTCGTCGTGGGTGTGGTGGCCGCGAATGCCGACCCAGTTGCCCGGTGTCCACTGGTATGCCGCATCGGCGTAGGCGTGCAGGCGATCCTTGTCTTGCGGCGCCAGCTCTTTCAGGTCGGTGCGGTACTCGCTGAAGCGTTCGGCGATACCGACGTTGGCGCGCAGCAGAGTGGTGTCGAAGGTCCAGTTCAGGGCTTCGATGTTGGTGTCGCGCCACTGGCCGTCGTCGTTGCGCAGGCGCTGGCGACCGAACTTCAGGATCTCGCCCGGGTAAGGCGTGAAGCCGCTGTAGCCGACCCAGAACTCGCGCATGGCCAGGTAGTTTTTCTTGGTTTCGCGATCACCGTTGTCGGTGTTCTCGGCGCCATCGGATTGTTGCAGGGTGTCGGTCTCGATGATGTCGGTGGACGTCACCGCCTGACCCATGGCGTAGGCGCTCCACGCGCCGCTTTCGCCATAAACCCAAGGACGCAGGTCGAGGCCGAGGCCGTTGACGTCGCCGCCGCCCTGAGTGCCGAGGTCACGGTCGTCTTCGGACTGGCCGGTGATTTTCACGTCCAGGCCATAGTTCTTGGTTTCTTCGGTCATCGCAGCGAGCGTCGGGCAAGACCAGATCAGCGCGAACGTCAGGCCGATACCGGCCTTCATGAATGGATTCAATTTCATAGGGATTCCTCGCCATCTTCTTCTTGCAGGGCGTGCAGTGGCAGCGTGTTCTGGCTCAAGTTGCCGCGAACGGACTGTTCCTGTTTCAACAGGCGTTGGGCCTCGGCCAATTGCGCAGGTGGCAGTTGGGCTTCGAGGGTTTGCGCAAGCTCGGTGGCTTGCGGGGTGTTCTGGGCCTTGGCCAGTTGGCTGAAGACGTATGCGTTGAGCGGGTCAGGCTTGGTGCCTTTGCCTTGGGAGAACAGTTGGGCGATGGCGAAGTCGGCGCTGTTCTGGCCGTTGCGCGCAGCGGTCAGCAGATGGTCGAGCGCTTTCTGCGGATAGACCTTGCCCAGGTAACCACGACGATAGATCTGACCGAGGTAGTAATCGGCGGCGACTTCGCGGCCAACGGCTTTCTGGAAATGCTCCTCGGCAACCTTGGCGTCGGCCGGAACCATCTTGCCTTCGTAGTAGAGCTTGCCCAGCAACAGCTCGGCGCGCGGTTGATCGGCGGCGCGACCGTTGTCCAGGTACTTCATCATCTGATCGACGTCACCCAGTTCGGGGAAATCGTAGAGCAGTTGCGCGAGCGTGACCCACGATGCCGGGTAGCCTGGGGCGATCGGTTCGAGCAGCGATTGCGCGGTCTTTTCGTCGGGCGTGCCCAGGGTCGAATCCGCGAGCACACGGGCGACGCTGTCCACGCGTTGAGCGGATACAGTGCCGCGAGCATGACCGGCTTGCATCTGTTTGATCAGCTCGGCCTGTTGTTCAGGCTGGGCCTTTTTCTGATAGACCGTGGCCAGTTCGACGTAGCAGATGTCGGTGGTGTTGATCGCGGCCTTGCAGATCTTTTCCACGTCATCCAGGTGCTGGTCGTAGGTGCCTTGGGTGCGATACAGCAGCACTTGCGCAAGCCCGGCTTCCGGTTTGCCTTCGGCGCGCCATTGGCTGATCTGCTTCTGTGCATCGACGTTGGGGAAGCTGTGCGGGTATTGCAGGTACAGCATCGCCAACGGGATCAGCGTGTTGCCTTCGCCAGCGGCGGCGGCTTTTTTCAGCAGGGTTTCAGCTTCGTGCTGCTCGGCTTCGGTGGAGCCGGGCTTGGCCACCAGCAGGCGACCGAGGCGAGCCTGGGCACGCGGGGAGACGCTGGCGGCAGCGCGGTAAGTCGCCTCGGCCTGTTTCATCTGCGCCGGGTCGCGGCTGTCGACTTGAAGGTCGGCCAGGCCGACCTGGGCTTCGCTGTAGCCCAGGTCTGCCAGCTGCTGGTAGTTCGCCGCGGCAGTGGTGGTGTCACCGCGCTTGAGCGCTTCGTTGGCCAGGCGTTGGTCGGGCAGGCCGGCGCAACCGGCCAGACTCACAGCCAGCGCCAGCGAGCACACCATATGCCCCCTGTAGGAGCTGGCTTGCCAGCGATTCGCTTGACGCGGTTTTTCAGTTACACCGCAGTGATCCAATCGCTGGCAAGCCAGCTCCCACAGGGAACTCGGTGCTTTCAGGAGGCTGATGATAGTCACAGGTATGTCCTCGACTTAAAGACCGGCAGCCATGGCTTTGTCGATCAGCCAGTTCAGGTTCGGGCCACGGTCGCTGTTCACTTCCACCGGGCGACCGGCGAGGGTGCTGTCCAGGGCTTCGTCGGGCTGGATCAGTACGCGGATATCGGAAGACAGATCGGCGCTTTTCAGGCTGGTGCTGCTGACGATCTTGCCGGTGCGGGTCTTGTCTTCGCCGGCGATCTGGAAGCGCACGGCGGTGCCAGGCAGCACGTCACCGAACTGGCGATAGGAGAAGCGCGCTTCGACGTTGGCTTCGGTATTGCGCGGCACCAGCTGGAAGATCACGTCGCCCTTGCTGGCGTACTGACCGTTGGCGACCATTTGCTGGGCCACGGTGCAATCGCATGGCGAGGTCAGGGTGCCGGTCATTTGCTTGCCGAACAGCTCTTCAACTTTGGCCGGCGACAGTTGATCGTCTTCCAGGTGACCCTTGAGCACGTCGAGCATGCTGGTGCTGAACGTCGCCAGCGGTGCGCCTTTAGCGGCCACGCCGTCGCCTTTCACCAGGCTCTGCACGGTGCCGTCACGGGGCATGGTGATGTTCACGCCCGGCACGCTGACCAGGCCGGCCTGGGCGTGGCTGACGAAGTACATGCCATACACCGATTTGAAAATGAACCCGAACGCTGCCAGTCCCACGACGAAAACGCCGAGGCTGAAAGTCACGGCTTTCATGCGGCCCAGCGCGCTCATGCCGTGGCCGCCGTCTTTGTTCTTGCGCGCCTTGGTGAAGTTGTCGCGCTGCAAGGTTGCCAACATTTCACCGATGCTGACGAGATCGCCGGCCAGGTGCGAGGTGATCAGGTGGCGCAGGGTCGAGATGTCTTGTGGTTCCAGGTTCTGGAACTGGCAACCGGCGCGGCCGGTCTGGCGATCAAACGAGCGGACCTGCAGTTCGACGTCCATGGCCAGGCCAAGGTTGTCGATCACGAATTGCAGGCGAGCCTTGTACACATCACCCACTTTGAGCGGCAACTGACCGGCGCTGAACGCCAGGCCGCCGGCGGACAGGTCGATGACCCGGGCTTCGACCGGCGTGCGGTCGGGGCCGAAGAAACGCAGCTTGGCCGGGATTTTTACGCGGGCGTGTTGGCGCTGGGCTTCGGATTCGTGCACTACGTTGCTGTTGACGGCGGTATTCATATGGGCGATTTCCTGGTTAATTCAAAAAAGGGGCGGTCAGACCATCAGCAGCAGCACGGCGACAAAAATGCTGCCGGCGGAGAAGGTCATGGTCCGAGACGACCAGGTGTTGAACCAACGTTGAAAGCTGGCAAGATCACGGGTCAGGGAAGTGGGTTGGCGAGTCCAGGACTGTTGGTCGAGGCGGAAGAACACGTAGATCTTCACCAGCGCGCCGACGATCTGGTTGTAATAGAGAATCGCCGGGTAGGCCGGGCCGATCCGGTGACCGGAGCACGACAGCAGCAGGGTCAGGATCAGGCGGGTGATGCCGATCCACAGCAGGTACACCAGGATGAACGCAGTGCCGTACTTGAAGCTGGCGATGATCGCGACGGTCAGGCCCAGCAGCGAGGTCCACATCGACACGCGCTGATCGAACAGCACCACCGAGGTGAAGGCACCTAGGCGTTTGACGCCCAGGCCCAAGGCCCGGGAGTTCTGCCGCAGATTGTTGCCGTACCAGCGGAACATCAGCTTGCGACTGGCCTTGATGAAGCTCTTTTCCGGGGGATGCTCGACGGTGTTGATCGCGGCGTCTGGCACGTAGAAGGTGTCATAGCCCAGGCGCATCAGGCTGAACCAGCTCGACTTGTCGTCGCCGGTCAGGAACTTGAAACGACCCAGGCGCCAGTGTTGCAGCGAGTCGCTTTCCACGTCGGCGATGAATTCCGGGTTGGTGACCACGGTGGCACGGAACACCGACATGCGACCGGTCATGGTCAGCACGCGCTTGGACAAAGCCATCGAGCACATGTTGATGTGGCGCTGGGCGAAACGCAGCTTGTGCCATTCGCTCATGATGTAGCCGCCGCGCACTTCGCAAAACTCGTTGGTGGTCAGGCCGCCGACATTGCCGAACAGTTGGAACCACGGCACGGTCTTGCGTACCACACCTTCGCCGAGCACGGTGTCGCCATCGATCACGGCGACCACGGCGCGGTCATCCGGCAGGTGACGGGAGATGGCGCGGAAGCCGTAGGCCAGGCCATCGCGTTTGCCGGTGCCGGGAATGCGCACGAAATCGAGCTTCACATGCGGTGGCGGGTTCATCCGCTTCCACAGGCTTTTCACCAACAGCTCATCGGACATTTCTACGATGGAGCAGACCATGGTGGTCGGCAGGCCGCAGTCGATGGCTTCGCGGATCACCGAGCTGTAGACCTGTGCGGTGGTCAGGGCGTCGATACGGAAACTGGTGACCATCAGGAATACGTGGGACGGGTCCGCCGCCTTACCCAGCTTGCGCACTTTGCGGCGCAGGTACGGGTAGACGATGTATAAAAAAATCATGCCGCGCACAAAGTGTGTAGCACCCATCGAGTAGCGCCAGATACCGACGATACCGATCAGGAAAATAAAGTCCTTCGACTCGGAGTCGAACGTGGACACAGGCAACGCCACGGCGATGCCCATCAGTAAACTTAGATAAAACAGCCAACCGGCGGCCTGAATTAGGCCGTGCTTTAGCCTGTGCATAATCTGCATCCGTCTCGATCTCGGGCGAGGCCCGAATGGGTTAAGGCAGGCGTAGAAAGCAGCCCGTAGGAGCTGCCGCAGGCTGCGATCTGTTGATCTTTTGGCGTCGGTGAAGACGCCAAAAGATCGCAGGCTTCGCCAGCTCCTACGGAACCGTGGTTACCAGCAGATACCTTCGGTCCGGCCAGTCACGCTGGTGGCCTTGGACATGAAACCGACCAGGTCGATCACTTGCTTGCCGTGCGGAACGTTCTGCGCCAGGGCGCGGAATTTCTCGTCACGGTTGCCAAGGATGATCACGTCGGAGTTGTTGATCACCGCGTCGAAATCGGAATTGAGCAAGGACGAGACGTGCGGGATCTTCGACTCGATGTAGTCCTTGTTCGCACCGTGAACACGGGCGTATTCGACGTTGCTGTCGTAGATGCTCAGGTCGTAGCCCTTGCCGATCAGCATTTCCGCCAGGTCCACCAGCGGGCTTTCGCGCAGGTCGTCGGTGCCGGCCTTGAAGCTCAAGCCCAACAGAGCGACTTTGCGTTTGTCGTGGCTGGAAACGATGTCAAAGGCGTTCTGTACCTGGGATTCGTTACTGCGCATCAGCGAATTGAGCAGCGGCGCTTCAACGTCCAGGGAACCGGCGCGGTAGGTCAGGGCGCGCACGTCTTTGGGCAGGCACGAACCGCCGAAGGCGAAGCCTGGGCGCATGTAGTACTGGGACAGGTTGAGGGTCTTGTCCTGGCAGACCACGTCCATCACTTCCCGACCGTCAACGCCGACGGCCTTGGCGATGTTGCCGATCTCGTTGGCGAAGGTCACCTTGGTGGCGTGCCAGACGTTGCAGGTGTACTTGATCATCTCGGCAACGGCGATGTCCTTGCGAATGATCGGCGCGTCGAGTTCCTCGTACAGCGATTGCAGAACGTCACCCGAGGCCTTGTCGAACTCGCCGATGACAGTCATTGGCGGCTGGTCGTAGTCGGCGATGGCGGTGCTTTCACGCAGGAACTCAGGGTTCACGGCGACGCCGAAATCAACGCCGGCCTTCTTGCCGGAGCAGTCTTCGAGAATCGGGATGACCACATTGGCCACGGTGCCCGGCAGCACGGTGCTGCGCACGACGATGGTATGGCGGGTGGTCTTGTCACGCAGGACAAAACCGATTTCGCGGCACACGGCCTCGATGTAGTTCAGTTCCAGATCGCCGTTCTTCTTGCTCGGCGTGCCGACGCAGATCATCGACAGGTCGGTGTCGCGAATCGCCTCGGCGAAGTTGGTGGTGCCACGCAGACGACCGGTCTGGATACCTTGTGCCAGAAGTTCGCCCAGGCCCGGTTCAACAATCGGCGAACGGCCTGCATTGATCATATCGATCTTGTCTTTGGCAACATCGACGCCGACAACGTCATGGCCCCGTGCAGACAGGCAACCGGCGCAGACTGCGCCAACGTAACCCAAACCAAATATGCTGATGCGCATCGCAATTACCTCTCTGTTATCAAGACTGTGTTCAACAAGCCATTAGATGGCCGGAGTTAATGGTGTTCAGCGTTCATAGTGCACTCGCAAGTGCGCCGTTCAGGCGCAACAATGCCGTGTGCGGGCATATAAGTTACGAGTGTCTAAATAAGTGCACTCAAGGTGTGCGTAACAAGGCCTTATTGTTATGACTTGCCCTGTTATGCAGCCGTTCGTCCTTTTTAAAGGTGTCGGTGCACAAGTCGTGCGCGCTTGATGTCAGGCCGAGAGCCCGTAGATCAAGCGGTTGGGTACTCTGGCGAGCACGTTTATAGGGGCGCGGCCATGGCCGTGTAGGGGATATTCAAGTCGCGTATCTCCTCTCAATCCTGTGTTGCCCAAATCAGGGATTAATCAGCGAAAGTTGGTAGTGCAACTTCGCTACATGAATCACTTCTCTGCGTAAGTTATCTCGTACAGAAACGGCGATAATCGTTACCGGTGGTATGAGCGGTGCATTTGGACATAGTTCCAGTCCATCCATCGCGAAAGCTGAAATTTCTTGAAATATTGAGAAAGATGGCACTGCTCTCATATTGATAGCACTTGCCGTTTCGCCCTTTATATATAGGCGGATAATTGGCGAGGATAGTTTTTTGCCATCACTGTTAAAAAAAGTCAGTGCCACTACGGAAAAAAAAGCTTGAAGTCGAGTGAAACTAAAGTCAGAAAACTGATCGATGGTTTTTTGGCGTCAAGTCTTTGTCGACTCGAGGGGGGGATTGTCGGACAATCAATAGGGCTGCACGAGGGTTTTCAAGCCCTCGTGCGACAGGCTTTAGCATTACTCCGGCGCGTGATCGCGCAGGAACACAAAGCTGTCGGGTTTGGACTGTTCAGCGCTGTAGCGATAGCCCTGCACATCGAATTGTTTGAGGGCCGCCGGGTCGTTGATGCGTTCCTCGATGACGAAACGACTCATCAGGCCTCGAGCCTTTTTCGCGTAGAAACTGATGATCTTGTACTGACCGTTTTTCAGGTCCTTGAACTCGGTGTTGATGATGCGTGCGTTGAGGGCGCTGCGTTTGACCGCCGAAAAATATTCGTTGGAGGCCAGGTTAAGCAGTACGTCGTCACCTTGATCGGCGAGGGCTTCATTCAACCATTCGCTGATACGCGTGCCCCAGAACGCATACAGGTCCTTGCCGCGGGCGTTGGCCAGTTTGGTGCCCATTTCCAGTCGATAAGGCTGCATCAGGTCCAGTGGGCGCAGCAAACCGTACAGACCTGAGAGCATGCGCAAATGCTTTTGGGCGTAGTCGAAATCGGCTTCGCCGAGGGTTTGCGCATTCATGCCGGTGTACACGTCGCCCTTGAAGGCCAGCAGTGCCTGCTTGGCGTTTTCCGGGGTGAAGGCCGGCGTCCAGCTGCCGAAGCGCGCGGCATTGAGGCCACCGATCTTGTCGGAGACGTGCATCAGCTCGCTGATCTGCGCCGGGGTCAACTCGCGCAATTGCAGGATCAGTTCCTGGGAATGGTCGAGGTATTGCGGCTGGGTGAAGCGCTGCGTGGCCGGCGGTGTTTCATAGTCGAGGGTCTTGGCGGGTGAAATCACCATCAGCATGAAGTCGTCTCCTTTAATCGTGGCGGCGATTCTAGGGGGTTGTCGGCGTTGACTCCAGCTATGAGCGTGATAGGTGATCGGTGGTGTCATGGGACAAAATCGCAGCCTCGCTTTGCTCGACAGCTCCTACAGGACCGAGTTGGCTCAAAATTGGAACGCGGATCGCGTAGGAGCTGCCGTAGGCTGCGATCTTTTGAGCTTCCCGCGATATAGTGCCGCGCGTGTTTTGTTATGGAGACTTCCTTTGCGCATCGCTTTATTACTCTATGCCTGGCTGTTGAGTTTCGGCGCCCTGGCGGCTTCGGGCGATGTGGCGACGCTTGATCGCAGCACCTGGCCGGAGAAGCTCACCAATCCGACGTTGTTCGACGTGGCATCACGGGCTGAAATCCTCATGTTCGCTCGCGTATTGCTGTCCAGCGAGTCTCTGGATGAGCCAACGTTGGCCTGGCAGCTGGGCTTGCGCACCCTCAACATGGAATCGGTCACCCGGGTTCGCCAGCACCTGTGGCAGCGCTTGCTGAGTAGCTATAACTTCGCCCAGCAAAGCTGCGATCAGGACGCCTCGTTCTGTTTCCTGGTCGAGGATATGCCCACCTTGCGCGAGCAAGCGGCCAAATTTCAGCTCAGCGAAGACAGCTACTACATCAAATGGGCCGAGCCGAGCCGACAGTTCCATACCCGATACCTGGACGAGCAACTGCGCAAGGCGGCGCTGTTTCCACAGACCAGTAGCGAAGTCGATCGTTTTGGCGACTTTGAGCGCAACGGCGACGCGATGCACGACCGGCTGTTTTTACTGACGCTCGACAGTGCCGCCAACGCTGCGCCGGACAACACCGTCTGGGTTGCCGAGTACCTGCGCAAGTCGAACATGAGCGGGACATTTTTTGTCCTCGGCAAGGATGTTCAGGCGCGTTTGAATGAGGGGCCGGTGGCCAGCCTGCAATCCACTTACTCAAAGCAGTGCGTCGGCGTGCAGGGTTGGGAGTTTCGCTCCCACAGCCATTGGCAGGACTGGCAGGACTCGGTCCGGCGCAGCGCTGACCTGGCAAAAAGCAAACTGCCGGAGAACTTCGTGCCGCTGTTTCGCCCGCCCGATGGCCAGCGCCGTTCTGACGCCGAAGGTTTTTTCAACGACCAGGGCTTGCAGGTGGCGCTGTGGGACATCGACGCCCAGGACGGTGCCGGCAAGCTCAAGGGTGATCAGAGCGCGCAACGGGTGCTGACCCTGATGCTGTTGTGGCGTCACGGTGTGATCAATTTCAATGTGAAGCAGGATGGGGTGAGAACAGCGCTGCCCTGGCTGGTCACGCAAACGGCGCCTGTCGGGATCGGTTGGGAGGATTGTCAGGACGGGTTTCGCTGAATTCGACGAAAGCCCGGAAACATTGGGGCAGAGGCGATTTTGGGCGGGAATTCGTTGCAGGTTGATCTCCGACTGTAAACGGGTGATGGCAGTCCGCCAAGTGCTATTGGTCATTCTGAAAAATAAACTTCAAAAAAACGTCAAAGTACTTTTTTCTGTCACACGTTTTGGAGTATTACGAAGACAGACCGCCGAAACCTGCAACACAGGTGGCGTCTTCCAAGACCCCGCATGTAGGCAGAACACTTGAGTCCCCGCAGGTGTATTCGGCAGTCACTTCAAGGCGCAGCACCGTCAAGGTATTGCGTCGAATGGCTCCCACAAAGGTGACCGAGTATGGATGATCACGGACGTAGCTCTTCTTCCAACCAGCCAATCCTTTATGTACTCGATACCAACGTATTGATTCACGATCCAAACGCGCTGCTTAACTTCGAAGAACACCACGTCGCCATCCCGATGACCGTGCTGGAAGAGCTGGACAAGCTCAAGAGCGGGCATCACAGCGTTGCCGCCGAATGCCGCCAGGCCATTCGCCTGATCGACAAGACCCTGGGCGATGCCTCTCCCGAGGACGTCGAGCAAGGTGTGCCGATCCAGCGTGGCAAGAGCGGACCCAAGGGTTTGCTGTCAATTCTGATGAGCAAGCATGCCGAGCCGAACCTGATTCTGCCCGAGCACCTGAACGACAACAAAATCATCAACCAACTGATCGATCTGCACGCACGCGATCCGAAGAAGCCCGTGGTGCTGGTTACCAAAGACATCAACATGCGCCTCAAGGCCCGCGCCTGCGGGATCGCGGCCGAGGATTACAGCACCGACCAACTGGTCGACGACGTTTCGCTGCTGCCTAACGGTTACCACAACATGACCGGCTCCTTTTGGGACCGTGTGAGCAAGGTCGAAACCCGTCAGGACCACGGCCGCACCTGGCATCAGGTGCAGTTGATCGACAATCTGCCGGCGGTGCACATCAACGAGTTCATCATCGACGAGCAGGGGTTTGTCGGCTGGATCAAGGAGATCGAAGAAGACAAGCTGCTGATCCTGGACCTGCACCAGGAGCCGCTGTTGCATCAGGAAGCCTGGGGCCTGAAACCGCGTGACATCTATCAGAGTCTGGCGCTGTACGCCTTGCTCGATCCGGACATTCACCTGGTCAACCTCTCCGGTGCCGCCGGTTCCGGTAAAACCATCCTGGCGCTGGCCGCAGCCATCGAACAGACCATGGTCAGCAAACGTTATCGCCGCATTATCGCCACCCGTAGCGTGCAGGGCCTGGACCAGGAGATCGGTTTCCTGCCCGGCACCGAAGCAGAAAAAATGGAGCCCTGGCTCGGCGCCATCACCGACAACCTCGAAGCCTTGCACATGGATGACGAAAGCACCCATGGCAGCGTCGACTACATCCTCAGCAAAGTGCCCTTGCAGTTCAAATCCCTCAACTACATTCGAGGTCGTAGCTTCCAGCAGAGCCTGATTTTGATCGACGAATGCCAAAACCTCACGCCGCACCAGATGAAAACCATCATCACCCGTGCCGGCGCCGGTTCCAAAGTGGTGTGCCTGGGTAACCTCGCACAGATCGACACCCCTTACCTGTCCGCGACCAGCTCCGGGCTGACCTACCTGACTGAACGCTTCAAGGACTTCCCGAACGGGGTGCACATCACCCTGCAAGGGGTGCCACGTTCGATCCTGGCCGAATACGCCGAAACGCATCTGTAACTGCATCACCAAAACCGGGCGGCCTCAAAGCTGCCCGGTTTTTATCTACCGCATTTATCTAGTCTTAAACTTGATTGTGCGCCTAACGTCCTTCAGGCATTCCTTGTCTATCTTTTCCTAGATGAAATTTACACATCTCCATATTTCCTTAGCCAAGGCAGTAGGATTTAGAGCGAGTTATTTCGGGAGCTATTCTATTCGTTGGAGATGCGAACTGACTCTGAAGAAAAAACATCGCGGTACTTTATATGTAATAGCGCGCCGAAAAATACTGCGCTAGCCCCAGAGACAACAAGTACGCCTCCAATTGAAACGAATGTTGACAGCCATGCTCCAAAAATTGGCCCGCTAATCATAAATGTCAACATTAAACTGCGGGTGGTTGCTGATACTGTTCCTAAATTAGATAAAGGGCAGTATTTTTGAAGGGTTACGCCAAACCCTAAAGATGTCAGGCCATATGCGTAACCTGCAATGGAGAACAGTAGTATGAGTATTGCTAGTGTTGCCAGATTACCTGGTTTAGTTAATAATCCTGCCATTGCTACCATTATGCCGAATGCAAATAGGGAGAGCGTCGAGCAGAGAAAGATTTTTTGGGGGTAAACTAATTTGAAGCTCAGGCCCGCAATAATTCCACCTAGTGCGGTAGAGCTAACGATGACTCCAAATGCGTATGCATCAAGCCCTATGTTTTTTATATGTAGACTGAGTAGCGAATCATAGCATCCCAGTACGGCAGTTTGGATCAAAGCACAGATAAAAAATAGTTGTGTGGATGGGCCGGTTCTTAATAATATTTTCAGGGCTTCTAAACTACCAAAGGATCGTTTCTCAGATTCGTGTATCTTCTTCTGCCGGTTACTCATAGAAAGCAAAATCACACAGAATATCCCTAGCAGTGAAAAAAGTGCAGAAATCAAAAAGCCGTATGCCTTGTCTGACATGCTTGCAACAACACCCGCTGTTAAAGGTGAACAGACCTTAATAAATTGATCCATTACCGTGATCAGTGAAATATTACTGACCAGATCTTTATTTGTAAGCAGCTTTCTCGTCAAGATTATTTCTGCCGCACCAGAGCCAAGGTTCGACATTCCCTTCAGGCAGACTAATGTTAAGAAAATAGATTCAGAGTTTGCTCCAAATAAAAGGCAGGCAATGATAAATTTAAAGGTGAAGCTTATTAATAAAAATTTCACTGGGCTACTATGGTCTGCTAATGCACCGATTATTGGTCCAAAAAAAAGTGTTGGTAATCCATACAGTGCCGCTGCATATCCTAAAGTTTGTGGCGAGGCCTCATATGCAAATGTAAGTACAGTAAAAATTAAAATGAAGTCTACCCAGAGTGTTACAGAACTACTAAGTCGTACTCCACATAAATAGCCGTACCCGTTCACCTGGGGGAAGCTCACTGCTCCGTCCCCTTGGTGTGATACATTACGTTATCTACAACAAATGTGGATATGTTATTGGTCGAGCAAAATAACTCAAGATCTGAAAGTGTGTTTATAAATCCTTTGCCTTTGAAATTTAATGAGGTGTTACAAAGGACGCTGACCCCTGACTGTTTTTTAAACTCTAACAATAGCTCATACATTTTAATGTTGTCTTGGAGGCTGACAGTTTGAACTCTTGCTGTTCCATCAATGTGAGTGATTGCTTTGAGTCGTTTGTCAATTACATGATGAAACGACAGCATGAATTTACTTTGAGTACAGTTCTCGAAGTAAAGCTTAGCATCCTCCTCTATGCAGATAGGAGCTACTGGACGATAGTGCTCTCTTTTTTTTATGGAGTTTAGTTTTTCGGTGGTGTTCACAGAAAATGGTGCCGCTATTATTGATCGATTACCCAGGGCCCTAGGTCCTATTTCACAATTTCCCTGAACCCAACAAATAATCTCTCCAGCAAGAAGCGCTTTGCACACGCGCTCAAGCGCTAATGGATTTGACGAAAATGAGGATTTCTTTGCGTGGTTGAAAATAAAAGGTTGTCCTGAATAAACGGACCATTCAAGTTTGGTTTTGCCAGTTAATAAATTTTGCGCAATGGCAGACGCTCCGATACCGACACCGGTATCATTTGTGCAAGGTGGAACAAAAACTCCGTTGAACAATTCGGAGGTTTCCCATTTCTTGTTCCATTCACAGTTCAAGCCACAGCCGCCTGCTATTAAAAGTGGAAGCTTCTCGGTAATGCTTGCACTGATAAAGTCATAGAACTCGTTAAAGAGTTTATCTGATAGCTTTCTTGCCAAGTCGCAGAATTTCGTTGTGGTTACACCTATGTTGTAATAGCCGCTATCCTTTAGGTCGAGTTTGTTGAGCGTGTCGATTGCTGAGTCGCAGTTTATTATGTAGTCAATAACCTTTGACTCGAATGCGTCTGGCTCACCATTTTTTCCAAATGCAGCCAATGCCATCATTTTTCCCGCGTCACCAAGCCTGCAATAACCTTTTTTTAGATTGAAAGTTGGATCCGCCAAGCCATAGGCAAATGCATAGCGAAGACCTGGTCCTTGCATAATATTGCCTATTGTTTGAATCGTCATATCTGGGTTTATTTTATAAAAGTTTCCTATAAAACCTTCCCAAAGTAATACATAGCAAGATGTTTTGTCCGCGTAGGGGGATAGTGCGTAAGAGGCGAGTATGTGGGATATTTCATGGCTACAGCAAATCCACGCTATATTTTTCCCACCAAAATTGCAGGTTGTTTGTTCGATATTAAGACCAAGATAACCGCCTTCAGTTGGACGGTTTCTGGGGTCTATACCTTCAGCCCATCCGCTTACAGCGATAGCGTCCAGATTTTCTATGTTTTGAACGGCGTGAATTATTGCTGAACTCAGGGAAAGAGGGGCGTATCTATTGCCGCCATTCTTTTCCGATTCATAACTGAAAACTAATTTTCCATTTTCAATTAGACATACGTGGCCGTCATGACCAGTATTAATGCCTAGTATTTTCATCGTTATTTCCTTATGGGTTTTAACCAAAATAGGTACATTTCGCTGAAAAAATTTGGGTTAAGGTTTTCGAACAGCTCCCAGTCGTTAAAGAGAGAATCTATGTTTGAATGTTCGTTGAATCTTCTAAATGCAGGAGATTTTCTTTGTTCTCTATTTTCAAAACCTGCAAACTCACAATTTAATGTTCGTATAAGTGAGTGAATGTCTCGGATTGAGAACGCTTTTTCTAGAGGGTTGAAAAGTAAATCCATACACCCACTTCTACTGAAGAAGTCGTGTGAGTTAACTATTTCCTTTGTCCTTTTGTATTCGTAATTTTGAATTGCCAGGTTTCGTATTCTTTCTAAATTGCTTGGAATGTAGGGGATTTCGTTTTCAGACGCCAGGTTAGCCAAGTCTGCTATAGGAGTTCTAGCGTGTGCGCTATACAGTCCTATTTTTGCAATACCACCGTCTTCGAGGGCGGAAAGGATCGCTTGGCATCCTTTCAAGGGATCTTGTAAGTGATGCAAAACCCCAATGCACTCTATAAGGCTAAATCTCAGATTTAAAGAGAGTATGTTGTTTAAGTCGCCGCGGATGAATTCTAGATTTGGAGTTTTGTATTCGTCTCTCTTGTTTGTGGCATATTGTAAGCTTGCTTGACTAACATCTAGTCCTATGATTTTTGCGTGCGGGTAAGTTAAGGCAAGTTGAATTGCGTGCCGTCCTGTTCCACATCCTGCGACTAATATATTGTCGTTTGGGGGGGCTTGATTTGAGTTTAGCTTCTTGAAAAGTTTATCAAGCGTCGATTCGGAATGTTTGGGTTTGGATGTCCATGTTGGGTACGGATTTGATTCATAAAAATCCTGGATAAGCGTTTTGCTTTTCAATCGGGCGGGCGGTGTGATTTCTTTTTTTTGTTTTTTGGGGATCTGGCCGTCTAATTGGGATGGGTTTTTTAATGACTTTATGATTTCCCCTTCTGAGTAAGACTCCAATATTAATCGAACGTCACTTTTTATTGTTGATGGCTCTTTTAGATTTTTTGATTTTAATTTTTCAACGTTTGACAGTTCATTTTTATCAGTAAAGTAAATGAAGCCATTTAGCTTGCATTGCTTTTTTAAGGCGGTAAGGAACGCTTGGTGTGTTTTGTTGTAGTTGTTGCTGAGTATAGATGCTATAAATTTCTGTCTTGTCGTTATAATGGCTTCCTCTATAATGTGGTTAGAGATTAGGCTGTTGCTCAGAAGGCTTAGTGCAATCTGATCTGATTCGATAATATCCAGCACAAGTGCGGGGTAGTCTTCATTTATATGTGTAGTCTTTGCAGGTTTGAGTGCCAACTGTGAAAAATACACTCTGGCTAGTGCATCATTATCTATTCCTACGGAATTAAAAAGTACCGCTAGGCTGGCGAATGTTGCGGCATCAAATGAGGTAAGGTGGATCGACTGAAGTAGATCAATATAGTTAAAAGCAATGGTGCTTTTTGTGAAGCCTTCTATTTTTGTGGCTGATTGGTATGTCCAGAGTGCTGCATTGATTTTCCCATTTTTTTCTTGAACTGATGCTAGGTTTTGATGAAATTTAAGTTTGTCCGCTGCTGAAGGTTCTGGGAGGTCGCAAGCAAGCTTGTAAAGGTACTCTGCTTTCTTTTTGTCGCCCAGTTCCTCGGATAAAGCTGCCAAATTATTCAACGCTTTTACGTTGTTTGAATTGTTTTTTATACTCAGTTCGTATAGCCGTTCCGCTTCTTGAAGGTCGTTGTTCTTGAAGCTGGAATCTGCCATTCTTCTGGTTATTTCGGAGTATTCTTCTTTTTTCAATGTGTCATCGTGCATATGAGCACCTAATAATAATTTGTTTATGTTGTTGCCTTCAACAGTTTTACGACCCCAGGACTGAGAGGATCTTGCAAGCCATATCCTCCTGCTAAAACAAACAATGAATGCTCTTTGAATCCATCGATCTTTATAAGTTTATTTAGTAAGTCATCTATAAAGTATCCGGTTAACCAAGTGTTAAGATTATGAGCAGTGGCTACAAGGTTAAATGTCTGAGACAAATGTCCAACATCCATTAAAGCTGATCGGTAGGCGCGTGAGTGTGGATATTTCCACCAAAGTTTATCAAAGCGCGAACTCATTACTATCAGGAAGCCTGCATCTACAGCGAAGCTTTGATGGCATAAAATTTGTGATAAGTCAGCATTTATTCCACTATCCAATTTTGTTAATGCATGTTGGTGGGATCTATAGTGATAGATGCCTTGCTCCAGGTTGCTAATGTTTAAAGCAACCAAGTAGGCCTCGGTCGCTTGTAAACATCCTGCACTCGGTGAAGATCTACGATAACCAACGGTCAAAATGCCGCGCTCTGCGAGATTTTTTTTATGCGAGTCGCCGTGGACTTTACCGAATGTAGTGAACAATATGTTAGATACAATTTCCAGTGGGACGGGGCCCCCATTGAAATTTCGACTAGTAATCCTTTCCCATAACGCTTTTTTCAAACTATAAGCGTCAATCGCGTTGCTGTTCCAAGTGGGGAGTTTTACTAATTCTCCTTCTCGCTCAATGTCGAGGTTTGGAGCGCTTTCGGCGATGCTTTCGCAAAAGGTCACATAGCCTGTCTCTTTATTTTCTTCTGTGCTTGCTGAGTCGCTCGGAAAGTTGTGCTTGCTTCCAAGGTGAAATATTTTTGAAACAAGGTCCCAACCCCAAGGGCCATTTGTTTTTTGTATTTTTTGATACTGCTCAGCTTTTTTGCCAATTAGTAATATTCCTGCTTCAATCAGTATTCCATCCTCGGGCTTTGATGTATATGGCATACCACTTGATTCGTTTAGCTCGAAAATTCTGTCAAGATAACGTCGATCGAATATTTCGTACTGTTCACCTGTTTCCAAATTCCATAAGCCGAATATTCCTTCGTTTAAAGTGATTGTCAGGTTTTCATTAACTTTAAACTCACTCATTTTCGCATCCTCCGCGAAAGTTATGCCGAGAGAGTGTGGTGGCTCCCTCGGCATTGGCCGAAATTAATTGACCAGTTTTGATTCCGGTTTCGCAGGTGTAATTAGGATGTTGTAAGCATTATTGGAAAGAGCGGTTAGTTGAGCTTGCAGGTTTGCTTTGCGCATAATAAGAATCTCTTAGTTTGTTTGGGGTAAAGTCATTTGACTTCATTTACGAAGCTATTCGCCTTGTAATTGGTAGTCAATAACTCGACTTGTAGGATGGTTCGTGTTTAATGGGTTGATAGGTCTTACGTTAAAGTCCTACTTGTTGCTGTTTTCTTAAGATAATCAGATTATTGCGGGTATACACTTCAACCCCCAATTTCTCCGATGCAATCTGAGAAGGCCTTAATCAGTAGTATTTAGTTACGTATTAGCCTCTTCGGAGACTTCAGCCAATACCTGGCAGATATCGGCCGCGAAGAGGAGAAGATCCTGATCGATGAATGCCAGAACCTCACCCCGCACCAGATGAAAACCATCATCACCCGTGCCGGCGCCGGTTCCAAAGTGGTGTGCCTGGGTAACCTCGCACAGATCGACACCCCTTACCTGTCCGCGACCAGCTCCGGGCTGACCTACCTGACTGAACGCTTCAAGGACTTCCCGAACGGGGTGCACATCACCCTGCAAGGGGTGCCACGTTCGATCCTGGCCGAATACGCCGAAACGCATCTGTAACTGCATCACCAAAACCGGGCGGCCCTCGCGGGCCGCCCGTTTTTTTTGCCGTACGCAAAACCCTGTAGGAGCTGGCTTGCCAGCGATGGGGCCATGAGCCTTGCGGTAAACTCGAGTCCGCCATCGCCGGCAAGCCAGCTCCTACAGGTTGTGGTACGTCCGATAATCGTGCGTGCGAAAAATTGACCCGCAGGTTTACAATCGACGCTCCTGATCAGGAGTAATCCCGTGCTGACTCATCTCGATTCCCAAGGTCGCGCCAACATGGTCGACGTCACTGAAAAAGCCGTGACGTTCCGTGAGGCGACCGCCCAAGCGCTGGTGCGCATGCTCCCCGAAACCCTGCAGATGATCGTCAGCGGCGGTCATCCCAAGGGCGATGTGTTTGCCGTAGCGCGTATTGCCGGCATTCAGGCAGCGAAAAAAACCAGCGATCTGATTCCTCTGTGCCACCCGTTGATGCTGACCGGCGTGAAAGTCGAACTCAGTGCCGAAGGCGACGACTGCGTGCGCATCGTGGCGCGCTGCAAGCTGTCCGGGCAGACCGGTGTCGAGATGGAAGCCCTGACCGCGGCCAGCGTCGCGGCGCTGACTATCTATGACATGTGCAAGGCCGTGGACCGTGGCATGACCATCGAAAGCGTACGCTTGCTGGAGAAAGTCGGCGGCAAGAGCGGGCATTTCCAGGCGGACCCGTCATGAACATCACCGTGAAGTTTTTTGCTCGTTATCGTGAAGCGCTGGGTGTGGATTCGGTAAAGGTGGAAGGCCAGTTCGCGACCGTCGATGACGTCCGTGCGTTGCTGGCTCAGCGTGATGGTGCGGATGTATTGAGAGAGCAGAATCTGATGTGCGCCCGCAACGAGGATCTGTGTCAGTTAGACGAACCGGTGAGCGACGGTGACGAAGTGGCGTTCTTCCCGACTGTAACCGGAGGCTGAACCATGGCCATTCGCGTGCAGTCCACGCCGTTCGACCCAGGGGCCGAGGTCAACGCCATGCACGATGCCAATGTCGGCGTAGGCGCGGTGGTGAGTTTTGTCGGCTACGTCCGCGACTTCAATGACGGGTTAGACGTTGCGGGGATGTTCCTTGAGCACTACCCGGGCATGACCGAAAAAGCCCTTGGCAAGATCGCCATCGAAGCCGAGCAGCGCTGGCCGTTGCTCAAGCTGGAGGTGCTGCATCGCATCGGTGCCCTGGAGCCGGGCGAGCCGATCGTCTTCGTCGGTGCCGCCAGTGCTCACCGTCAGGCGGCGTTCGATGCCTGCGCCTTTGTCATGGACTACCTGAAAACCCGTGCACCGTTCTGGAAGAAGGAAAACACCAGCGACGGGCCGCGCTGGGTCGAGGGGCGTGACAGCGATCATGCGGCGGCGGATCGCTGGAACAAATAACCTCTGCAGTGCACTTCAATCAGCCATCGCTAGCAGGCTAGCTCCCACAGGTTTTGTGTGCACCGCAAATCCATGTGGGAGCCAGCCTGCTGGCGATGGCGTCATATGCACCTCTAAAAATCTTGATGATTCACCACCCGACCATCGACCGGAACGGGCTGCATTTGCCTCATTGACGATTTATACATAAAAGTCCAGTATGGAATTATAAGTACAACAAAGGTTTCCCCGTTTCAGCTTTTTCTTCTGTCTTGCCAAACCAACAACAACCGCGAGAAAACGAACATGAAGAAGTTTCCCCTCATCACCGGTCTGGCCCTGAGCCTGTTGGCGTGCAGCTCTGTGTTTGCCGCCGAGAAAACCCTGCGCATCGGTATTGAAGCGGCTTATCCGCCGTTCGCATCCAAGAGTGATAAAGGTGAAATCGTCGGTTTTGACTACGACATCGGCAATGCCTTGTGCGCGCAGATGAAGGTCAAGTGTGTGTGGGTCGAAGGTGAGTTCGACGGTCTGATTCCTTCTTTGAAAGTGAAGAAAATCGACATGGCGCTGTCGTCCATGACCATCAACGAAGACCGCAAGAAGTCGGTGGATTTCACCCACAAGTACTATTTCACTTCGTCGCGCCTGGTGATGAAGGACGGCGCCGTCGTTGACGACCAGTACGCCAGCCTTAAAGGCAAGAACATCGGTGTGCAGCGTGCAACCACTACTGACCGTTATGCCACTGAGGTGTTTGAACCCAAGGGTATCAACGTCAAGCGCTACAGCAACAACGAAGAGATCTACATGGACCTGGCCGCCGGTCGCCTTGATGCGATTTTTGCCGACACCATTCCTCTGAACGACTTCCTGCAGATGCCGCGTGGCAAGGGTTACGCCTTTGTCGGGCCGGAGCTGAAAGACCCGAAATACGTGGGTGAGGGCGCCGGGATCGCGGTGCGCAAAGGCAATGGTGAGTTGGTCAGTGAGCTGAACACAGCCATTGATGGTATTCGTGCCAATGGCGAGTATCAGAAGATTTCGGACAAGTATTTCAAGTCCGACATCTACGGCGACTGATCAAACGCCATCGCTAGCAGGCTAGCTCCCACAGGTTTTGTGTACACCGAAAATCCATGTGGGAGCCAGCCTGCTGGCGATGGGGCCGGAACAATCCCTGCAGATGATCAGCCCTTCAATTCCTTCAAATGCTTGTACACCGTCGCCCGCCCCATGTTCAGCACATTGGCCACGTAGTTCGAGGCGCTTTTTCCCTTGAACGCGCCTTCGGCGTGCAGCGCCAACACCAGTTCACGTTTGTGGTCGCGGGTCAGGACGTTCAGGCTCAGCTGGCGTTCGCGCAGCCAGGCGTGCAGGAAGGTGTTGATCCGTTCCTGCCAGTCATCGCGAAACAGTGAATCCGGTTGCGGGATCAACTTGGTCGGCGACAGGAACAGGTCCAGTGCGGCCTTGGCATTTTCGAACAGCGAAATATTCAGGTTGATGCACAACACCGCCAGCGGATGACCTTCGCTGTCGCGCAAAACGGTGCTGAGGCTGCGAATCTTCTGACCATCCCAGTTGAGCTTTTCGTACGGCCCGATGTTTCGTTCGCTGACGTCATCGCTGAGCATGTCTTCCAGCGCCGAGTCATCGCCGATTTCCCGTTTTGACAGGTTGTTGGCGATGTAGTCGACCTTTTGCGTGCGCAGGTCGTGCAGCACCACCTCGGCATGGGGAAAGAACAACGTGGCGATGGCATCGGCGATCGCCCGGAAGTTATCCAGAGAGGTGTTGTTCAGGGCCGTGTCGGTTTCAGGGGCGTTCATACAGTGGAGCTCCAGGCAGCGTCAGCGCCCATGGGAGGGCGCTGAAAGTGTGCCGTAATCGTGTGGGCACGTCACCTGCGGGCAACGATCAACCCAGGCGGGCAGGGGACAACATCTCGGCGCTCAGGCCGAAACGGGTGAGTGGCTCGGGCAGGGCTTCACCGCGCACCAGCGCCGCACTGGCCTGACCCATGGCCGGCGAGGTCTGGATGCCGTAGCCGCCTTGCGCCGCGACCCAGAAAAGACCAGGTACCTGCGGATCGAACCCGGACAGCAAATCGCCGTCACTGACGAAACTGCGCAGACCGGCCCAGGTGCGGGTCGGACGGCGGATGGTCAGGGTCGTGGCTTCTTCGATCTGGTAGATGCCCATGGCGATGTCCAACTCTTCGGGCTGCACGTCGTGAGGATCCACCGGGTCGGCGTTGGCTGGCGAGCCGAGGAACATGCCAGCGTCGGGTTTCATGTAGAAGGATTCGTCGAGGCTGACCAGCATCGGCCAATGGTGGATGTCCACGCCTTCGGGGCCGGCGAAGATGAACGCGGCGCGGCGCTTGGGTTGCAGGCCCAGCGGCTGTGCTCCGGCAAGTGTACCGATCTTGTCGGCCCAGGCGCCGGCGGCGTTGATGATGATCGGCGCGCTGAAGGTCTGGGTGTTGGTCTGAACCTGCCAGACACCTTCGGCGTCTCGGCTCATGCTCTGTACTTCGCAGTCGGTGTGGATTTCACCGCTATTGCGGCGGATACCGCGCAGATAGCCCTGGTGCAGGGCGTCGGTGTCGATGTCACTGGCGGTCGGGTCATAGATCGCGCCATGGACTTTTTCGCGACGCAGGATCGGCACCCGCGCGCAGGCTTCCTCGGCGCTGAGCAATTGCATCTCCGGCACCGTGGTTTTCGCGCTCTGGTATTGCCGGTTCAGCTCATCCGGGTCACCAGTCAAGTCCACGGTCATTTCGCCCCGGGGGGTCAGCAGCGGGTGTTCACAGAAGCCGCTTGGCGGGTTGTCGAAAAAATCCCGGCTGGCCTGGGTCAACGCCCGCACTTGCGGGGTGCCATACGCGGCGGTGTACAGCGCTGCGCTGCGTCCGGTTGAGTGATAAGCCGGATGGGATTCGCGTTCGAGCACGATCACGCGAGCATGCTGCGATAGCCAGAAACCGGTGGAAGCGCCGGCAATTCCGCCGCCGATGATGATGAAGTCTGCCTGGCTCATGAACGTCTCCAGTTGGGGCGCAATTCTCAAAATTGAAGAGATCTCCCTGTAGGAGCGAGCCTGCTCGCGATGGTGTGTCAGTCGACATCAATGTGTCAGATACACCATCGCGAGCAGGCTCGCTCCTACAGGGGTTGTGGTGTTAGTGAGATAGGCGATAGATCGCATTGGCCAGCGCAATGTCTTCCAGGCCCAGGCCGATCGAGCGGAAGAACACATGGCGATCATAATCAGGGCGCTGGACTTTTTTGCTGATCAGGTCAGGCAAGTCACCGACAATCGCGCTGTTGTCCCAACTGTGCTCTTCGGCGGCGATCAGCATTTCACCGGCCGAACCTGGTGTGGTCAGGCGATAGTCGCAGAACACCTGCATATCATTGAGGCTCTGCGGTGGCACTTCGTGGGCACGCGGTGCGTTGGTGCTGATGGAGGTGATCAGCGCGGGTTTGCGCAAAGTTGACGGGTCGATCACAGGTCCGGCGGAAGATGTGCACAGCATGATCACGTCGGCCTCCTGAACAGCGGCTTCTCGACTGTCCGCGATGTTCAGGCGTGGCTCGATGTTTTTCAGCAGGCTCACGGTTTCGGCATCTTCACCCAGGCTCGGCGAATACACGCTGATGCTCTGCCAGTCACGCAATCCCTTCACGTAATGCAGATGTGCCTGGGCAACCTTGCCGCTGCCGATTATCGCCAGGCGAGTGGCGTGCAACGGAGCGAGTGCATCGACCGCAACAGCCGTCGTTGCAGCGGTGCGAGCAGTGGTCAATTCACCGGCATCGCAAAGCAACAGTGGCTGCCCGGTTTGCATCGACATCAGCAGCGTCCACGCCGTCACCAGCGGGCCTTGCTCGCGCACGATATACGGAGAGGTCTTGACCCCATAGACACCGTCTTCCGCCAGCACACCCAGATAGTTGATGAAGTCGCCCGCACCCTGCGGAAACTCAACCAGTTGCTGCGCCGGTTGCACGGCTTGCCTCGACGCCAGGTCATGAAACAGTTTGCGCAGGATCTGCGGAACGTCGACTTGCGCCAGTAACTCGCGAGCCTGGGATTGGTTGATCACATGGGGCGTACTGGACATGGTCGGCTCCGAACACTCGAATTAAACTAATTTGTCCATTATGGACTTTTAGTTGTTGCGAGCAAGCGCCTGTTGAAAAATCCAGACGAAAAAAAAGCGCAGACCGTTTCCGGCTGCGCCTCTTTCTGCAAGGAGTCCGTTAAGGACGCTTGCGCTCAACCGCCCGCAGCAGATGCGTCGGAGGGGTTTCGCAGCTGATTTTCTTGCCCAGCAGCGCCTCGATGGACGGCAACTGGTAGGAATCGTCTTCACCGGCAAAACTGATGGATACACCATCGGCACCGGCGCGACCGGTTCGGCCGATGCGGTGCACGTAGTCGTCCGGAACTTCCGGCAGGGTGAAGTTGATCACGTGGCTGATGCCATCGATGTGGATGCCGCGACCGGCCACGTCGGTGGCGACCAGTACGCGGATCTTGCCTTCGCGGAAACCTTCCAGCGTCTTGATGCGCTTGTGCTGCGGCACGTCGCCGGACAGTTGCGCGGCGTTGATGCCGTCACGCACCAGGCGTTCTTCGATGCGCCGCACTTCATCTTTGCGGTTGGCGAACACGATGACCCGCTCCCAACCGTTGTCGTTGACGAGGTTGTAGAGCAGTTTGTATTTATCTGCGCCGGCCACCGCGTAGATGTGCTGCTCGACGTTTTCGTTGGCCACGTTTTGCGACTCGATCTCGACGATCGACGGGTCGGTGGTCCATTGCTTGGCCAGGTTCATCACGTCTTCGGTGAAGGTCGCGGAGAACAACAGCGTCTGACGCTCGGACTTCGGCGGGGTCTGGCGAATGATCTGGCGTACTTGCGGGATGAAGCCCATGTCGAGCATGCGGTCGGCTTCGTCCAGCACCATGACTTCAACCATATCCAGGTGCACGTCGCCGCGCTGGTTGAAGTCCAGCAAACGGCCCGGCGTAGCGACGAGGATGTCGCAGTGACGGGCTTCGAGGTGCTTGAGCTGCTTGTCGAAGTCCATGCCGCCGACAAACGTCATGACGTTGAGGCCGGTGTACTTGGTCAAGTCAGCCGCGTCCTTGGCGATCTGCACCACCAGCTCACGGGTCGGGGCGATGATCAACGCGCGCGGTTCACCCATGTAGCGCTCTTTCGGCGGCGGGGTTTGCAGCAGCTGGGTGATGATCGAGACCAGGAACGCGGCGGTTTTGCCGGTACCGGTCTGAGCGCGGCCGATAGCGTCTTTGCCGGCGAGGGTGTAGCCCAGCACCTGAGCCTGGATCGGCGTGCAATACGGAAAACCCAGATCCTGGATGGCGTGCATCAGTTCAGGGGCGAGTTTGAAATCGTGGAAGCGGGTTTTGCCTTCCTGGGGTTCGACGACGAAGTCTTCGAGTTTCCACGGGATGACCGGGGCTTTCGGCTTTGGTTCACGCCGTGGCCTGGCGGGTTTTTGCGCTTCAGCGTGCGATTGCTCGGAGGCCATTGGTGCGGCAGGCTCAGTTGCCGGAGCGCTCTGCGGCTCGTGTGTCGGTGCCGCGACTGAGGCGGTCCGGCCAGGCTGATTACCGTCGGTGCGGTGGCTGGGACTGTGAGACGGAGCGCTGGTGACTGGCGCGAGTTGCTCAGTCTCGCTTTTACCGAACATTTTCTTGAGTGCTTTGAGCACGGTCATCTCATCAATTGGTTAAGTGCCGGCCAGTGTAATGCAAGAATCGGGCGCGGCGTAGAGGGATGGATCAAAGGGCGCTTTTAAACGTATTCGATCAACGCAAGCGTTCGGCAAGCCAGGTGCCGATGTCGCGAATCTCCTCGGGTAACACTTCGTGGCCCATTGGGTATTCCTGCCATGTCACGGTGACACCACGCTGCTTCAGGTGCTCGTAGGCGCTGCGTCCCATCGCGTTCTGCACCACATCATCGTATTGACCGTGCAGGCTCAAAACCGGAATGCGCTGCTGGCTGGCGGACAACTCCACTGCATCATTAAAGGTTGGCGCATAAGTGGAGAGGGCAACTACGCCACCCAACGGTCCCTGCCATTTCAGAAACGCGGTGTGAAAGACCACCGCGCCACCCTGGGAAAAACCGGCCAGAAAAATCCGCGAAGGGTCTATTCCGCAGGCGCGCTGTTCTTCGATCAATTCGATGACCCGATTCGCAGATGCTTCAAGTTGCTGCTCGTTAATCGAACGGGCCGGGCTCATGGCCAATATGTCGTACCAGCTCGGCATCTCGTAGCCGCCGTTGATGGTGACGGCGCGGGTCGGTGCCTGGGGCAATACGAAACGGGTGCTCAGCAGGATTTCCTGAAGGGCTTCAGCGACGGGCAGGAAGTCGTAGCGATCGGCACCGAGGCCGTGCAGCCATATAACGCAAGCGTCTGCGGTCTTTACAGGCTGAAGAATCAAGGGCTCGGTCATGTCTGCTCCAAATGTGTGCGCGCGCGCTCAATAAGTGCGTAGCCGGAGTGCGCGTCTGGTTGATCCGTTACGAAGATGTCGCAAGGGTACAAGTTTTCCTATTGACCTGTCCCGTAATGGCTTCGGCAAGCGGTGTGGTACGGGCTTTGCTATGGGGAAGCGGTGCAACCCATCTCGCGTGCGGCGGTAACACTATCAGTCGAATGCCGAGCGTGGGATAGCAAAGAATCCGGTGATGGATGTTCGCCAGTGACCGATACGGGCTTTGCGAACGTGAAAGGGCTACAGCCCGTTCGGCCGATTGGTGAGAAGTGAGTTATCCATGATGTGGATTTTCTCCTACTAGACTCATAGCTAACGTCTTACGTCGGTTGACCCCAAAACAAGCCAACACGGGTCGACTACGCCTCAAAAGGGTGCGACAGGACTCACGCTCCGACACAACAAGAGCAAAACTGGAGGTTTGAATGAAGATGTTGAAATCCACCCTGGCGATCGTGACTGCAGCCGCAGTACTTGGTGTCAGCGGGTTTGCCCAGGCGGGCGCAACCCTGGATGCAGTGATGAAGAAAGGTTTCGTGCAGTGTGGCGTCAGCGATGGTCTGCCAGGCTTCTCGGTTCCGGATTCCACCGGCAAGATCGTCGGTATCGATGCTGACTATTGCCGCGCTGTGGCCGCTGCCGTGTTCGGTGACGCGACCAAGGTCAAGTTCAGTCAGTTGAACGCCAAGGAGCGCTTCACCGCGCTGCAGTCCGGCGAAATCGACATCCTGTCGCGCAACACCACCATGACCAGCTCCCGTGACGCCGGCATGGGCCTGAAATTCCCGGGTTTCATCACCTACTACGACGGCATCGGCTTCCTGGTGAACAACAAGCTCGGCGTGAAAAGCGCCAAAGAGCTGGATGGCGCGACCATCTGCATCCAGGCCGGTACCACCACCGAGCTGAACGTTTCCGACTACTTCCGTGGCAACGGTCTGAAATACACCCCGATCACTTTCGACACCTCCGATGAAAGCGCCAAGTCGCTGGAATCCGGTCGTTGCGACGTGCTGACTTCCGACAAGTCCCAACTGTTCGCCCAGCGCAGCAAGCTGGCCGCGCCGAAGGACTACGTGGTTCTGCCGGAAACCATTTCCAAGGAACCGCTGGGCCCGGTCGTGCGTAATGGCGACGACGAGTGGCTGGCCATCGTGCGCTGGACTGGCTACGCCATGCTCAACGCTGAAGAAGCCGGCATCACTTCGCAGAACGTCGAAGCTGAAGCCAAGGGCACCAAGAACCCGGACGTAGCTCGTCTGCTGGGTACCGACGGTGAATACGGCAAAGACCTGAAAGTGAAGAAAGACTGGGTGGTGCAGATCATCAAACAAGTCGGCAACTACGGCGAAGTGTTCGAGAAAAACCTCGGCAAGAGCACTCCGCTGGAAATCGACCGCGGGCTGAACGCTCTGTGGAACGCTGGCGGCATTCAATACGCACCACCAGTGCGCTGATGGTTCTATCACCCGGTGGGCCAACCACCGGGTGATGTTCTGTTCCATTATTTGCGGGGCACTACATGCAAAATTCAATCGGCGCACCCAAGCAGAGGCTCAGCCTCAGCGATCCGCGAGTGCGTGCGTGGGTATTTCAGATCATCACGATTATCGGGGTGGTCTCGCTGGGCTGGTATCTGTTCGATAACACTCAGACCAATCTGCAACACCGGGGCATTACCTCCGGTTTTGACTTTCTGGAGCGCAGTGCCGGTTTCGGCATCGCTCAACATCTGATCGATTACACCGAAGCGGACAGTTATGCCAGGGTGTTTGTCATCGGCCTGCTCAACACGCTGCTGGTGACCTTCATCGGCGTGATCCTGGCGACGATCCTCGGATTCATCGTCGGTGTGGCAAGGCTGTCGAAGAACTGGATCATCGCCAAGCTGGCGACGGTGTACGTGGAAGTCTTCCGTAACATTCCACCGCTGCTGCAGATTCTGTTCTGGTACTTCGCAGTGTTCCTGACCATGCCGGGACCGCGCAACAGTCACAACTTCGGCGACACTTTCTTCGTCAGCAGCCGTGGCTTGAACATGCCGGCGGCGTTGATGGCGGACGGTTTCTGGCCGTTCGTGGCGAGCGTCGTGGTGGCCATCGTCGCCATCGTGCTGATGAACCGGTGGGCCAACAAGCGCTTCGAAGCGACGGGCGTACCCTTCCACAAGGTCTGGGTCGGCCTGGCGCTGTTCCTGGTGATCCCGACGCTGTGTGCACTGATTTTCGGCGCGCCAGTGCATTGGGAAATGCCCAAGTTGCAAGGCTTCAATTTCGTCGGTGGCTGGGTGTTGATTCCGGAACTGCTGGCGTTGACCCTGGCCCTGACGGTCTACACCGCGGCGTTCATCGCCGAGATTGTGCGTTCGGGCATCAAATCGGTCAGCCACGGCCAGACCGAAGCGGCGCATTCCCTGGGCCTGCGCAACGGTCCGACCCTGCGCAAGGTCATCATCCCGCAAGCCCTGCGCGTCATCATTCCACCGCTGACCAGCCAATACCTGAACCTGGCGAAAAACTCTTCGCTGGCGGCCGGTATCGGCTACCCGGAAATGGTCTCGCTGTTTGCCGGGACCGTGCTCAACCAGACCGGCCAGGCGATCGAGGTGATTGCGATCACCATGAGCGTGTACCTGGCGATCAGTATCAGCATTTCCCTGCTGATGAACTGGTACAACAAGCGCATTGCGCTGATCGAGCGGTAAGGAAAAGCGCATGAGCACTCATACTTTCAAACCTGACATGCCCCCACCGAGCAGCAGCATCGGTGTGGTGGCGTGGATGCGCGCGAACATGTTCTCCAGCTGGCTCAACACCCTGCTGACCCTGTTTGCGTTCTACCTGATCTACCTGGTGGTTCCACCGATTCTTGAATGGGCAATCATCGACGCCAACTGGGTCGGCACTACCCGCGCCGACTGCACGAAGGAGGGCGCCTGCTGGGTGTTCATCCAACAGCGTTTCGGCCAGTTCATGTACGGCTACTACCCGCCGTTACTGCGCTGGCGCGTGGACCTGACCGTGTGGCTGGCGATCGTCGGCGTGGCGCCATTGTTCATCTCGCGCTTTCACCATAAAGCGGTGTACGGGCTGAGTTTTCTGGTGCTGTACCCGATCATTGCCTGGTGCCTGCTGCACGGCGGTGTATTCGGTCTTGACGCCGTGGCGACCAGCCAATGGGGCGGTCTGATGCTGACCCTGGTGATCGCCACCGTCGGCATTGCCGGTGCGTTGCCGCTGGGTATCGTCCTGGCGCTGGGCCGTCGTTCGAACATGCCGGCGATTCGTGTGGTCTGCGTGACCTTCATCGAATTCTGGCGCGGCGTGCCATTGATCACAGTGCTGTTCATGTCCTCGGTGATGCTGCCGTTGTTCCTGCCAGAAGGCATGAACTTCGACAAGCTGCTACGAGCGCTGATCGGCGTGATCCTGTTCCAGTCGGCCTATGTGGCCGAAGTGGTGCGCGGTGGTTTGCAGGCGATCCCCAAGGGTCAGTACGAAGCCGCTGCCGCGATGGGCCTCGGGTACTGGCGCAGCATGGGCCTGGTGATTTTGCCGCAAGCCCTGAAGCTGGTGATCCCCGGGATCGTCAACACCTTCATCGCGCTGTTCAAGGACACGAGCCTGGTGATCATCATCGGCCTGTTTGACCTGCTCAACAGCGTCAAGCAAGCCGCCGCCGACCCGAAATGGCTGGGTATGGCCACTGAAGGCTACGTGTTCGCCGCCCTGGTGTTCTGGATTTTCTGTTTTGGTATGTCGCGCTATTCCATGCATCTGGAACGCAAGCTCGACACTGGCCACAAGCGTTAGGAGTTCTCTGTAAATGAGCGAAGCAATCAAACAGCCTGTGAGCCCTGAAGGCATTATTCAGATGCAGGGCGTGAACAAGTGGTACGGCCAGTTCCATGTACTGAAAGACATCAACCTCAACGTCAAGCAGGGCGAGCGAATCGTGCTGTGCGGCCCGTCGGGTTCCGGCAAGTCCACCACCATCCGCTGCCTCAACCGTCTGGAAGAGCACCAGCAGGGCCGCATCGTGGTCGATGGCGTGGAGCTGACCAACGACCTCAAGCAGATCGAAGCGATCCGCCGCGAAGTCGGCATGGTGTTCCAGCACTTCAACCTGTTCCCGCACCTGACCATCTTGCAGAACTGCACCCTGGCACCGATGTGGGTGCGCAAGATGCCCAAGCGCAAGGCCGAGGAAATCGCCATGCATTACCTGGAACGCGTACGCATTCCGGAGCAGGCGCACAAGTACCCGGGGCAGCTGTCCGGCGGTCAGCAACAGCGTGTGGCGATCGCGCGTGCACTGTGCATGAAACCGAAAATCATGCTGTTCGACGAACCGACTTCGGCGCTCGACCCGGAAATGGTGAAAGAGGTGCTCGACACCATGATCGGCCTGGCTGAAGACGGCATGACCATGCTCTGCGTGACCCACGAAATGGGCTTTGCCCGCACCGTGGCCAATCGCGTGATCTTCATGGACAAGGGGGAGATCGTCGAACAGGCTGCGCCGAACGACTTCTTCGACAACCCGCAGAACGACCGCACCAAGCTGTTCCTGAGCCAGATCCTGCATTGATCGAAGCCAGGCAGTGAAATAAACCCGGACTGAGTTCCGGGTTTATTTTTGTCCTCGATTTTGCCGATGCTGCGTAGGAACTGCCGAAGGCTGCGATCTCTTGATCTTCGCTTCTAACAAAATCAAAAGATCGCAGCCTTCGGCAGCTCCTACATCGGTAACGTTTAAGCCTTCAAGGTTGCCCTCTCGTAGCAAGCTAACTAACATGTCGGAAAATTCATCCTATGATTGGATGAAAGGGCGAATTCCATGTCAGAAACCTCTCCATTAGTTAAACGATCTCTGGTCGATCAGGCTCTGGACCAGTTGCGCCAGCGTATTAACCAAGGCAACTGGGTCGTCGGACAGCGCTTGCCCACCGAACCTGAGTTGTCCGCCGAACTGGGCATCAGTCGTAATACCGTGCGTGAAGCCATGCGGGTGTTGGCATTTTCCGGGCTGATCGAAATCCGTCAGGGTGACGGCAGCTATCTGCGGGCAGTGGTCGATCCACTCGACACCCTGAAGGCCTTGTCCCGTTGCTCCCTTGAACAGGCTCGCGAAACGCGACACATCCTCGAGGTCGAGGCCATCGGCCTGGCGGCACTGCGCCGTACCGAAGAGGACATGGTGGCATTGCGCGAAACGCTGAGCGTCAGTGGCAGCCACTACCACGGTGATCTTGATACCTACATCGCCTGCGATCTGGTGTTCCACCGCCGTCTGATAGACGCCGCGCACAACCCGACCCTCAGCGAGCTGTATCGCTATTTCTCCGGCATCGTCGGCGCACAACTGCGCCAGAGCCTGAACATCGCCCCGCGCCGCCAGGAAGTGTTTGACTTGCACATCGCGTTGCTCGATGCCGTCGAGCAACGCGACCCGGAACGGGCCAAAGCCCTGTCGAGGCAGTTGATCAATGAACCTTGAACCCGAGAAGTCCATGCACCGCAGTGATTTATCCACAGCCCCCAAGCGCTCGACAGAGCTGGAAGAGTTACTGATCGATGCCGAGGCCGATGATGAACAGGTCCAGCAAGCCCATCCGGTTTTGCGCCGGCCATGGCTATTGCTGCTGGGTCTGATCCTGGTCGCTTTGAACCTTCGTCCGGCGTTGTCGAGCATGGCGCCGATGCTCAGCGAGGTGTCGAAGTCTCTTGGTTTGTCTGCCTCCCAGGCTGGCTTGCTGACGACGTTACCGGTGCTGTGCCTTGGCCTGTTTGCGCCATTGGCGCCAGTGCTGGCGCGACGTTTCGGCGCCGAGCGCGTCGTGCTGGGAATTCTGCTGACCCTCGCTGGCGGGATTATCCTGCGCAGTTCCTTTGGTGAGATCGGTTTGTTTGCCGGCAGCGTGCTGGCCGGTGCCAGCATCGGTGTGATCGGTGTATTGCTACCGGGCATCGTCAAGCGTGACTTCCCGAAACAGGCCGGGACCATGACCGGCGTTTACACCATGGCGTTGTGTCTCGGCGCGGCGATGGCGGCGGGAGCAACCGTGCCGTTGAGCGAGCATTTCGACCAGAGCTGGGCGCTTGGCCTGGGCTTCTGGGTGATTCCGGCACTGGCCGCCGCGATTTTCTGGTTGCCGCAAGTCGGCCAGAAACATGGCGCACACAATGTGGCTTATCGCGTTCGGGGATTGCTGCGTGATCCGCTGGCCTGGCAGGTCACTTTTTACATGGGATTGCAATCGTCTCTGGCCTACATCGTGTTTGGCTGGTTGCCTTCGATCCTGATCGGTCGTGGCCTGACCCCGACCCAGGCTGGGCTAGTGTTGTCGGGCTCGGTGATCGTGCAATTGGTCAGCTCGCTTGCGGCCCCTTGGCTGGCGACTCGCGGCAAGGACCAGCGGTTGGCGATTGTGGTCGTCATGGTGCTGACGCTCGGTGGCTTGTTCGGTTGTCTGTATGCGCCGATTGAAGGTCTGTGGGGTTGGGCGATTGTGCTCGGGTTGGGGCAGGGCGCTACATTCAGCCTGGCGCTGACCCTGATCGTGTTGCGCTCGCGGGATTCCCACGTCGCGGCGAACCTGTCGAGCATGGCCCAGGGTTTCGGCTACACCCTGGCGTCGATGGGGCCGTTCGCGGTTGGTATCGTGCATGACTGGACCGGCGGCTGGACAGCGGTGGGCTGGATCTTCGGTGTTATTGGTCTTGGCGCGATCATCGCCGGTCTTGGCGCTGGACGTGCGCTGTATGTGCAGGTCGAAAGCGAGAAAGTCTGACTCGCACACTGTCGGTATTCGGGCCGCGAATGCCGATAGTGTTTCACTCGTTTGCAGACTATCGTGCAGGCAGTCTTTCGACGCCATTTTGCACAACAGGGAGTTTGCTCATGAGTGATGCCCACAGCGCCTTGATCACCCGATTCTACCAAGCGTTCCAGCGCCTTGATGCCGAAGCGATGGCTGCTTGCTACACCGACGATGTGGTGTTCAGCGATCCGGCCTTCGGCGAACTGCGTGGGCGCGATGCCGGTGACATGTGGCGCATGCTCACTACCCGCGCCAAGGATTTCTCTCTCACGTTCGATAACGTGCGCGCTGATGAGCGTACCGGTAGCGCCCATTGGGTGGCGACGTATCTGTTCAGCCAGACCGGCAACACCGTGATCAACGACATTCAGGCGCGCTTCGTTTTTCGCGATGACAAGATTTGCGAACATCACGACAGCTTCGATTTGTGGGCCTGGTCACGTCAGGCGCTGGGGTTCAAAGGCCTGTTGCTGGGTTGGTCGCCCTTGGTGCGCAACGCCGTTCGCGCTCAGGCGTTGAAGGGGCTGAAGGCATTTCAGGCCAGTCGCTGATAAGATCGCCGCTTGTTCCTTTCAAGCCCTGATCGTGACGTGACCACCCTCACTGAAAGCCCTGTCGAAGTCGTCCCGCCTGCGAATAAAACCTGGTTCGTCTACCTCGTGCGCGCCGCCAATGGCTCGCTGTATTGCGGAATCAGCGACGATCCGGCGCGCCGTTTTGCCAAGCATCAAAGCGGCAAGGGCGCGCGGTTTTTTCTCTCAAGCCCTGCCATGGCCCTGGTGTATACCGAACGCTGCCGCGACAAAAGCGATGCGTTGCGTCAGGAGCGGTTGATCAAGAAGCTCAAGAAAAGCGCCAAGGAATGTCTGGTGGCGAGTGCCACTTCAGGCTTATCACTCTGACTGATCAGTTCCCATCAAGCAGATCTGTAGGCTGCTAACCGATTGCGCGCTAAGCTGCGGTCTCCTACTTTTGCGGCGGAGCCGAGCATGTCCGAGTTGATTCTGCATCATTACCCGACGTCCCCCTTCGCCGAAAAAGCCCGCCTGCTGTTGGGCTTCAAGGGGTTGTCCTGGCGCTCGGTGAAAATCTCTCCGGTGATGCCAAAACCCGATCTCACGGCGCTGACCGGTGGTTATCGCAAGACACCGGTGTTGCAGATCGGCGCAGACATCTATTGCGACACTGCGTTGATTGCGCGCCGACTGGAACAGGAAAAAACCTTGCCTGCGTTTTTTCCAGAAGGACAGGAAATGATCGCTGCGTCGTTCGCCGCCTGGGCTGATTCGGTGATCTTCCAGCATGCAGTCAGCCTGGTGTTCCAGCCTGAATCGATCGCCGTGCGTTTCGGCAATTTGCCGCCTGAAGCGATCAAGGCGTTCATCGCCGATCGTGCCGGCTTGTTCAGTGGTGGCAGCGCGTCCAAGTTGTCCGCGGAGCAGGCCAGGCATCAATGGCCGACCATCATGTCGCGGCTGGAGCTGCAATTGCAGCGCGAGCAGGGCGACTTCCTGTTCGGTGAGCCGTCAATTGCCGACTTCGCGCTGGCTCACTGCCTTTGGTTCCTGAAAGCAACACCGGTTACCGCACCGTTGGTGGATGAATACCCAGCGGTTGTCGCCTGGTATGCCCGAGTGCTGGGTTTTGGTCATGGAGCATCCAGCGAAATGGCGTCCGACGAGGCATTGGAGGTTGCGCGCACGTCCCAACCTGCGGCATTGCCGGATGAGCAGTTTGTTGATCCGAACGGGCTCAAGGCGGGTCAGCAGGTGGTGATTGCGGCGACTGACTACGGCGTTGATCCGGTCGTTGGAGAATTGCTTTTTGCGGGTAGCGAGGAGTTGATTGTGCGCCGCGAAGACGAGCGTGGCGGCGTGGTGCATGTACACTTCCCCCGCTTTGGTTTCCGCATAGAAGCGCAGTAAGCCCAGGAACTGTAGGAGCTGGCTTGCCAGCGAAAGCGGTTGTCAGTCAGCATTGTTGTCAACTGACCCCCCGCCTTCGCTGGCAAGCCAGCTCCAATAATGGAAGGGCTACTTCAAGGCTGCCAGAATCGCATCCGGGTCATACCCGCGAATCAGAGTTCCGTTCACATCAATGATCGGAATCCCGCCACCGCCCAGCGCTTCATAGTCCTTGCGCGCCACGGCGTCCTTCTCGATATCGAATTCCTTGTACGGAATGCCTTTCTGATCGAGAAAACGCCGGGTCAGTTTGCAGTAGCCACACCACTCGGTGGCGTAGAGCACGACGTTGGCTTTGGCCTGGGTCTGCTCGGACACCACTTGCGAGGGGTTGAACGCCCGCTCGATCTTGCCCCAGTTCTGATAGACCACGACCACCAGCAGGATCAGCAGGAACTTCTTCAGTATGCCGGCGAGCATCAGTTGCGTCGCTTGAGCTGGTCGGTGAGCGAGGTCGGAAGGCCCTTGATGATCAACGTGCCGGCTTCTTCGTCGTACTCGATCTTGGAGCCCAGCAAGTGCGCCTCGAAGCTGATCGACAGGCCTTCTGCGCGACCTGTGAAGCGGCGGAACTGGTTGAGGGTGCGTTTGTCGGCCGGAATCTCGGGCGACAGGCCGTAGTCTTTGTTACGGATGTGATCATAGAAGGCTTTCGGACGTTCCTCGTCGATCAGCTCGGAGAGTTCTTCCAGGCCCATCGGCTCGCCGAGCTTGGCCTGGCTACTGGCGTAATCCACCAGGGTCTTGGTTTTCTCACGGGCGTCTTCTTCAGGCAGGTCTTCGCTTTCGACGAAGTCACTGAACGCTTTGAGCAAGGTGCGGGTTTCACCTGGACCGTCGACCCCTTCCTGGCAGCCGATGAAGTCGCGGAAATACTCCGAAACTTTTTTCCCGTTCTTGCCTTTGATAAAGGAAATGTACTGCCTGGACTGTTTGTTGTTTTGCCACTCGGACACGTTGATCCGCGCCGCCAGGTGCAATTGGCCAAGGTCCAGGTGACGGGAAGGCGTGACGTCCAGTTCGTCTGTCACAGCCACGCCTTCACTATGGTGCAGCAGGGCGATGGCCAGGTAATCGGTCATGCCTTGCTGATAGTGGGCGAACAGCACGTGGCCACCGACCGACAGGTTTGACTCTTCCATCAGCTTTTGCAGGTGCTCCACTGCCACGCGGCTGAATGCCGTGAAGTCCTTACCGCCCTCGAAGTATTCTTTCAACCAGCCGCTGAAGGGGTGCGCTCCTGACTCGGCATGGAAGAATCCCCATGCCTTGCCTTGTTTGGCGTTGTAGCTCTCGTTGAGGTCGGCAAGCATGTTTTCGATGGCGCCGGACTCGGCCAGTTCAGAGTCGCGGGCGTGGAGAACTGCGGGCGTGCCGTCGGGTTTTTTGTCGATCAGGTGGACGATGCAATGACGGATCGGCATGGGCTTCTCGGCTGAATGAAGAGAGGAGGGCGTGCTCCCCCGAAAAAGCGCCCAGTGTACCGCAACCACTGGTTTTGGCGCGGCGTGGAGGGTGATTCAGGGCTGACCGGCGGCGTGGAGGCTGTTTTTTACTGTTTTAGCACAATAAAGCTGACCAATCGGGTAGCTAGAGGCGGATATTTCCACGTCTGTGTGCTAGCTTTGCCCGGTCTTGCGCGAAGTCACTGCGTTAAGCCTGCAGTCAGCATGTGTCAGGTCGAACCAAACCCTGATTTCGGTATCTATAACCCCGATCCCGAGGTTATTTGGCCGAGGGTGCCGGATCCAAAAGATCGGGCTCGATGGCTGACATTGCACTCTGCAATCCATATGAATTTGATAGGGAAGGAACACTAAATGGCTCTTACTAAAGACCAACTGATCGCCGACATCGCTGAAGCTATCGACGCGCCGAAAACCACCGCGCGTAACGCTCTGGACCAACTGGGCCAAATCGTTGCCGATCAGCTGGAAAACGGCGGCGAAATCACTCTGCCAGGTATCGGCAAGCTGAAAGTGACTGAGCGTCCTGCCCGTACTGGCCGCAACCCTTCGACTGGCGCTGCCATCGAAATCGCTGCCAAGAAAGTGATCAAGCTGGTTGTGGCCAAAGGCCTGACTGACGCTGTTAACAAGTAAGACTTGTTAAAAAAAACCGTGCGCCGGAGCAATCCGGGCACGGTTTTTTTGTGGGCGTTGATAAATGGAGTCACGTTCGAAGAATGTCGGCACTTTCTCTATGTAAGCGTTGAACTTTCCTACAGCCTTATTGATTGCTCATGCGCCATGGATAAGTAATATCAATGGGGTGCGGCGCTAGGCTTTGCGTAAAAAGCTGAACCTTAATTTCGCTGTTGGTTACAGGGAAGTAATTATGAGAGTCAAACAGTTAGTAATGTGTGTGCCATTTCTTTTTTCCGGTCATGTTCTGGCTGATGAGGGCGAACATTGTCCGAACCCTTCGGTCATCAAGGAGTTCACCGCTGGAACCTACAAAGCGCCAACAACCAGCGGCGGCGGGGAGTGGTATGGCGTTTCGCAGAGCGGCCGGGGTCCGGTGGGTGAGTTCGATGTCGCCATTTTCAGGCCTCACGAAGAGGTTGAGGGCGGCGCTGTCGTCGGTGAGATCCTGCGCTGTGGATACCGACTGCAGGGAGGCGGTGCGCTGGACATGAAGTTCAAGAACGAAGGAACACTGGTGCGTATCGGTACCAATGGGCCGTGGGCCGAGTGGTATAACCAGTACTATTGCGATAACAAGGAAGAGCGAGCCTGTCTGTTCAAGGAAATCGTACGACCGACGAGGCGTTGATGTATTCGATATTTAAATGTTTTTTCAAACCGTGCGCCGAACTCATCCGTGCACGGTTTTTTGTTGGCGCAGAAAAAGCCTTCTGCTGATTATTCAGTCGTTGTCTTGCTCCAGCGTACCTGACGCCAGGTTTGTTGTTGTGCCTGGGTATGGAAAGTCCAGGCGACGAAGCGGCTTTGTTTCTGGCCCTGGGACATCTCCACGACCTGGCTCTGTAGTGCGCCGGCCTTTTTCAGCGCGACCTGGATCGCGGGCAAATTTGAAGCCTTTGACACCAGCGTGCTGAACCACAAGACTTGCTGGCCCACCTGCGCGCTCTCACTGATCAGTTGCGTGACGAACCGTGCCTCGCCACCTTCGCACCACAATTCGGCGGCCTGTCCGCCAAAATTCAGCACCGGCAGTTTTCGCTTCGGATCGGCCTTGCCCAGGGCGCGCCATTTGCGTGTGCTACCTCGAGTGGCCTCATCCAGTGAGGCATGGAACGGTGGATTGCACATGGTCAGATCAAAACGCTCGGCGCTTTCCAGCAAGCCCAGCAGGATCTGTTTGCTGTTGGTCTGTTGGCGAATCTGGATGGCCTTGCTCAAGCCATTGGACTGAACAATTGCTTTGGCCGCGGCAATGGCGGTGGCATCAATTTCAGACCCCAGGAACTGCCAACGATAATCGCTATGTCCGATCAGCGGATACACGCAGTTAGCGCCCATCCCGATGTCAAGAACCTTCACTGCAGCGCCTCTCGGGACCACGCCCTCGTTGACACTGGCCAGCAGGTCGGCAAGAAAGTGCACGTAATCGGCGCGCCCGGGAACCGGTGGGCACAGGTAGTCAGCAGGAATGTCCCAATGGGCGATTCCATAGAAGGACTTGAGCAGTGCTCGGTTGAACACCCGTACCGCGTCCGGGCTGGCGAAGTCGATGCTTTCCTTGCCATACGGATTGATGATCACGAACTTTTTCAGTTCCGGAGTACTTTTGATCAGTGCCGGAAAGTCGTAGCGACCTTGGTGGCGATTGCGTGGGTGCAGGCTGGCTTTCTCGCGCGGCTCCAGAGCTTTGGCCGGGGTGGCGGGTGAGGGCTTTTTGCGCGCAGGTTTGGGGGGGCGAGGAGCGGTCATGGCGGTGGTCGATTCGGGTATGGCCAAAAGTGGCGAGCATTGTCCCACATTGATAGCCCATGCGCCGAACCTGTGTAGGAGCGCCTTCGGCAGCTCCGGGGGATTGGTGGCGTTTGAACAAAAAAGGGAGGCCACCCGGGCCTCCCTTTTTCATTGCGATTTGCCGTTACAAACTGGCAATCCGCGCATGCTGCTCGGCCAGCTTGCCAAGAGCCTGTTCGGCTTCGGCCAGTTTGGCGCGCTCTTTCTCGATGACTTCAGCTGGCGCCTTGTCGACGAAACCCGCGTTGGACAGCTTGCCGCCGACGCGTTGTACTTCGCCTTGCAGGCGCTGGATTTCCTTGTCCAGACGCGCAAGCTCGGCGCCTTTGTCGATCAGGCCGGCCATCGGCACCAGCACTTCCATCTCGCCGACCAAGGCGGTGGCGGACAGCGGTGCTTCTTCGCCAGCAGTCAGCACGGTGATCGATTCGAGGCGGGCCAGTTTCTTTAGCAGCGCTTCGTTTTCGGTCAGGCGACGCTGGTCTTCGGCGCTCACATTTTTCAGGAACAGCGGCAACGGTTTACCTGGGCCGATGTTCATTTCGCCTCGGATGTTACGGGTGCCGAGCATCAGGCCCTTGAGCCATTCGATGTCATCTTCGGCCGCCTGATCGATGCGCGCTTCATTGGCCACTGGCCAAGGTTGCAGCATGATCGTCTTGCCTTCGATGCCGGCCAGCGGCGCGATGCGCTGCCAGATTTCTTCGGTGATGAACGGCATGAACGGGTGCGCCAGGCGCAGGGCGACTTCCAGTACGCGAACCAGGGTACGACGGGTGCCGCGCTGGCGTTCGACCGGAGCGTTTTCGTCCCACAGCACTGGTTTGGACAGTTCCAGGTACCAGTCGCAATATTGGTTCCAGATGAACTCGTACAACGCTTGTGCGGCCAGGTCGAAACGGAACTGGTCGAGTTGACGGGTCACTTCGGCTTCGGTGCGTTGCAGCTGCGAAATGATCCAGCGGTCAGCCAGAGACAGCTCAAAGGCTTCGCCGTTCTGGCCGCAGTCTTCGCCCTTGTCCAGCACGTAGCGCGCCGCGTTCCAGATCTTGTTGCAGAAGTTGCGATAGCCTTCGACGCGGCCCATGTCGAACTTGATGTCGCGACCGGTGGACGCCAGCGAGCAGAAGGTGAAGCGCAGAGCGTCGGTGCCGTAGCTGGCGATGCCTTCGGCAAATTCGTCGCGGGTCTGCTTCTCGATCTTCTTCGCCAGCTTCGGCTGCATCATGCCGGAGGTGCGTTTCTGTACCAGGGCTTCGAGTTCAATGCCGTCGATGATGTCGAGCGGGTCCAGGACGTTGCCCTTGGACTTGGACATCTTCTGGCCCTGGCCATCACGCACCAGACCGTGAACGTAGACAGTCTTGAACGGAACCTGCGGCGTGCCGTCTTCGTTTTTCACCAAGTGCATGGTGAGCATGATCATCCGGGCGACCCAGAAGAAAATGATGTCGAAGCCAGTCACCAGGACGTCGGTAGAGTGGAATTTCTTCAGGAATTCGGTTTTTTCCGGCCAGCCGAGGGTGGAGAACGTCCACAAGCCCGAGCTGAACCAGGTGTCGAGAACGTCGTTGTCCTGTTGCAGCGCAACGTCCGGGCCGAGGTTGTGCTTGGCACGCACTTCGGCTTCATCGCGACCGACGTAGACCTTGCCCGACTCGTCGTACCAGGCCGGAATCCGGTGGCCCCACCACAGCTGACGGCTGATGCACCAGTCCTGGATGTCGCGCATCCACGAGAAGTACATGTTTTCGTACTGTTTCGGCACGAACTGGATACGGCCGTCTTCAACGGCGGCAATCGCAGGCTCGGCCAGAGGCTTGGTGGATACGTACCACTGGTCGGTCAGCCACGGCTCGATGATGGTGCCGGAGCGGTCGCCTTTCGGTACTTTCAGGCCGTGATCGTCGACGCTGACCAGCAGGCCCGCGGCTTCGAACGCAGCAACGATCTGCTTGCGCGCTTCGAAACGGTCGAGGCCGGCGTATTCGGCCGGGATCTTGCCGTCGATGGTCTCGTTCAGCGTCCCGTCGAGGTTGAACACCTGGCAGGCCGGCAGAACGGCGGCGTTCTTGTCGAAGATATTCAGCAGCGGCAGGTTATGGCGCTTGCCGACTTCGTAGTCGTTGAAATCGTGGGCCGGGGTGATTTTCACGCAGCCGGTGCCGAATTCAGGATCGCAGTAATCGTCGGCGATGATCGGGATGCGGCGGCCAACCAGTGGCAGCTCGACAAATTTTCCGATCAGGGCTTTGTAGCGCTCATCGTTCGGGTTAACGGCCACGGCGGAGTCGCCGAGCATGGTTTCCGGGCGGGTGGTCGCGACGATCAGGAAATCGTTGCCTTCGGCGGTTTTGGCGCCGTCGGCAAGCGGGTATTTCAGGTTCCACAGGAAACCTTTCTCGTCGTGGTTCTCCACTTCGAGGTCGGAAATCGCCGTGTGCAGCTTGGTGTCCCAGTTGACCAGGCGCTTGCCGCGGTAGATCAGGCCGTCTTCGTGCAGGCGTACGAACGCTTCCTTAACGGCTTCCGAGAGGCCATCGTCCATGGTGAAGCGCTCACGGCTCCAGTCGACGGACGAGCCGAGGCGGCGGATCTGACGGCTGATGTTGCCGCCGGACTCATCCTTCCACTCCCAGACTTTCTCGAGGAATTTCTCGCGGCCCAGGTCGTGGCGGCTCTGGCCCTTGGCTTCGAGCTGACGCTCCACCAGCATCTGTGTGGCGATGCCGGCGTGGTCGGTGCCCGGCTGCCACAGGGTGTTGCGACCCTGCATGCGGCGAAAACGGATCAGGGCGTCCATGATCGCGTTGTTGAAGCCGTGACCCATGTGCAGGCTGCCGGTGACGTTCGGCGGCGGGATCATGATGGTGTAGGACTCGCCCGCGCCTTGCGGGGCGAAGTAATTCTCAGACTCCCAGGTGTTGTACCAGGAAGTTTCAATGGCGTGCGGCTGGTAGGTCTTATCCATGCGCGGCGGGACCCTATTGGCATTTATTCAGGAAAAGCCGGGAAGTATAGCGGGGATGAGCCGATGCGCGTAGAGCGAGGTGACAGTGGGCGGGGGAAAAGTTGAGGTTTTGTGTTTTGTCAGCGCAGGCCCCTTTGCGGGCAAGCCAGCTCCTACAGGTTATGTGTCGTACAGCTATTTTGTGATCGACACCAAACCCTGTGGGAGCTGGCTTGCCAGCGATGGCGGTCTATCAATCGATGCGATTCAAATCGTTATGCCGCGTTTCCTTCAGGCACAGCACGGCAATCAAGCTCAGCACTGCCGCCGCGGACACATACCCGCCGACATAACTCAACCCACCCATCGCCACCAGCTTCTGCGCGAAAAACGGTGCAGCGGAAGCCCCGACGATACCGCCCAGGTTGTAGGCCGCCGAGGCGCCGGTGTAGCGAACTTGGGTGGGGAACAGCTCTGGCAGCAACGCGCCCATCGGGGCAAATGTCACGCCCATCAGGAACAGCTCGATGCACAGGAACAGCGCCACTCCCCAGGTCGAGCCGTGGGTCAGCAGCGGCTCCATCAGGAATCCGGACAAAATCGCCAGCACGCCTCCAATGATCAGCACCGGCTTGCGCCCGTAACGGTCACTGGCCAAGGCTGACAACGGAGTAGCGGCCGCCATGAACAGCACGGCAATGCACAGCAGTCCGAGGAACGTTTCGCGACTGTAGCCAAGCGTCGACACACCGTAACTCAGCGAAAATACGGTGGAAATGTAAAACAGCGCGTAGCACACCACCATCGCACCGGCTCCCAGCAATACAGGCAGCCAGTATTGACCGAACAGTTCGAACAGCGGGATTTTCACTCTCTCCTGGCGTGCCACGGCGTTGGCGAACACCGGTGTTTCATGCAGCTTGAGGCGCACGTACAGGCCGACCATCACCAGCGCTGCACTGAGCAGGAACGGGATGCGCCAGCCCCACGAGCGGAACTGTTCGTCGTCGAGCAGCATGGCCAATGTCAGGAACAAGCCGTTCGCGGCCAGGAAGCCGATGGAAGGGCCGAGCTGCGGGAACATGCCGAACCATGCGCGTTTGCCTTTGGGGGCATTTTCCGTGGCCAGTAGCGCCGCGCCGCCCCATTCACCGCCCAGTCCCAGGCCTTGGCCGAAACGCAGCACGCAGAGCAATATCGGCGCCCATGCCCCGATACTGTCGTAGCCCGGCAGCACGCCGATCAGCGTGGTGCACACGCCCATCAGCAGGAGGGAGGCGACGAGGGTCGATTTGCGCCCGATGCGGTCGCCGAAGTGGCCGAACAGGGCAGAACCCAGGGGGCGCGCGAGGAAAGCGATGCCAAAGGTAAGAAACGCCGAAAGCATCTGGGCAGTCCCGGACGTTTGCGGAAAGAACACCGGCCCGATGACCAGCGCTGCTGCGGTGGCATAAACGTAGAAATCGTAGAACTCGATGGCGGTGCCGATGAAACTCGCCGTGGCCACGCGGGTGGCGGAGTTGGTCGGTTGTGCAGGAGCGGAGTCGCTGTAAGTCGTGCTGGTCGTCATGCGGTTATCCCTGACAGTCATGTGCTCCGATGGAGCGAATTATTATGGTCGAGAACCCAGGGATGTGGGTGGGGGCGCGGTCGCTGTTCCAGGTAGGAGCAATCGTCGGCTTGCTGCGGATGTGGCTGATGGTCAGGCCGGAAGCTGCGCGGTGCGGGGTAAGCACGGGCCCGGCGAGGCTTGGGTAAGCGAATCGATTATAGGAAGGTAGCTAACGATCAAACAAGTGAGAAGTTTTGAGAGGTTTTGAGAGGATCGCAGCCTCGCTTCGCTCGACAGCTCCTACGGTGAGCGGCGTTGTAGGAGCTGTCGCGGGCTGCGATCTTTTGGCAACTCAGCGGATAGAAACCGCGGGGGGTGAACTGGTCTGCCAGATGAGCACCCGCGTAACACGATTGTCTTCGGTCTCGAGGATTTCCAGGCGATAGCGGCCGATCTTCAGGCATACGGTGCTTTCGGGAATGGTTTCCAGGGCTTCGGTCACCAGGCCGTTCAGGGTTTTCGGGCCGTCGCTCGGCAGGTGCCAGCCGAGGCTCTTGTTCAACTCGCGGATTGACGCAGCGCCGTCGATCACCAGGCGTCCATCGGCTTGAGGGTGAATGTGCGGATTATCGAGCCTGTGCTGGCTTTCGAACTCCCCGACGATTTCCTCAAGAATGTCTTCCAGTGTGACGATGCCCAGCACTTCACCATATTCGTCGACCACCATGCCTAAACGCCGCTGTTGCTTGTGGAAGTTGAGCAGTTGCAGTTGAAGAGGGGTGCTTTCCGGGACGAAATACGGTTCGCGACTGGCTGCCAGCAGCGCTTCTCGGGTCAGGCTCGCATCAGGTAGCAGGTGGAGGATGTGCCGGGTGTTGAGCACGGCTTCGACCTGATTGATATCGCTGTGGAATACCGGCAAACGAGTGCGTCTGTTGTGTCGCAATTGTTCGATGATTTCGTCGATGGGGTCGTCAAGGTTGATCCCGTCGACATCGCTGCGAGGGACGAGAATGTCATTGACCGTGATGTTGTCCAGGGCGTGGATGCCCGACAACGGGTGAGGGCGGCAGATAACATTTTCGGCGGTGTCCTGCCGTTCAGTCAGTGCCTCCTCTTCACTTTGTTGTACCACTTTGACTTTGCGAGCAAATGGCCGCACCAGTAACTGGCTGATGCCTTTAAGCAACCAGGCGGCGGGATAGACGATTTTCAGGGGGACGCGAAGCAGGTTGTTGCCTTGGGCCAGGATCGCCTCGGGATAGCGGGCAGCAAGGGCGCGGGGCAGGTAATCGGCGAACATCAGCACGACTGCGCCCGCTCCCAGACAGGCAATCCATGGGCCGTTTTCGGACCAGGTAAAAATCGCCAGCAGGGTGCTGATGACCACCACGAGAGCGCGGCACAGGGTATTGCAGAAGATCAGGCTGTCGAGGGGGAAGCTCAGTTTCGCCAGTGGCTTATCGCTGGAACGCGTTGCCGTGCGCTGGGCCAGCAGATGCTGGTGCGCCGTTTCGATGGCCGTAAACAGCCCCGACCATAAAATCAGCAGGGCCACTACTGCGAGCATCGGCCCTATGGGCAAGTCGTCCATTAATGCCGCCCGTCAGATATGCAGGATGTATTCACGAACCAGCTTGCTGCCGAAGTACGCCAGCATCAGCAGGCAAAACCCGGCCAGGGTCCAGCGAATGGCTTTGTGACCGCGCCAGCCGAGACGGTTGCGACCCCATAGCAGAACACTGAAGACAATCCAGGCCAGGCACGCCAGCAAGGTTTTATGCACCAGGTGCTGGGCGAACAGGTTCTCGACGAACAGCCAGCCAGAAATCAGCGACAGCGACAGCAGCGTCCAGCCGGCCCAGAGGAAACCGAACAGCAGGCTTTCCATGGTTTGCAGCGGCGGGAAGTTTTTGATCAGCCCGGACGGGTGTTTGTGCTTGAGCTGGTGATCTTGTACCAGCAGCAGCAAGGACTGGAAAACCGCAATGGTGAACATGCCGTAGGCAAGGATCGACAGCAGGATGTGCGCGAGGATGCCCGGCTCCTCGTCGATGATCTGTACCGTGCCGGCCGGGGCGAACTGCGCCAGCAACACGGTCAAGGCGCCGAGCGGGAACAGCAACACCAGCAGGTTTTCCACCGGAATTCGCGTGCAGGCCAGCAGACTCAAGGCAATGACGGCGGCGGCAATCAGGCTGGCGGCACTGAAAAAGTCCAGGCCCAGACCGATCGGGGTCAACAGATGGGTGAGCAGGCTGGCGCTATGGGCCAGCACGGCAAGCACGCCGAGCGTAACCAGCAGGCGCTTGTTGGCCTTGGCGCCGGAAGCCAGGCGAGTGCCCTGGTAAATGGTCGCAGCGGCATATAAGCAGGCGGCGGCGAGGGTCGTAAGCAAGCTGGGTGACAAGGGGAGCATAAATCCTGTTAGGCAAGCCCGAAAGTCGCTGAGTTTGGCATAGAACCCCCGCCACACGAAAGACCGCGCAAGCTGACAGCGAGGTGTCCGTTGGCCGCAGTCTTCGCTATAATCCGCGACCTGCCCACGCCGCAGGCTCGCCGAGCACACGTTTAGTCCGGTCCGGGCCGCCATTATCCCGGTCTACACAGGGCCTGAAAGGATCGCGCAATGTTTGAAAACTTAACCGACCGTCTCTCGCAGACGCTGCGCCATGTCACCGGCAAGGCCAAGCTGACCGAAGACAACATCAAAGACACCCTGCGTGAAGTGCGCATGGCGTTGCTCGAAGCCGACGTCGCCCTGCCGGTGGTGAAGGACTTCGTCAATTCGGTGAAAGAACGCGCTGTCGGCACCGAGGTGTCGCGCAGCCTGACGCCGGGCCAGGCCTTTGTGAAGATCGTCCAGGCCGAACTCGAAAGCCTGATGGGCGCGGCCAACGAAGACCTGAACCTGAGCGCAGTGCCGCCAGCGGTCATCCTGATGGCCGGCTTGCAGGGTGCGGGTAAAACCACCACCGCCGGTAAACTTGCGCGCTTCCTTAAAGAGCGCAAGAAGAAGACCGTCATGGTCGTGTCCGCCGACGTTTACCGTCCTGCGGCGATCAAGCAGCTGGAAATGCTTGCCGGTGAGGTTGGCGTTACCTTCTTCCCGTCCGACCTGAGCCAGAAGCCGGTCGAGATCGCGCAAGCGGCTATCAAGGAAGCAAAACTCAAATTCATCGACGTGGTCATCGTCGATACCGCCGGTCGTCTGCACATCGATGAAGAGATGATGGGCGAGATCAAGGCGCTGCATGCCGCGATCAATCCGGTCGAAACCCTGTTCGTGGTCGACGCCATGACCGGCCAGGATGCCGCCAACACGGCCAAGGCTTTCGGCGACGCGCTGCCGTTGACCGGTGTGATCCTGACCAAGGTCGACGGCGACGCCCGTGGCGGTGCTGCGCTGTCGGTCCGTGCAATCACCGGCAAGCCGATCAAGTTCATCGGTATGGGCGAGAAGAGCGAAGCGCTCGACCCGTTCCACCCTGAGCGTATTGCCTCGCGTATTCTCGGCATGGGCGACGTGCTCAGCCTGATCGAGCAGGCAGAAGCGACTCTCGACAAGGACAAGGCCGATAAACTGGCCAAGAAACTGAAGAAAGGCAAAGGCTTCGACCTTGAAGACTTCCGCGATCAGCTGCAACAAATGAAGAACATGGGCGGCCTCGGCGGCCTCATGGACAAGCTGCCGAACATGGGCGGCGTGAACCTGGCGCAAATGGGCAACGCTCAAGGTGCGGCAGAGAAGCAATTCAAGCAGATGGAAGCCATCATCAACTCCATGACCCCGGCCGAGCGCCGCGACCCTGAGATGATCAGCGGTTCGCGCAAACGTCGGATTGCCATGGGTTCCGGCACTCAGGTGCAGGACATCGGTCGCTTGATCAAGCAGCACAAGCAGATGCAGAAGATGATGAAGAAATTCTCCGCCAAAGGCGGAATGGCCAAGATGATGCGCGGCATGGGCGGTATGTTGCCCGGCGGCGGCATGCCGAAGATGTAAAGAATCCGCGCCGGCCATCGGGTCGGCGCTGCCCCACACGGACGTGGGATACACAGCAAACCCGCACTTGGCGGGAGCTGATCGGCCGTTTTCAACGACGGCTCTATAGCAAATCTGCATGGCGACCGATAGGCCGCCAGAAAAAGACATTTGCAAAAGTCCGGATATTCCTTAGAATATGCGGCCTTTCGGGCACCTATGCCCGCTGTGCCTTTAGATTTGCAGCACCGACTACAGGAACGATGTTCACATGCTAACAATCCGTCTTGCCCTTGGCGGCTCCAAAAAGCGCCCGTTTTACCACTTGACCGTAACCGACAGCCGCAACCCGCGCGACGGTTCGCACAAGGAACAGGTTGGTTTCTTCAACCCTGTTGCTCGTGGTCAAGAAGTCCGTTTGTCCGTGAACCAAGAGCGCGTAGCCTACTGGCTGAGCGTTGGTGCACAACCTTCTGAGCGCGTTGCTCAGTTGTTGAAGGAATCTGCTAAGGCTGCGGCCTGAGCAATATGAACGCGACGCCAGCTGTTGCTGATGATTTGATCGTTATCGGCAAGATTTACTCGGTTCACGGCGTTCGCGGCGAAGTGAAGGTGTACTCCTTTACTGATCCGATTAAGAACCTGCTGGAATACAAAACCTGGACGCTCAAGCGTGACGGCAATGTAAAGCAGGTAGAGCTGGTCAGCGGACGCGGGAACGACAAGTTCCTGGTCGCAAAGCTCAAGGGTCTCGATGATCGCGAAGAAGCTCGTCTTCTGGCCGGTTATGAGATCTGTGTGCCGCGCAACCTGTTCCCTGAACTCACCGACGGCGAGTACTACTGGTACCAGCTGGAAGGTCTCAAGGTCATCGACACCCTCGGACAATTGTTCGGGAAGATCGATCACCTGCTGGAGACCGGCTCGAATGATGTAATGGTGGTCAAGCCATGCGCTGGCAGCCTGGATGATCGCGAACGCCTGTTGCCCTATACCGAGCAATGCGTGTTGGCCATCGACCTGGCAGCAGGTGAGATGAAGGTGGATTGGGATGCGGACTTCTAAGCGTGGCTAACTTGCGCGTAGAAGTGATCAGTTTGTTTCCCGAGATGTTCTCCGCCATCAGCGAGTACGGCATCACCAGTCGTGCGGTGAAACAGGGGCTCTTGCAGCTGACCTGTTGGAATCCGCGAGACTACACGACGGATCGACATCACACTGTGGACGATCGCCCGTTTGGCGGTGGTCCGGGCATGGTGATGAAGATCAAACCCCTGGAAGATGCTCTGGTTCAGGCCAAGGCAGCAGCCGGGGAGGCGGCGAAGGTGATTTACCTGTCCCCCCAAGGCCGTCAACTGAATCAGTCGGCGGTACGCGAGTTGGCGAATCTGGATGCACTGATCCTGATTGCCGGCCGCTATGAAGGCATTGACGAGCGTTTTATTGATGCTCATGTCGATGAAGAGTGGTCGATTGGCGACTATGTACTGTCTGGCGGCGAGCTGCCGGCGATGGTCCTGATCGATGCGGTTACACGACTGCTGCCTGGAGCTTTAGGGCATGCGGACTCCGCAGAGGAAGATTCCTTTACGGATGGTTTGCTGGATTGCCCGCACTACACCCGACCGGAGGTGTATGCGGATCAGCGTGTTCCCGACGTATTGCTAAGTGGCAATCACGCGCACATCCGGCGTTGGCGTTTACAGCAGTCCCTTGGTCGGACCTATGAACGACGCGCCGATCTTCTGGAAAGCCGCTCGCTTTCTGGAGAAGAGAAGAAGCTGCTCGAGGAATACATCCTCGAGCGGGACGATAGTTAACAACGTATCGATGGTAGATCCGACGATTTACCTTAGGAGCACAGCATGACTAACAAAATCATCCTTGCACTCGAAGCAGAGCAGATGACCAAAGAGATCCCTACCTTTGCCCCGGGCGACACCATTGTCGTTCAGGTGAAAGTGAAGGAAGGCGACCGTTCGCGTCTGCAAGCGTTCGAAGGTGTTGTTATCGCCAAGCGTAACCGCGGCGTAAACAGTGCATTCACCGTTCGTAAAATCTCCAACGGTGTTGGCGTAGAACGTACTTTCCAGACCTACAGCCCGCAAATCGACAGCATGGCCGTTAAACGTCGCGGTGACGTACGTAAAGCCAAGCTGTACTACCTGCGTGACCTGTCTGGTAAAGCAGCTCGCATCAAGGAAAAACTGGCTTAAGTCCAGCTTCCGATGCAGAAAAAAGCAGCCTACGGGCTGCTTTTTTGTTGCCTGCGATTTGGTGCCTGGTTGAAAAGATCGCAGCCTGCGGCAGCTCCTACAGATTGAATTCAGATCTCCCGTGGGAGCTGCCGAAGGCTGCGATCTTTTGGATTTACGCCGTCTCCGGCTGGATCAGCGCCAGCAGCGTCCACCCAGCCGCAAGCTTGAGCGTACTGTCGGGTGTCACCACATGCACCCAGCCACTGTCATCGCGCACGAACAGCAAGGTCGCCCGATCACCATGCAGTGCGCGGTAGTCGTTCCAGCCAAAGCCATCCGTCAACGTCGTGCTGTACAGTTCGGAACCCTGACTCAACTGACTCGCAAGCTTGGCGTAGGTCAGTGCTTCACTGCCCAGTTGATTGCCCCGATGTTCCAGGCTGGTGCGATGTTTGTCTGTGCGACGGTTTTCCTGGCCGCTGGCCAGACCGAACATCCGCTGATGGCCCAGTTCATGACGAAAGCGCATCAGCGCCAGCGTGTTCATTTCACCGGACGGTGAGAGGGCCAGAAGATGTCCCAGTCCGACCAGATCCAGATGGGCATCGGCGTGTTGCGAGGCCGGGTTGCCGAAGTAGGTGGGCAAGCCCTCCATTCGCGCGGCGCGAATGTTCTCCCAGCTTGAGTCTGTCAATAACACTCGGCTGCCCAATTGTTGCAGTGCTTTGCCCAGCGTGCGCGCAGGTCCGTTGGCCCCAATGATCAAAAAACCGCTCGGTGCCGGTTCCGCGACGTTCAGCAAGCGCGCCAGCGGCCGGGCTGTCGCACTTTGCAAAACAACGGTGCCGATAATCACCGCGAACGTCAGCGGCACCAGCAGCAACGCACCTTGATGTCCTGCCTCGTGCAAGCGAATGGCGAAGATTGCCGACACGGCCGCCGCAACAATCCCCCTCGGAGCAATCCACGCCAACAGTGCGCGTTCGCGCCAGCTCAGGCTCGACCCGGCCGTACTGAGCAGCACGTTCAAAGGGCGCGCGATGAACTGGATGATCAGCAGCAGAATCAGCACCAGAGGCCCGAGACCGATCATCGCGTTCAGATCCAGTCGTGCCGCCAGTAGAATGAACAGCCCCGAAATCAGCAGGACGCTGAGGTTCTCCTTGAAATGCAGGATATGCCGCACGTCCACGCCTTTCATGTTGGCCAGCCACATGCCCATCAGCGTGACGGCGAGCAAGCCGGATTCGTGCGTGACTTCGTTGGAGGCGATAAAAATCCCCAGAACGGCGGCGAGCGCTGCCAGGTTATGAAGGTATTCCGGCAGCCACTGGCGGCGCATCAAAGTACCGAGCAACCACCCACCAAATATCCCGAAAAGACTGCCACACAGAATCACGCCGCCGAAAGTCAGCAAGCTCTCTTTAAGGCCGTTACCTTCGGTGTTGGCAATGATGAAGCTGTAGACGACCACGGCGAGCAGCGCGCCGATAGGATCAATGACGATACCTTCCCAGCGAAGGATGTTGGCAATCGACGCCTTGGGCCGTACGACGCGCAACATGGGTACGATCACGGTCGGCCCGGTGACCAGGGTCAGGCTGCCAAAAAGAATCGACAGCATCCAGTCGAAACCCAGCAACCAGTGTGTGGCGACGGCAATTACAATCCAGGTTGAGAGCGCGCCCAGTGTCACCAGTCGATGAACGACACTGCCGATTTCACGCCATTCCGACAGATGCAGCGTCAGGCTGCCTTCAAACAGAATCAACGCTACCGCCAGCGACACCAATGGCATCAGCAATGGGCCAAACATTTCCTGCGGGTCGAGCAAGTGCAGCACCGGCCCGGCCAGAATGCCGGTCAACAGCAAAAAAAGAATCGCCGGCAGCTTCAGGCGCCAGGCTAACCACTGGCAGCCCAGTGCCGCCGCACCGATACCGCCAAACGCCAACAATATTTGCTGCTCGCTCATTGCTGCTCCCTGTTCCTTGAGATGGCGGCCTATGAAAGACTAGCGGCCAATTCCCTGTCCATTTTTAATTTTGTGCGCAGCTTTGAGGCTACGCGACTTGAGTGCCCATGCCTGCCATCGATCATCCGCTGATAGACCAATTCCTCGATGCCCTGTGGCTGGAAAAAGGCCTTTCCGATAACACCCGCGATGCCTATCGCAGTGACCTGGCCCTGTTCAACGGCTGGTTGCAGGAAAAAGGCCTGGAGTTGATCAATGCCGGGCGCGAGCTGATTCTCGATCACCTTGCCTGGCGGCTGGAGCAAAACTACAAGCCTCGGTCCACGGCACGATTTCTCTCCGGTGTGCGTGGCTTTTATCGCTATCTGTTGAGGGAAAAACTGATCTCGGTCGATCCCACCTTGCGTGTGGATATGCCGCAACTCGGTCGTCCATTGCCAAAATCCCTGTCGGAAGCCGATGTGGAAGCACTGCTCAAAGCGCCGGATCTGAGCGAAGCCATCGGTCAGCGTGATCGCGCCATGCTCGAAGTGTTGTATGCCTGTGGCCTGCGTGTGACGGAGCTGATCAGCCTGACACTGGAGCAGGTCAATCTGCGCCAAGGGGTTTTGCGGGTGATGGGCAAGGGCAGCAAGGAACGCCTGGTGCCGATGGGCGAGGAAGCGATTGTCTGGGTCGAACGCTACATGCGTGATGCACGTTGTGAGCTACTCGGCGGACGCCCCAGCGATGTGTTGTTTCCCAGCTTGCGTGGCGAGCAGATGACCCGCCAGACCTTCTGGCACCGGATCAAGCATCAGGCCAAGGTGGCGGGGATCGGCAAGTCGTTGTCGCCGCACACGCTGCGCCATGCCTTCGCCACGCATCTGCTCAATCACGGCGCTGATTTGCGGGTGGTGCAGATGCTGTTGGGACACAGCGATTTGTCGACGACACAGATTTATACCCACGTTGCCAGGGCGCGGTTGCAAGACCTGCACGCCAAACACCATCCCCGCGGCTGACGACGTACTCTACAGGGGAACATCATCCATCTATGCGTCATGCGTCGAGCTCGTGTTGTCTGGCGACAGGCGCATTCGGCCACACGGACCTTATGTGATAGGCTTTGCCGGTTTGCACGATGGGCGGTTATGACCCGGTGTTTCGGCACGGGTGTTCTAGTCGTCCCATATGTTCGCCTTCAGGAGTTCTCATGCGTCTGACCCAGATTATCGCCGCCGCAGCCATTGCGTTGGTCAGCACCTTTGCCGTCGCCGACGACGCGGCCGACAAAGCCATTCGTAAGAGTCTGGAAAACCTCCAGCTCGAAGTGCCGGTAGAAACCATCACCGCCAGCCCGCTGCCGGGCCTGTACGAAGTCAAACTCAAGGGCAGCCGCGTTCTCTACGCCAGCGCCGACGGCCAATACGTGGTTCAGGGCTACCTGTTCGATCTCAAGGGCGGTAAGCCAGTCAACCTGACCGAAAAAACCGAACGCCTGGGCATCTCCAAACTGGTCAACGATATTCCGGTCGCCGAAACCGTGGTGTACCCGGCCATTGGCGAAACCAAGTCGCACATCACCGTATTCACTGACACCACTTGCCCGTACTGCCACAAGCTGCATGCGGAAGTGCCTGAGTTGAACAAGCGCGGCATTGAAGTGCGCTACGTCGCGTTCCCGCGCCAGGGCCTGGGTTCGCCGGGTGACGAGCAACTGCAAGCAGTGTGGTGCTCCAAAGACAAGAAAGCGGCCATGGACAAAATGGTCGATGGCAAGGAAATCAAGGCCGCCAAATGCGATAACCCGGTTTCCAAGCAGTTCGCTCTGGGTCAGTCGATCGGCGTGAACGGCACACCGGCCATCGTTTTGGCCGACGGTCAGGTCATTCCGGGCTACCAGCCTGCGCCACAAGTCGCCAAACTGGCGCTGGGCGCGAAATAGATTCGCATTGTCAGGGCCAGCCTTGACGATCATGGTCCGGCAGCGACATCGCCGGGCCATTAATAGAGAGCCGCGAGCACGCGGTTGTTTTCACGGCCGGCCTTGAGTCGGTCGTTTTATGGGGAGTTCACAGTGAAACCGGTCAAAGTAGGCATCTGTGGGTTAGGAACCGTCGGTGGCGGTACCTTCAACGTACTTCAGCGCAACGCCGAGGAAATTGCTCGTCGTGCCGGGCGTGGGATCGAAGTGGCACAAATTGCCATGCGCACGCCAAAGCCTCAGTTCCAAACGACCGGTATTGCGATTACCAACGATGTCTTCGAAGTGGCCACGAACCCTGAGATCGACATCGTGATAGAGCTGATGGGCGGCTACACCGTTGCCCGCGAGCTGGTACTCAAGGCCATCGAGAATGGCAAGCATGTGGTCACCGCGAACAAGGCTCTGATTGCCGTTCACGGTAACGAAATTTTCGCCAAGGCTCGCGAGAAGGGCGTGATTGTCGCGTTCGAAGCGGCCGTGGCCGGTGGCATCCCGGTGATCAAGGCGATCCGTGAAGGCCTGTCCGCCAACCGCATCAACTGGGTGGCCGGCATCATCAACGGCACCGGCAACTTCATCCTCACGGAAATGCGCGAGAAGGGTCGCACCTTCGAAGACGTATTGGCCGAAGCCCAGGCACTGGGTTATGCCGAGGCTGATCCGACCTTCGACGTTGAGGGTATCGACGCCGCTCACAAGCTGACGATCCTGGCATCCATCGCGTTCGGCATTCCGCTGCAATTCGACAAGGCCTACACCGAAGGCATCACCAGGCTGACCACCGCTGACGTGAACTACGCCGAAGCGCTGGGCTACCGCATCAAGCACCTGGGCGTGGCGCGCAGCACTGCAGCCGGTATCGAGTTGCGCGTGCACCCGACGCTGATCCCGGCCGATCGCCTGATCGCCAACGTCAACGGCGTGATGAACGCGGTGATGGTCAACGGCGATGCTGCCGGTTCGACCCTGTTCTACGGCGCCGGCGCCGGCATGGAGCCGACCGCTTCGTCGGTGATCGCCGACCTGGTGGACGTGGTTCGCGCCATGACGTCGGACCCGGAAAACCGCGTGCCGCACCTGGCATTCCAGCCGGATTCGCTGTCGGCTCACCCGATCCTGCCGATCGAAGCCTGCGAAAGTGCCTACTACCTGCGCATTCAGGCCAAGGATCATCCGGGTGTGTTGGCACAGGTCGCGAGCATCCTCTCGGAGCGCGGCATCAACATTGAGTCGATCATGCAGAAGGAAGCCGAGGAACACGACGGCCTGGTGCCAATGATCCTGCTGACCCACCGCGTGCTGGAACAGCACATCAACGATGCCATCGCTGCTCTGGAAGCCCTGGCGGGTGTGGTCGGTCCGGTTGTACGGATTCGTGTCGAGCACCTGAACTAAGTCGTAGTCGTTACCGGGCGTCGTTGCAGGCGCTCGGCATTGCGAACACTGTCCCAATGGAGTCAGTCATGCGTTACATCAGCACTCGCGGCCAGGCACCGGCCCTTAATTTCGAAGACGTCCTGCTGGCAGGTCTTGCCACCGACGGCGGTCTGTACGTCCCGGAAAACCTGCCACGTTTCACCCAGGAAGAAATCGCTTCCTGGGCCGGCCTGCCGTACCACGAGCTGGCTTTCCGAGTCATGCGCCCGTTCGTGACCGGCAGCATTCCGGACGCCGATTTCAAAAAGATTCTTGAAGAAACCTACGGTGTGTTCGCCCACAGCGCCGTTGCGCCGCTGCGTCAACTGAACGGCAACGAGTGGGTGCTGGAGCTGTTCCACGGCCCGACCCTGGCGTTCAAGGACTTCGCCCTGCAACTGCTCGGTCGCCTGCTCGACTACGTGCTGGAAAAGCGCGGCGAGCGTGTGGTGATCGTCGGCGCCACCTCCGGTGACACCGGCTCTGCCGCCATCGAAGGCTGCAAGCACTGCGAAAACGTCGACATCTTCATCCTGCACCCGCACAACCGGGTGTCTGAAGTGCAGCGTCGGCAGATGACCACCATTTTCGGTGAGAACATCCACAACATCGCCATCGAAGGCAACTTCGATGATTGCCAGGAAATGGTCAAGGCGAGCTTCGCCGACCAGGGCTTCCTCAAGGGCACTCGCCTGGTCGCTGTGAATTCGATCAACTGGGCGCGGATCATGGCCCAGATCGTTTACTACTTCCATGCAGCCCTGCAACTGGGCGGTCCGGCGCGTTCGGTGGCGTTCTCGGTGCCGACCGGCAACTTTGGCGACATCTTCGCCGGTTACCTGGCCCGCAACATGGGCCTGCCGATCAACCAGTTGATCGTCGCAACCAACCGCAACGATATCCTGCACCGCTTCATGAGCGGCAACCAGTACGTCAAGGAAACCCTGCACGCCACTCTGTCGCCGTCGATGGACATCATGGTGTCGTCGAACTTCGAACGCCTGCTGTTCGACCTGCACGGTCGCAATGGCGCGGCAATCGCCGGGCTGATGGATTCGTTCAAGCAGGGCGGTGGTTTCAGCGTCGAGCAAGAGCGCTGGACCGAAGCCCGCAAATTGTTCGACTCGTTGGCTGTGGATGACGCGCAAACGTGCGAAACCATCGCCGAAGTCTACGAGCAGACCGGTGAAGTACTCGATCCGCACACCGCGATTGGTGTCAAAGCCGCACGTGAATGCCGTCGCAGCCTGGACATTCCAATGGTGATCCTGGGCACTGCCCATCCGGTCAAATTCCCGGATGCCGTGGAAAAGGCCGGTGTAGGAAAATCGCTTGAACTGCCTGCACATCTTTCTGATTTGTTTGAGCGAGATGAGCGTTGCACCGTATTGCCGAATGACCTGAAAGCCGTACAGGCCTTTGTCAGTCAGCATGGCAACCGTGGCAAGCCGTTGTAACGGTCAAAGCTGTCACATTTTGAAGCCCGTCTCCTGACGGGCTTTTTCATTTCTGCATGCACACTTGTCGTGTTGTCGCCCAGAAAGGAGGGGCGAGTCAATCACGAAGGATGTGGCAATGCTGTTTTCAAAAGAGGTTAAACCGGCCGCGTATTGGCTATTTCTGCTCGCAGTCATGAGCATCGGCCAATGGGGTATTGCGGCGCCGATGGACATGCAGGAGAGCGATGCGACGGTCACGCTGGATGCGCAGGAGTTGCAGTGGATCGCGACTCACCCGCGCGTCGTCGTCACGGCACTGGATTATCCGTTGTATCTGTTCAAGGACAAGCAGGGTCAATGGAGCGGCTTGCACTCTGATGTACTCAAGCGCATCAGCGTGATGACGGGGTTGCAGTTCGTTTTCGAGGAGTCGTTTTCTACCGATCAGATGCTGGTGAAGCTGGAAGGTGGCAGGGCGGATTTGAGTTCAATGCTGTCGATGAACGACGAGCGCAAGACGTTACTGGATTTCAGTCATGCGTTTGGTGGTGCCGGTTGGGTATTTGTCGGACGAGTCGGGGCGCCGCAGGTGCAATCGCTGGAAGAACTGGCGAAACGGGTGCTGGTGCTGCCGGCCCGGCATGCACTGGAAGCGGCGATCCGTCGCGACTACCCGGCCATTGAGTTGCGTACGGTGAAAACCAACGCCGAGGCACGTGCCTGGGTTGAAAGCGGTGACGCCTACGCCACCATCGAAAATGAAGTTGGAGCGCAGCTCTATCCCTCCGGATTGTTGCAGGTCGGTGCCGTGGTACCGGGCATATGGGACGCGGATTACCTGTCGGTGCGCAAGGGGCAGCCGCAATTGTTAAGCATCCTGAACAAGGCCCTGAATGCTTTTCCTCCCGAAGAATTGCGTGCCATTCGCCTGAAGTGGTTCAGTGGCGTCACGCCATCTGAGGTGCCCGGTCTGTGGCAGAAGCTGCGCCATTGGATGTGCGAAGGAATCGTTATCGCCAGCGTATTCGGCCTGTTGTCGCTGCTGTGGAACCGGCGTTTGACGGTGCTGGTCAGGCAGCGGTTCGAGGCCGAAAAGAGCCTCAGTGATCAACTCGCCTTCCAGCACGCATTGCTGGACGCCATGCCTGATCCAATGTTTGTCCGTGACCTGCAAGGGCGATTGGTTATGTGCAATAAAAGCTATGAGGAGGTGTTGTCGACCCGGTTTGATCAGGTTCAAGGTCGACAGTTGATCGAGGTCGACGTCTTGCCGAAACGCACCGCTGAGCTTCTGCATGCCGAATTCATGAGCCAGCTGGAAACACGCCGGACTCGTTTTATTGAGCGGCAATTAAGGTTCAAGGACGGTATCAGGGATGTCTACCAGTGGACGGTGCCGTTTTATGGCGCAGACGGGCAGTTGCGTGGGTTGCTGGGCGGTTGGGCCGAAATCGATCGACGAAGCCGACAGGCGTGACGGCGGCGTTTTTTCTCTGTCATGTTCGCCGTGCATGCTCACTTGACTTGATTCGCGGGTGCGCCCTGCGGTCAATCTCCAGAACTTTCTTCTCGGGCCCGTGGTCATTTATTGCAGACACGCCCAAGGCACGTTGTTTCGGACTATTGAGTGGAGATCGGGATGGAAAGTATCAGTCTATTGCTCGGTGAGGCGCTGAGCCCGTATCAAGTCACAATGACCCCTTCAGGCATTCATGGCGAATGTTTGGTAACCCTGAAGAATTCGATGGGCGCCACGGTCGTCAAGCGTGTGTTCAATCAGGCCCAGTTGAACGACAAGCGCTTGCTGACGGACGTGGTCGATGGATTGCATCGCGACGTGCTGATTGCGGAGGGACGCCTGGAGCCCTGTGTCATCGCAGCGTTGCGCAATGCTGCTCAGGACAAGTTGATGGCCAGCCGCAATTGAAGGGATTTCGCTGGGAACCTTCCTGCGCGCAGGTCTGTCAGATCGGGTAATAGCAGGATCAAGCATTGTGCTCCGGTGCTTGTAGCTTGCTACTACGGGTCTTTATGTAGGCCACGTTTAACCCCGGGTAGTCTCCCCACTGCTCGGGGTTTCTTTTTGCCCGCGATTAATCAGTGCCTGTCCTGTTCCTCAAAAAATGCCCTGGCAGCCTTCAGATAATCGCTGCGGCTTTCCGGATCGAGCCAGGCCGCGTACGCCTCGCTCAATGGCTCACGGGACAGGGCGCGTAGCAGTCGATTGATCTCGATAATCGCCTGTCGGCCCTGTGGCGTGTCGGTACAGCCGATGTAGCCTGACAGGTACTTACCTGTGCCGCGAATCGGGTAGAACTGCAATTCATCCTCTGCGATCCCCTCCTGCTGCGCCTGGTAGCGAATCTCCGGACGATAGCCCAACAGCAGTTGCAAGCGTCCCAGGCGTTGCATTTGCAGCAGGCTGCCCAAAGCGTCGTTGCCGTAATGGAGTGCAAGCGACTGGGGCGGCGCTTGTTTCAAGAGTGCGTCGAGGTATTCGCCGTAGTTGCGCTCGGCAACAATTCCCAGAGTGACGCTGCCGGTCGCCAACAGCGCCGACAGGTCCACCTCGCCGTCCTTGATGAACGGGGTCAATACGTCGCGATCAGCACGCCGCACGGCCAGACCATTGCTCATGGCACGAAAGACCGGGCTGGAGAACGCGATCCAGGTTTCGCGCTCCTTGCTCCAGTTCAGCGCCGCATCGCACGTGAACGTTGACTCATGGAGCATTTGCAGGCCGCGTGCGCGATTGACCATCATCACGCTGTGTTGGTATTGAGGCATGCTGGTAATCAATTGCGTTAACAGCTGATCGATGACGCCCTGATCTTTTTTTGGTCCTTCGAAAATGAACAGCGGCGGCAAATCGCGCTTGAGCCAAACCAGGGTTTCCCTGGGTTGCGCCAGCGTCGAGGGAGGCAGGGCGGCGATCAGGAGCGCGCCTGCCATGGCGCACATCGCCGGTCCGTTTCGCCACCGGCAGTGCTTGATGACTCTCGCAAACAGACGCTTCAGCTCAGATGGCTCCGTCTTTGCGCAGTTGTGTGATCTGCGACGCGTCATAGCCAAGTTCCTGGAGTACCTGCGCGTTGTGCTCGCCCAGTTGAGGCCCTACCCATTCACAATCACCGGGTGTCTCAGAGAGTTTCGGCACAATTCCCGGCATCTTGAAATCTTTGCCATCCGGCAGCTTGGCTTGCAGGAACATTTCCCGGGCGAGGTACTGCGGATCGCTGAACATGTCTTCGGCACTGAAGATCCGGCTGGCCGGTACTTCGGCTTGATTCAAACGTTCGATGACAGTGTCCAAGGGCAGCGAGTTGACCCAGCGATCGATGACCCCGTAAAGCTCATCGCGGCGGGTATCACGGCCGTCGTTGCTGGCAAGTAGAGGATCGTTGGCCAGGTCTTCGCGGCCAATGATCAGCATGAAGCGTTTGAAGATCGCGTCGCCGTTCGCGCCGATCTGCACGTGCTTGCCGTCAGCGCTGGTGTGAATCGAAGACGGAGTGATGCCGGGCATGATATTGCCAGTGCGCTCGCGGATGAAGCCGAATACGTCGAACTCCGGGACCATGCTTTCCATCATGGCGAAGATCGCTTCATACAGCGCCACATCGACCACCTGGCCTTGGCCACCGTTGACTTCTCGATGACGCAAGGCCATCAGCGCCCCGATCACGCCCCACAGTGCGGCTATCGAGTCCCCGATGGAAATACCGGTGCGCACCGGTGGTCGGTCCTCGAAACCGGTGATATAGCGCAGGCCGCCCATGGATTCACCGACGGCGCCAAAGCCTGGCTGGTCTTTCATCGGGCCGGTCTGGCCGAATCCCGAGAGCCGCACCATGACCAGTTTCGGGTTCAACGCGTGCAGGACCTCCCAGCCCAGACCGAGTTTTTCCAGTACACCAGGGCGAAAATTCTCGATCAGGATGTCCGCTTCGCCCAGCAGCTTTTTCAGAATCGCCAAGCCTTCCGGATGCTTCAAGTTCAGGGTCAGGGACTTTTTGTTGCGTGCCTGAACGAACCACCACAACGAAGTGCCTTCATACAGCTTGCGCCATTTTCGCAGCGGATCGCCGCCATCCGGGGATTCGATCTTGATCACATCGGCGCCGAATTCAGCGCAAATCCGCGACGCAAAGGGACCGGCGATCAGTGTCCCCAATTCGATGACTTTCAGACCTGAGAGCGGTTTGGCGGTGAGCGGCATGCTGGTTCCTGTAGGACAAAGGTTGAGCGAGTACAGCGTTTTAACATAGCCGACTGTCAGGCGCCCAAGGTTGATCGCCATCTATTCGTGGAATGCTTGCCGCATCGGTTAGACTTGCCGCCTTTCCCCGTATCAAGAAGCCCGTTCATGGCCCAGCCGTCCACGACCTACAAGTTTGAATTGAACCTCACCGACCTCGACCGCAGCGTCTACGAGAGCGTCAAGCAGACCATCGCCCGACATCCTTCGGAAACCGAAGAACGCATGACCGTGCGCCTGCTGGCCTACGCCCTCTGGTACAACGAACAGCTGTCTTTTGGCCGTGGTCTGTCAGAAGTGGATGAACCGGCCCTGTGGGAAAAAAGCCTGGATGACCGTGTCCTGCACTGGATCGAAGTCGGCCAACCCGATGCCGATCGCCTGACCTGGTGCTCGCGCCGCACTGAGCGCACCAGCCTGCTGGCCTACGGCAGTTTGCGCGTCTGGGAAGGCAAGGTAATCCCGGCGATCAAGAATCTGAAAAACGTTCATATTGCGGCAGTCCCTCAGGAAGTCCTGGAGACCCTGGCCAAAGACATGCCTCGCGTGATCAAGTGGGATGTGATGATCAGCGAAGGGACGATTTTCGTCACCGACGACCGTGGTCAGCATGAAGTCCAGTTGCAATGGTTGTCGGGTGAGCGCGGCTGATCCCTCGCCGCTCATCCGGTTTTACCCTACCTAATCAAGAGAAGCCCCTGTCACCCCATGCGCATCGAACCCCGCCTGCTGCCCGACACCCTGCCATTTCTCGGTGATATTCCGCCGCTGCTGACCCGCCTGTATGCCGCGCGGGGCGTGCAGTCTGAAGCCGAACTGGACAAGAGCCTGGCGCGACTGATTCCGTTCCAGAAGCTCAAGGGCATCGAGGCGGCGGTGGATTTGCTGGTGATTGCGCTCGAGCAGCGTCAGCGGATCCTGATCGTTGGCGACTTCGACGCCGACGGCGCCACGGCCAGTACCGTGGGGACCTTGGGTTTGCGCTTGCTGGGTGCGGCGCATGTCGATTACCTGGTCCCGAATCGCTTCGATTACGGCTACGGCCTGACACCGGAGATCGTTGCCGTGGCGCTGGAACGTCAGCCTCAGTTGCTGATCACCGTGGACAACGGCATCTCCAGTGTCGAGGGTGTAGCGGCGGCGAAGCAGGCCGGGCTCAGTGTACTGGTCACCGATCACCACTTGCCCGGTGACGAACTGCCTCTGGCCGATGCCATCGTCAATCCGAATCAGCCCGGCTGCGAGTTCCCGAGCAAGGCGCTGGCGGGTGTCGGGGTGATTTTCTATGTGCTGATGGCCTTGCGTGCGCGATTGCGCGAGCTCGGCTGGTACGCGAACACGCCGCAGCCGAACATCGGCGAATTGCTTGATCTGGTGGCTTTGGGCAGCGTCGCCGACGTGGTTCCACTGGATGCCAACAACCGGATTCTGGTGCATCAGGGCCTGGAGCGCATTCGTGCTGGACGTGCCCGGCCGGGGATCAAGGCGATCCTCGAAGTGGCCAAGCGTGACCACACGCGCATCACTTCGACCGACCTGGGCTTCATCGTCGGCCCGCGCCTGAACGCGGCGGGGCGACTGGATGACATGAGCCTGGGCATCGAATGCCTGCTGACCGACGACGCCGGGCTGGCACGCGAAATGGCGGCTCAACTGGATGGCATGAACCAAGACCGCAAATCCATCGAGCAAGGCATGCAGCGTGAGGCGCTGGCGCAGCTCAAGGATTTGCCGGTGGAATCGATGCCGTTCGGTTTGTGTCTGTTCGATCCCGAGTGGCATCAGGGCGTCATCGGCATCCTCGCGTCGCGCATGAAAGAGCGTTACTTCCGACCGACCATTGCCTTCGCCGATGCTGGCGATGGCTTGCTCAAAGGCTCGGGACGTTCGGTCCAGGGCTTTCACATTCGTGATGCCCTGAGCGTGGTGGCGGCGCAGCATCCGAACCTGATCACCAAATACGGTGGTCATGCGATGGCGGCCGGCCTGACACTACCGGAAGCGAATTTTCCGCTGTTCGTCGAAGCCTTTGATGCTGAAGTGCGTCGGCAACTGCGCGAAGAAGACCTGACCGGGCGCTTGCTGTCGGACGGCACGCTGGCGGTGGAAGAGTTTCACCTGGAACTGGCCCGCGCCCTGCGCCATGCGGGTCCTTGGGGCCAGCATTTTCCTGAACCGTTGTTTCACGGTGTGTTCCAGTTGGTCGAGCAGCGCGTTGTCGGTGAACGGCATCTTAAAGTCGTGCTGAAGAGCGAGTGCGGCTCGGTCAAACTCGATGGCATTGCCTTCGGGATCGACCGCGACATCTGGCCCAATCCAACGATCAAATGGGTAGAACTGGCCTATAAGCTCGACCTCAACGAGTTTCGTGGGAACGAGACGGTTCAACTGATGATTGCCCACATCGAACCGCGTTGACCCCACACCTGTAGGAGCGAGCTCGCTCGCGATGGACGTGAACGATGGCGCTGGGAACCTGATACACCGCGGTGTCCTGTCGTCCATCGCGAGCGAGCTCGCTCCTACAAGGGGGCGACATCCCCCGATGTCGACTAGGCTCTAAGCACTGCTTGATTATCCTTGTGACGTTTTGTCCATTTTTTGCCCGCGGGGGCGGGTGCTGTAGCTTTTTCCTGTCACTCGTCGACTTTTCAAACAGAACCCTGGAGCCTGCCCACTGATTCGAGAGGTGCCCCATGAGTCTGCTGCTTGAACCCTATACCCTTCGCCAATTGACCCTTCCCAACCGTGTCGCGGTCTCACCAATGTGCCAATACTCAAGTGTTGACGGCCTGGCCAATGACTGGCATCTGGTCCACCTCGGCAGCCGCGCGATCGGCGGGGCCGGGCTGGTGTTTACCGAAGCCACGGCGATCACTGCCGACGGGCGCATCACCGCGCAGGACCTTGGCCTGTGGAACGATGAACAGATCGAGCCTTTGCAACGCATCACTCGCTTCATCGCGGCGCAAGGCGCCGTAGCCGGTATTCAACTGGCCCATGCCGGTCGCAAGGCCAGTACTTACAGACCGTGGCTGGGCAAGCACGGCAGCGTCAAACCCGACGAGGGTGGCTGGGTTCCGGTCGGCCCTTCACCGATTGCTTTCGATCCCCAGCACACCCAGCCCAAGCAGCTGGATGAAGGCGAGATCGCCACCGTCATCCAGGCCTTTGTCGAAGCGGCCAAGCGCGCGCTGACTGCAGGATTCAAGGTGGTCGAAGTCCATGCCGCCCACGGTTACCTGTTGCATCAATTTCTTTCACCCTTGAGTAATCAACGCCGCGATCAGTACGGCGGTTCGTTCGAAAACCGCATCCGGCTAGTGCTCCAGGTCACCGAAGCGGTGCGTGCGGCGTGGCCGGAAGAGTTGCCAGTGTTTGTCCGCGTCTCGGCGACCGATTGGGTGGAGGACGGTTGGAACCCGGATGAAACCGTGGAGCTGGCACGGCGCCTCAAGAACCTGGGTGTGGATTTGATCGATGTTTCTTCGGGTGGCACAGCGGTGAACGCCGAAATCCCCACAGGCCCCGGCTATCAGACCCGATTCGCCGAGCGTGTGCGCAAAGAGTCAGGCATCGCCACCGGCACCGTCGGCATGATTACCGAGCCGGCCCAGGCCGAGCACATTCTGCGCACCTGTCAGGCGGACATCATTTTCCTGGCGCGTGAATTGTTGCGCGATCCGTACTGGGCGCTGCATGCGGATGACGATCTGGGCGGACGCAAGGCGGTCTGGCCGGCGCAGTACCAACGAGCGACCCATCGCGAGCAGCCGATCCACGAGTCGGATCTGCGCGACTAAAACCATCGGCATGAAAAAGCCCCTGAATCGAGAGATGCAGGGGCTTTTCTTTGCGCCGAATGCCAATCAGGCCGCTTGAATTTTGCTGCGGTTCTGCTCGACTTTATTCAGGTAGTCCTTGAGTTTTTCCTGCTCCGCGGCGGTGGTGAACAAACCGAGCTTGCTGCGACGCCACAGGATGTCGTGGGCGGTGGTGGCCCATTCTTCGCTGCACAGGTAATCGACTTCGCGGGTGTAGAGACCGCCGCCGATGTGTTCGCCCAGATCCCTCAGACTCTCAACGCCTTCGAGCATGCGCCAGGTGCGGCTACCGTAGGTCGTGGCCCAGCGGCGCGCGATTTCGCTTGGGACCCAGTCGAACTGGTCGCGAATGCGCGAGCTCAGGGCTTGCGGCGTGGTCATGTCTTCACCGCCCGGCAGCGTGGCGTTGGCGGTCCAGCTCGGCTGGATGTGCTTGAAGTACGGTGCCAGTTGCGTCAGCGCCGACTCGGCCAGTTTGCGGTAGGTGGTGAGCTTGCCGCCGAACACCGACAACAAAGGTGCCTCTTCGCCGGCGCCGGACAGTGCGAGGGTGTAGTCGCGGGTCACGGCGGACGGGTTATCGGATTCGTCGTTGCACAGCGGCCGTACGCCGGAATAGCTGTGCAGGATATCGTCGCGGCCGATCTGCTTTTTGAAGTGTGCGTTGACCACCTTCAACAGGTAGTCGGTCTCGCCGTCGGTAATCGCCACTTTCGCCGGATCGCCGGTGTACTCGCGGTCAGTGGTGCCGATCAGGGTGAAGTGGTTCAAGTACGGAATGGTGAACACGATGCGCTGATCTTCGTTTTGCAGGATGTGCGCGTGTTCGCCTTCGTACAGCTTCGGAACGATCAGGTGGCTGCCCTGAATCAAGCGAATGCCGTAAGGCGATTCCATCTTCAGATCGTCGCGAATGAATTTGGCAACCCATGGGCCGGCGGCGTTCACCAGTGCCTTGGCGCGGATGGAAAACAGGCTGCCGTCGGCACGCTCCAGATGCAGATGCCATAGGCCTTTGGTGCGGCGCGCGCTGACGCAACGGGTCAGGGTATGAACGTGAGCGCCTTTTTCCCGGGCCGCCATGGCGTTCAATACCACCAGACGCGCATCGTCGACCCAGCAGTCGGAATATTCGAAGCCTTTGGTGATCTCACTTTTGAGCGCGCTGTCCGGTCCGAATTTCAGGCTTTTCGAACCTTCAAGCTGTTCGCGCTTGCCCAGGTTGTCATAGAGGAACAATCCGGCGCGGATCATCCAGGCCGGGCGCAGGTGAGGGCGGTGTGGCAGCACGAAGCGCATTTGCTTGACGATGTGCGGTGCCTTGGCCAGCAGCACTTCGCGCTCAGCCAGGGCTTCGCGAACGAGACGGAATTCGTAATGTTCCAGGTAACGCAGGCCGCCATGGATCAGCTTGCTGCTGGCTGAAGAGGTGTGGCTGGCCAAATCATCCTTTTCGCAAAGGAACACCGAAAGCCCTCGGCCGGCAGCATCCGCTGCGATCCCCACGCCATTGATCCCGCCACCGATGACAGCGATATCGTAGACCTCGGAAAGAGGGGGCGTAGGCAAGGTAGAAGTGGGCATCGGCTCGGGCCTCGGAATTCTTTGGTGTTCTGTATTTGAATTCGAACATTTATGTTCATTTGCGAAAATACTAGCCCATAAAGACGCGCACAGCCAGCCGGCTTCGATTGAAAATACTCATCAAAGGGCCATTAAAGGAAAATTTACGAACATTGTCTTGAGGGGGATTGATTGTAGGAGTTGGCTTGCTGGCGATGGCGCTCTTGAAAACGCCATCGCGAGCAAGCCGGCTCCTACAGGTTGTTTAACCGCCTTCGGCGTTAAACAACTTCCAGCCGAACCTTGTGCTGGTTCAACAACTGCGCCAGCGCCGGGGACGGCTGCTGATCGGTCACCAGGCAATCGACCAGGCTGATCGGCCCCAGGCGAATCATGGCGTTGCGCCCGAATTTGCTGGAGTCGGCCGCCAGGATCACCTGCCGAGCGTTAGCGATGATCGCTTGGGATACCCGCACTTCCTGATAATCGAAGTCCAGCAGGCTGCCGTCTTCATCAATGCCGCTGATCCCGACCAGGGCGAAATCGACTTTGAACTGGTTGATGAAATCGACGCTGGCCTGACCGACGACACCACCGTCGCGCCGCACGTTGCCCCCGGTCAACAGAACGTCGAAGTCGTCCTTGGCACTGAGCATGGAGGCGACATGCAGGTTATTGGTGATGATCTTCAGGTGATTGTGATTGAGCAGTGCACGGGCAATGGATTCTGTGGTCGTGCCGATGTTGATGAACAACGAGGCATGGTCGGGAATCTGTGCGGCAATCGCTTCGGCGATTCGCTGCTTTTCATCGCGCATCTGATCGGCGCGCATGGCATAGGCGGTGTTTTCGACACTGGAGTCGTAAGCCGCGCCGCCATGGTAGCGCCGCAACAGATTGGCTTCCGCGAGCTGGTTGATATCGCGGCGAATGGTCTGCGGAGTGACAACGAACAGCGTGGCCATTTCCTCGATGCTGACGTAGCCGCGTTCACGGACCAGTTCGAGGATTTGCTGCTGACGGGGAGGCAGATTCATGGGGCGTCCTTTGGGCTGCCGTGCAAAATTTGCCCATGATGCCGCAGGAATCGGCTCCCGACCAGTTACATACAGATACGAGTCTGCATCCTGCCTTATTCAGCTTCGTCTTCGGCCGCCCAATCGCGGGTCCGGCTGACGGCTTTTTTCCAGCTGGCGTAGAGTTTTTCCTTCGCCGATTCGTCAAGGGTGGGTTCGAATTGACGTTCAATCACGGCCTTGCCACGCAACTCTTCCAGGCTGCCCCAGAATCCACAAGCCAGGCCCGCCAGGTATGCGGCGCCCAACGCGGTGGTTTCGCGCATTTGTGGTCGTTCGACTTGGGTGCCGAGGATGTCGGCCTGGAACTGCATCAGGAAATTGTTCGCCACGGCGCCACCGTCTACGCGCAGGGCCTTGAGTCGTTCGCCGGAGTCCTGCTGCATGGCATCGAGAACGTCGCGAGTCTGATAGGCGATCGATTCCAGCGCTGCACGAATAATGTGATCCACTCGAACGCCGCGGGTCAGGCCAAACAGTGCGCCACGTGCATACGGATCCCAGTAGGGTGCGCCAAGGCCGGTGAAGGCCGGCACCAGGTATACGCCATTGCTGTCCTTGACCTTGTTGGCAAAGTACTCGGTGTCGTGGGCGTCGTTGATGATCTTCAGTTCGTCGCGCAACCACTGCACGGTGGAGCCGCCGTTGAACACCGCGCCCTCCAGGGCATAGGCCACTTCGCCGCGGGGACCGCAAGCGATGGTGGTGAGCATGCCGTGCCGGGATTTCACCGCTTTGTCGCCGGTGTTCATCAACAGGAAGCAGCCGGTGCCGTAGGTGTTTTTCGCCTGGCCGGGCTCGACGCACATTTGCCCGAACAGGGCGGCTTGCTGGTCACCGGCGATACCGCCGATGGCAATGCCGCTTTTGGTACGGCCATAAATCTCAGAAGACGACTTAACTTCCGGCAACATTTCGCGGGGAATATCCAACACCTCCAGCATCTTCGCATCCCACTCCAGCGTGTGGATGTTGAAGAGCATGGTGCGCGAGGCGTTGGTGTAATCGGTGACATGCACCTTGCCGCCGGTAAATTTCCAGATCAGCCAGCTGTCGACAGTACCGAACAGCAGCTCGCCGTTGCGCGCACGCTCACGGCTGCCTTCGACGTTGTCGAGGATCCACTTGAGTTTGGTGCCGGAGAAGTACGGGTCGGTGACCAGGCCAGTGGTGTCGCTGATGTATTGCTCGTGGCCATCGCGTTTGAGCTGCTGGCAGATTTCGGTGCTGCGCCGGCACTGCCAGACGATGGCGTTGTAGATCGGACGACCGGTGTTCTTGTCCCAGACCACGGTGGTTTCACGCTGGTTGGTGATGCCGATGGCCGCGACCTGATCGTGATGCAGGCCGGCTTGCGCCAGGGCCTCAACCATCACTGCGCTTTGGGTGGCGAAGATTTCCATCGGGTCGTGTTCGACCCAGCCGGCTTGTGGGTAATGCTGTGCGAACTCCCGTTGGGCGGTGCAGACCACGTTTGCGTCACGGTCGAAAATGATCGCACGGGAGCTGGTCGTACCCTGATCGAGGGCAATGATGTAGTTCTTATTCTGTGTGTCGGTCATGTCGATTGCCTTGGACGAAATAAGGGAGTGAGGTCTGGCGCGTGATCAAAGGGCAGGGGGCACGCGCCAACGGTATCAAGAAGTTCTGGGTTTGCCGTCAATGGCAGCTGTTGCTTCCTTTGTAGCAGGTACGGCGCTCGGCAGATGGCGGGCAATCAGCCCGCGATAGGCGGCGGCACCCAGGCAGGCGCCGACAATCGGCGCGAAAACCGGAATCAGGAAGTAAGGAGTATCGCGTCCGCCAGTGAGGGAAATTTCACCCCAGCCAGCGAAGAATGTCATCAGCTTTGGACCGAAGTCCCGCGCCGGGTTCATCGCGAAGCCAGTCAGTGGTCCCATTGAGCTGCCGATCACGGCAATCAGCAGACCGATCAGCAGCGGCGCCAGCGGGCCTTTTGGCAACCCGTTGTTGTCGTCGGTCAGGGACATGATCACGCCCATCAGGATGGCGGTGATGATCACTTCGACCAGAAATGCCTGGGCAGTGGTCAGAGCAGGGTTCGGGAACGTGGAGAAAACCGACGCCAATTCAAGGCTGGCCTGGCTGCCGCGAACCATATTGTGAAGCTGTTCGAAATCGAAGAACAGGTTGCTGTAGAGCGTATAAACCAACAACGCTCCACAGAAGGCTCCCGCGACTTGGGCGAGAATGTAGAAAGGCAATTTGCGCTTTTCAAAGCCGGCGAAAATGCTCAGTGCGATGCTGACGGCGGGGTTCAAATGAGCACCGGAAACCCCGGCGGTCAAGTAAATCGCCATGCTCACGCCGACGCCCCAGATAATGCTGATTTCCCAAAGGCCAAAACTGGCACCCGCGACCTTGAGCGCAGCAACGCAGCCTGTACCAAAAAATATCAGCAGCGCGGTACCCAGAAACTCGGCCATGCACTGGCTCGAGAGCGACGGTTGTTGTAAAGCGGTCGTCATTGAAACCTCGTTGTTTTTGTTGTCTGACGCTTTCTAGCCATCATGGTCGAAGCGCGTTTTCACCGTGGCAGGAATCCCATCCTAGTCGCGGTTAACTGCCGTGTATTGCTGTAGGAAATTTCGCTTTGTTTCATAAACGAAAAAATATAGACAAGAAACGCTGCTGTCAAAGGTCGAAAGTGAACTGTCGGTCATAAAGAAACTATTCGTCGCGTGAATGAACGAATGACTGGATGGCCGTGAGTGCGAAGTACACAAGCTGAAACAAAGCCGCCATAGAGCCTTTTGTGGACCAATGTCCTAGAATCCGGCGCAGTGTTTTTCATCTGCCGACCCGTCTGGAGCTGTCTCATGACCCCTGCATTGGATTTGTTGAAAAAGGTTCGGGCCGAACACCGCGTGCACAGTTACGCACATGACCCGAAGGCTGCGTCCTATGGCCTGGAAGCTGCGGAAAAACTGGGTCTCGACCCGGCTCAGGTGTTCAAGACACTGTTGGCAGCCAGTGAAAAAGGGGAGTTGTTGGTGGCGGTTGTCCCGGTGGTAGGAACGCTGGATTTGAAGGGGTTGGCTCAGGCGGCTGGCGTGAAAAAAGTTGAAATGGCCGACCCGGCGGCGGCACAGCGATCCACCGGCTACCTGCTGGGCGGCATCAGTCCGCTGGGCCAGAAGAAGCGCTTGCGCACGTTTATCGACAATTCGGCCCAACCGTTTGCGAGTATTTATGTCAGTGCAGGCCGGCGGGGGCTGGAAGTTGAATTGGACCCCGCGGTGCTGGCTGAGCATACCCAGGCGAAGTTCGCTGATATTGGTCGTGCCTGAAGGCGGGGCGGGGAGCTGTTCTGTCGGCTGGAAGGTGATCGGGTGAAGATTGGCGGGAATGCGACGCTGGTGGCCAGCGCAACCCTGATGTTGGGCTGAAAGCAAAAGATCGCAGCCTTCGGCAGCTCCTACAGGTGTGCACAATCCAGGTAGGAGCTGCCGAAGGCTGCGATCTTTTAATTCGTATCAATTAGCGGTGCTGTACCGCCGGACACCTGACTCGACGACCGGAATCTGCGCCGCCGTGCTGCCGGACGCCTGGAACAGCACCAAATGTTCCGCCGCGACACGGATACCGACCTCAGCGCCAATCAAATGATCGACATGACTCGGAAAGATCGACTCCAGTTGCGCGCCGGTTGGCAACTGCAGGCGATAGAGCGTCGACGCGCCCTGGAACGACTTGCCGACAATTCGCGCCTTCAGTGCGCTGTCCGGGGCATAAACGATGTCGTCCGGACGCAATAACACATCCACCGCACCGCCGACCGGCCAGGTGTAGGCGCGGTTACCGCGCAACTCTCCCAACTCGGTCTGCACCGACTCCGGGCTGCTCAACTGACCACGAATGAAGTAACCCTGGCCGATGAAGCTGGCCACATATGGTGTCAGCGGTTCGTGATACAGGTTGTAGGGCGTATCCCACTGCTCCAGACGACCTTCCTTGAACACGCCGACATGATCGCTGACGGCAAAGGCCTCTTCCTGATCGTGGGTCACCAGAATCGCACTGGTGCCACGAGCCTTGAGAATATCGCGAACCTCGTGGCTGAGTTTGCGGCGCAATTCGCCATCGAGGTTGGAGAACGGTTCGTCGAGCAGCAGCAATTGCGGCTCCGGCGCCAGGGCGCGGGCCAGGGCGACACGTTGCTGCTGACCACCGGATAGTTCATGGGGAAAGCGTTTGCCGAGGCCTTTGAGGTTGACCAGTTCCAGCAGCTCTTCGGTCACGCGATCCTTTTGCGGATGCTTGCGAATGCCGAAGGCGATGTTGTCGGCCACGCTCAGGTGCGGAAACAGCGCGTAGTCCTGGAACACCATGCCGATGCGACGCTTCTCCGGCGCGAGGGTGAAACCGGCGCTGGAGATGGTCTCGCCCGCCAGTTGGATATCACCTTCGTGCACCGGTTCGAAACCGGCAATCGCCCGCAGGGTGGTGGTCTTGCCGCAGCCCGAAGAGCCGAGCAGGCAACCGATGTCACCGGCGTTCAAATGCAGGTTGAGGTTCTGTACCACGCGCTGGTCTTGATAGCCGCAGGCTAGGTTTCGCAGGTTCAACAGTAATGGCTGGCTCATGCGTGGTGGTACGCCGGTTCAACGAGAAATTCCAGCAGCGCCTTTTGTGCGTGAAGACGGTTTTCTGCCTGATCCCAGGCCACCGAGCGCTTGTCGTCGAGCAGGTCGAGGCTGATTTCTTCGCCACGGTGGGCGGGCAGGCAATGCATGAACAGTACGTCATCAGCCGCCAGGTCGAGCAGCGCGCGGTTCACCTGGTACGGTGCGAAAAGCTCAAGGCGCTTGGCGGTTTCTTCTTCCTGACCCATGGAGGTCCAGACGTCGGTGCTCACCAGATGGGCGCCCCGTACGGCGTCCTTCGGGTCACGAACGATGGTGACGCGGTCACCGGCCTTGGCCACGAACTCGGGGTTGGGCTCATAGCCTTCCGGACAGGCAACGCGCAACTGGAAGTCGAACTGGATCGCCGCTTCTATATAGCTGTTGCACATGTTGTTGCCGTCGCCGATCCAGGCCACTGTCTTGCCCTGGATGGAGCCGCGGTGTTCGAGGAAGGTCTGCATGTCGGCCAGCAACTGGCACGGATGCAGGTCATCGGACAGACCGTTGATGACCGGTACGCGCGAGTTAGCGGCAAATTCGGTCAGGTTGCTGTGGGCAAAGGTACGGATCATCACCGCGTCGAGCATGCTCGACATGACGATGGCGCAGTCGCCGATTGGCTCGCCACGGCCCAGTTGGGTGTCACGGGGCGACAGGAAAATTGCCTGGCCACCGAGCTGGATCATGCCGGCTTCGAACGAGATACGGGTGCGGGTCGAGGACTTCTCGAAAATCATCCCGAGCACGCGGTTTTTCAGAGGCTCGAACAGTACGCCGCGGTTACGCAGGTCCTTGAGCTCAACGCCTCGACGGATCACGCTGACCAGCTCTTCGGGCGTGCAATCCATCAGGGAGAGAAAGTGCCTTGCGCTCATCATTGACTACCTTTTTGTTACAAACCGCAGATGCTCAAAGCCTTGTTTAACGGAACAACGGGCGAGACCTGCGGCGTAAGCCGCACGGGGCGACGAAATAGGGGAAGGCGCGATCTTATAATTAAATGTCGCGTCTTACCAATAGGGCTACAGTTTTAGGGGAATTCAGAGGGGCTACGGGATCACCGCAATAGCACTTTTGAAGCCTTTTTCCTGACAGCAGTGGCTCATTTGTACACCGGCCTCTCAGGGCTTGGCAATCCAACGGCGCGGGGATGACGTCTGGCGGGTCGTTTTCTGACCTTTCGTCCGGGTTGTTGGCCGGTGGTCATCGGCTCTCCTGATAGTCGCCGATTCACAAGACGAACGTCGCTGGCGTGGTAGCAGGGCAGGCGCCATAGTTTTGTTCCCGCGGCAAATACTGCCCGCCCAGAACAAGACAGAGACTGGCCATGACCAAGACTCTCCATCACCGTGCGTGCCATCTGTGTGAAGCCATTTGCGGGTTGACCATCGAGACCACCGAGGTCGACGATGGCAGCGTGCAGATCACTTCGATCAAGGGCGACGCCCTGGATACCTTCAGTCGCGGGCATATCTGCCCCAAGGCTGTCGCCTTGCAAGACATCCAGAACGATCCGGACCGGTTGCATCAGCCCATGCAGCGGGTGGGCAACGAATGGCAGCCCATCGAGTGGGAGGCAGCCTTCAATTTGATCGCCGAGCGTCTGGCGCAGATTCAGGAACATCACGGGCAAAACGCCGTGGCGGTCTATCAGGGCAACCCCAGCGTGCACAACTATGGGCTGATGACGCACAGCAATTATTTTCTCGGCCTGCTGAAAACCCGTAACCGGTTTTCCGCCACTTCGGTCGACCAATTGCCCCATCATTTGACCAGCCATTTGATGTACGGCCACGGTTTGCTGTTGCCGATTCCCGATATCGATCACACCGACTTCATGCTGATTCTGGGCGGCAATCCGCTGGCTTCGAACGGCAGCATCATGACGGTGCCGGACGTGGAAAAACGCTTGAAAGCGATTCAGGCCCGGGGTGGCAAAGTGGTGGTGGTCGATCCCCGTCGCAGCGAAACGGCGGCAATCGCCGATCAGCACCTGTTCGTGCGCCCCGGTGGCGATGCGGCGTTGTTGTTCGGTCTGCTCAATACGCTTTTCACAGAAGGGCTGACCCGCAACAGTCATTTGCCGGTGGACGGTCTGGATTACGTGCGCGAAGCCATCGCATCGTTCACTGCCGAGGCCATGGGACCGCTGTGCGCCGTACCGGCCGAACAGATTCGCCAGTTGGCGCGAGACTTCGCCGCAGCGCCGAGCGCGGTTTGTTACGGCCGCATGGGGGTCTCGACCCAGGCTTTCGGTACGCTGTGCCATTGGCTGGTGCAGTTGATCAACCTCGTATCCGGCAACCTCGACCGCGTTGGCGGTGCGTTGTGCACCGAGCCGGCGGTGGACCTGGTGGCCTCGACATCGGGCGGGCATTTCAATCTGTGGCAGAGCCGGGTGTCCGGTCGCCCGGAATATGCGGGCGAATTGCCGGTGTCGGCACTGGCCGAGGAAATGCTCACCGAAGGGGAAGGGCAGGTCCGCGCACTGATCACCGTGGCGGGCAACCCGGTGCTGTCCACGCCCAACGGTCGAAAGCTCGAACAGGCGCTCGATGGCCTCGAGTTCATGGTCAGTATCGATCTGTACATCAATGAAACCACGCGTTATGCCGACCTGATCCTGCCGTCTACCTCGGCGCTGGAGAACGATCATTACGACACGACGTTCAATATGTTTGCGGTGCGTAACGTCAGCCGCTTCAACCGCGCGATCCTCGCCAAGCCTGAAGGCGCGCTGCACGATTGGGAGATCTTCGTCGGGCTGGCCAAGGCGTTTGCCGCTCGAACCAACAAGGAGCTGAAACCCACCATTGCTCCGGCGCAAATGATCGATCGCGGCCTGCGCATGGGCATGTATGGAGACGCGTCGGCGCACAAGCTGTCGCTGGATACTTTGTTCGATCATCCCCATGGTGTCGATCTGGGGGCGCTCAAACCCAACCTGGTGCCACGCCTGAAAACCGCCAATCAGCGAGTCCAGGCGGCCCCTGCCGCGATCCTTGCCGACCTGGCTCGTTTCGCCGCCTTGCAGGCACCGGCTGCCGATGAGTTGCTGATGATCGGTCGACGCCATGTGCGCAGTAACAACTCGTGGATGCACAACTATCATCGTCTAGTGAAGGGCAAGCCGCGTCACCAGTTGCTGATGCACCCGGACGATCTGGTCAGTCGCGGGCTCAATGACGGGCAGCGAGTGCGGATCAGTTCGCGGGTTGGCGTGATCGAGGTCGAAGTGCTCGGCAGTCTGGACATGATGAAAGGTGTGGTCAGCCTGCCGCATGGTTGGGGGCATGCCAGGCCCGGCGTGCAAATGGCGATTGCCAGCAGTCAGCCGGGCTCCAGCGCCAATGACCTGACGGACGAATGTCAGCTGGATGAGTTGTCCGGGAACGCGGCGCTCAACGGCGTTCCGGTGACAGTGGTCGCCGCGTGATTTAGTCTGACGGAGAGACCGAGCAGGGGGCTCGGCTTTCCGTTACAATGCGCCACCGTGCCGACCCGTGAGTCGGAAAGTTCAGCCGAGGTGCTCCATGGATATCATCGAAACGATTAAAGAGCAGATTGCCAACAACACCATTCTGCTTTACATGAAAGGTTCGCCGAATGCCCCGCAGTGTGGCTTCTCCGCGAAAGCTGCGCAGGCCGTGATGGCGTGTGGCGAAAAGTTTGCGTACGTGGATATCCTGCAGAACCCGGAAATCCGCGCCAACCTGCCAAAATATGCCAACTGGCCAACCTTCCCGCAGCTGTGGGTCGGCGGTGAGCTGGTCGGCGGTAGCGACATCATGATCGAGATGGCTGCAGACGGTTCCCTGCAAACCACCATCAAGGCTGCTGTTGAAGCCGCTGCGGCTAACAAGTCCGAAGCCTGATTCGGTCCCTGCTTCCTGTAGGAGCGAGCATGCTCGCGATGGTAGTCAACGGTAACGCTCGGACTCTGGTTCTCCGCGGCGTTCTCTAGTTCATCGCGAGCAAGCTCGCTCTTACAGTAAAAGCAGGCACAAAAAAGCCCCGCCTCTTCAAAAGAGAGCGGGGCTTTTTGTTGTATCGAGATTAGCGGTACGACGTTATTCGTCTTCGCCCATCTGCGATTGCAGGTAATTTTCAAGACCCACTTTATCGATCAGGCCCAGTTGGGTTTCCAGCCAGTCGATATGTTCTTCTTCGGACTCAAGGATATCTTCAAGCAATTCACGGCTACCGAAGTCGCCAACTTTTTCGCAATGGGCGATGGCCACTTTCAGATCGGCGTGGCCGATTTTCTCGATGCGCAGGTCACACTCAAGCATTTCCTTGGTGTGTTCGCCGATGTGCAGCTTGCCCAGATCCTGGACATTCGGTAGGCCTTCAAGGAACAGGATGCGCTTGATCAGCTTGTCCGCGTGCTTCATCTCGTCGATGGATTCGTGGTACTCGTGCTTGCCAAGCTTGTTTAGGCCCCAATCTTCGTACATGCGTGCATGCAGGAAATATTGATTGATCGCGACCAGCTCATTGGCAAGGATCTTGTTGAGATGCTGGATGACTGTAACGTCGCCTTTCATGATGGGGTCCTGCCCTTTATTAACTGTCTATAAGGCAGAGTTTGAGCCGCCTATTTAATAGTGTCAAACCTAAGTTATTGAAACTTATATGAAAATTAATCGGAATAAGAATGTTTGTGTTCCGCGTCTAGCGCTTAACTAGTTGATTTTCAGGCATAAAAAAACCGGACTAGAGTCCGGTTCTTTGACATTCTGTATTTAGGCGGCGGTAAATTCAGCGGGAAAGGGAATCGCTGCTTGAGCCGTTTGCAGTTTGGTCAGCGTTTCGCGGACCACTTCCTTGGCAAGGCAGGCACATTTACCGCATTGGCTGGCAACGCCGGTGGCCACGCGGACTTCCTTGTAACTGCAGCATCCTTCATAGATCGCATCGCGGATTTGACCGTCGGTGACACCAGTGCAGAGGCAAACATACATAAGGGAAGACCGTCGCTTGTTTATGTCTCGAATGCGATGGATCTTAATGTTAACGAGAATGATTGTCAAAGTGCTTTGCCGTCACTTTAGCCCAAGGCTGACGAACGGTTTTCCTTCAGGGTGCGGCTGCCATTATGCAGCGGCGATTTTGCGTCCTCGGGAAAAACCGTTGAGGACAGGTCAAACGCGCAGTGTATGATGGCCGGTCTTTGCGACCCGGGTTCGTGTCACAGGGCTGCCATCTGAGGGTGGCAGGCTGACGCGAACCTTGTTCTTCACGCTATTACACCAGGAGATATCCAATGAGCGTACTCGTAGGCAAACAAGCCCCTGACTTCACCGTACCGGCCGTACTCGGCAATGGCGAAATCGTTGACAGCTTCACCCTGTCGTCGGCCATCAAAGGCAAATACGGCCTGGTGTTCTTCTATCCGCTGGACTTCACCTTCGTTTGCCCGTCCGAGCTGATCGCTCTGGACAACCGCATGTCCGAGTTCAAGGCGCGCAACGTTGAAGTGGTCGCTGTGTCGATCGACTCGCACTTCACCCACAACGCCTGGCGCAACACCCCGGTCAATGATGGTGGTATCGGCGCAGTCCGTTACACCATGGCTGCCGACATCAAGCAGGAAATCATGAAGGCCTACGACGTTCAGTCCGCTGACGGCGTGGCTTTCCGTGGCGCGTTTCTGATCGACGACAAAGGCGTTGTCCGTTCGCAGATCATCAACGACCTGCCGCTGGGCCGTAACATGGAAGAGCTGCTGCGTCTGGTCGACGCTCTGCAATTCCACGAAGAGCACGGCGAAGTCTGCCCTGCCAACTGGAAAAAAGGCGACAAAGGCATGAACGCTTCACCAGAAGGCGTTGCTGCTTACCTGACCGAGCACGCTGCCGCGCTGTAAGGCACGTTCCAGGTACAAAAAAACCGGCCATCGAGGCCGGTTTTTTTATGGGTGGAATTGGTCAGATTTCTGTGGGAGCGAGCCTGCTCGCGACGGACTCTGGAACGCCGTGGGGTATCAGGCACCCAGCGTCATCGTTGACGACCATCGCGAGCGTGCTCGCTCCTACAGACAAGCCAGATCAATCGTCGAAATCTTCCCATCCGCCCATTTGTTTCCAGCGATTGACGATGCCGCAGAAAAGCTCTGCCGTCTTCTCGGTGTCATAGCGAGCCGAGTGAGCCTCGCGACCGTCGAAGTCGATATCGGCGGCCTGACAAGCCTTGGCCAGCACGGTTTGACCGTAGGCCAGACCGGCGAGCGTCGCGGTGTCGAAGCTGGAGAACGGATGGAACGGGTTGCGTTTCATGTCCAGTCGCGCAACCGCGGCGTTCAGGAAGCCCAGGTCGAAGCTGCTGTTGTGCCCGACCAGGATTGCCCGTTTGCAGCCGTTGGCTTTCAATGCCTTGCGCACGCCACGGAAAATATCGTTAAGAGCCGACTCTTCACTCACTGCCATGCGAAGAGGGTGATCAAGTTTGATCCCGGTGAACTCCAGGGCCGCCGCTTCGATGTTCGCGCCTTCGAACGGCTCGACACGGAAGAAGTAGGTGTGATCAGGGTACACAAAACCCTTTTCATCCATGGCGATGGTCGTCGCAGCGATTTCCAGCAGGGCGTCGGTGGCCGAGTTGAAACCACCGGTTTCTACGTCGACGACAACGGGCAGGTAGCCACGAAACCGTGCGGCCATTGGGTGACGGGAACCGCCGCCACCGCCTTGACCTTCCTGTTCGTCGTCGAAATGGTCTTCACTCACGCGTGTTCCTCCAGCAGGCGCCAGCGCAGTTTTTCACCGGCGCGCAGCGGGATAACGGTCAGCTCGCCAAACGGCAGGCTGGTTGGGGCAGTCCATTCTTCGCGGACCAGGGTGATGCGATCGGTGTTTGCCGGCAGGTCATAGAACCGTGGGCCGTTGAGGCTGGCGAAGGCTTCGAGCTTGTCCAGCGCATTGCGCTGTTCGAAGGCTTCGGCGTACATCTCGATGGCTGCATACGCGGTGTAGCAACCGGCGCAACCGCAAGCGGCCTCTTTAGCGTGCTGGGCGTGGGGCGCCGAGTCGGTACCGAGGAAGAACTTCTTACTACCGCTGGTGGCAGCGTCGAGCAGGGCTTCCTGGTGCGTGTTGCGCTTGAGGATCGGCAGGCAATAGAAGTGCGGCCGAATCCCGCCCACCAACATGTGGTTGCGGTTGTATAGCAGGTGATGCGCGGTGATGGTCGCGCCAACGTTGGCCGAGGCCGAGTTGACGAACTGCACGGCGTCTGCAGTGGTGATGTGTTCGAACACCACTTTGAGGGTCGGGAAACGCTCGACCACACGACGCATGTGTTCATCAATGAAAATTTTCTCGCGGTCGAACACGTCGACATCGCCTCGGGTGACTTCACCGTGAATCAACAACGGCATCCCGACTTCGGCCATGGCCTCGATCGCAGGGAAAATCTTGTCGATGCTGGTGACGCCAGAGTCCGAGTTGGTGGTCGCGCCGGCCGGGTACAGCTTGGCGGCGTGAACGAACCCGCTGGCCTTGGCCTCGCGAATTTCTTCTGGCTGAGTACGGTCGGTGAGGTACAGGACCATCAGCGGTTCAAATGAGCTTCCAGCCGGGCGGGCAGCGAGAATCCGCTGGCGATAGCCGTCGGCTTCAGCTGCGTTGCGGACCGGAGGGACCAGGTTGGGCATGATGATGGCGCGACCAAAGGTGCGCGCGACATCCGCGACGGTATTGGCCAACACGGCACCATCGCGAAGATGAATGTGCCAGTCGTCGGGACGCAGCAGGGTCAGGCGGTCGGACATGAGGGGATTCCAGGCGGGTCAAACTGAAGGGAATGCTACCGGAAAAGACTCTTGCAGGCACTCGCTATCAAGTTTTGCACGAAGCTTCCGATATCCAACAGGTATGCCGTGAACATCTGTGTGTCGGTCTTTTTGTTGCAGAAGCCAGTGGAGCCTCCCGTGCGCCAGCGTTATTTAGCCTTGCTCAGTGTGTTTGCCAGCCTTCCCGCGATGGCGCTCACTTTCCAGACACGGATGGAGAGCACCGAGTGGACGGTCGAGGGCGACAAGTTCGAGTGCCGCCTGACTCAGCCGATTACCGATTTCGGTTCGGGGCAGTTCGTGCGTCGCGCTGGCGAGCAGGCGACATTTCGTCTGAATGCCTATAACGCGATGATGGGTGGTGGTTCGGCGACTCTGTTGGCCGCCGCAGCGCCATGGCAACCGGGGCGGGGTGACATTAACCTGGGCTCGGTCAGAATCGGCAGCGGCAATGTGTTGTTCAACAGTTCACAGGTTCAGGCCGGACGACTGATCAGCGGTCTGATTGACGGTCGCAGTCCGGTGGTGCGGCATTCTGCGGGGGATGGCCGGATATCGGAAGTGCGCCTTTTGCCGGTCAAGTTCAACAAGGCATTTGCCGACTACCAAGGTTGTGTGGCGAAGTTGTTGCCGCAGAATTTCGATCAGGTGAAACAGTCTCAGGTCAGTTTTCCCGGGGGCGGCATTGATCTGGATGCAGCCGCCAAGGCCAGGTTGCAGGTGATGCTGGAGTACATGAAGGCCGACCCGACAGTCAATCACATCGAACTCGACGGCCACTCCGACAATAGCGGCAACCGCCTGACCAACCGCGATCTGTCACGGCGCAGGGCTCTGGCAGTCATGGATTTTTTCAAGGCCAATGGCATTCAGGAATCGCAGATCACCCTGCGCTTCCACGGTGAGCGTTATCCGTTGGCACCGAACAGCAATAATGCCAATCGCTCGAAGAATCGTCGGGTAGCGATTCGTCTGGAGCGGGGAGCACCGCCGGAACAAGTAGCTCCGCAAGCCACGAAGCCGGATGCCTCGGCAACTTCCTGATCCGCTGATCATGGTCGCTCTCTCGACATGTTCTGTCGCTTCGTCGTCATAAGCTGTCGCGCCACTGTAAATTATTCTGCATGAGCGGTAGACTTCCCGGCTTTCCGTAGAACCCCGTGGAGTGATGGCATGGCGGACGTAAACAAGGTCGTTCTGGCATATTCCGGCGGCCTGGACACTTCGGTGATCCTCAAGTGGCTGCAGGATACTTATAACTGTGAAGTAGTGACCTTTACCGCTGACCTGGGTCAGGGCGAAGAGGTCGAGCCGGCCCGCGCCAAGGCACAGGCCATGGGCGTAAAAGAAATCTACATCGACGATCTGCGCGAAGAATTCGTGCGTGATTTCGTGTTCCCGATGTTCCGCGCCAACACCGTTTACGAAGGCGAGTACCTGCTGGGTACTTCCATCGCTCGTCCGTTGATCGCCAAACGCCTGATCGAAATCGCGAACGAAACCGGGGCTGACGCCATTTCCCACGGCGCCACCGGCAAGGGCAACGACCAGGTTCGTTTCGAACTGGGCGCTTACGCCTTGAAACCAGGTGTAAAGGTGATCGCTCCCTGGCGCGAGTGGGACCTGCTGTCCCGCGAGAAGCTGATGGATTACGCCGAGAAGCACGCGATCCCGATCGAGCGCCATGGCAAGAAAAAATCCCCGTACTCGATGGATGCCAACCTGCTGCACATCTCCTACGAGGGTGGCGTGCTGGAAGACACCTGGACAGAGCACGAAGAAGACATGTGGCGCTGGACCGTCTCTCCGGAGAACGCTCCTGACAAGCCACAGTACCTGGAACTGACCTACCGCAACGGCGACATCGTCGCGCTGGACGGTGTCGAAATGACCCCGGCCACCGTATTGGCGACCCTGAACCGTATCGGTGGCGAACACGGTATCGGTCGTCTGGACATCGTCGAGAACCGTTACGTGGGCATGAAGTCCCGTGGCTGCTACGAAACCCCAGGCGGCACCATCATGCTGCGCGCTCACCGTGCAATCGAGTCGATCACGCTGGATCGCGAAGTGGCTCACCTCAAAGACGAGTTGATGCCGAAATACGCCAGCCTGATCTACACCGGTTACTGGTGGAGCCCTGAGCGTCTGATGCTGCAACAGATGATCGATGCGTCCCAGGCTCACGTGAACGGCGTTGTACGTCTGAAACTGTACAAGGGCAACGTGATCGTTACCGGTCGCAAGTCCGACGAGTCGTTGTTCGACGCCAACATTGCCACCTTCGAAGAAGATGGCGGCGCCTACAACCAGGCCGACGCAGCGGGCTTCATCAAGCTCAACGCCTTGCGCATGCGCATTGCAGCAAACAAAGGTCGGAAGCTTTTCTGAAGCCTTTGAGCTTGTAATGGGAACTGCGGCCTCGTATCAACGAGGCCGTAGTTCTGAATGAGGGGGCGTTTTGCCCTGAATTGCGATACCACGTTCATTCTGCTGACGCCTTTCTGTGCGCCGGTTGGCGCTGCGGCGTCAATTACTGCTGGTTGCTGGCGAGTGCTCCCTCCTGGCCTATGACCGTCAATTCATGAGAACTCAAATTGTAAGCAACATAGAATGTTGCGTTGCGTTTGCGTGCCGGTCGTGAATGCCTGAGCGCGACAGCTTTCAATAACGTCTCCGTTTCGGTACACGTGATGAACATCACCGTGCTCGCCGGTTTCTCCTGGTGCTTTTGGAACTTTTCCAGCAGAGCGCTAAACTCGACTTTTCTGTCCATGCAACGTGCATCAATGATGTAGAGATCTTTGACATGCTCGGGAAGATGAATATGGTGCTCGACAGAAAACCGAGTATGTAAACTTATCCCGGTTTGTGAGTTAGGGGGAAGTTGGTGGTCACTTATCGATGTAACAGGTTTGGGCGCACTTAACGTCTCTTTAGGTGTCTTGTTTTCCGAGTGCTCGGTATTTTCCATGATTTTAATGAAGTGTTTTCCCTTTTCAAAGTCGGAAGGGGCATACAGTGATCGATGGTTGAAGTTGAGCGTCGCGAAAAACAACAAAAGTAAATAGAACGGAAAGCTGATCAAAAACCACACATAGAGTTCTCTTTCGTCATCATCGAGGAAGGGCAAGGATATTGCTGCCGAGGTTTCAGACAGGACAGCAAACATCCCGATAATTGTCATGGGGTTCGTGATGAGGCTTTGAGGTCTTATCATGCTTTATGCTCATGTTAATGTGATTTTCTCGATGGCTTACAGGTTTGGTTTTCGGGTGCAGGGTGGATCTGTGGAGCTGAACGTTTTTCTTAGTGATTTTTATTTAATACCTTTGTCGGTTTTTTCGAAGGGTTGAATTGTTACTTTTATCATCCTTTAATGAGTTTTTTTTGCTGTAAGATTAAGATGATAGTTGGCGTGTGATATTTCTGGTACGAATGTTGATTCTGAAAATATCCGTTACTTTTGTATTGGCGGTAGGGTGCGCTGCTTTCAGAACACGGCTTTTGGCTCACGTTACTCGTTGATTTTTGTTAAAGGTCGATACAAAAAATGATTTAAGGAGGTGTGATCTCCACTCGGATACAGTTTTCAGTTCAGGGTGTTCGAGGTTTTTTTGTAAGAATAATCTGTGATGTTTGTAGGGAATGTCTCTCGGTGCAGGTGCTCGGGAAGGCCGACATGCAATGGGTGAAACGACTAGGCTATTGTGCGGGCTCTAAAAATTCGAACAGCGAAAATTGGACTTGCCCATGAATAAAGTGCTGATCGTCGATGATCACCCCGTCATTCGTCTTGCGGTGCGTATGCTGATGGAACGTCATGGCTACGAAGTTATTGCGGAAACCGATAACGGCGTGGATGCATTGCAACTAGCCAGAGAACTAATGCCGGACATTGTCATTCTGGATATTGGAATTCCAAAGTTGGATGGCTTGGAAGTTATCGCACGTTTGTCATCAACAGCAATGCCGATGAAAGTGTTGATACTGACATCTCAGGCACCTGGTCATTTTTCCATGCGGTGTATGCAATCGGGGGCTGCAGGATATGTTTGCAAACAACAGGATCTGACCGAGTTGCTCAGTGCAATCAAGGCCGTACTGTCAGGTTACAGCTACTTTCCAAATCAAGCCTTGCACACAGTACGTTCCAGTCTGGGGAACGCCAGCGAAGCCGATATGGTGGACCGTTTATCGGGGCGGGAGATGATGGTCTTGCAGCAGTTGGCACGAGGCAAGACCAACAAGGAGATTGCAGACGGAATGTTCCTGAGCAATAAAACGGTCAGCACTTACAAGACTCGCCTGCTGTTGAAACTCAATGCGCGGTCGTTGGTGGATTTGATTGAGCTGGCGCAACGTAATGGTTTGGTGTGACGGCAGAACTGCCTGACGGGGAGAAAAGGGGTTCCTCTAATTCGGGCTCATAATAAAAAGCCTCCGTTTTCGGGAGGCTTTGAGGCGTCACATATCAAAATCGTAATCGGCCAATTGCTTTTGCAGTCGGCGCTCCTCCAGCAGATTGTCGATGGTGCGGCGTTTGCTCAGATTGGTTTTCGCTACTTCGACCACCGGTTCGGCATCATCAGCCTCCACGGTACTGAAGTCGTCTTCTACGTCCAATTGCTCTTTGCCAGTACTCATTTAGCTACTCCAGGCTAAGAAGGCCTTTGGCGCTCTTATATCGACATTCTACCGGCGGGTAAAAAAGATTTTTTCAATCAGCCATCGAGTAAATCCAATAGTGCGTCAATCGTCCGAGGTTTTTTGTTTGTATTCGCACAAGTCTTCAATCCGGCAACTGCCACAGCGGGGCTTGCGAGCCAGGCACACGTAGCGTCCGTGGAGGATCAACCAGTGATGGGAGTCAAGCAGGAACTCTTTGGGCACAAACTTCATCAGCTTCTTTTCGACTTCAACAACATTCTTGCCCGGTGCAATGCCGGTGCGATTGCTGACACGGAAGATGTGGGTATCGACGGCCATAGTCAGCTGGCGGAACGCGGTATTGAGTACCACGTTGGCGGTTTTGCGGCCGACACCGGGCAGGGCTTCAAGCTCCTCGCGGGTTTGCGGCACTTCGCCAGCGTGAAGCTCCACCAGCATGCGGCAGGTCTCGATGACGTTTTTTGCTTTGCTGTTGTACAGCCCGATGGTCTTGATATATTCCGACAGACCTTCAACACCCAGGGCATGGATCGCTGCCGGGGTATTGGCTACGGGGAACAGTTTTGCAGTGGCCTTGTTGACGCCGACATCGGTCGATTGCGCCGAAAGGATCACCGCGATCAGCAATTCGAAAGGCGACGAATACGCCAGTTCGGTTTTCGGTTCCGGATTGTCTTCATGTAGCCTGCGGAAAATTTCCAGACGTTTTGCGGCGTTCATGGGCAGTGCGTTTCCTCAAGGTCAGTGTGAAGGGGGCGAACGATGCCAGGCCTGCCACGCAGCCAACAGCAGCCCCAACAAAATGAAACCGCCGGGAGCCAGTGTCACCAGGCGCAAGCCACCGTCGGCGAGCAGTAGCCAACCCTGCCAGTCTGGCTGTTTCGCGCCGGCCAGCCAGGAAAAATGATTGCCGAATGTCCCGTTGCCGATGAATTCGCGCAACAGGCCAAAACCCGTCAGCAATGCGCCGGACAGAGCGCACAACTTCAGACGTTCCACCCGGGCGCGGCGGAAAAAGCCAGCATGCTCCAGTACAACGCATTGCAAGGCGACCAAGCCTGCATAGATTCCCAAATGCTGGTGCCATGGCAGCGACCAGATTTGCGCGGCGAGTTGCGCACAGTTGGTCCACGTAGCGGCGAGCAGAACGCTGGCCAGTAAATGAGTAGTCGGCAGCATTCGCGCTCGTAGTACAGCCATGCTCAGGCCAAAAGCGGTGACCACCAGGACGAACAACAACCACAGACCCAAAGCAGTCACCAGCGTGTCGGTGATCCCAATCAGGGGCGCAAGCATCAGCGTGCCCTGCAGGCGGAGTGATTTATTCATGTGATGGGCTCCCGAGTAACGCTTGCCGGTGCCCATCGAAGTAGCGCAGGGCGTCGTGGGTGGCGTTGATCACGGCTCTTGAAGTGATGGTCGCCCCGGCGATCTGATCGAATTGACCCTGATCCTTTTTCAGGGCCCATCCAGCGTCGGCAAGCTCGGTTCGGGATTTATCGGATAAATCCTGAAGCCAGGTATTGGGCCAGTCTGCGATGCGCGCGCCAAGCCCCGGGGTTTCTGATTGCTTGAGAGTTTTGACACCTATCAGCCTGCCGTTTGCATCGATTGCAATCAGCAATTCAATGGCGCCAGCGTAGCCTAAAGTTTTACTGCGCAATAACACGGCGCAAGCCTTGCCGGCTTTGGATGCACGGTAGCCGGTCAGCAGCGTGCTGTTTTCGAGTTTGGTGTTTTCGAGCGGGAGAGGTTGTTCGAGTGGCTGATTGTCATAGCTGTCCGCTGCTAGCAAATCCAGCAGGTTGCGAGTGTCGATCAGACGCTGGTCGGCTGCAATACGCGGCGCGCTGCTGTACTGTGCAAGCCAGGTCAGACCGATGCCGAGCGTTGCCAGTAACACCAGGATTGCTATGTTCGATGCTCGGCTCATGGGGAAGCCTGCTGCTGTCTGGCCGCGACAAAGCGCTCCAGGGCGGGCACGCAAAGATTCATCAAAAGGACGCCAAACGCCACGCCGTCCGGATAACCGCCCCAAGTGCGAATCAAATATGTCAGCAGCCCGACACCTGCGCCAAACAGCAGTCGCGCTCCAGTGCTTTTGGCGCCGGACACCGGTTCAGTCACAATGAAAAACGCCCCCAGCATGCTCGCGCCGGTGAGGAGATGAAACAGCGGTGAGCCATGGGTATCGGAGCCCGAACCGTTCCAGCACAGCAAGCTGATGATGAAAAGGCTGGCGAGCATGCCGACTGGCGCATGCCAGCTGAAGACGCGGCGTTGCAGTAGGAACAGGCCTCCTGCCAGAAACGCCAGACTCACCCATTCCACGCCACGGCCACCGAGATGACCGAACGCTGGGTTCGCCGAAAACAATTCATCGATGGTCAGGCTTTTGTTCATGCGCAGGCTGTCCAGCGCAGTGGCCTGAACCCAAGCGTCCGGAAGCTGACCGAATGCGAATGCCTGTTGCAATCCACCCAACAAGTCCATGCCGTGAGAAGACGGCCAATGGGTCATCTGCTGAGGAAACGTGATCAGAGCGAAAGCGACGCCAAGCATTGCGGGGTTTAATGGGTTCGAACCCACTCCGCCATACAAGTGCTTGCCAAATACCATCGCGAACGCGGAAGCGCTGATGGTCAGCCACCACGGACAATAGGGGGGGAGGGCCAGGGCCAGCAATGTTGCGCTGACCAGCGCGCTGCCATCACTCAAGGTCGGTTTGAATGGCCGCTTGCGCAAATGCAGCACGCTCGCCTCAACGGCGAGCGCCATTGCAATGGCCAGAATCAGATTGATCAGCACGCCCCAGCCATATAGCCAGAAGGACGCCAGCAGTCCCGGCAGGACGGCCAGCAACACCAGTTTCATGGCTTGCTGCAAGCGATCGTCAACCGATTCAAGGGGTGGCATAGGCGTCCACCTGACGTTCGGCTTCACTGACCGCACGCAACAGCGCTTCAACCTGTTCGGCGGAGGCTTCGCTGTTTTGAGCTTTTTTGAGTTCGGCGCGGCGCATGGCCAGCTGAATTTTTGCCCGTTTCAGCTCGACATCGTTCTTGGGCGTTGCAACGGACGTGGGCGTTGGTGGTTCGGTGCTTTCCAATTGCGCCAAGGCTTGTTCGGCCGCTTCGAACTGCTGTTGCAGGATGATCAATTGCGATTGTTGTTCGAAGGTCGGAGGATGCCCGAAGGCCTTCAGCGATTTGGTCAGTTGGGCGCGGCTCATCGCGACATCGATCCTGGCTTTTTTCAGCGCCGCGTCGACATTCGCGGCTTTCTGGGTGCGCACGCGATCGAGGGCTGCTTGTATCGGGTCGAGTGTCACCTCCACCGGGTGGGCGGCACGTTGGCGGGCCTGTCGTTCGGCTGTTTTCTGTTGTTCTTCACGCTGCAAACGGGCGTTGCGCTGCTCAAATCGGCGCCGGGCGTGATTGCGCTTGGTGGTACGCGCCTGTTGTTCTTCCTGCGTGAATGCCAGGCCACCGACAACCGGTACTACTGTGGTGGGCGGCAACGGACGCATTTCAATGCAATCCACCGGGCAAGGCGCCACGCAAAGGTCGCAACCGGTGCATTCGTCGATGATGATTGTGTGCATCAATTTGGCCGCGCCGACGATGGCATCGACCGGGCACGCCTGAATGCATTTGGTGCAACCGATGCACTCGGCTTCGCGGATATAGGCGATTTGAGCAGGCGCCGCCCCCCGACTGATGTCCAGTTCCAGCACCGGCACTTTCAATAACTGCGCCAGCGCGGCGATGGTTTCGCTGCCACCAGGCGGGCACTTGTTGATCGGCTCGCCACTGACGATGCCTTCGGCGTAGGGCTTGCATCCGGGATGACCGCACTTGCCGCACTGAGTCTGTGGCAATAGGGCGTCGATGCGTTGAATCAGACTCATGTTTTGATCAGTCCGCTGAATCCTAGAAAAGCCACTGCGATCAGTCCGGCGCCGATCAGATCGATCGGCAGGCCACGAAAGGGCAGGGGAATATCGTTATCGAGTGTACGTTGGCGCAAATCTTTGAACAGGCTCAGCACCAGCCAGAATCCCAGCCCTGCGCCAAGGCTCAGAGCTGTGGCATGAAATAATCCCTTATCCGCCTGGGCGTTGAGCAGCGCTACCCCGAGCACGCCTGCATTCCCTAGCAGCAACGGCCAGAGGCCTTCAAAAGACCACTTCGGGAGCGCCGTAGAAAGGACGTTCAGCAGGGGGCTGATCAGCAAAACGCTCAGTGGCAAAAACACGAACAGATGCAGGGCGGTCAGTTCCAGTGGCGCCAGCAGCCAGTGGTAGAGCGCATAACCGAGCATGCCGACGATCAGCATCAGGCAGGTTGTTGCAATGCCCAGCGCATGGACCTGGCGGCGCTCGCTTGCCAACAGTGGATCGACACCCAGCGGCCAGTGCAACACGAGGTTGTTGATCAGGGCGGTGCTGATAAGCGTTAGCAGGGTTTCGGTCATGATCGTCCGTATTCCGCTACTGGATCACTGCGTAGGAGCTGCCGCAGGCTGCGATCTTTTGATCTTTAAAAGCAAAGTCAAAAGATCGCAGCCTGCGGCAGCTCCTACGGACATTATGGGCCAGACATGAAAATCCCACAGTCGCGCCAGGCACGGCTGTGGGATCGGATTGCCGCACAAATTTACTTGATGCGCTGACCAGGCTTGGCGCCGCTGTCAGGGCTGAGCAGATAGATTTCTTCACCGCCAGGGCCCGCCGCCATCACCATGCCTTCGGAAATGCCGAACTTCATTTTCCGCGGCTTGAGGTTGGCGATCATCATGGTCAGGCGACCATCGAGCTTCGACGGGTCCGGATAGGCACTCTTGATTCCGGAGAACACGTTGCGGGTCTCGTCGCCGATGTCCAGCGTCAGGCGCAACAGTTTGTCGGCGCCTTCCACATGCTCAGCCTTGACGATCAGCGCGACGCGCAAATCGACTGCGGCGAAGGTATCGAACTCGATTTCCGGCGACAGCGGGTCTTTCGCCAGTTCCCCGTTGCCCGCTGGTGCAGCTTCGCCGGTGTCGGTCTGGCTGGCGGTCAGGTCTTCTTTTGACGCGTCGGTCATGGCTTGCACCTTGACCGGGTCGATGCGGGTCATCAACGGCTTGAACTCGTTCAACTGATGGTTGCTGAGCAAGGTCGCATGGTCGTTCCAGGTCAGGGGCGCGACATTCAGGAACGCCTCGGCGTCAGCGGCCAGCAATGGCAGCACCGGCTTGAGGAAGATCACCAGTTGGCGGAACAGGTTGACGCCCGTAGCGCAGATGGCCTGGACTTCATCCTGCTTGCCTTCCTGTTTGTTCAGCGACCAGGGCGCCTTGTCGGCGATCCAGGCGTTGGCGCGGTCGGCCAGGCCCATGATCTCGCGCATGGCGCGGGCGAAATCGCGGGCTTCATAGGCGTCGGCGATGCTTGGCGCGGCGGCCAGGAAGGCATCAGTCAGTTCAGGCGCTGCGTTGGTGTCGACCATGACGCCGGCATTGCCCTTGTTGATGAAACCGGCACAGCGGCTGGCGATGTTGACGACTTTGCCCACCAGGTCGGAGTTGACCTTCTGCACGAAGTCTTCGAGGTTCAGGTCCAGGTCGTCGACGCCACGGCCGAGCTTGGCCGCGTAGTAGTAACGCAGGTATTCCGGCGACAGGTGATCCAGGTAGGTCCGGGCCTTGATGAAGGTGCCGCGGGACTTGGACATTTTCTGACCGTTGACGGTCAGGTAGCCGTGGACGTTGATGCCGGTCGGCTTGCGGTAGCCCGCGCCTTCGAGCATGGCTGGCCAGAACAGGGCGTGGAAGTTGACGATGTCCTTGCCGATGAAGTGGTAAAGCTCGGCGGTGGAGTCCTTGCCCCAGAACGCGTCGAAGTCCAGCTCCGGCGTGCGGTCGCACAGGTTCTTGAAGCTGGCCATGTAGCCGATTGGCGCATCCAGCCACACGTAGAAGTACTTGCCCGGTTCGTCGGGAATCTCAAAACCGAAGTACGGCGCATCGCGGGAGATGTCCCATTGTTGCAGGCCGGCATCCAGCCATTCGGCAATTTTGTTGGCGACAGCGTCCTGCAGGGTGCCACTGCGGGTCCAGGTTTGCAGCATTTGCTGGAAGTCCGGCAGCTTGAAGAAGAAGTGCTGGGAATCCTTGAGCACCGGGGTGGCGCCGGAGATTGCCGACTTCGGATCCTTCAAGTCTGTCGGAGCGTAGGTTGCACCGCATTTTTCGCAGTTATCACCGTACTGGTCTTCGGTGCCGCATTTCGGGCAGGTGCCCTTGATGAAGCGGTCGGCCAGGAACATTTTCTTTTCCGGGTCGAAATACTGGGTGATCGAGCGCGTGGCGATGTGCCCGGCGTCGCGCAGCTTCAGGTAGATCTGGCTCGACAGCTCACGGTTTTCTTCAGCGTGAGTGGAGTGGAAGTTGTCGAAGTCCACCAGGAACTCGGCAAAGTCGGCGCTGTGTTCAGCCTGGACGTTGGCGATCAATTGTTCCGGGGTGATGCCTTCCTTTTCCGCGCGCAGCATGATCGCCGAACCGTGGGCGTCGTCGGCGCAGACGTAGATGCATTGGTTGCCGCGGTGCTTCTGGAAGCGCACCCACATATCGGTCTGGATGTATTCCAGCATATGGCCGAGGTGAATCGAACCATTGGCATAGGGCAGGGCGCTGGTGACGAGGATCTTGCGTGGCTCGGACATGGGGCTCGGCTACTTGATGAAACGGAGGTCGGCCACTATAAAGCGCCGGCGCATATTTTTCACCCTGTGAGCCTGTTTCATTGGATGAGCGAACTGTAGGAGCCCGGCTTGCCGGCGATAGCGGTCTTGGGTATGCCATCGCCGGCAAGCCGGGCTCCTACAAAAGCGCGATCTTTTGAGCATCCCGCCGAACGCTTAGAACAGGTACGATACCCCTCATCCTTTCCAAGTCCTGTTTTCGGAGTTGCCCATGAGCGCCGTCAATCGCGCAGCGGTGGAAGCCGTTCTTCGCCAATACACCGATCCTTACCTGAACCAGGACCCGGTCAGCGCCGGGTGTGTGCGCAACATCGACATCCAGGGCGATCGCGTCAGTGTTCAGCTCGAGTTGGGTTACGCCGCCGGCCTGTTCAAGAGTGGCTGGGCGCAGATGCTGCAAATGGCCATTGAAGGGCTGGATGGTGTGGCAAGCGCCCGTGTCGACATCTCCAGCGTGATTGCCGCGCACAAGGCTCAGGCACAGATACCGGGCCTGGCCAATGTCAAGAACGTAGTGGCCGTGGCATCCGGCAAGGGCGGCGTGGGTAAATCCACCACCGCTGCCAACCTGGCATTGGCCCTGGCCCGTGAAGGCGCCAAGGTGGGGATTCTCGACGCGGACATCTACGGTCCGAGCCAAGGCATCATGTTTGGTATCCCGGAGCGCACCCGTCCCGAGGTCAAGGATCAGAAGTGGTTTGTGCCGCTCAAGTCCCATGGCGTCGAAGTGATGTCCATGGCCTTCCTGACCGACGACAACACACCGATGGTCTGGCGCGGACCAATGGTTTCCGGTGCCCTGCTACAACTGGTCACGCAAACCGCGTGGGGCGATCTGGATTACCTTGTCATCGACATGCCACCAGGCACTGGCGACATCCAGCTGACCCTGGCGCAGAAAGTGCCGGTGGCCGGTGCGGTCATCGTCACCACGCCACAGGACCTGGCATTGCTGGACGCGCGCAAGGGTGTGGAAATGTTCCGCAAGGTCAACATTCCGGTGTTGGGTGTGGTGGAAAACATGGCCGTGCACATCTGCTCGAATTGTGGACATGCCGAGCATCTGTTCGGTGAGGGTGGTGGTGAGAAGCTGGCGACCCAGTATGGTGTCGAACTGCTTGCTTCGTTGCCGTTGGCGATGGAAATCCGCGAGCAGGCCGATGGTGGCAAGCCAACCGTGATCGCCGAGCCAGATTGCCCGATCGCCATGGTTTACCAGGAGCTGGCCCGCCATGTCGGTGCGCGGATCGTGTTGCAGGAAGCGTTGACGCCGGCGATGCCGAATATCAGCATCAGCGACGATTGATTTGCGGCGCCTATAAACAGATCGCAGCCTCGCTTCGCTCGACAGCTCCTACATTGAATTGGCCTACACCTGTAGGAGCTGTCGAGCGAAGTGAGGCTGCGATCTTTTGATCTTGCTTTAGATACGCAACCCGCCATCCATCTCCAATATCCGACCGGTGTAGTAGTCGTTCTCGAAGATGTAAGCCGCCGAATGGGCGATCTCTTCAGGCTTGCCCATGCGCTTGAGCGGAATCCCGGCAGTCATCTTCTCCAGCGCTTCAGGCTTCATGCCCAAGGTCATTTCGGTTTCGATGAAGCCTGGTGCAATGCCGGCAACACGGATGCCGTAGCGCGCCAGTTCCTTGGCCCAGGTCACGGTCGCGGCTGCAACACCGGCCTTGGCGGCGGAGTAGTTGGTCTGACCGACGTTGCCAGCGCGGGAAATCGACGAGATATTGATGATCGCGCCGCTGTTGTTCAGTTCGACCATTTTGGCCGAGACTTCACGGGTGCACAGGAACACGCCGGTCAGGTTGACGTCGATCACCGCCTGCCATTGGGCCAGGCTCATCTTGGTCATTTCGCCGTCCTTGACCTTGAGCAGCAGGCCGTCACGCAGGATCCCGGCGTTGTTGATCAGGCCATGGATCGCGCCGAAGTCTTCGGCAACCTGGGCGACCATATGAGTCACTTGCTCTTCATTGGCAACGTTGCACAGATAAGCGCGGGCTTCGACGCCCTTGGCCTTGCAGGCAGCGACGGCGTCGTCGAGTTTTTCCTGGTTCAGGTCCACCAGCGCCAGTTTCGCGCCTTTATTCGCGAAATACTCGGCCATGGATCGGCCTAAACCCTGGCAACCGCCAGTGATAATGATTACTTTGTCAGTGAGTTGCATTCGCCTGCCCCGGTAAATGGTCTGGGTTTTTTCATAGGCATCTTCTCCATCACGCCTACCTTGGCACATGAGAACTGCCCCTAATGGCGCGCTGGAACTTTTGCCAGTCGCTGTCCGTTTTTTCTGACGGATTCTATTCAAGGAGTCATAAATTGAGCGTTGAAGCGGCTAAGCATGCACGAGAATTGCTTCTCAAGGAATACCGTGGCGTGCTCTCCACGCACTCCAAATCGATGCCCGGCTTTCCATTCGGCTCTGTGGTTCCTTACTGCCTGGACGAGCAGGGTCGGCCCCTGATCCTTATCAGCCGCATCGCCCAGCACACTCATAACCTGCAAAAAGATCCGAAATGTTCGCTGTTCGTGGGCGAGCGCGGGGCGGAAGATGTGCAGGCCGTTGGTCGCCTGACTTACCTGGCCGAGACGCAACAACTGGAAGGCGAAGGGGTCATCGCAGCGGCGGCCGAACGTTACTACCGCTACTTCCCGGAATCACAGAGCTACCACACGGCGCATGATTTTGATTTCTGGGTGCTTGAGCCGGTACGCCACCGTTACATCGGTGGTTTCGGCGCGATTCACTGGGTCAACGACCTGACTCTGGCCAACCCGTTTGCCGGCAAGGCCGAGGTGAGTATGGTCGAACACATGAACGCCGATCATGCCAAGGCCATTGCCCATTACGTCGATCTGGCCGGTTTGCCGAAAACCGCAGCGGCGCAAATGGTCGGTATCGATACCGAAGGCATGCACCTGCGTATCGGTCAGAGCCTATACTGGTTGCCGTTCCAGGCACCTTGTAATACGCCGACACAAGTCCGCGAGGCCTTGGTTTCACTGGCTCACGCCGAACATTGGCCAAAAAATGAAGTGGCCGACGCTTGAATTCACGAAACGGCGACGTCATCTAAGGTGAACTGGCAAGGCATTCTTGCGTTGAGGAACCATTTGATGCGCCCTTTTTTGTTGCTCTTTCTGCTGTTCCCGGTGTTGGAGCTGTTCGTATTCGTAAAGGTGGCAGGATCGATCGGGTTTTTCCCGGCCCTGCTGCTGGTCATTCTCGGCTCGATGTTCGGTGTGTTCGTGCTGCGCATCGCCGGACTGGCTACAGCGCTGCGTGCCCGTGAAAGCCTGAACCGCGGTGAGCTGCCGGCCCAGACCATGCTCGAAGGCCTGATGCTGGCGTTAGCCGGTGGTCTGTTGATCCTGCCGGGTTTCATCAGCGACGTGATTGGCTTGATCATGCTGTTGCCGATCAGCCGTCGCCTGCTGGCCAATAAAATGCGCCGGCGTGCCGAAGAGCAGGCCATCCGCCAACGTGCGTTCGCCGATGATCTTCAAGCCCGGGGCGGTCCCGCGCCGCGCGAGCCGCTGGGGCGTGAGCCCAATGTGATCGAAGGCGAGTTCGAACACCGCGACACCAAGTAATAGCTTCGACTCACGGCACCTTCGGGTGCCGTGTTCGTTTAAGGGGGTGAAAGGAAAAATTTTCGATCCCTGCCCTTGTAATCAGTTTGTACGCCCTTATGTAACGGTCACCGCAAGGTTTCTGGCGATCACGCCAGACAGACTTCCGCGGTTCGCTTGACGAACCGCACCCGGCACCGCCGGACTTTGTTAAACCCGCCGGGACTACACCGGCCGATGAAAACCACAATTAGGAGAGATCGACAATGAAGCTTCGTCCTCTGCATGACCGCGTCGTCATCCGTCGCAGCGAAGAAGAAAAGAAAACCGCTGGCGGTATCGTTCTGCCAGGTTCGGCTGCTGAAAAAGCCAACAGCGGCGAAATCCTCGCTGTCGGCACCGGCCGCGTACTGGACAACGGTGAAGTGCGTGCACTGGCCGTCAAGGTTGGCGACAAGGTTGTGTTCGGTCCTTACTCCGGCAGCAACACTGTGAAAGTCGACGGCGAAGACCTGCTGGTAATGAGCGAGAACGAAATCCTCGCTGTTATCGAAGGCTGATTCCCCGTTCATTTTCCGCTACTACAAAGTATTTAAGGAATATCGATCATGGCTGCTAAAGAAGTTCTGTTTGGCGATTCCGCCCGCAAGAAAATGCTCAAAGGCGTCAACGTCCTGGCTGACGCGGTAAAAGCGACCCTGGGCCCGAAAGGCCGTAACGTGATCATCGAGAAGAGCTTCGGCGCTCCGACCATCACCAAGGACGGCGTTTCCGTCGCCAAAGAAATCGAACTCGAAGACCGTTTCGAAAACATGGGCGCGCAGCTGGTCAAAGACGTTGCCTCCCGTGCCAACGATGACGCTGGTGACGGTACTACCACCGCTACCGTTCTGGCTCAGTCGATCGTCAACGAAGGCCTGAAAGCCGTCGCTGCCGGCATGAATCCGATGGATCTGAAGCGCGGTATCGACAAAGCGACCATCGCTATCGTCAAAGAGCTGAAGAACCTGTCCAAGCCTTGCGCTGACACCAAGGCAATCGCTCAGGTAGGCACCATCTCGGCCAACTCCGACAACTCCATCGGCGACATCATTGCCGAAGCCATGGAAAAAGTCGGTAAAGAAGGCGTGATCACCGTTGAAGAAGGCACTGGCCTGGAAAACGAACTGTCGGTTGTAGAAGGCATGCAGTTCGACCGTGGCTACCTGTCCCCGTACTTCGTCAACAAGCCGGAAACCATGGTTGCCGAGCTGGACAATCCGCTGGTTCTGCTGGTCGACAAAAAGATCTCGAACATCCGCGAAATGCTGCCAGTGCTGGAAGCCGTTGCCAAAGCTGGCCGTCCACTGCTGATCGTTTCCGAAGACGTTGAAGGCGAAGCCCTGGCGACTCTGGTCGTGAACAACATGCGTGGCATCGTTAAAGTCGCAGCCGTCAAGGCTCCAGGCTTCGGCGACCGCCGCAAGGCCATGCTGCAGGACATCGCCGTTCTGACTGGCGGTACCGTTATCTCCGAAGAGATCGGCCTGAGCCTGGAAGCAGCCACCCTGGAAAACCTGGGTAGCGCCAAGCGCGTGACCATCTCCAAGGAAAACACCATCATTGTTGACGGTGCTGGCGTAGCAGGCGACATCGAGTCCCGCATTGCTCAGATCCGTGCTCAGGTTGCCGAAACTTCCTCGGACTACGACCGTGAAAAACTGCAAGAGCGTCTGGCCAAACTGTCCGGCGGTGTTGCAGTGATCAAGGTTGGCGCTGGTTCCGAAGTAGAAATGAAAGAGAAAAAAGCCCGCGTTGAAGACGCCCTGCACGCTACCCGTGCAGCCGTTGAAGAAGGCGTGGTACCTGGCGGTGGCGTTGCGCTGATCCGCGCTCTGCAAACCCTGAACGATCTGAAAGGCGACAACGCTGATCAGGACGTAGGTATTGCTGTTCTGCGCCGTGCCGTTGAAGCACCGCTGCGTCAGATCGCTGCCAACAGCGGTGACGAGCCAAGCGTTGTGGTCAACGAAGTCAAGAACGGCAAAGGTAACTTCGGTTACAACGCTGCGACTGGCGAGTACGGCGACATGATCGAAATGGGCATCCTGGACCCAACCAAGGTAACCCGTTCCGCTCTGCAAGCTGCATCGTCGATCGGCGGTCTGATCCTGACCACCGAAGCCGCTGTTGCTGATGCACCGAAGAAAGACGGCGGTGCTGGCGGCGGTATGCCAGACATGGGCGGTATGGGCGGCATGGGCGGCATGATGTAAGCCAGCCTCACCCCTGTACTAAAAACCCCGCCTGCGAAAGCAGGCGGGGTTTTTTATTGTCTTCGATTTTTTTGGGGGGGCTGGAGATCGCGTCGCCCCCATCGCGGGCAAGCCACGCAACCACAGGAACTACATCGTCCATGTAGAAGCAAGCTTGCTCGCGATGGCGTCAGTTCATACGCTGACCGGATCCGCCTTGGCCACTCGCTCAGCGTTCACCACCGGTCGATAAAGAATGTAGTAGTACGACCCCAGGCAAATCAGCCAGCAGAAAATCGCCGTCCAAACGTTGTGCGAAAAAAAGTGCGCCCCCTGCATCATCCGGCCGATGGAAAACACGCTGCCCAGGGCAAAGGCGAACACAAATGCTGAGCGAGCCAAACGCGGGCGGCGGTCACGCAAGACGAAATACAGGGCAAACAATGTGAACCCGGTCGCCGCATGTCCACCCGGCCAGCAGCGCCCGGGTTTGTCGGTAGCAGGGCGCGGGCTCAGCAATTCGCTGTAGGTCTCGTGACCGCCGAATTGCTCAAGGCTCCATGGACATTGCACCGCCGTCACCGCTTTCATCGGTGTAACAAAAGAGGTCGCCAGTGCCAGAGACAGCACAAGACAACCCAGTTCCCGTTTGAATGGCTTGAGCCTTGCGATGAAAAACGAGCCGATGAAACCGAGGATGGCAAACACCGAGAAGGCGATGACCACTTGTTTAGCGCGGTCGTGCAGGATGTCTTCCAGGAAGTAACTGTGGCGCCCGATGAATTGTCCGGCGACCGGGTCGTAGAACAGCTTGGCCAGGTCCATGTCCAGGTTGGTCAATTCAAGCAATACCAAAATGATCGCCGCAATGACGGGGACCCCAAGGCACACCCAGAAATTGAGCGGGCGAGAGGCGGGGCGTGCAAGGGTCGAAACCATGCGAGTTCCTTGGTCAGTGAAATGTTCTGAAATGCGCAGTCGCGCGGAGTTTGTGCCCGATTCTGTCGCCAGCGTGTGAATCGATAGTGAAAAACTTGTTAAGGCCGTAATCGGTCAGTTTCTATATTTTTGAGCTTCACTCAGTCCTAGCCGTGAGCCGAACTTGGCCTTAAGCTGCGCGGGCCAAGACGGCCGTTACTGTGTACGGAGAGATGCCCATGCGAATTTTATTGGTTGAAGACAATCGCGATATCCTCGCCAACCTGGCCGATTACCTGGGGCTCAAAGGCTATACCGTAGATTGCGCACAGGACGGATTGTCGGGCCTGCATTTGGCGGCCACCGAGCACTACGATTTGATCGTGCTCGATATCATGTTGCCCGGTATCGACGGTTACACCCTGTGCAAACGCCTGCGTGAAGATGCCCGTCGTGACACGCCGGTGATCATGCTGACCGCACGCGATCAACTGGACGACCGTCTGCAAGGATTCAAGTCCGGTGCCGACGATTATCTGATCAAACCGTTCGCCCTGTCAGAGTTGGCGGCCCGGGTCGAAGCGGTCATGCGCCGTACCCAGGGTGGCGGACGTCGCACCTTGCAGGTTGGCGATTTGAGCTACGACCTCGATACGCTTGAGGTGACCCGCGAAGGCCGCCTGCTGAAGCTCAACCCGGTGGGCCTGAAGTTGCTGGCCGTGCTGATGCAGAAAAGCCCCCACGTGTTGCGCCGGGAAATTCTCGAAGAAGCGCTGTGGGGCGACGACTGCCCGGACAGCGACAGCTTGCGCAGCCATGTCCACCAACTGCGCCAGGTGATCGACAAGCCATTCGCCAAGCCGCTGCTGCAAACGGTGCACGGCGTGGGCTACCGCTTGGCCGAGGGGCGTGATGGAGTTTAAACAGAGCCTTTCCCAGCGGATCATCATCGCCTTTGCGCTGATGAGCGCGCTGGTGGCGGGTGCTTTCGCCATGGGCATCATCGCGACGGTGCATCTGGTGGAAGAAAAACTTATCTCGGCCGGTCTGGGAGGCGATTTGCAGCGGTTGCTGCTGATGGACAGTGTCTCGGACTGGAGCCATCGGCCCGAGCCGGATCAGCTGTTCTATTTCAGCGGTGGTCCGGGCGACTTTGAATTGCCCAAGGATTTGCGTCATCTGGATCCGGGTTTTCACGAAGTCTTCCGCGACCAACTGTCGTATCACGCGATGGTCGAAATCGTCGACGGTCGGCACTACGTCCTGTTGCAGGACCAAAGCGACTTTGAAGAGCGTGAACGGGTGTTGTTTGCGGTGGTGCTGGTGGGATTCGTGCTGAGCCTGGCACTGGCCGTGTTTCTTGGCTGGGTCCTGGCACGCAAAGTGATGGCACCGGTAGTACGCCTGGCCCGCCAAGTGCGCCATCGCGATCAGCTGTTAGGTCTGGCACCCCCGCTGGCACCGGATTACGCCGCAGACGAAGTCGGCGAATTGGCCGTGGCATTTGACGCGACTCTTGGGCGTTTGCGCCAGGCGTTGAGCCGCGAGCGCCTTTTCACCAGTGACGTCAGCCATGAACTGCGCACCCCATTGATGGTTCTGGCCAGTTCCTGCGAACTGTTGCTCGAAAATCCCGGTCTTGATCTACGTGGCCGTGCTCAGGTTGAGCGGATCGCCCGGGCTTGCGAAGAAATGCGCGAGCTGGTGCAAACCTTTCTGATGCTGGCGCGTGCGCAACGTGAAGACGTCAATATGTCGCCTCAGCAGACCCTTGGCGCAGTGGCTGATGGTCTGCTCGGTCTTTGGCGCGAGCCGATCGAAGCCAAGGGATTGAAGCTGATTTTCGAGTCCGGGCACCCGCCGATTACTTGTTACAACGCCACGCTGCTGCATGCCGTGATGGGCAACCTGCTGCGTAACGCATTGCATTACACCGAGAGCGGGTTCATCCGCTTGACCCTGACATCCACTGGCTTTCTGGTAGAAGACAGCGGTGTTGGCATTCCTGAGGAAAAACGCGAAGCAATGTTCGAGCCTTTTGTGCGCGGAAACGAGAAACGCGGGGAAGGATTGGGGCTTGGTCTGTCGCTGGTGCAGCGGATCTGTGAAAACCAGGGCTGGAATGTCAGCCTGACAACCATGGAACCTCATGGCTGTCGTTTTCAAGTGGAACTGATTCAACTTGAGGCCTAATCTCAATAAGTGAAGGTCATATCGATTGGAACTATTTCTGAAAAACCTTGTAATAATTTGAGGTTTTTTTAACGAAATTTTCACAATTGCATGACCTGATGCTGACACGGCGCTACCTAATGTGGCTGTCATCAGAAGTTCAGGAGACTGTGATAATGGATGGCCCGATCAAACTAGATTTTTCCGAAAAGTATGACGATCAGCACGCGCAACGCTATTTGCGCAAGCATCAGGATGGTCTCGGTCGTCGCTTGTCTCACTGGCGTGACGTGCAAATGGCACGCAAGGCGCTGGCCCTGGTGGGAGAACCGGGCCTGGTTCTCGATTTGCCCTGCGGAGCAGGGCGTTTCTGGCCAATGCTGGCCGAAAAGCCAAACCGTGTGATCATCGGCGCCGACAACTCGGAGTCCATGCTGAAGATCGCCACGCAGTCGCAACCTGCCGATGTGGTGAAACGGGTACAACCCTTGCACACCTCTGCATTCGACATCGCCTTGCCTGATAACGCAGTCGACAGCATTTTCTGTATGCGATTGCTCCACCACATAGGTGAAGCCGAGCATCGACTGGCGATTTTGCGGGAATTCGAGCGTGTATCCCGCGATAGCGTGATCCTTTCGTTGTGGGTTGATGGCAATTTCAAAGCCTGGAAACGCAAGCGCGCAGAGAAGTCCCGTGAGCAGGAAGGTTACCAAAACCGATTTGTGTTACCGGCCGCTACTGTAGAAAAGGAATTTGAGCAGGCGGGTTTCCGCATCCAGGAACAACTGGACTTTATTCCGCTCTATGCCATGTGGCGGGTTTACGTATTACGCAAGAGGTAACAGGATGGCAGTGCAGTGTGCAGCAGAAACGGAAGTCCCTTCTCAGGACCGCTTTGATTACTTCTGGAATCAACGCGGTGAGTGGGTGGAGGAACCCAACGTCCGTCGCGGTGGGGAGAGTGGCGTTCAGCGAGTAACCGGCAGTGATGGTCAGTTGCTCTATATCAAGCGCCAGACCGGACACATCCATCGTAGTTGGCTGCATCCGTTTGGTCGTCCTACGGTGTTGCGTGAGCGTGATGCGCTCACCGGGGTGACCGCGCTTGGAGTTCGCGTTCCACACATGGTTTTCTGCGGTGCACAGCGCGATCCCGTTCATAAATGGAGGGCGCTGCTGGTAACCAAGTCCCTGGACGGCTTCGAGGAAATCGAACACTGGTACGCCGGCGGTGGTCGCGAGCGTCACGGTGAAGCAGTCCATGACCGAGTGCTGAAGGATCTGGCCGAAAACCTGGCCCGCATGCACAAGGGGCGTTGGCAACACAGCTGTATCTACATCAAGCACGTTTTTGTTCGTGTGACGGGTGAGGGCGATTCGGCGAATGTCGAGATCGCACTTATCGACCTGGAGAAGTGTCGACAGCGCTTGACCGCCTATCGCGCCGCTGCTCACGACATGAAGCAGCTGCGTCGCCACTCGTCGTTCGATCCGGCGGACTGGAAGAAACTCGTCTACTTTTATGAGACGGCGTTTGGCAGCGCTATCAAAGGTTTGTAGCAATGAAACTCGAAATTGCACGAGGTTTGTTTCTAGTAGGAGCCTTGGCAGTTGCGTCGATCGCGGTGGCAGCGTGGGAGCAGCCTCGCACCCAGGTTCTCAGCTCGATCAACGCAGAAGAGCATTGTCCGTTGCCACGGGTAGCCAAGGCATCCGTGGCCACTCAGCCCGACCATGATTTGTTGCTGTTCATGTTCGGACTTTCTCAAGGAATGAGGCCGCAAAGTTGACTCGATCGAAGCAAGAATAAAAAGGCCTCGCTAATGCGAGGCCTTTTTTTGTCACTGATTGCCCTCCTGCAACTTCCCTCTATAGAAGTTGGCTCGGATGGTGTACCAGCCCCATTGCTGTCACTGACACGCCAACGCGAGCAAGTTTTAAGGCTGGACCACAGCCTTGTCGGGTTTTGCCAACAACGTGTACACGCACGGCAACACAAACAGGGTGAACAACGTGCCGATCGACATGCCCGTGGCGATCACTGTGCCAATGTCGAAACGACTGACCGCACCCGCACCCGTGGCGATGATCAACGGCACCATGCCGAACACCATCGCCGCGGTGGTCATCAATACCGGACGCAGACGAATGGCGGCGGCTTCCTCCACCGCTTCCCGTGCAGTCAACCCCTTGTCCTTGCGCAGTTGGTTTGCAAACTCGACGATCAGGATCCCGTGCTTGCTGATCAGGCCTATCAACGTCACCAGTCCGACCTGGGTATAGATGTTCATGCTCGACCAGCCCAGGAAAAGCGGAATCAACGCGCCGCAAATTGACAGAGGTACGGTGACCAGGATGACCAATGGGTCGCGGAAGCTTTCGAACTGCGCGGCCAGCACCAGGAAGATGATCGCCAGTGCCAGGCCAAACGTGACCCACAAGGCGCTACCTTCCTGAACGTATTGCCTCGATGCGCCGGCATAATCGAAGGCAAAGCCTGCGGGTGCTTCTTCGCTGGCGATCTGGTGCACGGTGTCAATGGCTTCCCCCATGCTCACCAGTGGCACGCCAGACAGGATGGCAGAGTTGAGTTGCTGAAACTGATTCAACTGCCTTGGACGTGCGCGGTCGGTCACGGTAATCAGGGTAGACAAGGACAGTAGCTCGCCAGTGGTGTTTTTGACGTAGTAGTTGTTCAACCATTGCGGGTTATCGCGGAAAGGGCGTTCGACCTGGGCGATGACTTTGTAGCTGCGACCTTCAATGGTGAAACGGTTGATTTCGGCTTCACCGAGTAACGTCGCGAGCGTCCCTCCCAGGTCCTGCATCGATACCCCCATTTGCGCAGCCTTGGCGCGGTCTATGTCTACCACTACTTCAGGCTTGTCGAACGCCAGGTCGACGTCGACGAACGCAAACTTGCCGGATTCCATCGCGCGTTTCTTCACCCGGTCGACCACCTGTAGCAGCAATTCGTAATCGTTGGCGGAGTTGATGACGAACTGGAAGGGCAACCCTTCGCCGGTGCCCGGCAGGGAGGGCAGGTTGAACCCGAAAATCTGCAGGCCCGGAATGCTCTCGAGTTTGGCCTGGACCTCCGGAAGGATCGCCATTTGCGTGCGACTGCGATCATTCCACGGCTTGAGCAGGAAGCCGCCAATCCCGGACTGCACACCGTTGAAGCCATTGATCTGGAACGACGAGTAATACTCGGGAAACGATTTGAAGATGTTGATGAATTCGTCGGTGTAAGTGTTCAGGTAGTCGAGGTTGGTCGGTTGGGGGGCATTGGCCAGCATGAAAATGATGCCCTGATCCTCATCCGGCGCGAGTTCCGACTTGGTGAACTTGAGCAATACCGGAATCAGGCACAGCACGATGACGGCAAACACCAGCACCACCGGCCGAGTGTTGAGGGTGCCGTGCAACATGCTCTGATAGCGGCGCTTGAGACCTTCAAAAATCCGGTCCAGGCGATGGGCCAGCCCGCTGGGGTTTTCATCGTGGCGCAGCAGCAGGGCGCACATCATCGGCGACAGGGTCAGCGCGACAATGCCGGAGATCACCACCGCTCCCGCCAGGGTCAGGGCGAACTCCTTGAACAGTGCCCCGGTGAGACCGGTCAGAAAGCCAATGGGCGCATATACCGCCGCCAGGGTGATTGTCATCGAGACCACCGGCATGGCGATTTCCCGGGCACCCTCGATGGCTGCATCCAGCGGTGTCTTGCCTTCCTCAATATGACGGTGGATGTTTTCCACCACCACGATGGCGTCGTCCACCACCAGACCAATGGCCAACACCATTGCCAGCAGGGTCAGCAGGTTGATCGAGTAGCCCATCATCTGCATGAAGAACATCACACCGATCATCGACAGCGGGATGGTCACGACCGGGATCACCACCGAGCGCAGAGCTCCGAGGAACAGGAACACCACCACGATCACAATCAGTACCGCTTCAAACAGGGTTTTCACCACTTCGTCGATCGAAGCCTGAATGAACAGGGTGGCGTCGTAGGCGATTTCTCCCTTGAGGTTGGGCGGTAATTGCGCCTCAAGGTCCGGCATGATCTTGCGCACTTCCTTGATCACTTCCAGCGGGTTGGCGCCGGGCGTGGCCTTGATCCCGATGTACACCGAGGGGGTGCCACCAAAGGAGCTGATGGTGTCGTAGTTTTCTGCACCCATTTCCACCCGTGCCACATCGCGCAGCAGTACACGACTGTCGCCATCGACCTTGAGCGCAATCGCGCCGAAGGCTTCAGCGGACTTGAGCTCGGTATTGGCGTTGATGCTGGTGACCACATACTGGCCTTTCACTTCGCCGGCGGCGGAAAGGAAGTTGTATTGGCGCACGGCGTTGGTCACGTCGCTGGCACTCAGGCCGAATCCCGCCAGTTTCACCGGGTCCAGCCACAATCGCATGGCAAACACCTGATTGCCGAGAATCTCGGCTTCGGCCATGCCGGGCAGGGTCGCCAGTTTCGGTTGGATGACCCGCGACAGGTAGTCGGTAATCTGCGGGTTGCTCAGTTCCTTGCTGAAGAAGCTGATGTACATCAGCGCCGAGGCATCAGCCGCTTCTTTGCTCAGAACCGGGTCTTCGGCGTCCTGGGGCAGCTGGTTTTTGACCTCGTTGGCCTTGGCCAGCAGTTCAGTGAACAGGCGGTCGCTGTTGGCGCCAATGCGCGCATAGATCGAGATCACCGAGAAGTTTTGCCGACTGACCGAGGTCATGTAGTCGATGCCTTCGGCGCTTGCCAGGCTCTGTTGCATCGGTTGAGTGATGTAGCCCTGGATGGTTTCGGCGTTCGCCCCGGGGTAGGCAGTGGTCACCGTGATCAGGGCGTTTTCCATCTGTGGGTACTGTCGCAACGGCAGCTTGCTCCAGGCTTGAAAGCCCAGCAGCACAATCAGCAGGCTGACCACGGTTGCGAGAACCGGACGGCGGATGAACGGGTCGGTAAAAGCCATGGGGATTCCTTGATCAGTCCGCGCGGGGCGGGCTGTTCTTCTCGCCTAGAGTCTTGTCGTCGCTGATGGCAATGTGCGCGCCGTTGTCCAGTTTGATCTGGCCGGCCGTGACCACTTTTTCGCCGTTCTGCACGCCTTTGGTGATCATCACCTGGCCGTCACGGCGTTCGCCGGTTTCGACAAATCGCCGTTCGGCGATCAGCACGGGCTGGCCCTTGTCGTCTTTTTCCAGACTGCCGTCTTCGGCCTTTTTCTGAGCGGCGACATACACCGAGTTGCCATAAAGCGTATAGGCGATGGCGCTTTCCGGGACGACGATGCGGGGCTGCGGGTCGGGCAGCAGCACCTGCAAGCTGGCAAACATTCCCGGCAATAATTTGCCATCCGGGTTGGCCAGGGTCGCACGGACTTGCACGTTGCGGGTGCTGTTCTCGACTTTCGGGTTGATCGCGCTGATGGTGCCGGGGAACACCTGCGTCGGATAGGACGCGACGATGATCTGCACCGCTTGCCCCACGGCAATCTTTGGTACTGACTGTTCAGGTACGAAAAAGTCGACGTACAGGCTGCTGAGGTCTTGCAGCGTGGCAATCATGGTGCCGCTGGCCACGTAGTCGCCGACGTCCACCTGGCGAATGCCGATCGTGCCGCTGAAAGGCGCGAGAATGCTTTTTTTGCCGAGAGCGGCCCTGAGTTGATTGACCGTGGCCTTGCTCTTTTTGTAGACCGCCGAGAGTCGGTCGAACTCACCTTTGGAAATGGCCTGACTACCCACCAGCTGACTGCCGCGGTTGTAGTCAACCTGGGCCAGTCCAAGGTCGGCCAGGGCGGTTTCAAGCAAGGCGCTTTCCACTTTGCTGTCGAGCTGGACGATGGGTTGGCCGGACTTGACCTTTTGCCCTGACTCGAATTGCACATCAATCACGGTGCCGTCGGTTTCCAGGCTCAGGTCGACACCTTGCAGCGCCTTCAGGGTTCCAACCGTGGGCAGCCGGGCTTGCCACGGTCGTTCGGTAGCCGTGGCGACGGCGACACTGATTGGTGGTTTCGGCGCGGAGAAGCCTTGGATCATCGTGTAAATGGAGAAGGCTTTATAGGCGGCCAGGACCAGCACGATCAGCAGAACAACACCCAACATGATCAGCATGCGGCGACGCAGCATATTTCCAGTTCCTTGGAGAAAATCAGGTGAGACAGTGGGGCACATTACCGCGACTGGGAGGGGGAAACCAACTGCCAGTTTTTACAGGGTATGAGATTTTAGAGAGATACAATTGCGAAAAGATCGCAGCCTTCGCCAGCTCCTACAAAATGCACATCATTCCAATGTAGGAGCTGCCGAAGGCTGCGATCTTTTGGCGTTTCATGCCATCAGGTGAAGATGGTTGTCCCAGAGCCCTGCCGGCAGTTCCAGCGGTTTCGCAACGAGGTTTTCCTGACGACAATCGTAGTAGCGGCAACGCCCTTGGCCCGAGGAAACGACAAAGCCGTCGGCCACCGCGCCAACCCCGGCGCAATCGGGAAGCGGCGCATCCAGGCGCACTTCTGCGCTGTCCAGATCCCAGATGAAAAAGCGGTTGCTCCGTGGTGCGGTCAATGCCACCAGGCGCAAGTCACTGTGCACAGCGACGCTGGCGGTGTAGTGCCCCATGGCCTGCAACTGGTGTTCGGGCACCGGGAACGCCACGAACGGTTGACCGGGACGCTTGATCGCCAACAATTCCGACGATTCGTGCGCCGCGCCCATGAATTGTTGTCCGGCGACGATGGTGCCGTCGCTGGCAATACCCAGGTGGCGCACGCTGTTCATCTGCTGGGCGAGGGTTTCCTTGCTCAGCAGAGTGCCGTCCCGTTGCATCAGGACCAGGCTGGGCTCCATGGCGTTGAGGTTCATCTCGACCCGGCTTTCGGCCTCGGTGCGAATCCCGCCGTTGGCCACGACCAGGGTTTCGCCGTCGGGCATCCACGACACCTGATGCGGGCCGATGCCATGGGTGGAAATCTCGCCGCTGTGCACCAACCGTTCGCCTTCGAATTTGTACACACCGAGCAGGCCGCGACCCGGATCGGAGGTGTCGTTTTCGGTGGCATAGAGCCAGTCGCCGCTTTGGTGAATCACCGCATGACCGTAGAAGTGCCGGTTCGGTTGCGAGGTCACGGTTTGCAGCAGCGTGCCATCGCGCAGGTCGACCAGGTAACTCTCGGTGCCCGGGCGACGGGCGACAAAGAGCGCGATCGGCAGCGCCGGGTGGTTAATGATGTCGTGGCAACGCTGGCCGACCTGGGTGGCAAACACCTGAGTGCCATCCAGCCGATAACCCACGGCGTAATGCTTGCCGTCGGTATCGTCCCGCGCTGAAAGCAGCAGCGGGCTTTGGTCCTTTTGCCTGAACAGCTTCCAGCCGCCCAGCGTCACTGCGCCCAGCAGCAAACTACCTAATGTCAGAGCCTGGCGTCGCAGCATGGAAGTCGCCCTCATCAGTCACCGTCGTTGGCGTTGAAGCCCAGTTGGATGCCCAGCGCCTTGGCCAGTTCGCCCTCGTGCAGGCGGTGGACGACGTTGAGGCTGTCGTAGAGTTCATTGAGCTGTTGGCGACCGGCCTCGTCATTGAGCATGTCGGTCAGCGAGCGCTTGTTGCCGGCGAACTGTTTCAGCGCGGCGTCGTAGGCGGCGTCGATCTTGTCGGCCAACGGCTTCTGCTCGCTCGGCAGCAAGTTGCGCAGACCCTTGTTGTCCACACCTTCCCAGACTGTTTTGGCCGCCGCAAGGCTGGCTTCGAGACCTGCCAGGGACGATTGGCTGCGCCAGGCATCAGCCTGGAACGGCTGTGGAACGCCTTTGGTCTGGCGACCCATCGGGGTGCCCAGTTTTTTCTTCAGGGTGTCGAGTGCGGTGACTTGCACGCGCAGCAGATCGGCGATGGCTTCGTGAGAATCGGCGTAGCGCTGGTTCGGAAATTTGCTCATTTGCGCGAGCATGCCGTCGGTGTTGTTCCAGCTTTTCAGAATCTCTTCGGCCAATTGCTTCTGACGCTCGCCAATGGCGATCAACAGTGGGCAGTACCTGGCTTTCTGTTCGGCGTTGGCCACATCAGGCTTGCTGTCGAACAGGATGTATTCATAGGCCGAGAGGCCCTGTACCACGACGCTGGATTTTGCCAGCGTCGCCGCATCGATCTGCGGTTGCGCGGTGACCAGTTGTTCGACCTGACGGCCGACGAGGTTTTTCTTGTCTGGCCAGAACTGCACTTGCCATGCGCGGTTGCCTTCGGCCAGCGGCCCGATCAGCAGCGGTTGCAGCTCGGCCCAGGCTTTTTGCGCGTGCAGGAAATCGGCGCGGGCAGTGTCCAGGGTTTCCTTGCCTTCACAATAGGCGAGGGCGCTGACGGCCAGTTGGCGGTCAGCCTCGACCCAGCGGGTGTAGGTCGGCAGGATCACCGATTTGGCGATGGCTGCCGAAGTGACCGCTTGCGGGTCCTGGGGCGAGCAGGCACCCAGAGCGAGTGCGGCAAGACTGGTGAAAAGCAGTTTGGGACGGAACATGTCGGGCTCCCGCTGAATAAGTGCGTGTTAAAGGGAATTCAAAAACGCCAGCAACGCCGCGCGTTGCCCGGCATCGAAAGACAAAACCTGTTGCTGCGCCGCTGCCGCTTCACCGCCATGCCAGAGCACGGCTTCGAGCAGGTTACGGGCGCGGCCGTCGTGCAGGAACTGAGTGTGGCCGCTAACCGCCTGCGTCAGGCCGATGCCCCACAACGGCGGCGTGCGCCAGTCGCGGCCGCTGGCCTGGAATTCGGTTCGGTTGTCGGCCAGGCCGTCGCCCATGTCGTGCAGCAGCAGATCGCTGTAGGGGCGAATCACTTGATTGGCCAGTTCAGGTTCGGCGGCGTTGGCGGCGGTGGTGTATTTCGGTGTATGACAGGTCTGGCAACCGGCCTGATAAAACAGGGTCTTGCCGGCCAGGACTTCGGGTGCATTGACGTCGCGACGGGCCGGTACGGCGAGATTACGACTGTAGAACAGCACCAGGCGCAGGATGTTGTCACTGACTTCCGGCTCGCCATCGGGACCGTTGCCATTGGGTGCCTGCGTGCAGGCGATTTGCGCGTCGGTGCAGTCATCAAAGGGTCTCAGGCTGGTCGTGAGGCCCATATCACCAGAAAACGCGTGAACATTTTGTTGATTGAGATTGGGTTGCCCGGCTTTCCAGCCGAATCGTCCGAGAACGGTTTTCTTCTGTTCGTCGTCCCAGACCCGGTTCGGACGTCCGGCGATGCCGTTTTTGGCCTTTGCCTGAGCTTCGGCGTTGGCCAGGATCGCTTCTTCGGGGATCGCTTCGAGCAGGCCCAGGCCGATCATCGGGGGGGCGACCCGCGCCGAGAAGCGGGTGTCGGGGTGCATCGGTCCATAATTCAACCGGGTGATGTTCAAGTTCGGCTTGCGCAATTCGATCTCGGTGCCGTCCTTGAAGCGAATTGGCACGGGGGTGTAGTCAACCCGCACTTTGCCTTCCGGGGCCACCCCAGGTACGGCCATGTCCTGAAACTGGCCGCCGTAAACGGGTTCGGGGACGACCCCAAGTTGTTCGATGACATTGGCGTAGGCTGGCGCATCGGGGATCGACAGGCGCACCAGCATCGACACAGCGTTCTGTGCGCCGGCCTCGGGTGGATGACCGCGGCCATCCTTGATGTGGCAACCCTGGCAGGCGTTGGTGTTGAACAGCGGGCCGAGGCCATCGCGAGCAGTGGTGGTCGAGGGGGCGATCACCCAGGGGTTGCGGAAGAAACTGTTGCCGACGCTGAAATCCACACGCCGTGACGGCGGCAGATTGGCAGAAGGCAGGGAAAATGAGTTCTGGTCGGTCTTGCGCACGGTCGCACTGCCCCCGGAGCGGGCTTCACCGGGTTCGGCCTGGGTGAATTTCGGGGCGTCATCGCAGGCACTCAGGCCCAGGGCCAGAAACAGTGCGGACAAGCGAAGAAGCAGCGAGGGCATCAGACATCCTGCAAGACGAGCAAAACAAGGGCGCAAAGTCTAACAGGGCAGGGGAATTTGAATAAGAGGAATTATCGTTTGCTTGGATTAGTAGGCGGTGGCGCAGGTTGCGATCTGTTGATCTTGCCTTTGAAAAGATCGCAGCCTCGTTTCTCTCGGCAGCTCCTACAGGATTAGCGGTGTTCCGGACAATAAAAAGGCGACCCGAAGGTCGCCTTTTTTATCCAGCCAGCGTTGATCAGAATTCGTGATCAGCGTTGTCCGGGTTCAGGTCGCTGATGCCCAGCTTGCCCGCAGCGGCTTCGATCGAACCGGTCTGCTTGACCAGGGAAGCGATAGCGTCGCGAACGATCTGGTTGCCAGCGGTGTTGCCGGCGGCGATCAGTTGGTCGTAGTGCTCACCCTTGTTGGCATGGTCGACGATCACTTGCATCTTCGCTTCGGTCGCCGCGAGGTCCGCTTTGAGCGCGGTGTCGGCAGCCGGATCGGCCTTGGCCACCAGGGAGGAAAGGCTGGCGCCGGTCATTTTGGTACCGTCGACGCGGGTGTATTCACCCAAGTACACGTTACGAATGCCTTTGGCATCGTAGAACTGCGAGTTGTGGGTGTTATCGCTGAAGCAGTCGTGTTCGTCTTCAGGGGAGTTGGCCTCCAGGGAAACCTTCATGCGCTCGCCCGCCAGTTCGCCCAGGGACAGGCTGCCCATGCCGAACAGCATCTTGCGCAGGCCGGTTTCAACAGGTTCGGCTTCCAGGGTGGCGCGGTAGTTGTCAGCCACGTTCGGCTTCCAGTTGCCGACCATTTCTTCCAGATCGCTGACCAGCAACTGAGTAACCGACTTCAGGTAAGCGCGACGACGATCGTTATGACCGCCGGTGGCGCCTTTGCCTTCAAGGTAGTCGGAAGCCGGACGGTTGCCAGCGCCTGGGCCGGTGCCGTTCAGGTCCTGGCCCCAAAGCAGGAATTCGATGGCGTGGTAGCCAGTGGCAACGTTGGCCTCGGAACCGCCCAGCTCGTTCAGGCTGGCGAGTTTTTCCGGGGTGATGTCCTTCACGTCAACCTTGTCTTCGCCGACCTGGATTTGCGTGTTGGCGATGATATTGGCGGTAGCGCCAGGGTTACCCAAGGCATGTTCATAGGACTTGTCGACATAGTCGATCAGGCCTTCGTCCAGCGGCCAGGCGTTCAGCTGACCTTCCCAGTCGTCGATGATGGTGTTGCCGAAGCGGAACACTTCACTTTGCAGGTAAGGAACGCGCGCCGCGATCCAGGCAGCCTTGGCGGCTTTCAGGGTGTCGGCGTTCGGCTTGGCGAGGAAGGCGTCGATGGCGGTTTGCAGGGTCTTCGCAGTGGATTCGGCATCGCTGTAGACGGCGAAGACGATGTCGGCGTAATGCGCGACAACGGCCTTGCCGGCGGCTTCGTCGACTTTACCGGCCGCGGCAGGTGCAGCGGCTGGAGCAGCCGGGGCAGCAGCAGTGCTGGCAGCCGGCGCAGGAGTGGCGGCTTTTTCTTTGTCTTTGCCTTCACCGCAACCGGCGAGGGAAATAGCGATGGCCAACAGACTGGCGGTAGCCAGAGGCATACGAATCATGGCGAACATCCTGCTTCGATAAGGGGTGGTAGGGCGCTGACAGCGCGCAAAACTGCGACATAATGCAAATCTTTCGCATTATGTGTAAAGGGTTGTAGGTGGAAATATTTCTTATTCATGGGGGTGCACGCTCACTCTGTAGGAGCAAGCTTGCTCGCGATGAACGTGGGGACAGCGCGTTTTTTCAGGCCAAACGCGTCATCATTCACGACCATCGCGAGCAAGCTCGCTCCTACAGGGGGTCACAAGATAGCGGCGTTGGTGCGCTGGGCCTGCTTCAAGTAAGCGCTCAATTCCCGAGACTGCAGGGGTTTACTGTAAAAGTAGCCCTGACCTTCGTGACAGCCCTCAGAGATGATGTAGGCCTCTTGCTCGGCGGTTTCCACGCCTTCTGCAATTACCTGCATGCCCAGGCTCTTGCCCAACTGGATGATGGCGCGAACGATGGTCGCATCGTCGTCGTCATCGAGCAGGTCCTGCACGAAGCTCTTGTCGATCTTGATCTTGTCCAGCGGCAGGCTTTTCAGATAGCTCAATGACGAATAGCCGGTGCCGAAGTCGTCGATGGCAATCAGTGCGCCGGAGCGGCGCAGGCTGAGCAAATGCTGGGCCGCGGTGCTGATGTCTTCCATCAGGCCGGTTTCGGTGACTTCGAGTTCGAGGCTGCGCGGTGGCAGGCGGTACATCTGCATCAGGTTGTTGACCACCCGTGGCAATTCGGCGTGATGCAACTGCACGGTAGACAGATTCACGGCCATGCGCAGGTCGCTGAAGCCCTGGTCATGCCATTCGCGCAATTGCCTGCACGCCTGATCCAGCACCCATTCGCCGATGGCAATGATGGTGCCGTTCTGCTCCGCCAGCGGGATGAACTGGTCCGGCGGGACCAGCCCGTGGTCGGGATGCTGCCAGCGAATCAATGCCTCGACACCGACCACGCGGTGATCGCGATAACTGATCTGCGGTTGGTAGACGAGATAAAACTGGTTGCGGGTCAGTGCATCACGCAGGTCTTTTTCCAGCTCGCGCCGGCGACGCATCTCAGTGTCGACACTGGCGATATAGAACTGATAACGGTTGCGCGAGCGAGTCTTGGCCAGGGTCATGGTCTGCTCGGCTTTTTGCAACAGCTTCTCGGTGCTGTCGCCGTCCTCCGGGAACAGTGTGATGCCGATGGTGGCGCGCAGGCGGATCTCCTGGTGATCGAGGGCGAACGCCGCTTCGAGGTCATCAAGGATGCTTTGCGCCAGTTCGGCGGCTTCATAAGGCTGTTCGATATCGGCCTGCACCAGCGCGAACTGATCACCCCCGAGACGAGCGAGGGCGCCGAGACGCCCGCTGTGGCCTCGCAGCCGATCGGCGAGGGCCAGCAACAACTGGTCACCGGTCTGGTAGCTGAATTGCTCGTTGATGCCCTTGAAGTCATCGAGCCCGACACACAGCACTGCGACCCGTCGCTGCAGCTTGCCGGCGTCGATGAGGATCTTGTCCAGTTGCGTTTGCAATTGCTGGCGGTTGGGCAGGCCGGTGAGGAAGTCGTACTGGGCCATGCGCAGGAGGCTGTTTTCCGCTTCGTGGCGCAGATGGGTGTTGCGTTCGATGGATTCGAGCAATTGGTTGGCGGTGTTGATCCAGATGCCCAGTTCGTTTTTCTCGTGTCCCTTGAGCAGAGGAATCTTGTGTTCGCTGGGGCGGTCCGGGTTGATTTCCGTCAGGTGCTCGATGATTCGCGACAGCGGTTTGGTCAACAGCCAGTGGTAGACCAGATACAGTACCAGTCCCATTGCCAGGGCTCGCAACACACCGGAGATAAAGATGATCACTGAACTGACAATGAACCCTTGGCCATAGGTGGCGGTATCGAGGGTGATGCTCAGGTCGCCGTAATATTCGCTGTAGGGGCCGCGTCCCACCAATTGGGTGGTGAACGTGCGTTCCTTGCCGAGGATCAGGTCGGTCAGCCAGCGACTGTTGGATTGCTGCAACTCGCGAGACTTCTGCGCAAGCATGGCTTCGTTGGGATGGCCGATGGAGGCCTGGCGCACTGCATCGTCCTGAAACAAACCTTCGATCACCTGCATGCCCATTTCCCGATCCAGGCTGTAGACAGCCTGGGTCGAGGGATCGCGAAACATGTCGAGGATGCGCCCGGCATCGTCGGCGACGGCCTGACGGGTTTTATAGGCGTCGAAAACAATCTGCGCGCAGCTCAAGACCACACCGACGATCAATGCCGACAGGAGCACGACCCGGAGCAACTTCACCGACAAGCTGTTCTTGAGTTCCAGCTTCAAAGGGTTATTCCTTGTTCCGTGCAGATAGCATCAAGTTGCCATGAGTATTGGCAATCCCGTGATGCCAGTCAAAGGGACAATCATCCTTGGGAGATTTTGCCTGCAGCTTGGCCGATTTGCAGTTATTTGAAATATCTGGCGAATTAGCACTGTGTCGGTTGTCGAGTCCTTCAACTTGAGGGGCGGGTATAGATATTTTCCATGCGTTTGATGTTAGACGTCTGTGGCGCAGGGGCAAGGGCGATGGCGCCTGTTTCATTGTCGGAAAAATTACCTTGTATATGGCGAAAAAAAACCCGGCATGAAAGCCGGGTTTTTTGACTGGCATCGAGCTTAAGCGGTGAAGGTTTTGCCTTCGAACTGCTCAGCCACGAACTTCCAGTTGACCAGGTTCCAGAACGCTTCGACATACTTTGGACGAACGTTGCGGTAGTCGATGTAGTAAGCGTGTTCCCAGACGTCGCAGGTCAGCAGCGGAGTGTCGCCGTTGGTCAGCGGGTTGCCGGCGCCGATGGTGCTGGCCAGGGCCAGGGAACCGTCCGCCTTTTTCACCAGCCAGCCCCAGCCGGAACCGAAGGTGCCGATGGACGTCTTGCTGAATTCTTCCTTGAACTTGTCGAACGAACCGAAAGCCGCGTTAATGGCTTCAGCCAGTGCGCCGGTTGGTTGACCGCCGGCGTTTGGCGCCAGGCAGTTCCAGTAGAAAGTGTGGTTCCAGACCTGAGCGGCGTTGTTGAAGATACCGCCCGAGGAAGTCTTGACGATTTCTTCCAGGGTCTTGCCTTCGAACTCGGTGCCAGGCACCAGGTTGTTCAGGTTCACGACGTAGGTGTTGTGGTGCTTGTCGTGGTGAAATTCCAGAGTTTCTTTGGAAATGTGCGGCTGCAGGGCATCGTGTGCGTAAGGCAGTGGCGGCAATTCGAAAGCCATGGTGAATCTCCTAATCAGGTCAGGTGCGGTGAGCGCAAGGCCGATCACGGGCGGCCAGACAAGCGCCGGGGAGTTTGTACTCTTTGCGGCGCAGGTGTCGGATCATAGCACCGGGGGGGCGGCATAACCACGCAACAACTGTGTGGAATAGAGGTTCCAGAGCAGTTTGGAATAACTCACCCGGCACTGATCAGCTGCAATGCTACTGCGAACATCATCACCGCGACCAATAGGTCAAGAATTCGCCAGGTACTCGGACGGGCGAGCCAGGGAGCCAGCCAGGCTGCACCGAGCGCCAGGGTGAAAAACCACAGCAAAGACGCACTGGCCGCGCCCATTACGTAGGCACCAGGCTCGGTTTGTTGCGCTCCCAGGGAGCCGATCAGCAGTACGGTGTCCAGATAGACATGCGGGTTAAGCAATGTCACCGCCAAGGCACTCAACATGACCGCTCGCAATGAACGCACGGTTTGATTTTCGCCCTGTTGCAGGCTTTGTTTCGAGAAGGCCCGACGCAGGGCCTGGCTGCCGTACCAGATCAGAAAGGCTGCGCCACCCCAGCGGGCAATCGCCAGCAACGTCGGGTTCTGCGCCAGCACCGTCGCCAGACCGAACACGCCGGCAGCCACGAGCAGGGCATCGCAGGCCACGCAAAGCGCTGCGACCGGCAGGTGATGTTCACGCCTGAGGCTTTGCGCCAGCACAAATGCATTCTGCGTACCGATCGCCATGATCAGGCCAAAGGCCACCAACAGGCCGTTTACATAACTTTGCCACATAGCGTTTTACTCCCCGTTGGACGCCAGATCCCGCAGTACCTGCACGGCGCGCTCGGCATCGGCCTGGCCGACGAACAAATGATCGTGGTAGTAGCCGGCGATTACGTTGCAGCTGATGTTGGCCTTGCCCAGTGCAGTGGCGAACGCCGCCGTAAGACCGACGGCTTCGAGGGCCGAGTGCACATTTAGGGTGATCCAGGCAGCGATGTAGTCGAAGCTGAATCCGGCCTGTTCGGCGTGGGAGCGTTCCAGAATAACGGTCAGACCTTCCGTTTCGCGAAAGCTGCCGATGATTTCCAGACCGGTAGGCAATTTCCCGTCACGCAGGGTACAGAACACGTATTCGCCGGCATTGAGTTGCGGGCTCATGCTGCGCAGCAGCGTTGCCAATGAAGTTTCGCCAGCCATGGGATGATCCTTGTTAAAGAGTTCTTGTCGGGCATTCTCCCCGTGAACGCTGTATAAGAAAAACCAATCATACTGATCGCTCATTAGGAAAACTGATGTTCGACTATAAATTGCTTTCTGCGCTGGCTGCGGTGGTCGAGCAGGCCGGGTTTGAACGGGCAGCCCAATTGCTGGGATTGTCTCAATCGGCGATTTCACAGCGCATCAAACTGCTGGAGGCTCGGGTCGGCCAGCCGGTGCTGGTACGCGCTACGCCGCCAACTCCGACTGAAATCGGTCGCCGGCTGCTCAACCATGTGCAACAGGTACGGTTGCTTGAGCGGGATTTGCAAAGCCTGGTGCCGGCACTCGATGAACAGGGTTTACCGGAGCGCCTGCGGATAGCCTTGAACGCCGACAGTCTGGCCACCTGGTGGGCGCAGGCCGTGGGGGAGTTTTGCGCGCAGCAAAAGGTCTTGATGGATCTGGTGGTCGAGGACCAGACCGTCGGCCTCAAGCGCATGCGTGCCGGCGAAGTGGCCGCCTGCCTCTGTGCCAGTGAGCGCCCTGTGGCCGGGGCACGCAGCGTTCTGTTGGGAGCCATGCGCTATCGCGCACTGGCCAGTCCGGCCTTTATTACCCGGCACTTTCCTGATGGCGTTCGCGCCGATCAGTTGGCCAGAACTCCGGCACTGGTGTTTGGTCCGGACGATTTCCTGCAACATCGATACCTCGCTTCTCTCGGCGTGGACGGTGGATTTGAACACCATTTGTGCCCGTCTTCCGAAGGATTCATCCGCCTGACCGAGGCCGGTCTTGGTTGGGGGCTGGTCCCTGAATTACAGGTGCGCGAGCAACTGGAAAGCGGCGTTTTACTGGAGCTTTTGCCAGATAAACCGATTGATGTGCCGCTGTACTGGCATCATTGGCGCAACGGCGGTCAACTGCTGGGGTTACTCACGGATCAATTGGTGCGCACTTCCAGGCAATGGCTGGTGCCGTTGGACTGACGGGCAGCGTCAAGACCTCACGTACTACGCAAAACGAAATATTCGGAGCACTACATGAAAATTCTGGTCACCGGCGCAAGCGGCTTCATCGGCGGGCGCTTTGCGCGTTTCGCCCTGGAGCAGGGCCTGGACGTACGGGTCAACGGTCGCCGGGCCGAGAGCGTGGAACATCTGGTGCGCCGTGGCGCCGAGTTCGTCCCGGGTGATTTGAGCGACCCGGAACTGGCGCGCCAGTTGTGCTCGGACGTGGAGGCCGTGGTGCATTGCGCCGGAGCCGTCGGTTTGTGGGGGCGTTATCAGGATTTTCATCTGGGTAACGTCCAGGTCACCGAAAACGTGGTCGAAGCTTGCCTCAAGCAGCGAGTTCGCCGACTGGTGCACTTGTCGTCACCGTCGATCTATTTCGATGGACGCGACCACCTGGGCCTGACTGAAGAACAGGTGCCCAAGCGCTTCAAACATCACTATGCCGCGACCAAATACCTGGCCGAACAAAAGGTCTTCGGCGCTCAGGAGTTCGGCCTCGAAACCCTGGCTTTGCGTCCGCGTTTCGTCACCGGCGCTGGCGATATGAGCATTTTTCCGCGCCTGCTGAAGATGCAGCGCAAGGGCCGCCTGGCGATCATCGGCAATGGCCTGAACAAGGTCGACTTCACCAGCGTCCAGAACCTCAACGAAGCGTTGCTCAGCAGTTTACTGGCCACCGGTTCTGCCCTTGGCAAGGCCTACAACATCAGCAACGGCACGCCGATTCCTTTGTGGGACGTGGTCAACTACGTCATGCGCCAGATGGAAGTCCCGCAGGTCACGCGTTACCGTTCCTACAGCCTGGGCTACTCGGTGGCTGCGCTCAACGAGGGCGTGTGCAAGTTGTGGCCGGGGCGGCCCGAGCCGACGCTGTCGCGGCTGGGCATGCAGGTCATGAACAAAAATTTCACCCTGGACATCAGCCGCGCCCGGCATTATCTGGATTACGATCCGAGGGTCAGCCTGTGGACGGCGCTGGATGAGTTCTGCGGTTGGTGGAAGGCTCAAGACATTCGCTGACGACGGGCTGCCGGTCACCTGTTGAACCGAGGACCGGGGTTCGGGGTCAATGGATGCGGCCGTGAGGGTTATAATGCACGGCACAAAGCCATCATCTGTTTCACAAAGGTTGATTCAATGTCCATGCGTAACGATGCCAACGACGACTTCGATGATGTACCGAGCCTGCGTGCAAACGTTCTCGATGACGATGATTTTCCCTCCACTGCCCGCACAGTCGTGCACTCGCGCTCGGCACCGGTGGTCAAGGTCAAGGCCGCGAGCACCGGCCCGCTCTGGGCGTTGGTCGGCGCGTTATTCTTCGCTTTCGCAGGTCTTGCCTGGTGGAGTTTTCAGCAGATTTCCCTGATGGAACAGCAACTGGTAGCGACCCAGGAAAGTTTCGCGCGAATCAGTGAGGAGGCGGCGGGACGCTTGCAGGACATTTCCGGCAAAGTGGTCGCCAGCCAGACCAATGTCACCTCCGACAGCGAAGCCCTGAAGCTGCAGATCAAACAACTGGAAAGCCGGCTGCTTGAGCAGAGCACGCAGCAGCAAGGTGTTGCAGGTCAGGCTTCGGATCTCGACAAGCGTCTGGCGCAGATGAGTGCGCAGACAGCCGAACTGGATAAGCGCCTCGCGCAGATGACGACCCAGAACACCGAGCAACAGACCGCCAACACGCAATTGCAGGCGCAGGTCAAAACGCTGGGCAGCGAGTTGACCACGCTGAAAAATGCTCCGGCGGACACCGAGAAGTTCGATGCGCAACTCAAGAGCCTGGGCGCCGATATCGTCGCGCTGAAGAAGCAAGGCAACCCGAGTGCTGCCATCGAGCGACTGGAGCAAGATATCCTGATACTCAAAAGCCAGCAGGACAACCGCCCGTCTGCCCCACAAGGTGGGAACACCGCCGAGTTCGATGCGTTCCGTGGCCAGGTGACCCGCAATATCAACACCCTTCAGGCGCAGATCCAGAATCTGCAACAGCAATTGCGCGCTCGGCAGTAATTGGCACAGAGGCTGGTCACAACCATTACCTGAATACTCATGCATGCCCCATTGCCGTCTACGCTCTTGAAACACCAACAGGAACGAGGGACGCGTAATGGGGTTTCTGCAAAAGTTGACCTGGCTGTGCGGCATGCTTGTGCTGTGCCTGGGCCAGGCGCAAGCCGCCGGTACCGAGAAGGAAGACAGTAAGGCTGCCATCGCCTTGCTGGAAAAAGCCCTGGCCTATTATCACGAGAATGGCGACAAGGCTTTTGCGGCGTTCAGTCGTCAGGGCGAATTTGTCGACAAGGACCGTTATGTCTTCGTGCTCGATACCAAGGGCGTGATGCTTGCCAGCGGCGGACCGTCCGCGGCGTTGATCGGCCGGGACGTGTCGGAAACCCTCGGGCCGGACTTGCAGAAAACCTTCAAGGACGCCCTGAACGTGCCGGAAGGCAATGGCATTCAGCAGGCGGAATATCACTGGCAGAACTGGGCGGACGGCAAGGTCGAGCGCAAGCACGTGTACTATCAGCGCATCGGGCAACGGATTCTTGCGGTCGGTTACTACCTGCCACGGGCGTCAGCGGAGCAGGCCATGGCCTTGCTGAACAAAGCGGCAACCGATCTGGCCAAGGACGAAAAAGGCACCCTGACGGCAATCAATTCCCTCAAGGGTGGATACCTGCAGGATGATCTTTATGTGTTTGTCGTCGACCTCAATACCCAACGGTATGTGGCTCATGGGACCAACTTGCGGCTGATCAACACCGATTTCAACAAGGTCGAAGATCCGGAAGGCAAACCGGTCGGCGAGCCGATACTGGCACTGATGGCCAAGCAGGATTACGGCGATTACGAGTACCGCTGGAAAAACCCGGTGACCGGCAAGGTCGAGAACAAGCATGCGTACCTGAAGAAGGTCGGGCATTTCCTGGTGGCTGTCGGGTATTACAGCCCTTGAATGTCAAAAGATCGCAGCCTGCGGCAGCTCCTACGCGGTGAGGCGTTAATTTGTAGGCGCTGCGGCAGGCTGCGATCTTGACTTTTGTGCTTATCGCGCCTTGTCCTCGCGCCCGCGCAACAACATGTTCGGCATCGCAATTGCCGCCGCCAGCCCAAGCAGCGACACGGCGGCGCTGACCATCAGCAAGTGCCGGAACGTGAGCAGCAGTTCCGCACGCAGGGCGTCTTGCGCATCCCCTGGTGCGGCGTTCAAGCCATCCAGCAGCACATTCCCGGAATGACCTTCGGCGATCAGCGTCGAACCGGCCAGATGGGCGAAACTCGAATCCTGCAACAGCGCCAGCAGCAGTGCCGACATCAACGCCACGCCCACCGCACCGCCCAGCGAGCGGAAGAGGTTGGTGGTGCTGGTGGCCACGCCAATATCCCTCTGTTCAACCGAATTTTGCGTCCCCACCAATGAAGTCGGGAACTGCATGCCCGCGGCGATCCCGCAGAGCAACATGAACAGGCTGCTCAGCACAAAGGCCAGGGGGGGACTGAATGCCATGCCCAGAATCGAGATCGGCATCAGCACGGCGCCGGCGAGGATCATCGGCTTGTAGCGCCCGGTCACAGAAGTGCGCCGACCGGCGAAATAGGCGCCGATCGGCAAGCCCATGGCCAGCGGCAGCAAATGCAGGGCAGCGCTGTCGGCACCGGCACCGGTCACGCTCTGGAAACGCAATGGCATCAACACGATCAACGAGATGGCCTGGAAACTGGTGAAGAAGATCGTGCACCAGCACAGGATCGCATTGCGGTTGGCGAACAGATGCATGGGCAACAATGGCTCGCGCGCACGCCGTTCATGGACAACGAACAATCCCAGAACCAGTACCGCACAGGTCAGCAACGCGAGCACTTCGGCGCTGCGCCATGAATGGCCCTGGCCGACCTGGGTGATACCGAGGAGCAACGCGGTCAGGCCGATGATCATCAGCAGGGTGCCGAGGTAATCGATGATCGGTTTGCGTTGCGGGATCGGTAGGCCGACCAGCGTACGATTGGCCACCAGCCACGCGCCGAGGCCCAATGGCAGGTTGATCAGGAATACCCAGCGCCAGGACAGGTACTCGGTCATGTAGCCGCCGAGCACCGGACCGGCCACGCTCGCTACCGCGTACATGCTGCTGAAGTAACCCTGATAGCGACCACGTTCCCGGGGCGGCACGATGTCGCCGATGATCGCCTGACTCACGGAAATCATCCCGCCAGCGCCGATGCCCTGAAGAATCCGCGCCAGCACCAATTGCTCCATGCTCTGGGCCAGGCCACAGAACATCGAGGCCAGGGTAAACAGGCCCATGCCGAACAGCATCAACTTGCGCCGCCCGTACAGATCACCCAGTTTGCCGTAGATCGGCACGGCCACTGTCATCGCCACCATGTAGCCGGAGATGACCCAGGCCAGCAGGCTAACGTCCTTGAACTGCGCGGAAATGGCCGGCATCGACACGGCGACGATGGTTTGGTCCAGTGCCCCAAGGAAAATCGCCAGCATCAGCGCGATCAACACACTGCGGATGGCCGGTTTGGGCGTTTCAGGCTGCTGGAGATTAGTCACGTGGAGTCCTGCGGGCAAAGATTGACCCGCAAGGGGCATGGCGAGCGGGGATGCTCGCCAGTGTAAATCGATAGCAGGCTATTCGATAGCCTCGTACGGGAGACCGACGTAGTTTTCCGCAATGGTTTTGCGGCCCGCTTGCGAGCTGACAAAATAATCCAGCTCCGATTCGGCAATGCGCTGGCTGAACGCATCATGGTCGTCGAAGCGGTGCAGCATCGACGTCATCCACCAGGAAAACCGTTCGGCCTTCCACACGCGACGCAGACAGATTTGCGAGTACTTCTCCAGCAAATCGAGGCGATCGTCGCGGTAAACCTTGACCAGTATGTTGAACAGGGTACTGACGTCACTGGCCGCCAGGTTCAGGCCTTTGGCGCCGGTGGGCGGGACGATGTGCGCGGCGTCGCCGACCAGAAACATGCGTCCGTATTGCATGGGCTCGACGACGAAGCTGCGCAGCGGGGCGATGCTTTTTTCGATGGACGGGCCGGTTACCAGTTTTTGTGCAAGATCGGCCGGTAGACGATTTTTGAGCTCGTCCCAGAAGCGTTGATCGGACCAGTTCTCGACGTTTTCATCAGCGGGCACTTGCAGGTAGTAACGGGTACGCGTTGCCGAACGCATGCTGCACAGGGCAAAACCGCGTTCATGGCGGGCGTAGACCAGTTCTTCGTGGACTGGCGGCGTGTCAGCCAGAATGCCCAGCCAACCAAACGGATAGACGCGTTCAAACACGTTCAGACAGTCGGCGGGAATCGATTGCCGCGCCACGCCGTGGAAGCCGTCGCAACCGGCGATGTAATCGCAATCGACCCGATAAGTCTCCCTGTCCTTCTCAAAAGTGACAAACGCTTCATCGGTTTTCATGCCGTGGGGGACGACGTTGCAAGCCTGGTAAATCGTCTGCGCACCGACCTCCCGACGAGCGGCCATCAGGTCACGAGTGACCTCGGTCTGGCCGTAGATCATCACGGTCTTTCCACCGGTCAACGCTTGCAGATCAATGTGCACCTGACGTCCGTCGAGGGCCAGTTCGAAGCCGCCGTGAACCAAGCCTTCGGCGTCCATGCGCTGACTTACTCCAGCCTGACGCAACAGCTCTACCATGCCTTGTTCGAGCACGCCGGCGCGGATTCGGCCGAGTACGTAATCAGGGGTTTGACGTTCGAGAATGAGGGTGTCGATGCCGGCGTTGTGCAGCAACTGACCGAGCAGCAAACCAGAGGGTCCAGCACCGATAATGGCAACTTGGGTTTTTAGCGTTTTCATTGTTTTTATGACTCGCAAGCTCCACACGACCAGGGCCGGTGAATTATTTTTATGGATCGAGTGCTTGCATTTTTCACTTGCGAGTCTGTCAATTGAAGGTGAAAACTGAGCCGATACCTGTACATTCTGCCAATCGGTGCGATTATCGCCCGACACCTATTCCGAAGCCTGGATTGAAGTGATGAACAAGCCTGACCTGCCTTCGATTCCGGTGTTCAAGCTCTACGGTGAAAGCCTGGATTGGCCCACCCCGGACTTGTTGCACTGTGAAACCATTTCCAAACGCAGTCGCGAACATCATTGGGAAATAAAACCCCATCGCCATGCTGATTTGTGTCAGCTGCTCTTCGTGTTCAAAGGTCAGGCCGCGCTTGAAATCGAAGGCCAACGCACGCAACTGAACGAACCGGCGATCCAGATCCTGCCGCCGCTCTCGGTTCACGGCTTTCGTTTTTCCGAAGATGTAGAAGGCTTCGTGGTGACGTTGGCTGCGCCGCTGATCGCCCATTTGCAGTTGCAACTGGGGCATTCGGTGAATGCTCTGGCCCAGGCGGAAAGTTACCCGGCCGGCAAAGATGCCGAGTACCTCAATAGCCTGTTCAGCGCATTGCAGAACGAATACACCAGCCACCAGCCAGCGCGAGAGATGCTCATGCATTCGCTGGTCAGCGTGATCATGGTGTGGGTCAGCCGTCAGGTGATCCAGCGGCGAACGGCAATGGCGCGCCCGCAGCGCGCAAGGGAATACCTCAACGGGTTTATTCAACTGGTGGAGGAAACCTATCGCCAGCACGTCAAGGTCGAAGACCTGGCGCATCGGTTGGGGATTTCCGTGTCCCACCTCAATGGCACGTGCCGTGAGCTGGCGGGACAACCGGCGTTGCAGATCATGCACGAACGGCAATTGCTGGAGGCCAAGCGTTTGCTCACCTACACCAGCATGACCATTTACGAAATGTCCGACGTGTTGGGATTCTCGGACCCGACCAACTTCACACGCCTGTTTCGGCGTCGTGTGGGGATTTCGCCAAAGGCGTTCCGCGACCGATTGAAGTCCGATCAGGGCAACGAGACCTGATCCCCTTCGTTATCGGAGGGTACTGAGGGTCGCGTTGTGGGGGATGCAGTGCCCGAAATTGCAGCTCGCGGCGTCGCGGGGCAGATCGCGCAACTGCTCGACTCGCCAGGCCGCGGCGCCATACAGCCCGAGCGTGACTGCGCAGGTGACGAAAATGGCGAGGTATCTTCTTGTTCTTATGTTCACGGTATTGGCCTCTGAACGAATACTCTTCGGTATTACTCTGAGCATAGGTCATCGCGGGTGAGTTACCAACCCCTGACGCGTGCTATTCAACCGCTGATGACCCCGTAGGAGCAGGCTTGCCAGCGCCCAAGGGGGCGTTGCTTACAGGCCAGCGTCCCACGCCGGTTCCTGGGGAAATCTCACCACCAGAAAATCCAGCAAACTGCGTAACGCCGCCGGCATGTGCTTGCGTGAGGCATATACCGCGTACACGTTCATTGGCCGAGGTTCGGCGGCGGGCAACAGACGGACAAGCTCACCGCTGTGGATATGCACCCCGGCCTGATAAGTCGGCAACATTGCCACCCCGGCGCCTGCCATCGCAGCACGCAACAACGTGCTGGCCTCATTGGCGCTGATATTGCCCTGTACCGGCACCGAAATCTGTTCGCCGTCCCGCTCGAAATGCCAGAGGCTTTTGCCGAAGTAGGAATGGGTGAGGCAGTTGTGCTGGCTCAGGTCTTCTACCCGTTGCGGTGCCGGGTGCTCGCGCAGGTAGGCGGGGGAAGCGCAGATCACTGACCGGCAGACGGTCAGGCGGCGGGCGATCAGGTTCGGGTCCAGGTCATTGCTGGTGCGGATCGCCAGGTCGATACGCTCGTCCACCAGGTTCACGGTGCGGTCGAGCATTTGCATGTCGATGCTGACCGCCGGATAGCGCTTGACGTACTCGGCCATGGCATCGGCCAGTTGGGCCTGACCGAATGAAGTGCTGACGCTGATTCGCAACAATCCGCGCGGCGCGTCTTCCGGGACGCTGACGGCGGCTTGCATGTCGGTGGACAGTTCGAGCATCTGCCGGCAGCGGGGCAGCACTTCGTTGCCGGCGGCGGTGAGGCTCAACTTGCGCGTGGTGCGGTGCATCAGGCGTGCGCCTACCCAGTCTTCCAATTCCGCCAGATAACGCGAAACCACTGGCCGCGACAGCTCCAGATGATCGGCCGCGGCGGATTGGCTGCCGAGGTCGACCACCGTGACGAACACGCGCATTGCTTGTAGACGATCCATGATTTGCCCGATTTCAGAAACAAACTATGTTCAAGGATCGCATTTTTTGTACTGAGTCAGGCAACTAAGCTCCCTCCATCTTCTGTAGGAGCCGGCTTGCTGGCGATGCTGTCCCAGGCGCCGCGCTTTCCCGGTCAGCATGGGTTTTCTTTAAAGACCATCGCCAGCAAGCCGGCTCCTACAAAGGCGTATTTCAACCAAGGAGCAACAGATGATCGGTTTCACCACGTTTAAGCGTATTTTACTGGCCAGCGCCGCTCTCGGTTTTGCCGCCCACGCCAGTGCATCGACGCTGACGCTGGATGTCTACAACCCCGGCGAAAAGGCAATTTTCCCGGTGACGTCCGTACTGGTCAGTGGCGACAAAGACGCGATCCTGGTGGACGCGCAATTCGGCAAATCCCAGGCCGAACACGTGGTGGAGAAAATCCGCGCCAGCGGCAAGCAATTGACCACCATCTACATCAGCCACGGCGACCCGGACTATTACTTCGGCCTCGACACCCTGATGGCTGCATTCCCCAAGGCCAAAGTGCTCGCTTCGCAGCCGACCGTAGACCACATCAAGAAAACCGTCGACGGCAAACTGGCCTTCTGGGGGCCGAAGATGGGCGCGGACGTACCGGCCAAAACCATCGTGCCGGACGTACTCAAGGGCAACAGCCTGATCCTCGAAGGGCAGAAGTTGCAGGTGGTGGGCCTGGAAGGCAAACAGCCTGATCGCAGCTTCGTCTGGATTCCGTCGATCAAGGCTGTGGTCGGTGGCGTGGTCGTGGCAGAAAACATCCACGTGTGGATGGCCGATACCCAAACTGCACAGTCCCATGCCGATTGGTTGGCTACGCTGCATGCCATTGAAACCCTGAAACCGAAAACCATCGTGCCCGGCCACTACCTCGGCGAGAGCGCCCGTTCGCTGGCCGCCGTGCAGTTCACCGCCGATTACATCAAGGCTTTCGACGAAGAAACCGCCAAGGCCAAGGACGCTGCCGAACTGATCGCCGCCATGAAAAAACGCTTCCCGACCCTGGGCGAGGACAGCTCCCTGGCGCTGAGCGCCAAAGTCGCCAAGGGCGAGATGAAGTGGGGTGAGTGAGCTGATGCGGTGAGGCGTTGAAGGTGCTTTTTGTGGCGAGGGGGCTTGCCCCCGTTGGAGTGCGAAGCGCTCCCCTGCAATGTGACAAGTACACCGCGTTTTCAGGTCTTACGACTGCTGCTCAGCCGAGCGGGACGGTGCGGCGATCCGACAAGCCCCCCTCGCCATATTCGCCAGCAAGCCGGCTCCTACAAGGGCAGCTCAGCGTGACTGAGCCTGTTCCACCAACCACCCCATCAACTCACGCAGCTTCGACGAAGGCAGGGGTTTTTCGGGGAATACCAGGTAATACGCCAACCCCGTTTTCACCTTCAATTCAAAGGGCATGACCAGCCGTCCGGCGTTCAGGTCATCGCCAATCAGCGACCAGTCGCCGATCGCCACGCCTGTCCCCTGGGACGCCATCGACATCGCCAGGTCCAGTGTTTCGAAATGCTGGCCTTTGCCGACATTGGTCAACTGCACATCCGCCGCTTTCAACCAGGCCTTCCAGTCACGCTCGTCGCGGGTCGGGTGCAGCAGCAGGTGCTGTTGCAGGTCGGCGGGCGTTTGCAGGGGCATGGGGCCTTCGAGCATGGGCCTGGAACACACCGGTGTCAGTTGCTCATCGAACAGTTTTTGCGCCATCAACGCACTGTCCGGCGGCGTGCCGTACATCACCGCCGCATCGAATTGTTCGCGATGAAAATCCACACCGTGTTTGACCGTTGTGGTCAGTTCCACCGGCACGTCCGGGCGTTCCTTTTGCCATTGCAACAGTCTCGGCAGCAGCCACCGCATGACACAGGTCGGCGCCTTGAGCTGCAGGGTTTCGCGCTTCTCGCCGATCTGCTCCACGGCCTCGTCGATCAGGCCGAAAATCTGCTGGACCCGTGGCAGCCATTCCCTTCCCTCGGCCGTGAGATCGAGACCCCTGGCCTGACGGATGAACAGCTCATAACCCAGATGATCTTCCAGACCGGCGATCTGTCGACTCACCGCGCCTTGGGTGATGTGCAGTTGCTCGGCAGCCCGGGTGAAATTGCAGCACTGCGCGGTAATCAGAAATGTGTGCAGCGCCGGCAGGGGAGGCAGTCGTTTCATTGGGATCCAAGGTATGACGTGAGGACATGGCTAGTATGACTTTTTATCCATTGTTGCGGCTATGTGTCGCCCGTTCCAATGAGGCCATCCCTGGACCTGCGAATCCATCATAAACACTGCGCAGGCCCGGCGTCTCAAATCGAACAAGAAGGGCAATTCACATGGCGACGTGCGGCGAAGTATTGGTCAAATTACTCGAAGATTACGGGGTCGAGCAGGTGTTCGGCATTCCCGGTGTCCACACCGTGGAGCTGTATCGCGGGCTGGCCCGTTCGAGCATCAACCACGTCACACCGCGTCACGAACAGGGCGCCGGGTTCATGGCCGACGGCTATGCCCGCACCCGCGGCAAACCGGGCGTGTGCTTCATCATCACCGGCCCTGGCATGACCAACATCACCACCGCGATGGGCCAGGCCTATGCCGACTCGATCCCGATGCTGGTGATTTCCAGCGTGCAATCGCGCAGCCAGTTGGGCGGCGGTCGCGGCAAGCTGCACGAGTTGCCGAACCAGGGCGCATTGTGTGCCGGTGTCGCGGCGTTCTCCCACACCCTGATGTCGGCGTCGGAATTGCCGGGCGTGTTGGCCCGTGCCTTTGCGCTGTTCCAGGCGGGTCGTCCGCGTCCGGTGCACATCGAAATTCCGTTGGACGTATTGGTTGAAGACGCCGACGAACTGCTCAACAGCCTGCCGGTCCACATCGACCGCGCCGGTGCTTCGCCGTCCGCCGTTTCGCGCATGACTGACCTGCTGGCCGGCGCCAAGCGTCCGTTGATCCTCGCCGGTGGCGGTGCCATCGACGCCGCCGCCGAGCTGACAGAGCTGGCCGAGCTGCTGGATGCTCCTGTGGCACTGACCATCAATGCCAAAGGCATGCTTGAGTCCGCTCACCCGTTGCTGATCGGTTCGACTCAAAGCCTGGTCGCGACCCGTGCGCTGGTCGCCGAGGCCGATGTCGTGCTGGCCATCGGTACGGAACTGGCCGAGACCGATTACGACGTGACCTTCGCCGGTGGTTTCGAGATTCCTGGCAAGCTGCTGCGTGTCGACATCGACCCGGACCAGACCGTGCGCAACTACCCGCCGCACGTGGCGCTAGTGTCCGACTCGCGCAACGCTGCCCAAGCCTTGCTCACTGCGCTGTCGCACAAATCCTTGGCCGAACGTCGCAACGATTGGGGCCAGGTTCGCGCCGCCCGTTTGCGTGAAGACCTGGCCGCGACCTGGGATGCGCCGACCCTGGCCCAGACCCGTTTCCTCGAAACCGTTTTGCATGAACTGCCGGACGCTGTGTTCGTCGGCGATTCGACCCAACCGGTATACACCGGAAACCTGACGTTCAACCCTGAGCGTCCGCGCCGCTGGTTCAACTCGTCCACCGGTTACGGCACCCTCGGTTACGCCTTGCCGGCAGCAATTGGCGCGTGGCTCGGTGGCGGCGTTGAAAGCGGCACTCGTCCGCCGGTGGTGTGCCTGATCGGTGACGGCGGCCTGCAGTTCACCTTGCCGGAATTGGCCAGTGCCGTTGAAGCACGCACCCCGGTGATCGTGCTGCTGTGGAATAACCAGGGCTACGAAGAGATCAAGAAATACATGGTCAACCGCGCCATCGAGCCGGTGGGCGTCGACATCTATACCCCGGACTTCATCGGTGTGGCCAAGGCCCTGGGCTGCGCCGCCGAAGCGGTCAGTGGCGTCGAGCAACTGCGCGGTGCGCTGCGTGCGGCGACAGATCGCCAAGGCCCGACACTGATTGAAATCGATCAGACCGAGTGGATGAAGGCGGTGTCGAAATGACCTTTCCAACCAACCTCGATGGCCTGTACATCAACGGCCAATGGTCGGCGGGCAACGAACACCTGCGAGTGATCAATCCGGCGACCGAAGCCCTGTTGACCACTGTGAATGGCGGCGATGATCGCGCTGTTGATCAAGCCGTGAGCGCAGCCACCGAGGCTTTTGCCGACTGGTCGAAAACCACCGGCGCCGAGCGCGGCGCGATCCTGCGCAGGATCGCCAATGGCGTGCAGGCCCATCGCGAAAAGCTGATGCACTTGCAATCGAGCAACAACGGCAAGCCACAGTTCGAAGCCGCGATTGATGTCGATGATGTGATCGCCACGTTCGAGTACTACGCCGGTCTGGCCGAGGGACTGGACGCCAAGCAAGACAGCAATGTCGAGCTGCCGACCGATGACTTCAGCGCGCGTGTGCGCCGCGAAGCCTGCGGTGTGGTTGGTCTGATCGTGCCGTGGAATTTCCCGATGGTCACCACTGCGTGGAAACTCGCGCCAGCCCTGGCCGCCGGTTGCTGCGTGGTACTCAAGCCTTCGGAAGTGACGCCGCTGCCGGAGCTGGAACTGGCCGCGATCATCGCGGATGCCGGGTTGCCCGCGGGCGTGTTCAACCTGGTGTGCGGCACCGGCCTGGCCGTTGGCGCTCCGTTGTCGGCTGACTCGCGCATCGCGAAAATCTCCTTCACCGGCAGCAACGCGGTCGGTGTGCAGGTCATGCAACGGGCGGCGGAAACCGTCAAAGGCGTGAGCCTGGAACTGGGCGGCAAATCTTCGCTGCTGGTGCTCGCCGACGCCGATCTCGACCTGGCGGTGGAAGTGGCCTGCGGTGGTGGTTTCTTCAATGCCGGGCAAATGTGTTCCGCCACCAGCCGCGTGCTGGTCGCCGATGAATTGGCCGATGAATTCCTCACACGGGTGAAGGCCCGTGCCGAAGCAATTCGCGTGGCCGACCCGTTCGACCCGGACGTGGAAATGGGCGCGCTGGTCAATCAGGCGCAATACCAGCGCGTACTCGGCCACATTGATCGTGGTCTGAGCGTTGGCGCCAAGCTGGTTTGCGGTGGCAATCGCCCGGCCGACCTGCCGCGCGGATATTTTTTACAGCCGACGGTGTTCACCGAAGTGCCCCTCGACAGTGCGCTGTGGTGTGAAGAGATTTTTGGTCCGGTGATTTGCGTACGCAGTTTCACCTCCGAAGCCGAAGCGATTGCCCTGGCCAACGACAGTCAGTTCGGTCTGGTCGCCAGTGTGGTGACGCGCAATGCACAGACGGCTGATCGTGTTGCCAACGCGTTGCAGGCGGGGCTGGTGTGGATCAACGCGCCGCAGGTGATCTTCCCGCAGACCGCCTGGGGCGGCTACAAGCAGAGCAGCATCGGCCGTGAATTGGGGCCGTGGGGCTTGCAGGCTTTCCAGGAAATAAAACATGTGATTCGGGCCGTCTGACGACCCTTTCCTGTAGGAGCGAGCCTGCTCGCGATGGACGTCAACGATGACGTGGGGTGCCTGAATGTACGCGGCGCCTTTGCACCCATCGCGAGCAAGCTCGCTCCTACATGAGGCATGCGCAGGCGTCATGGCTTCAATGAGTTTTTATCGATAGTCAGGTGTTTTACACGACCTCAGGATGAACTCACTGGTTCAACCAAACCCCCGAAAACAGAGGGGCCAGCGCTGTTCCAGTTGCGCAGTACCAACAGTTTCGACCTGCCTTATACCTACAAAAACAAAGGGAGTCCGTAATGGGCGAGCATGATCTGAACAGACGTCAATTCATCAAGACCGTGGGCGTAGCCTCGGTTGCCGCGGCGGCCATGAGCCTGCCGTTCGTCAAGGCCAATGCCAGTGACACACGTTTCACTGGCAAGACCCTGCGTTTGTTGACCTGGTCTGATGACACCGGCCTGGCTGCACTGCGCAACATCGCCGCGACCTTCGAAGACAAGTACGGCTGCAAGGTCATCGCCGACCGTACCGGCAGTACCTCGGAAATGGTCGCCAAACTCAAGGCCGGCGCTGATCGTGCGCAATACGACATCATCACCCTGGCCGGCGTCGGCGCTGAGGGCCTGGCCGCCGCCAACCTGCTGGAAAAACCCGACCTCGACCGCATTCCCAACATCGTCGATGTGCCGGAGAAATACCGCACCGGCGCCAACGGTCACGGCATCGGTTACCTGTTGTGGTGCAATAGTCTGGTCTACAGCACCCGCACCCAGAAAGAAGTCCCCACCAGCTACGCCTCGCTGTGGGATGCCGACGCTGCGCCGAACATTTTTCTGCCGCCGCCGAACTGGACCGAGGCCATGGACCTGATCATCATCGCCGCCAAACTGGCCGGTGGTGACGAACACAACATCGAGCCTGGCTTCAAGAAGCTGGCCGAGCTCAAGGACCGCGTGGTGACCCTGGGCGAAAACCCGAACCAGATCGCCGAACTGTTCCGCACCGGTTCCCTGGACATGGGCGGCTTGTACGCGCCGGCGTTCTTCCCGAAACAGATCCGCGATCCGGCCTACGGTCTGGGCGCCACCTTCGGCATGAAGGAAGGTTTCTACACCGACCTGATGCTCTCGGTAATGCCGAAGAATCGTCCGGGCGATACCGATATGGCCTACGCCTTCATCAACCACTCTCTGGACCCGCTGGTGCAGGGCAAGATGGCGGAAGACATCTACAACGGTCCGGTCAACGCCAAGGCGATCATCTCTGCCGAAGCGCGCAAGAGCCCGTACATCCTCACGCCGGAGCAGATTGCCGAGAAGGCGATCATGCACGACAACGCCTTCCTGGCCAGCGTGCATGACCAATGGATTCGTCGTTACACGGAAATCTTTTCTTCCTGATCTGAATGACAGGGAGGCTCTTCGAGCCTCATCGCCAGCAAGCCGGCTCCTACAAGAACAGCGCATGACCTGTAGGAGCTGGCTTGCCAGCGATCGAGTGCGCAGCACTCGCCATGCGCCTGATCTTCCATTGACGAGACCTTTGCTATGGAACACCAACCTTTGACTCATTCGGTCAGCGTCGCTGAGTCGCGCCCGCGTCGGGGTGTTTCGCCGACCGCGCGCGCCTGGCTTTTCCTCACGCCGTCGATGCTGTTTCTCGGCGTGCTGATCGCCGCCAGCCTGCTGGTCCTGCGCATGAGCGTGGGCACCAAGGGCGCGGAATGGTCAGGTTTCAGCCTGGCCAGCTATGCCCAATTGCTGGAACCCTACTACCTCAAATCCTTGATGCTGACCCTGCGCCTGGCGCTGATCAGCGCGGTGATCGCCGTGATTCTGGCGATCCCGGTGGCCTACACCATGTCGCGCCTGACTTCGCCGTTCGTGCGGCGGATTTTCCTCGCAGCGGTGTTGCTGCCGTTGCTCGTCAACCTGCTGCTGCAAAGCTACGGCTGGCTGGTGATTCTCGGACCGGGCGGCATGCTCAACCAGACACTGATGGGCCTGGGCCTGATCAAGCGTCCGATCATGCTGCTGTACAACCAGAACGGCGTATTGATGGGCCTGGTGCAGACGGCGTTCCCGTTGGCTGTGCTGCCGATTGCCAGCGCCATGCGCGGTGTCGCCCGCAGTTACGAAGAGGCTGCCGCCACCTTGGGCGCCAGTCGCTTCCAGGTGTTCCGCCAAGTGGTATTGCCGATGAGTTTGCCGGGCATCATTACCGGTGCGACGCTGGTGTTCGCCTACAACGCCAGCAGTTTTGTGGTGCCCTTGCTGCTCGGTGGCCGACGCGTGCCGATGCTGGCGGTGATGGTGCATGACCAGATCGCCCCGCTGATGAACTGGCCCGCTGCGTCCGCTGCCGGTGTGGTGCTGATCGTCACCACGCTCGCGATCATGACTTTGTCCGAATACATCACCGGCCGTCGTCGGCGCATGCTGGAGGCTTCGCAATGAGTACCTTGACCAAGAAGCGCCAGTCGCTGATGCCGGGTGACACCGGCAAGTTCGCCGGCATCCTTTCAGGTTTCATCCTGCTGCTGGCGGTGCTGCCGATTTTAACCATGATCGTCATGTCATTCAGCGGTGCGTCGAACCTCGACTTTCCGCCGAGCAGCTACAGCCTGCAATGGTACAAGGCTGCCTGGAACACCTTTGTGTCGCCGGACTCCAGTGACGTATTGAGCCTCGGCCAGGCCATGACCACCAGCTTGATGGTGTCGTGCCTGACCATGGTCTTCGCCACGATCATCGCGGTGCCGGCCGCGTACGCGCTGACCCGTTGCGAGTTCCGTGGCAAGGCCGTGGCGCTGCAACTGATGTCTCTGCCACTGGTCTTCCCGATGGTGGTATTGGGTCTGGCGCTGTTGCTGGTATTCGACAGCCTGCCGTTCCACATGACCACGTCTCGCCTGGTGATTGCCCACGTGATCCTCGCCTTGCCGTTCGTGGTGAAAAACTGCACGGCGGCGATGCTCTCCATCGGCAGCGAAGTCGAGGAGGCCGCACAGATGCTTGGCGCTTCACCGCTGCGGGCTATTGTCGATGTGGTGGTGCCGTTGATGAAGTCGGGGATTCTGGCGGGCATGCTGCTGGCGTTCATCGTCTCGTTCAACGAATTCACCGTGACCTACTTCCTCTACACCATCGACGTCATGACCGTGCCGATCTGGATGTACAGCCGCACTGTGTCCTCGCTCGACCCCACCGTATTTTCGTTTGCCGTGCTGATCGTGTTGATCGACTTCGTCCTGATCTGGGCGCTCGAAAAACTGGTGGGTGAAGGTGGCGTTTCGTTCTGATTTCTTGAGGTGATTTATGTCTGGTCTGATTCTGGAAAACGTCGAGAAACACTACGGCTCGGCGTGCGCGGTAAAGGATGTAAACCTGCATTTGCCGGAAGGCAAACTGGTGTGTTTCCTCGGCCCGTCGGGCTGCGGCAAAACCACTTTGCTACGGATGATCGCGGGGCTCGAAACCCTGAGCGGTGGCGAGATTCGCCTGGACGGCGAAGACATCGGCAACACTCCGGCGCATTTGCGCAACTTCGGCATGGTGTTCCAGTCCCTGGCGCTGTTTCCGCACATGACTGTGGGCGAGAACATCGCCTATCCGCTGAAACTGCGCGGGGTCAGCAAGGCTGATCAGCAGGCGCGGGTGGTGGAGTTGCTGGAGCTGATCCAGCTGCAACCAATGATCAATCGCCCGGTGGCCAAGCTCTCCGGCGGCCAGCGCCAGCGCGTGGCGATTGCCCGGGCGATTGCTTCGCACCCGAAAATCCTTTTGCTCGACGAACCGCTGTCGGCGCTGGATGCCAAGCTGCGCGAGTCGATGCAGGTGGAAATCCGTCAGTTACAGCAGCGCCTGAACATCACCACCATCATGGTGACCCACGATCAGCGCGAGGCCATGACGATGGCCGATATCGTTGTGGTGTTGGGTGAGCACAAAGTGCAGCAGGTGGGCACGCCGATCGAAATCTACCGCCATCCGGCGAACGAATTCGTTGCGGACTTCATCGGCTCAGGCAACATTTTTCCGGCCACTGTGCTGGGCAACGGCAAAGTGAGTCTGCCGGGCGGCGATGCGCTGCAAGTGCCGATCTGCAGCAGCATTGTGGTCGGTGAAAAAGTGAAGATGCTGATTCGTCCGGAAGACCTGCAACTGTCGGCACCACAGGCGACGGCGGGGAACCGATTGCTGGGCAAAGTGACGTTTGTGCGGGATATCGGTGCGACCATCGAGACGACGGTGGAGTGTTCCGGGGTTTCGTTTACCGCGCTGAGCACGCCGTGTCAGGGCTTTGGTTTAAGTATCGGGCATCCGGTGTCGGTGACGTTGCCGGTGGAGGCTTGCCGAGTGTTGGGAGCTTGATCCGGATTTGATGTTGGCCTTTCTGGCCCCATCGCTGTCAAGCCAGCTCCTACAGGTTCTGTGAGCGCCACAGATCACTGTAGGAGCTGGCTTGCCAGCGATAGCGTCATCCGCAACGCCACAACCACTTGATCAAACCGTCAACCGCAACCGCGCCAAATCCCTTAACGGCGGAGCCCCGAACAATCGGCTGTACTCCCGGCTGAACTGCGAAGGGCTTTCATAGCCGACCCGATACCCCGCCGCCGAAGCCTCAAGCCCCTCGGCCAGCATCAACCGCCGCGCCTCCTGCAAGCGCAGCTGCTTCTGATACTGCAACGGACTCATCGCCGTCATCGCCTTGAAGCGGTGATGCAGTGTCGACACGCTCAGGTTCACTTCCTTCGCCAGATCGTCAATGCGCAGCGGCTGTTCAAAATTGCCGTTGAGCCATTTGATTGCCTGACTGATGCGATGGCTCTGGCTGTTGGCGATGGCGATTTCGTACAGCCGATGGCCCTGTTGACTGCGCAGCAGCCGATAGAGAATCTCCCGGCGAATCAGCGGCGCGAGCATGGCGATGTCTTTCGGGGTCTCAAGCAAACGTGCCAGGCGCAGCACGGCGTCGAGCATCGCGCTGTCGAGTTTTTCGACATACAACCCGCGCCCGGTCGGACGGGTGGGGACGCCCATGGGCCCGGCGTCGGCGATCAGCGCGGTGATTTCCGCCGGATCGATGTCCAGGCGCAGGGCGAGGATCGGTTCGTCGGCCGAGACATTGACCACTCGACCGCTGAGCGGCATCGAGACCGAGACCATCAGGTAATTCAACGGATCGTAGTTGAAGTACTCATTGGCCAGCTGAACTTCCTTGCGACCCTGGGCCATGATGCACAGCGCCGGTTGTGCCAGTACCGGGGCGAACTCGTGGGACCGGCTGTGGCGCGACATGAACAACGAGCCGATGGCCGTGGCGTAGCTGCCATCTTCGGCGGTGTTGCGGCGGATGATTGCCGCCAGCTCGGCACGCTGGTGCTCCATGTCGGTGTCCAGCGGGGCTTCAGAGTGATCGAGTGACGACATGCACGGCATCCTCGGCAAGGCATGGAAGGGAATGGAGCTGAGCATACGTTTGTGCAAGTGGCAGCGGTAGACACATCCTGCCCGATGCTTGCCTGATTCTGCACGGGGAGGGTTTCGTCCCCAAACACGGCCAACCCGCCGACAACCCCGATAACCCCGCAGGAGCTGCCGAAGGCTGCGATCTTTTGACGTTTTCTTTCAAAATCAAAAGATCGCAGCCTTCGGCAGCTCCTACACAAAACGCGATGGCAGAACCGTGACAGGTTTTTACAGGCTGCTGATGCAGTCTCGCAGGATTGTGCAACGCACCGGCAGGAATCGACTAACGACTGACCCATCGTGGCCCTTAACCTTTGATCCTGTTGCAGCCCGTCCCCCGGCTGCCACGCGACTCCCCGGGAGGGTTGAACCATGTCCAAGCAAATCCCAGTCAGTCATATGGCTTTCGTTCGAGCGCGCGCTGGACGTTCGGCGGAGCTCGGCCTGCGCCTCAGCGCCCTGATCGAGCCGTCCCGCGCTGCGCCAGGTTGCCTGAATTTTGCCTTGCAGCACTCGCAATGCGATCCGCAGTTGTGGCTGGTGTCCGGTTTCTGGAGCAATCAACAAGCCATGATCGCCTATTTCAGTACTCCGGCAATGGAGGTTTTTGCCGAGCTGGTGCAGGAACTGTTGGTCGACAGCCTGGATTTCCATACGTTCAAGGATGTGTCGGCGGCCCAGGCCTTGCACCAGTCAGGGGCGGCAGTACACAAACTGGCCGGTTGAGGGTTTAATGCAGCATTCTCAACTAGCCAGGAAGCGCGACATGGCACGCAAAGCCTTTGAAACCTTCGAAGCCGTATCGGCCGTCGTCCCCCGTGAAGGCGGGTACTACGCGGCAATCGCCACCAAAGCCATCGGTGCTTCCGGTGCGCCTCGTTTCAACAAATTGCTGGAAGAACAAACCTTCAAGACCGCCAAGGAAGCGGACGAAGCCGCTGCCTTGAAACTGACCCACCTCAAAGGCGTCGACGAAGACGGCGGGCTGATCTGGTAGTTACTTGACCGCCCCGGGACGGTACATCTTGAACAACGCCTCACGACCCAGCTGGAAATAATCCGCTGGCCCACCGCCGCGCAGAATCGGTTCTGCCGCGGCGGTGTCGTACACCCCATCCTTCAACAGCCATTTGGCGATGTGCACGGCGACCACTTCGCCGAGAATCAACCAGCTCGGCACCACGTTTCCATCGGCCCGTTGCAACTGAATGATCTGTGTGACCTTGCATTCGAAGGACACCGGACTCTCGGCGACGCGTGGTACCTGAATGACTTTCGAAGCAGCTGTCGTCAGCCCGGACAATTCGAATTCATTGACGTCTGGCCCGACCATCGCGCAGCTCTGATTCATTTGCTCGGCCAGTGGCCGGGTGGCCAGGTTCCAGGCGAATTCACCGGTCTGCTCGATGTTGTTCAGGCTGTCTTTGCGCCCGACGCTGGAGAACCCGATGATCGGCGGAATGTAGTTGAAGGCGTTGAAGAAACTGTAGGGCGCCAGGTTCAAGCGCCCCTCGGCATCCTGTGACGAAATCCAGCCGATAGGGCGCGGGCCGACGATGGCGTTGAACGGATCGTGGGGCAGGCCGTGGCCGTTGGCGGGTTCGTAGAAATGGATGTCGTCGGGCATGAAGGAGTTCCAGGGGGCGTTATTCGGATGGCGTTCATAGTGCAAGGATGAGCAGCTGATTTCCAGTCGACTCTACCTCTGTAGGAGCGAGCCTGCTCGCGATGGAGTGTCAGTCGACAACAACTGATCTGATACACCATCGCCGGCAAGCCGGCTCCTACAGGGTGGGATGTTGATTCAATGAAAAAGGGGCAGACCCCGGTGAGGTCTGCCCCTTTTCTTTGCCGCTTGATTTAGTCCGTGACGATCCGCGAATGTTTGCGGGTGTCTTTCATGGTGATGTACACCAGCAACGACACGGCGATGCAGGCGGTGACATACCAGTAGTAACCGGATTCCATGCCGATGCTCTTGAACCACAGTGCGATGTATTCAGCGGTGCCGCCGAAGATCGAGACGGTCAGTGCGTACGGCAGGCCGACGCCCAGGGCGCGGATTTCAGTCGGGAACAGTTCGGCTTTCACCACGGCGTTGATCGAGGTGTAGCCACTGACGATGATCAGCGCCGCCATGATCAGGAAGAACGCGCCCCACCAGGTCGTGATGGTGTGCAGGGTGGTGAGGATCGGTACGGTGAACAGCGTACCCAGGACGCCGAAGGCAATCAAAATCGGCCGGCGACCGATTTTATCCGACAGCCCGCCGATGATCGGTTGCAGGCACATGAACAGAAACAGCGTGGCGGCGGAAATGGTGGTGGAGTCGGAGATGCTCATGCCGACGGTGTTCACCAGGTATTTCTGCATGTACGTGGTGTAGGTGTAGAACGCCAGCGTACCGCCCATGGTCAGGCCGACCACGGTCATCAGTTCCTTCGGGTGGCGCATCAAGGTGCGCATCGCGCTTTCCTTGGCCTTTTCTTTCTTGGTGAAGGACTCGGTTTCTTCCATGCCACGACGCAGGTACAGCGCGACCACGGCACACAGTGCGCCAATGGCGAACGGGATGCGCCAGCCCCAGGCGTACAGCTCCTCGGTGGTCAGGAAGTTCTGCAGGACAATCAGTACCGCCAAAGCGATGAGCTGACCGGAAATCAGGGTCACGTACTGGAAGCTGGAGTAGAAACCACGACGTTCCTTGGTTGCCATCTCACTGAGGTAAGTGGCCGAGGTGCCGTATTCGCCACCGACCGACAGGCCTTGCAGCAAACGTGCGAACACCAGCAGGATCGGCGCGCCGATACCGATGACTTCGTAGCTCGGGCTCAGGGCGATCAGCAGCGAGCCGAAGCACATCAGGTACACCGAGGCCATCAACGCTTTCTTGCGCCCGACTTTGTCGGCATACAGGCCCATCAACCAGCCACCGATCGGGCGCATCAGGAAGCCCACGGCGAAGATCGCGGCGGTGTTCAGCAGTTGTGCGGTGGTGTCGCCTTTAGGGAAAAAGGTCTTGGCGAAGTACAAAGAGAAGGCGGCATAGACGTACCAGTCGTACCACTCGACCATGTTGCCGACAGAACCGCTGAAAATCGATTTGATGCGACTGGCGGTGGTTCTTTCTTTAGCCGGCGTGGCAGCCGACCCAAGGGGCAGGGCGTTGGAGTTATCCATTGAAGGATCCTTCATTTAATTGTTTTTGTGGAGCGCGATTAAACGCAGCCTGCTGGGGCTATAGCAGGAGCTGTGCCAACGGGGAGAGGGCCGGTTTAGAGGGGGTAGGGTGTTTCGGTGAGCGGAAATCCGCTTATGTTCGGCTGGGGATGAGCGGAAAACTGCTGATTGGTTCGTGAATTTGCAGTGCCTGTTCTGGCCTCATCGCTGGCAAGCCAGCTCCCACAGAGGATCTGTGTACTCCGCACATTGTAGGAGCTGGCTTGCCAGCGATGAGGCCCGTCCAAACGCTACAAAAACATCTCTCGGCTCAACCCATGCCGTTGCATCTTTTCATTGAAGGTCCGACGCGGCAGTTGCAGTTCTTCAAGCACCGCTTTGATGTCGCCCTTGTGTCGGGTCAGCGCTGCGCGCAGGCATTGCGCTTCGAACGCTTCCTGCTGCGCCGCCAGTGATTGCCCGGGTTCGATGCCTACGGGTGTCATCTCGCCAAGCCCCAATACCTGCCGCTCGGCCACGTTCGCCAGTTCGCGCACGTTGCCCGGCCAGTCGTGGCTCAGCAGATGGCTCAATTGCGGACCACTCAATGGTGCAAAGCTACGGCCCAGCCGCTCCGCAGCACTTTGGGCAAACGATTCGAACAATAACGGAATGTCTTCACGGCGCTCGCGCAACGGCGGCAAACGCAATTCGGCAACGTTCAAGCGATAGGCCAGGTCCTCGCGGAAACGACCAGCCCGAGCTTCGTCGAGCAGGTCTGGTTTGGTCGCGGCAATGATGCGCAAGTCCACGTGGATGCTTTGATTGGAACCCAATCGTTCAAGCTTGTGTTCCTGTATCACCCGCAGCAGTTTCACTTGCTGGGCCAGGGGCATGCTTTCGATCTCATCGAGAAACAGCGTGCCGCCGTCGGCGTATTCGAGCTTGCCGATACGCTTGCCTTGGGCGCCCGTGAACGCGCCGCTTTCGTGGCCGAACAACTCGGCTTCGAACAGTTGCTCCGGGATCGCTGCACAGTTGAGTGCGACAAAAGGTTTGTCGGCCCGCGGTCCGAAGTCGTGCAGGCAGCGGGCGACCAGTTCCTTGCCGCTGCCGGTTTCGCCGCGGATCAGCACATTGACCGGCAACGTCGCCAGGTCGAGCACTTGCCGGCGCAAGGTCTGTAAACCCTTGGAGACGCCCAGCAGGGTCGTATCGAGTTTGGCGCGGTTGTCGGCCTGTTCGTGCAGTGCGCGGTTTTCCAGAACCAGCCGACGCTTGTCGAGGGCGCGGCGCAGGCTGCCGAGCAGGGTCTCGGGGCTGAAGGGTTTTTCGAGGAAGTCGTAAGCACCATCGCGCATGGCCTCGACGGCCATCGGCACATCGCCGTGGCCGGTCAGCAGAATCACCGGCAAGTCGGCGTCGCGGCGTTGTACTTCGGCCAGCAGTTCCAGACCGGTCATGCCGGGCATGCGCACGTCGCTGAGAATCACCCCGGCAAAGTGCTTGGGCAGCTGCGCCAGGCATTCATCGGCGCGACTGAACAATTGCACCTCGAACCCCGACAGGCTCAACCATTGTTCGACGGCGCTGCGGATGCTGCTTTCGTCGTCGACCACCATCACTGCGTTCAGCATGGTTCAGGTGCCTCCTGGTCGATGGGCAGGGTCAGGGTAAACACCGCGCCGTTGTCATGATTGTCGGCGCTCAGACGACCGCCCGATTCGTGCACGATGGCGAAAGACACTGCCAGTCCGATACCCAGGCCATCGCCCACCGGTTTAGTGGTGAAGAACGGATCGAACACCTTTGACAGGTTCTCTTCGGCGATGCCGCCACCGTTGTCGATAACGCTCAGGCGCCACAAGTGTTCGTCGGCTTCGAGGCGGATTTCCAGACGCTTGCAGGGTTTGTCCTGCATCGCATCCAGCGCATTGCGCAGCAGATTGATCAACACCTGCTCCAGACGAATCGCATCGCCACGCACCCAAGCCGGGCGGGTCAGGTGCAGCACCGTACTGACTTGCTCGTCGCGCAGTCGTGTCTCGAGCAATTGCAGCGATTGATCCACCACGGCAGCCAGGTCCAGGCGTTCGCGCAAGCCGCTGGGGCTTTTGCGGGCGAAGGTTTTCAAGTGGCCGGTGAGGGCCGCCATGCGCGTGAGCATATCGTCCACCGGCTTGAGCGCCTTGTAGGCGTCGTCGACCCGGCCATGGTCGAGCAGCAGACGCAGGGTTGCCAGCTGCATGCGCTGGGCGGTCAATGGCTGGTTGATTTCATGGGCAAGGGCGGCCGACATCTGGCCAAGTGCGGCGAGTTTGGCCGATTGCACCAGGCCTTCCTGTGCGGTGCGCAGGTCACGGGTACGCTCCTGTACAAGCTGTTCGAGCTCTTCGCGACTGCGCTGGCGCATTTTTGCCAGGCGCCAGCGCTGATTGAGGAACAGCAACAGAAACACCACTGTCAGCCACAAACCGGCGGCGGCAAGGGCGGCGTTGCGGCTGTCTTCGAAGGCAACCTGTGGGCGGCGCAGCAGGTGCAGCGTCCAGCCTTCGGTGCTCAGGGGCAGCGACTCCCATAGATAATCCGCTTTGCCATCGGGGCCATCGACCCGCGCCAGATCGCTGTTGTCGTCGAAACGTCGCAGCGACTCAAATGCGAGCGGGGTCAGGGTTTGTTTGTCGTATTGACGGGTGGTCTTGAGCTCGGCGTGATCGCTGTCGCTCAACGGCTGGAGCACGCGATAGCGCCAGCCTGGCTGGTTGGCGATGAAGATGATCCCGCGCTTGTCGCTGACCAACAGCGTGTCGCTGCCCTGGCGCCACTCGCGTTCCAGCTCCGGAAATTCCAGTTTTACCACCATGGCGCCGAGGAACTGGTTTTCTTCATCCGTCACGGCGCTGGACAGGAAGTAGCCGGGAATCCCGCTGGTCACGCCCACGGCATAAAAGCGCCCGGTGCCTTGGGTGCGGGTCTGATTGAAATAAGGACGGAAGCCGTAATTGTGCCCGACGTAACTACTGGGCAGGCGCCAGTTGCTGGCCGCGATGGCCAGGCCGGTGCGATCGAGCAGTTCGAGGGTCGAGGATTCGGCGGCGCCGTTGATTTTTTCCAGTTTGCGGTTCAGCGCATCCTGTTGTTCAGGGCTCACCGACCCCTTGAGCGCCGAGCGCAATTCCGGGTCCAGCGCCAGCACGGCGGGCAGGGCGCGGTAGCGTTCGATCAGGGTGTGCAGTGAGTTGGCGTACAGCGCCAATTGCTGATTGGCCCGGGCCGCGTCTTCGACCATTGACTGGCGCACGGTGTGGCGCATGGCCAAGGTGGCGGCGATGGCGGCGCTGGCGAGGATGAGCAGGGTGAACAACGTCAGGCGCAGGAATCTGGAGGTCGGGAGCATTGAACCGAAATCGGATTGAAGACTGGACGCGCAAGATAGCATGTGAACCTTTTTGCGCCAGGTCTCATCTGCTTGGGTGAAGACTTGAGTTCAACGATTCATGCTTAGGCGCATTTGTATCATTTCATCCACCAGTTGCCCCATCGAGAAAACTCTGCTCTCTTTTTTATCCAGGTCCATGCGATCCAAGTCATCAAAGTTCAAGTGCGCTTCGTGCATCCTATTGGCCTCCCCGGTCTGCTCAGACGGGCTGCCACCAGCATCTGCGTTGAGATGTACGAGCATTCTCGGACTGTTCAATACCAGGTTTTCAAGCAAGGACACGCCACCAACGTTGCTGGCATCGATTTCATAGAAGTAATAGGGACGGCCAGCTTGGGCTGCATAAAACATTGCCCCTTCAAGCGTCTCTGCGACAATCAAGGAATCCCCACTGACCATTTTATCAACCGCAGTGAATTCCTCTGAAGGTTTGAATCCCTCCTTTTTTAACTCTTCAGGGCTACGCAGGTCTGCACGGTAGACCTTGCCACCAAAACTGGTTCTTTGCAGCAGGTTCCTGCTGTTCCAGAAATGGTCGGACAAATTGGGGTTTGCATCCTGAATGTTGAGCACAATATTTTGATCATCGGTTGGCGCCGGTGGACTGCCAGGACTGTTTTCAGAGTCTGAACGACTTGATTCACTGCGTGAGCGATTGGTGTCGGGAGATACGGGCGAGGTTTGGTAGTCCATTGATTCATCAACGGCTTCAATCGGTTCCAGGCTATAGGCGGCTCTCAAGTCGGGTTCGACCCTTAAAAAATCGTCCATAGTCTCGTCGTCGTATGGCTGCCACATACGCCCATCAGGATCAATCCTGCAGACTGGGTTGTTTCCACAGAATCGATACAAATTCAGTCCGTTAATCGAGCCAAACGGATCCGGATTAATCCACCGACACAACCACGGCGCGTAATACCTCAACCCATAGTCATACAACCCGCTCGCATCCCGCTCCTTGCCCGAATACCGAACGGTTTTGTAATCGGCCTCGACCTTCGATCGGGCCGCCCACCACGCCGTGCCGCCGTAGGGGTAATAGCCTTCATGGCTGATGATTTCAGCCTGGTCGTCCAGCTCCAGGGTGCTGGAGCCCAGATGATCGTTGAGGCAAAAGCGTAATTGATCCTGCCGGATGCCGTCGGGCGGTGGGGTGACCCAGTGCAGACACCGCACCTGACCTCGTTCGGTCTGTACGGTGATGACTTCCAAGTGTTCGCCATCATCCTGCGTGCGTATCTCCAGCCCCGGCAGATAGCGAACGTTGCGCACATGCGTCATGCCGCTGGCGACGCAACGTTGGTGTTTGCGTACTCGCAGGTGCTGGTGGTCATACACGTAATATTCAGCGTCGTCCTCGTTGTCTTTGCGGCTGATGACTGTGATCTGTTGCAGTTGGTTTTGCCCACTCCAAAGCAGGTGCTGACCATGGGGATGCAGCGCTTGCAGGTTGCCGTTGAGATCGAAACCTTTACCGAAATCGGGCAACAGCTGTTCATCCCAGGGCAGGGCGCGGTTGCTCTCGTCGGCGACTTTGAATGCTCTGCGATGCGCCTGGCCGGGATGACCGCTTTGGTGGCGCAACAACGTCAGGTTGCCGCCCTTGTCGTATTCATAATGTTCGGTGTAGTTGAGAAGCCGGGAACTGTCACCCGGACCGAGCGTCAATTCCGGCAGCTCCGGGCGAATGTTTTGACCCGGGACTTCACGACCCGACGCACTGATCAACCGGGACAGGCTGTCGTAGACATAGTGATTGGTTGATTCAACGAGCTGGTTGGCAAAGTAGTGCGTGGGTTGTGCGTGATCTTGCAGTTCCACCACGTTGCCGGCCGCATCATGCGTATAACCGAGGTCCTGCAACTGTCCTCGACCGACACGTTCGGTCACCAGGCGTTGCAAACGTCCATTGGCAGGGTCGAACTGCGAGTGGGTCGTCGTACCATTGCCGCTGGTTTGCGATTCGGTCTGGCCTTGGGCGCTGTACCCAACACTGTGCAGCATTACTTTTTCCGCGACGTCGTCCTTGAGTTGCAAGCGAACCTGTTGAAGTTGACCGGCCCGATCAAAATGCCAGGATTGGCGATGGCTCCGGGCATCGGTCTGACGAACCAGATCGTTGCTGGGGCTGTAATCTCGGCGAGTCTGGAAACCCTCGCCAGGTTCGAGCAATTCGTTGCGGGCTTCTGGTAATAGCGGCCAGTCGGGGCTTTGCAGGGTTTTCAGAAAGTGTCGCCGCTGGACAAGCCGTTGACCGAGCAAACCGTACGCCTCTGAATGCAGGGTGCCAGCGGTGTCATCGAAACGGATCAACTGTCCACACTGATTTTGCGCAGCGAACCCGGCCCGATTGTCAGCATAAGTCAGGCGCTCAATCGTTCGAAACGCCGAGCCGCGGGTCTGCTCATGTGTCGCGGTCAGTCGTTGCATTGGGTCGTAGTCGTGTTTCCAGTGGCTGCCTCGGCTATCCCAATGATTGCGGATCAGCCCGGCTTCGCCGGCCATCTGCAAAGTCCAGCCAGAATCGACACTGGACCTGGATACCTCCTTCCCCGCGAGACTGAACACCGTGGCCATGTTCGGACCGACCGTGTGCGCCAGAAAACGGGGATCGCGCTGCGCCACCAAACGTCCTGCGCTGTCGTGTTGTTGAGCGGTGACAAGCGCCTCAGGGATGAGCTCGGTAATCTCCCGTCGCCAGTAGCTCACTTGGCGCACTGGCAAGCCACGGCTGTCGAAGGCTGCCAGCTGTGGAGTGTGGGAGTGAATGTTCCGGTTCAATGCAGTGTCCATCCATTGCGCGTTTTCACCGGCGGTGTTGGGTCAAACAGATCGTTCTCATCGAAGAACAGGTCGTACCAGCAGCGATAGCACTGTTCCCGTCTTAAGGGCTTGAGTTCCGAGTTTTCTCCCTGGGGCATTTTTTTGGCCAGTACCGTCTGCGTCGGCCGGCCGGCGGCGTCGTAGAATTGTTGATCGTGATAGGCGAACTGGCGTAACGACTCGTCGTTGATACGGCGAAACTGATCGGCGAAGTACGGCCGGTAGATCCGCACTGTCTGGCCCTTGTTGTTGTATTCGACCGGTTCGCTGACCCGCCAGCGCCGCGTGGCTTCGGCTTCCTCAGGGGTACCATCCTCCTTGAGTTTCAGTGTGCCGTCCGGCTTGACCACCCAGGCTTTGCCACGCTCGACTTCCTGCTTGCTTTGCAGCACGCGGCCGAAGCCATCCTGATGGATGATGGCAATGCGAATCTGCAACTCCGGGTCACCCGGATAACGGTCGGCCTGCAAGGTGGCGACGTGCACCGGTTCTCGATGAGCGGCCTCAATATATTGCTGGAGAAGCCGTTCAAACTCGTTCGGGTCTTCGAGTTCCCGCAGATGCTGGCGGGCGCGGTCGCACAGGTGGCCACTGGGAAGCACGAAGCCTTCTGCTCGAGCCCAGGCCAGCCATTCGTCACTGGGTTGGGTGTCCGTTGGGACCCGGCCCATCCAGCTGAAAGCATCGCTGAACATCGCCATGGCGTAGTTGCCGATGGCCTCCAGAGGCGATTCGATGGCGTGCGCCGGGCTGCGGTCGTCGGGTCGCACGTAATCGTCGAGGGGATCGAAACCGACTTCCACACCCAGTTCGGTGCCAAAAAAGCTGGTGACCAGCCCTTCACCAAAGGCGTTGTAGCACGCCTGCCGGGTATTGCGATTGGGGTCTTCGATGGACGCAGGCAAAAACGTGCAGTAATCGGTGTTCAACGTTTGGGTGATACAGCCGTCCGGCAATTCGATGGCGGTGTGCAGGCACCCGTAGGGGTCATTGGTGACTTTGGTGATGCCGTGGCTCTGGGTCTGCTGGAAAAAATCGACATTGTAGAAATCCTCCAGGCCAAGGTAGTGCGCGAAGCCGCGGTGCACCGACCACAGGTAGTTTTTTGCATCGGTTGGGTCTTCGGGTTCGGACAGTTCAACCTCGGGCAAGAACCACTCCATGATGTGGTAACCCACCTCTTCGAGTTTTTCCTTGAGGTTGAACGGCATGTTGCCGTTTTCGTCCTTGAGCTTGTCGTAGGCGCTCAGGGCGGTGGCATCCAGCTCGGCGATTTTCACGTAACCGGGCAGCGCATGGTACGTCGCAGATCCCTTGTCCATGGTCTGACCGGTGTCGGGATCGATGTAGTACTGCATGGACATGCTGGCAAGCACTGCCTTTTTCGCCCATTCCCCGTCGTCCGTGCTCCATTCCAGAAACTTTGCGTGGTGGATGTCCTTGCTGCTCAGCTGCCCTTTTTCCAGTACCAGCGCATTAGTGCGTTCCCGATAGGGCAGACCCAGTCGATAGCGCACTCCCGGTTTCCAGGCGTCTTCATCGTAGATATCGATGTATTCGGCTTTGGACTCGGTCAAATACCAGCGCTGTTGTGACTCATCGTGGGCGTCCGTCCAGTATCGGCTTTCATGTTCGTCGTCGAAGGGCGGTGTTTCGGCGGTTCTGCGTCGGGCGTAATAGACGATGAAAGCATGCAGTACGCTGCCGAACTCGTCCCATCTCAGATTGAGCGTGTGTTCGCAGCGCGGATCGTCGGGCAATTCAGGTTCGTACTGATAGCTGATCGATTCCAGTGCCATGGGTTGCAGCACGGTATAGGGATAGTGAAGTCCTTTTGCGCGCAGTATGCGCACCTGATAGCGGTTTTCTTTCACTGCATAGGGCACTTCCGGTTTATCGGCAGCGAACACCTCAGTTCGCAACTCTACGCCGCTCAGTGCGCGTGCAATCTCGCGAGATGTTTCTTCGTCCTGCGGTCCAACGGGTTCTGCCGCTTTGTCCCGACGATGAAACTGCTCCAGTTTTGTTGGCAAAAGGGCGATAGCTTCCGTATCGCCCGGGTAATAGCCGTCCCTGGGCTGATCAATGGATTTACCCGTGTGAAACCAGGTTTTACTCAGAGAAGGCGCGGTAAAGCCCAGGGTTGAGCGTTCCGCCTCAGTGGCTTCGGTGTCAATCTGCATGACCAGGCCAAAGCCCCGGAACTCCCGTTCAATGGGGTCGTAGTAGCCCTGGCGATAGCTCATGACCTGAGTCAGTCGATTACGGGTGATTTCATCGAACCGGGTTTGACGCTTGACCAGATGCATCGCGAACGGCACTTCGGATTCGAAGACCTTGTCTTTATCGATCTGGTGTTGTTCAAACTCCTCATCCAGGAGTTCCTGCGCTGAACTGCGATACTCGATGCAGCTGCGAGCCCCCATGTTGTTGTTGCTGCTATCGATCAGGTAGGGTTTGGCATGGACAAAATCATAACGCCAGTGCTGTGGGGTCATGTGGGGAACAGTCAGCACCAGGCTGGAACAGCCCAATCCCAGCAGATCGGCAATGGTGACCTGGCACAAATTGTCGTAACGCACGCCTTCCGGCCAGGGAATATCAATGGATTGCTTGGCAAAGCCCTTGCCGCATTGGTTCATGAACACGCGGAAGCAATCGGATTCCAGGCAGATCAAGTCGGCTGCGCCCGAGCCGTCCAGGTCGGCGAGCAGCACCCGGGAAGCGTTGAACGCCTCATAAAGAAACGTCGGGGTGCTGAGCAGGATTTTTTTGCCAAAGCGACCATGGCCGAGGTTCGGCCAGCACTCCAGGCTGTCGTGACTCAGGCGAAACAAGTGCTGTTTGCCGCTGCCCAACACATCGCTGAAACCCACGACTTGCGTTTGCGAATTGCGCGGCTGTGGCAGTGCGTCGTCCTTGTGTGGCACGTCACGCCCAATACTGAAGCCGTTGTCCTCGCCCAGGTTGGTGTACAAACGCACACTGTTGTTGCCGATCATGGCCAAATGAGTTCGACCATCGCCCACCAGATCGGCCATTTGCGCCTGGGGATGGAAGTACTCCAGCGGGAAGGCTTTATAGGTGACGAACGTTGACCATTGGCGGTCGGGGTTCAGGGTAAAAAAGCCATTCATGGTCGGGGCGTGCACGCCCCATTCCAGTTTGCCATCACCGTTGAGGTCGCTGAGGGTCTGGCGCAGTGCCTTGCTGCTGTCGGCCACCGGAATGGAGAGTAACTCCGTTAACTCGCCATAGCACACGTCATCGCCACCGCTTTGGGCCCGTAACACGTCGCGGTAATACCAGGCTTTGTCGTAGCGGCACAACACACCCGGCATACCCTTGCCGTACAGATCTACCAACTGGTAGCGCTGGCCGTCGTTGAGCCCCGGCATCTGCGGGAAAGATTTCCAGCCCGGTTGTTTGCCAGCGAGATCGAAAGGCGCGTAGTTGAACTCCTTCGGCGGCCGGCTCTCGACCTTGCCTTGGCGGTCATAGGCCTGAAGGTGCGCGGCCGTCAGTTGGTTGTATCCCAGTGGGCTCTCGTGGTGCTCCAGCAGCAAGCGCTGCACCAGCTTCGGTGAACCACTCAGTTCCCCGGGGAAATGGTGGAACATCAACACTTGGCGGCACAGTTGCCGAGTGCCCAGTGCGAATCCGTAGTCGTGATTCCAGAACGGATCGCTACGCCCGCCCCATTCACCGAACTCTTCGCCTTCCTGCATGTAAGGAGGGCCGTAGACCGGTGTGATCGTCAGGTCATGGCTGCGTTCGCCATAATCGAACACCAGATGAAAGTGAAAATCCACGTTCTTCCAGCCATCGGTATTCCAGGAATACAGCTCCGACTCCGCTACTGCGTTGCCATACAGCACCCGATGCAGATAGCGCTGGGCGCGATAGTCGCGAAAATCTGGCGGAGCGGGTTCTTCGGTTTCGGCCTTGTACTCGAAGACCATGTGTTCGCCGCGAACATTGACGCTCTCGTCCAGCAGCCACACACCGACACGTTCGGGTTCGGTTGGTTTGTTCGGGTCTTTGGGTTCGGCCCGGCGCGAGGCGAGCGTCTTGCCATACATCTGGATGCTGCCATCGGGGCCGTGAATCAGCCAGAAACCTGCCCTGTCGCTGTCAGTGAACCATCGTTCGATCCTGACGAAATCGCCCTCGATCCGAGGCTGGTAACGGACTACCTGATAGGATATTCCTGCGACGGTTTCCGCTCTTTCAATGATCTCTCCTTTACCGTCAAGCTCCGGCATCCAGACTTCGCCGTCGGGGCCGACGGGCAAATCCTTGCCGTCATAAAGCGGAACGCCTTTGCTCGTACGCAACGTGATGGCGTTAACGGTCAAGTGCCAGCCGATGCCAAACATACTATTGCCAACATGACTGCCATAGCTGAGCGAAAGGGCCGGTGCCAGATCACGATTGGGAGCTTTGGAAATGGGCAGCGGCAATGAAAGCGAGGCGGCACCCAAGGTGCCCACCGCGCCCCACCCCCCAAAGCTGGCAATGGCGCCGCCAATTTTTGGTTGGGCGGGGGCGGAAATATTGATAGTGCCTTTTTGTTCTTCCGTGGCCATTTCGGTTCCCACCTGACAAGGGTGCACAAGTGCATTCAACTTATCAGAGGGCTTGCGGCCTGTGACCTGTCATATCTGACAGGTCAGCCCAAAAAAAACCGGCCTGTCGTTGCCGACAGGCCGGTTTTATACTTGGGGTTTAAGCGCCGCTTACTGCACTTCCACCGCCAGGCTTTCACTGATTTTTTGCTGCCAGATGGCAGGACCAGTGATGTGTACCGACTCGCCCTTGCTGTCAACCGCGACGGTCACCGGCATGTCCTTGACGTCGAACTCATAGATCGCTTCCATGCCCAGTTCGGCGAAAGCGACTACACGGGACTTCTTGATCGCTTGCGCCACCAGGTAAGCCGCGCCGCCGACAGCCATCAGGTAGACGGCCTTGTGGTCCTTGATCGCTTCGATCGCAGTCGGGCCGCGCTCGGATTTGCCGATCATGCCCAGCAAGCCGGTCTGCTCGAGGATCTGACGGGTGAACTTGTCCATCCGCGTTGCGGTAGTCGGGCCAGCCGGGCCAACCACTTCTTCGCGCACCGGATCAACCGGGCCGACGTAGTAGATGAAACGACCCTTGAGGTCTACCGGCAGGGTTTCGCCCTTGTTCAGCATCTCGACCATGCGCTTGTGCGCGGCGTCGCGACCGGTAAGCATCTTGCCGTTGAGCAGGACGGTTTCGCCCGGCTTCCAGCTCTGCACTTCTTCCGGAGTCAGGGTGTCGAGGTTGACGCGACGGGCCGACGGGCCAGCTTCCCAGACGATTTCCGGGTAGGCGTCCAACGGTGGTGCTTCCTGGGCAACCGGTCCGGAACCGTCGAGCACAAAGTGCGTGTGACGGGTGGCGGCGCAGTTGGGGATCATGCACACCGGCAGCGAGGCTGCGTGAGTCGGATAATCCATGATCTTCACGTCGAGCACGGTGGTCAGGCCACCGAGGCCCTGGGCGCCGATGCCCAATTGGTTGACCTTCTCGAACAGCTCCAGGCGCATTTCTTCAATGCGATTGGACGGGCCGCGCTTTTTCAGCTCGTGAATGTCGATGGATTCCATCAACACTTCTTTAGCCATGACAGCGGCTTTCTCGGCGGTGCCGCCGATGCCGATCCCGAGCATGCCCGGAGGGCACCAGCCGGCGCCCATGGTCGGAACGGTCTTGAGCACCCAGTCGACGATTGAGTCGGACGGGTTGAGCATGGCCATTTTCGACTTGTTCTCGGAACCGCCGCCCTTGGCCGCCACGTCCACTTCCACGGTGTTACCCGGAACGATGGAGTAGTGGATCACGGCCGGGGTGTTGTCCTTGGTGTTCTTGCGAGCGCCCGCCGGGTCGGCGAGGATCGAAGCGCGCAGGACGTTTTCCGGCAGGTTGTAGGCGCGACGTACGCCCTCGTTGATCATGTCGTCCAGGCTCATGGTGGCGCCATCCCAACGCACGTCCATGCCCACGCGGACAAACACGGTCACGATGCCGGTGTCCTGGCAGATCGGACGGTGGCCGGTGGCGCACATGCGCGAGTTGATCAGGATCTGTGCCATCGAGTCGCGAGCCGCTGGCGATTCTTCGCGCAGGTAGGCCTCGTGCATCGCCTGGATGAAATCCACGGGGTGGTAGTAGGAAATGAACTGCAGGGCGTCGGCAACGCTCTGAATCAGGTCGTCTTGCTTGATCACGGTCATGAGTCGCGCTCCTCTAAAAGACGGGAACATTCAATAAGGTGCTTGCAGCTTGGGTGCATCGGTCGGTTGCAAGCACCTTTCAAGGCACGCCGGGGCTGCTGGCGCGACGCTAAAAAGGCGCGGCAGTATACCGCGCCTCACGGGCAGGCACACGCGCCGGCAGTCAATCGTTGGTCGCATACCGCACATATCCGCAGGAGCTGCCGAAGGCTGCGATCTTTGAGGTAGTTTTTTGAGGCGCAAGATCAAAGGATCGCAGCCTGCGGGGAATGTCAGTCAAGGATTTGACGCCGGTTTTTCGCCCCTAAAATTGAATGGTCATTTAACGACCGCGCTACTAAAGTGACATTTGGTCTGTAGAGTAGGACGCTCCGTCAGCCTCCATTATTGGTGAGTCAACGATTGACCCCTAACGCCATCCAGCAACTGTTGCTCAAGCGTTTTGCCCTCGCGGCCGGCACCTATGCCCTGGCATTGCTATTGCTGTGGCTGGCTTTTTTTACGGATCACTTTACTGGATCTCAGTCTGGTGTCGCCGTCGGTAGTGCGCTGGTGGTCATCAGCCAGGCCATTCTGTTCGCGCTGTTTTATTCCGGCCTCAACCTGCGCTTTGCCGACCCGAGCCTGACCGAGGCGCAAGTGTTGCTGGGGCTGGGGTGGCAAACCTGGCTGGTCGCCCATCTGGACGAAGCCCGTGGCGCGTTCCTGGTGTTCTATGTCCTGATTCTGCTCTTCGGCCTGTTCCATCTGTCGCGCCGCGCCTTTGTGCGTTGTGCTCTGTTGGTGTTCTTCAGTTTTTGCGCGATCACCCTCTGGGAAGGCTACCACTCCCAGTTGCCGGACCCGGCCACGGCGGTGTTGCAGGTGTGCGTGTTGTTTATCGTACTGGTGTGGCTGGTGCTGTATGCCCGCTATATCCAGGCCTCGCGGCAACTGATGCGCCAGCGGCGATTCGCCTTGCAGGCACACCAGGACACCTTGCGCGGAATGATGCGTCAGCTCGAGGATCTGGTGGCTACCGACGAACTGACCGGCCTGTTCAATCGCCGGCATTTCCTGCGCCTGGCTTCCCGTGAGTTGAATGCCATGGACGCCGGTGTGGTGCATGGCCTGGCATTGATCGACCTCGATCACTTCAAACGCATCAACGATGTACACGGCCACGCGGCCGGCGATCAGGTGTTGCAGGCCTTTGCTGGCGTGGCCACAGCCTGCCTGCGCGAGGGCGATGTGCTGGCCCGCTACGGCGGTGAAGAGTTCGTTGTGCTGCTTCCCGATTGTGATGCCGAGCGTTTGACGGCTTGTTGCGAGCGGCTGCGTATCGCCTTCACCGATGTAGAGATGGTGGGTCTCAATGTGCGCAACCTCAGCCTGTCGGCCGGGATGACCCTGCTGGCGCTCGGCGACGATCTTGACGATGCCTTGCAACGGGCCGATCAGGCGCTGTATCGCGCCAAGCGTGACGGACGCAACCGTTGTGCCGCGGCGTGGGAGAACGTCGATGCCTGAGTTGCGGGTCGGAGACAAACAATGGTCGGTAGCGGCGGGCAGCAATCTGCTCGACGCACTGAATCACAATGGCGTGGCGGTGCCTTATAGCTGTCGCGCCGGCAGCTGTCATGCGTGCCTGGTGCAGTGCATGCAGGGTTTGCCAAATGACAGTCGTCCCGATGCCTTGAGCGCGCAGCAGCGTGAGCAGGGTTGGCGCCTGGCGTGTCAGTGTCAGGTGGTCGAGGACTTGCAGGTGCATGCCTTTGATCCGTTGGTCGATGGTCGCCCTGCTGAAATTTCAGCCGTCGACTGGTTGAGCACCACGGTGCTGCGCTTGCGCGTAATCCCGCAACGACCGTTGCGTTACAGGGCCGGACAGCATCTGGTGTTGTGGGCGGATCATGTGGCACGGCCCTATTCCTTGGCGAGCTTGCCCGAAGAGGAACGGTTTCTGGAGTTCCACCTTGATTGTCGTCTACCGGGTAAATTCAGTGAGGCGGCTCGCCACTTCAAGATCGGCGAATCGATCCGCCTGGGTGAGCTGCGCGGTGGCGCCTTGCATTATGACCCGGACTGGCATGCCCGACCGCTGTGGCTGATGGCGGCGGGCACCGGTCTGGGGCCGCTGTTTGGCGTTTTGCGCGAAGCCTTGCGACACAATCACCAAGGCGACATCCGCGTCATTCACCTGGCCCATGATGCCGATGAGCATTACCTGGCCAAACCCCTGCAAGCCATGGCTGCCAGCCGCCAAAACCTTAGTGTCGAGCTGTGGACCCCGGCCGGGTTGCCAGCGGCTTTGGCGCAACTGCGGCTTGTTTCGCGGCAAACCATGGCCTTACTCTGCGGAGCCCCCGACAGCGTCGACAGCTTTGCACGGCGTCTTTACCTGGCGGGACTGCCGCGCAATCAACTGCTGGCCGATGTGTTCCTGCCCCGTGGTTGAGCGCTGACTTCTCAGACGCGAGATTTGCCATGACCGATGCCATCCAGGTTGAACGCGAACGCGGCCTGCTGACCCTGCGCCTGAATCGTCCGGACAAGAAAAACGCCCTGACTCGCGCCATGTACAGTCACTTGGCCGAGGCGTTGCAACAAGCCGACAGTGACCCCGAAATCAACGCCGTGCTGATCACCGGGTCCGCCGAGTGCTTTACCGCCGGCAATGACATCGCCGACTTCATCCAGCAACCACCGAGCAATCTTGACAGCCCGGTGTTTCATTTCATGCTCAACCTGCTCGAATGCCGCAAACCGGTGATTGCCGCTGTGGCGGGGGTGGCGGTGGGGATTGGCACAACGATGTTGCTGCATTGCGATCTGGTCTATGTGAGCCGCGATGCACGCTTGCGCATGCCGTTCGTCAATCTCGGTTTATGCCCGGAGTTCGGTTCCAGTCTTATTCTGCCGCGGCTGCTGGGGCAGGCCAAAGCGGCGGAGCTGTTGTTGCTGGGAGAAGGCTTTAATGGTGAACAGGCTGCGGCGTGGGGCATTGCGTCCCAAGCCTTGGGCAGTGGCGAAGAAGCCTTGGCCAAGGCGCGGGAGATGGGGCTGCGCTTCGAATCGTTGCCGCCGGAAGCGGTGCGCATCAGTAAGCAATTGATGAAAGCGCCGGATCGGGAATTGCTGCGCAAAGTGATCGAGGAGGAGGGCGCGTTGTTTACCCAGCGGCTGCGATCGCCGGAAGCGTTGGCGGCGTTGACCGGGTTTATCAAACGGCATTGAGTTTTGTGGTGACAGAGTGGGCGTCATCGCTGGCAAGCCAGCTCCTACAGTTGATTTGCGGTGTTCATACGATCCCTGTAGGAGCTGGCTTGCCAGCGAAGAGGACAGATCAGAAGACTCACCTTCAGGATCAGGAAGCAAAAAGCCCCGCCATTCACATGGCGGGGCTTTTGATTTTCGAACAACCGGTCACTCAGACCATCGGGTCGCCAACGTGCAGGATTTTCATGCCGTTGGTGCCGCCGGTGGTGTGGTAGCTGTCGCCCTTGGTCAGAATGACCCAGTCGCCTTTCTGCACGACGCCGCGCTTGACCAGCTCGTCGATTGCTTTCTGGCTGACTTCGTTCGGCGCCAGCGAAGCCGGGTCGAACGGGATGGTGTACACGCCACGGAACATTGCCGCGCGTGCCTGGGCTTCGCGGTGCGGGGTGAACGCGTAGATCGGCACCGAGGAACGGATGCGCGACATGATCAGCGGGGTGTAGCCACTTTCGGTCAGGGCGATGATCGCTTTCACGCCCGGGAAGTGGTTGGCGGTGTACATGGTCGCCAGTGCAATGCTTTCGTCGCAGCGGGTGAACTCCTTGCCGATGCGGTGGCTGGAAGTCTTGCTGGTCGGGTGCTTTTCGGCACCGACGCAGATACGCGCCATGGCCTGAACAGCTTCCAGCGGGTACAAACCGGCAGCACTTTCGGCCGAAAGCATCACGGCGTCGGTGTAGTCGAGTACGGCGTTGGCCACGTCGGACACTTCGGCGCGGGTCGGCATCGGGTTCTGGATCATCGACTCCATCATCTGGGTCGCGACGATCACCGCCTTGTTGTGACGGCGTGCGTGCAGAATGATCTTCTTCTGGATGCCCACCAGTTCGGCGTCGCCGATTTCCACACCCAGGTCGCCACGGGCAACCATCACCGCGTCGGACGCCTTGATCAGGCCGTCGAGGGTTTCGTCGTCGGCCACGGCTTCGGCGCGTTCGATCTTCGCCACCAGCCAGGCGGTGCCGCCGGCCTCGTCGCGCAGCTTGCGGGCGTATTCCATGTCGGCGGCGTCTCGCGGGAAGGACACGGCGAGGTAGTCGACTTCCATTTCCGCAGCGAGCTTGATGTCGGCCTTGTCTTTTTCCGTCAGGGCCGGGGCGGTCAAGCCGCCACCGCGACGATTGATGCCTTTGTGGTCGGACAGCGGGCCGCCGATGGTCACGGTGCAGTTCAGTTCGTTGGCGGTGGCAGTGTCGACGCGCATCACCACGCGGCCGTCGTCGAGCAGCAGCTCGTCACCCACGCCGCAGTCCTTGACCAGGTCCGGGTAGTCGATGCCGACCACCTGCTGGTTGCCTTCGGTCAGAGGATGGCTGGTGGAGAAGGTGAATTGATCACCGATCTTCAGCTCGATCTTCTTGTTGGCGAATTTGGCGATACGGATTTTCGGGCCTTGCAGGTCACCCAGCAGGGCGACGAAGCGACCGTGCTTGGCGGCGAGGTCACGCACCAGCTTCGCGCGAGCCTTGTGCTCGTCGGGGGTGCCGTGGGAGAAGTTCAGGCGGGCGACGTCCAGGCCAGCCAGAATCAGCTGTTCGAGAACTTCCGGCGAGTTACTGGCCGGGCCAAGGGTGGCAACGATTTTGGTACGACGGACGGACATGCAAAGACTCCTGAGTTCAAGCGCTAAGTGAGGCTACTATGCTGCGAAGGTGTAGTCATTGTTCGTGTGCACTACTTTTTTTGAAGATATTGGTTTCAAGGAAGAACCAGGTGCCGCGGTGTCTTGACGGATCAACTTTGCGCCGGACAGCCTGAAGATTTCCGCCCGCGGGTCGATACAGCGTTCAAGACAGGAGATCCCCCATGCGATTCGTGCACATTGCCGCCCTAGCCATCAGCGTCCTCAGCGTCACGGGCTGCACCCGTTGGTCGATGAACCATCATTTGAACAATGCCTACAAAGCTTATGACCGGGGCAACTGCGAGCAAGTCATGCTCGAATTGTCCAAGGTCGAGCGCGAAAGCCGGGCACGCCCTTATGTGTGGCCGGAAGCATCGATGATGCGTGGCCTGTGTCTGGAGCGGCAGAAGATGTTCGTCGATGCGGCGCAGACGTATCAGTTCATCATGGCCGCGTATCCCCAGAGTGAATACGCTTATCGCGCCCGCGCGAGATTGGAAACCCTGCAAAGCCTGGGACACTACCCGTTGCGCAGTGCGGCCGCAGCGGTTCGCCCGACACAATTCTGAAGGTTCGCTGCCTGGCTCACCGGCGCAGGTGAGCTATAGTCGAATAAACCGGTTTAGAGCCTGATCTCTAATCCGGGGCAACGCCTGCAACCGGCATTGGCAAGACACAGCGCTGCAAGTAGCGGCGCACCGGGAGTGGGGAGAGCGGGCACTTATACAAGACAGACCCGTTCCGAAGCAGTAGTGCGGTTCTGCTTAAGAGCCTTGCATAGTGACGTCCACATGTTTACCGACCGCCGGATCGAGCGGCACCAACTGCCGTATTGTCTGAAAGTCTTCAACGGCCACACCGACAGGACCATCGGCTACCTGGGCAATGTGTCCGAAGACGGGCTGATGCTGATCAGCCAGCTGCCGATGATGATCGGCGCTGATTTTGATTTGCGCCTGAAGATCCCCGTCACTGATGGCAGCCCGAAAGTGATCGACCTGCGGGCGTGTTGCCTGTGGTGTCATGAGGACGCAACCCCTCACCACTATGACGCCGGGTTCAGCCTGCAACGGGCGCCGCCGGAGTATGGGCAACTGGTCGAGGCGTTGAAGCAGTATTTCAGTTTTCAGACGTTGCCGGCGTCGGCCTGAGGTCAACCACGATTGCGCTGATCGTCATCCCCCGGCTTTCTTCCAGGCCAGGTACTGTGTCACCAGTTTAGCGCCCAACCCGTCAGGACGCGCTTCCAGTACCCATGCGCCATGAGCGCTCAACCGCTCATGGCGTTCGGCCCGCGCGTTCAGGTAGTCCACGGTACCGCAGTAATCCAGTGCCTCTTGCAAGGTTTGCACGGGTCGCTGTCGCAGACTATCGAGCAGATCCTCGCGCAAACTGGCCACGACGACCTGATGCTGTTTGCTCAGGCGTTTGACCGCGATCAGCAATTCTTCGTCGTCTTCGTCCCGCAGATTGGTGACCAGCATCACCAGTGCCCGGCGTTTTTGCCGGGCCAACAATTGATTGGCGGCAGCCTGGTAGTCGGCGGGGCGCTGAGTGCTGTCGAGGTCATAGACACTGTTGAGTAGGACGTTGATCTGGGCAACGCCTTTGACCGGGGCAAGATAGCGCGGCTTTTCGCTGGCAAAGGTGTTCAGACCCACCGCATCACCCTGGCGCAACGCCACATAGCTGAGCAAAAGGCAGGCATTGAGCGCGTGGTCGAAATGCGTCAGTTCATCATCCTGACTGCGCATGTGCCGGCCGCAATCGAGCATGAAGACAATCTGTTGATCGCGCTCGTCCTGATACTCCCGGGCAATCGGCGTGCGTTGGCGGGCGGTGGCTTTCCAGTCGATCTGACGCAGGCTGTCGCCTTCACGAAACTCCCTGAGCTGATGAAACTCCAGACCCAGGCCGCGACGTTGTTTTTGGCGCACGCCGAGCTGGCTGAGCCAGTTATCCACAGCCAGCAGTTGACCGCCATAGAGGCGGGTGAAGTCGGGGTAGACGCGGGTATGGTCGGGTACATTGAGCAAGCGTTTGTCGGACCATAAGCCCAGCGGGCTCGGCAAGTTGATTTCGCACTGTTCGAACCCGAAGTGACCGCGTTTGAGTGGGCGTAGCCGATAACCGACGCTGCTGTGATGGTCGGGTTGCAGTTGGGCAATGAGGGGCAGGTTTTCGAAGCTCAGGCCCGGCGGCACATGATCAAAGATTTGTATGTTCAGTGGCTGTGCAAAGTCATGCGCGATGGTCAGTTGCACATCGCTCCACCGTCCAAGCGCCAGGGTGGCGGGCAGTTGGCGCTTCAGCCGGGGCGAGGGCAGGCGCTTCAAGCGCACGGCATCGAGAATGGCCAGGGCCGACAACGCCAACAACAATCCCCAGTTGATCGCCGTGAGATTCGATGGCATGGCGATTTCCAATGCCCGCAATGTACCCAGCGCAATGCCGCATGCCAGCAGGATCACCAGCCAGATCAGCATCAGGCGCGACGGCTTCACTGGCGCGGCGCCGGCACTTGATCGAGCAATTGCTGGAGTACCTGATCGACGTCCAGACCTTCGATATCCAGCTCCGGCGCAACGCGCACGCGATGGCGCAACACGGCCAGTGCGCAGCCCTTGATGTCATCAGGGATGACGAACTCGCCACCTCGCAGCAACGCTCGAGCCCGGGCACAACGCACGAGCGCGATGGACGCTCGCGGGCCGGCGCCGAGGATCAGGCCAGGCCAATTGCGGGTGGACCGCGCCAGGCGCACGGCGTAATCGAGCACCTGATCGTCCAGTGGCAAATCGCTGGCGATACGTTGCAGGGCCAGCACATCCTTGGCTTGCAGCAGTGTGCGTAGGGGCTGCACGTCAAGCATGTCGGCGCGAGTCGAGCGGCTGACCTGACGCACCATGGAAAGCTCCTGGTCGGCGTCCGGGTAGTCCATGCGTACCTTGAGCATAAAGCGATCCAGCTCCGCTTCGGGCAGTGGATAAGTACCTTCCTGTTCGATCGGATTTTGCGTGGCGAGCACCATGAACGGTTGCGCGATAGGCAGGGCGCGACCTTCGAGGGTGACCTGGCGTTCCTGCATGGCTTCGAGCAGCGCGGCCTGGGTTTTCGCCGGGGCGCGGTTGATCTCGTCGGCCAGCAGCAGGTTGGTGAACAGCGGGCCTTTGCGCAGCTTGAATTGCTCGGTCTGCAAGTCGTACACCGCATGACCGGTGACGTCGCTGGGCATCAGGTCCGGGGTGAACTGGATGCGCGCGAACTCACCGCCGAAGCAGCGAGCGAGGGCGCGTACCAACAGGGTTTTGCCCAGCCCCGGTACACCTTCAAGCAACACATGACCGCCGGCGATCAGCGCGGTCAGGACGTCGTCGATCACCGTGTCCTGGCCGATCAAGGCTTTTTGCAGTTCCTGGCGCAAAGCCCGGGCCAACTGGCTGGCGCGCTGGCGTTGCTGAGCTTCATGGCTTGGTACATCCGGCTCGATCGCTTCACTCATAGGGCGTTCCTCAAGATTTGCAGGTGGGCGACCTGACGGCTGAAATCAACGCTGGACACTCGTCGTTTCGGGCGTGGGGTCATGGCCTGGCTGATAGCGTGTGTGGGTTGGCCGGTAAGGCGTTCAATCACCTGCCATTGTTCGGCAACGTCAAGCTGTTCAAAACCCGGGTAGCGACGTCGTGCACGGCGCAGGATGTCTTGCTGCAAAGCCTGCAGCAGGTGGGCCTGACCGCTGCGGCGCCAGATGAAGTCGGCACTGGCGCGCAGGTGTTCCTGAAGTTGCCGACGTGCCTTCGGCGCGGGCTCCAGCAGAGGGCCCTGTCTTACGCCCAGGTGCCAGAAGCCCAGGCAGATCAGCGCGAACAAGGCCACCAGCGCCTGGGGGAAGTAGCGCAGCAGCAAGGTCGGCAGACTGTCGTGATCGGTATTGAAGACCAATGTCACATCGGTGTCGGCGGTCAGGTACCAAAGCAGCCAGGCGTTGTCGTACAGGTCGATGGTCGGGGTTTTCCACAGGTCCGCATCGGTGACCACAATGACTGAGCCGAGCCCGAGCCCGAGCTGCATCATGTGCGTGGCTTTGCTGCTGTTGGCCCAGGCCTGGGCGAGGTTGTTCGGGTCTTCGAGATGGAAGGCGGTGTCGAAACCGGCGAAGGCCGGTGCATCTTCGTCTTCCAGGTAAAGTCTGGTCAGGTTGGGGTAGGGATCTTCGCCGACATTGGGCGGCGGGCCCTTGAGGTCTTTGCTCAGCGACTGGTGAATCTGCACTCGATCAAGCAGCAGGTCATTGCTCTGGCCCAGTTTTTCATCCCACAGCGATTGGGCGACGAACAACAGCCGCCCACCGCCCCGGGTCCAGTTCATCACTTGATCAATCTGTCGTGGGGTCATGTTGTAGCGGTCCCCGAGCAACAGCAGGCTGTGCTGGCGCGGGTCGAGGGCCGGCAGGGCGTCGAGTCCATTGGCGTGGGTGACGGTCAGGCCTTGCTTGCGCAGGAAGTGTTCCGCTGCCAGATAGGGATTGGCCTGGGCCTCGGGAGAGGGACCGTGATCGATTTCTTCCTGAAAGGGTGTGGCCTTGAGGTACAGATAAACACTCGATATTGCGAGCAGAACAATACCGAGCACGCCGATCACTATCCATCCACGCCGACTCAATGGGTTGCTCCCGGACCGAACAGATCGCGCCAGGTTTCACACAGTTCCTGCTGCGTCTGGAGCGGGGGCAAGCGATGACCATAGGCCATGTTTTGCCAGTGCCCGGTCAGGGCTCTGCTGAAAGCCAGCAGGGCCGGTTGTTGCAGTTGCTCGATGCGCTTGAGCACCTGGCCTTCGGTGTCGGCGCTTTTAAACGATATGTTGAAGTCGTGCAGCAAGCGGCTGAGCAGGGCGCGGTAGAGCAACCCGAGGGCCTCGCGTGGGTTGGTTTGCCACAGGTGTTCGGCACTGGTGGCGATGTCGTCGGGCAAGGATTCTGGCTTTAGATCCAGTCCGAACGCCTGCTGTGGCAAGGGGAGTTCGGCCTTTCGCTTTCGCGTCGGACGCCGGTTGACCAACGTCTGCAACACGTCGCGATAGCGCCAGATCAACACCGCGAGGCCACTGATGAACGCCCCCCACAAGACAACTTCAATGACTGTCGCCGCCGCAGCGAATCGCTGGCCGTCAAACAGCTTGAACAACGCCTTCAGCCATTGCGGCGTTTTATCGTCGTTTGGGGATTCGGCGTCCGGTTTGTCCTCGCCGAATCGGTAGCGTGTTACCGCTTCCCTGTTCTTGAAGGGCGGTTGATCGAGCAGGGCCTTGATGCTGTCACGGGAGGCTTGGCTGGTCAGGGGTTGATCGAGCAAACGCGGGCTGTCGGGGGATACGTCCGGTTCGGCGGCCCACACTGTATGCGCTGTCGGCAGTAGCAGGAACACCGCCAGTAACAGCGCGCTGCTTACAGCGACTACGCGCTGACGGAGGCGACGGAACACCAGTTCGATGTCCCAGGCTTCCAATACGGTGCGCCGGTTCAGATACAGGCTGAATCCACAGGCAACATAAACCGGTTCCCAGACGACAAGCACCACGACATAGAAAGCGTTGGTCAGGTGCTCCAGCCAGCGCCAGTCCTGGGTCATCGCGCTGATCAGCGTCTGCCAGCTCCAGTCAATCGCGACTTGCTCGGGCAGCAGGAAATAAAACAACGCCATCAGACCGATCCACAAGGCGCCTTCCAGATGGACGCCGATGATTGTCAGCCAGCGCGCGGCGCTGGCGTCTCGCTGCAGCAGCACGCGCAAACGTTGCTGGCGCGGATGCCCGTCCAGACCTTCCAGTTGCATCACCGGCATCACGAAACTGCGAGTCGGACTCAAACGGCGCCAGGTCAGGCTGGCGAGCAATTGCGGTCTGAGTAATCGCGGCCATTGGTAAAGTGCCTGTTTGAGCGTGGGTGTTTCGCCGAACAGGGCTTTGGACAGGATGTACAGCGGCAGGCGGTCGAACGCCGGTTTCAGCCACCAGAAGATGAACACGGCAAGGGATGGCGAATCCCAAAGCCCCCAGGTCAGCAGCGCGAAAACCGGAATGGTGATGATCGCCCAGCTGGTCATCAACAGGCGCCGATGGCGCTGGCTCAGGAGTACCCCCAGGTCCATGGCTTCCCAGGTTGTGCGAGGGCGGATGGCCACGGTGGCGTCACTCAGGCGCATGACGTTGGCGTCCGGCAAACAGCAGATAAATCAGCACCAGCACCCATAGCCCCGCACCGACCAGGTACTTGATCACGGCCGTGGGGCCGGTCATTGATGACCAATAGGCCTCGATGAACGCAGCAATCAGCAAAAATAACATGACCCCGCAAATCATCAGGACGCTTTTGTGCGCCGCCAGCCGCAAGGCTTCAGTGCGCGTCAGGCGCCCCGGTGCGATCAGAGCCCAACCCAGTTGCAAACCGGCAGCACCGGCCAGGGCGATGGCGGTGAGTTCAAAGGCACCGTGACCGATCACGAATGGCCAAAAGGTTTGTCCGTAGCCGATATTCGTCAGGTGTCCGGCGACTGCGCCGATCATCAAACCGTTGAAAATCAGGAAAAACACACTGCCCATCCCCAGCAGCAAACCGCTGGCGAAGGTCTGAAAGGCAATGCCGATGTTGTGCATGATGTAGTAGCCGAACATCACCCAGTCTTCACTGGCGGCACGCTCCGCTGTGCGCCCGAGATGACCGGCGACGGGGTCGTACATACTTTGCATTTCGCTGACCTGGGGGGCAGGGATCAGGTTGTAGATCAGGTCCGGGAACACATACACCAGCAGCGCGAACCCGCCCAGGCTGCCAAAAAACATCAGGCTGGCGGCAAGTACGAAGCGCCATTGTTCACGCACCAGTTGCGGGAAGTCCGCGAGGATGAATGCCAGCACATTGGCGCCCAGTCGGCTGCGGTGACGATAGAGTTGTTGATGTCCGCGCAGTACTTGTTGCTGTAATGAGTCCACCAGAAAGCTGCTGTAGCCACGTTCCCGGGCAATTGCCAGGTGATGGCAAAGGCGTCGGTAGTTGCTCGGGAAACTGTCGAGGTCTTGGGCTTTGCGGTCCCGCTCCAAGCTCGCCAGCTGGAGGGAAAACTGCGCCCATTCGGCCTGGTGCCGATGCTCGAAGAGACTTTGCTTCATGCCGGTCCCAACAAGCCGCGAGCGATGCCATTGAGCGCTTCCACCGCTCGCGGAGCAGGAACCTGAAAGGGTTGCGCGAGGATGGACGCCAGTTCATGGGTGCGCGCTTGAGAGAGTTCACCCTGGCGTTCGGCAAAGCCAAGAATGGCCCGCTGTTCGATGAGGGTCAGTGCCAATGGCGGTCGGCAAGGCTGGGCCTCGGGCAGCTCGGGACGAATGAGCGGTTGATCGCGGTAAATCACCAGTGTGCCGGCGGCAATGTCGCCAAGGCGCTTGAAGTTTGGGTGTTGCAGGCAGCTGATGGCGCCAAAGAAGTACCCGAACGGCAGCAGATCGACAAAACGCAGCAAGTTGCGCAGCAGCGAAGCGGACCAGCCGATGGGCGTGCCATCGTCCTGCACCACGCGCAATCCCATCCATTGCTTGCCCGGTGAGCGGCCCTGGTTAAGCACTTCGAACAACACCATGTACCACCAACTGATCACGAACAGCAGGATCGAGCCCAGCCCTGCGCCCAGTTTGCCGAGCATCGCCAGGACAATAAACAGCAGGCCCAGAATCACACCGCGCACGCCAAGGTCTATGGAGAACGCCAGGGCACGCACCATCAATCCGGCTGGTCGCAGTGGCAAGTCGATGCCTTCGGGCGTTTCGACCTGATGCCGCGTATCCAGTGGTGGTGACAGCGTTGCATTCCGTGGCGGTGCTGTGGTCTCGAGCATGGGCAACCTGATGATGTGGCCTGGATCGGGAGTCGGTGTCCCGATGCTAGCAGCCTCCTTGGGTAATACGACATAACAATGTAATGCACATCATTTTGCGCAAGCTGCTTGAATGGCAAGACTACTGGCCCAGGCGGGACGTGAACGCCTAAACTTTGCCGATCTTCAGTTCAGGAATCGCCCGTGACCTCCATTTTCTGGTACGACTACGAAACCACTGGCATCAATCCCCGCTGCGACCGCCCTTTACAGATGGCCGGGCTGCGCACCGACTTCGACCTCAATGAAATAGACGAACCGGTCAACCTCTTTTGCCAGCCAAGCGAGGACATCCTGCCGCACCCGGCCGCTTGTGCGATCACCGGGATCACTCCGACTTTACTGGCCGAACAGGGTTTGAGCGAAGCCGATTTCATGACGCGTGTGCATGCCCAGCTCGCGGCGCCGGGCACCTGTGGCGCGGGGTACAACACCTTGCGTTTCGATGACGAGATGACCCGCTACAGTCTTTATCGAAACTTTTTCGATCCTTACGCCCGTGAGTGGCAGGGCGCAAACAGCCGCTGGGACTTGATCGATGTGGTTCGTGCCGCTTACGCCTTGCGTCCGGACGGCATCGTCTGGCCGACGGATGACGAGGGGCGGATTACGCTTAAGCTCGAGCGTCTGACCGCTGCCAACGGTCTTGATCATGGTCACGCCCACGAAGCGCTGTCGGATGTTCGCGCGACGATTGCCTTGGCACGCCTGATTCGGGAAAAACAGCCAAAGTTGTATGACTGGCTGTTTCAATTGCGCAGCAAACAAAAGGTTATGGATCAGATTCGCCTGCTGCAACCGATGGTGCATGTTTCCGGGCGGTTTTCGGCGGCGCGCAATTACGTGGGTGTCGTTTTGCCTTTGGCCTGGCATCCACGCAACAGGAATGCCCTGATTGTCTGTGACCTGCACCTTGATCCACAAGGGCTGCTCGACCTGGATGCCGAGGCGTTGCGTCAGCACCTGTACACACGCCGTGATGACCTGCTTGCGGGCCAATTGCCGGTACCGCTGAAACTTATCCACATCAACAAATGCCCGGTGGTGGCACCTTTGGCGGTACTTCGTGCTGAAGATCAGCAACGTCTGGGCCTGGACATGCCGCTTTATCAGCAACGTGCGCTGCGGCTAAGTGAGGCGCAGAAAGTTTGGCTGGATAAAGTGCTGACAATTTATGCCAAGGAGGATTTCACCCAGAGCCAAGACCCCGAACAACAGTTGTACGATGGATTTATCGGGGATCGGGATCGTCGCCTGTGCGAACAAGTCAGAAACGTCGACCCTGTTCAATTAGCGCAAGAGTCGTGGCCTTTCGATGATGAGCGTTTGCCGGAATTATTGTTTCGATATCGCGCTCGTAACTTTTCCGACACGTTGAGTATCGAAGAACAAGAGCGATGGCGAATGTTCTGTCAGAAGCGTCTGACAGACCCTGAATGGGGTGCACCCAATACCTTGGAAAGTTTCGTAGAGGCTGCAGCCCAGTTGAGTGTAACTGCTACGCCGTTTCAGCAAATGGTATTGAGTGAGTGGCAGGACTATGTCCAGAAATTACGCAAACGTTTGGATCTTTGAAATCGAACATGCCTCGGGTTGAATATCGCGCATAAAAAACGCCAGCATCTGCTGGCGTTCTTTTTTGTCACGGATCCGTCTGCGACAAGCTCTGCGGCTTAGCCCAGCAGGGTAGCCCAGCCTTCAACCACGTCACCGCCCCACTTGGCTTTCCACTCTTTCAGAGTTTTATGGTTGCCACCTTTGGTTTCGATGACTTCGCCGTTGTGCGGGTTTTTGTATTGTTTAACTTTGCGAGCACGCTTGGTGCCAGTCGTTTTGACGGCAGCGCCGCGTGGTGCTTTGGTTTTGGAGTCTGGATCCAACAGCGCGATGATGTCGCGCAGGGACTTGGAGTATTCGCCCATCAGGGTGCGCAGTTTGCCTTCGAATTCCAGCTCGGTTTGCAGCTTGTCGTCTTGGGACAGGTTCTTCAAACGGGCTTGCAGCTCTTTGATAGCTTCTTCGGTGGCGCGATATTCGTTGATCAAGGACATGGTGACTACCTTATGTTTTGCGCTGGATGGCAGGTGACAGTGCGGCAATAATAGTCAGGGTGTTTCATCAAGTAAACATTTAAACCAAGTTTATTTACTTTAGTTGCATGGATTCTGGACACATTGGTAATGCAATTAAAAGTGTGATTTCGACCTCAGGAAAAAAACATAAATTAACAAATGAGCAGCTTCGCAAGAGCAGCCGCAGGGTTGAGCACGGCGATGCTCATCGTGCGGGGCCTGCCTTCTGGCAGCGCAGGGTGTCATCAATACTGCAGTTTTTTTGCACAATCGCTAGAATGGCCGCCTTTGCGAAGTTCTGGAGTTTCCCCCTCATGCGCACCTTTCGCCTGGTGATTTCTTGCCCGGACCGTGTCGGCATCGTTGCCAAAGTCAGTAACTTTCTGGCATCACACAACGGCTGGATCACTGAAGCGAGCCATCACTCGGACAATCTCAGTGGCTGGTTCTTCATGCGTCACGAAATTCGCGCCGATTCGCTGCCGTTCGGTATCGAAGCGTTGCGCGAAGCCTTTGCCCCGATCGCCGAAGAGTTCTCGATGGACTGGCGCATCACCGACACCGAACAGAAGAAACGCGTGGTTCTGATGGCCAGCCGCGAGTCGCACTGCCTGGCGGACTTGTTGCACCGCTGGCACAGCGATGAGCTGGACTGCGAGATTTCCTGCGTGATTTCCAACCATGATGACTTGCGCAGCATGGTGGAGTGGCACGGCATTCCGTACTACCACGTCCCGGTCAATCCGCAGGATAAACAACCGGCATTCGCCGAAGTGTCGCGCCTGGTCAAACAGCACGACGCCGAAGTAGTGGTACTTGCCCGTTACATGCAGATTCTGCCACCGCAGTTGTGTCGCGAGTATGCGCAGAAGGTCATCAACATTCACCACAGCTTCCTGCCATCGTTCGTCGGTGCCAAGCCTTATCACCAGGCGTCCCTGCGTGGCGTGAAGTTGATCGGCGCGACCTGCCACTATGTGACCGAAGAGCTGGACGCCGGCCCGATCATCGAGCAGGACGTCGTGCGCGTCAGCCACAGCGACAGCATCGAAGACATGGTGCGGTTCGGTCGTGACGTCGAGAAAATGGTACTGGCCCGCGGCCTGCGTTATCACCTGGAAGACCGGGTGCTGGTGCATGGCAACAAGACTGTGGTGTTCTGATAGCACCACCCGATGGTTGAAATTCGAAGGGCCTGGGCGTTCAATCGCTTCAGGCCCTTCGCCGTTTCTGCCCTGAGGACATGACCATGGCCGATCCACTGGACAAAGCAACATCCAAGGCTCCCGCCACGCTGGGTGAGGGTTGTTTGAGCCGCTACGACCCGGACGACATGGAGCCTGAAACCGGAACGGAATTTCCTGACGCCGCGAAATTGTGGGAAGAGTTGAAACGTCAAACCGACGAAAAATCTCAGTAGGAGTTGCCCAAAGCTGCAATCTTTATGCTCGCTTAACCTTCGTCAGCTTCTTCAACAACGGCCGCCCGAGCATCAGCAAAAACACCGGCCCACCGGCCAGCAAGTAGAAGTAAAACGTCACCGCACGCCAAATCAGAATCGCCGCTGCTGCTGTGGACTTACCTACCATGGGCGCCAGCAACGCCGCTGACGTCAACTCCGCCGCTCCGGCACCGCCTGGCAGCAGGCTGAATTGCCCGGCGCTGAGTGCAAGCATCTGCACAAGAAAGCTCCAGGCCCATTGCAGATCTGCGCCAAGCCCACGCAACGCCAGGTACAGCACGCTATAGCGCAACGCCCAATGCACACAGGTCAGCGCAAACACCGTGATCAGTGTCTGAAAGGGTAACTTCAGCGTGTCAGTAAAAGCCGCCAGAAAATGCAGGAGTTTTCTCGCCCAGCGCATTCGGGTGGCGGTCTGGACATTCAGACGGGCGAGCAATCGACCGCTCATTCGAATCACTAACCGGTGATAACGGGCCAGCATCACGCAACTGAGCAACCCGCCAAACATCGAAATGGCGCTGACGGTCAGCAACCACTCCATACGCTGGCTGAGGTGTTGGAACAGTGAATAGATCAGAATTCCGCTCAGGGCGCAGAGAAAAAACAGCAGATCGCTCAGTTGGTCCATGGCAAATACCGCGCTACCCCGGGCCGGGCGTACGCCGTTGCGGGCAAGCAGCGCCATGATGGTCAAGGGGCCGCCACTACCGCCGGGTGTGGCGCAGTAGGCAAACTCGGCTGCCATTACCACGCCGAGGCTTTTGAGTCCGTTCACCTTGTGGCGTTGATCTCCCAATAGCAGACTTAAACGCAGGGAGTTCACCAGCCAGCACAGCACGATCATACCGAACATGATCAGCAGCCAGGTTCGTGGAAAACCGCTCAGCCGCGACCAGGTCTCACTGCCGCCCAGCAACGTTGGAATCAGCACCGCAGCGAGTAGGCCAATCAGTAAAAGAATAATGCGACTCATGCGACACGACCGATTCTGTCGCTTTGCTGGGCCAGCCAACGGGTCTTGGTCATCGGTACGCGTCCTTGATCGAGCAGGCGTTCAAGGGTGTTCAGCCAGTAACGCCGCGAGAAGTCATGGCGCATGTCGACCGGGTGCAAACCAAGACGAATCACTGGAGCGTGTCGCCAGCGTTGTTCGCGCTGGTCATTGACGAGTTTGGAAACGCCGCGACGCCAGGCACTGCGGGCGCTCCACACCAGACCGGGCGCATCGATTGCAGTAAATTCCGGCAAGCGGTACAGAAACTGCGGGTCGCTCGTGTAGCTCAAAGGTAACTCTCGCAAGGCCTGTCGGGTGCCTTCGCTCATCAGCCAGGCCGGAGCGACGAATCCCTGCAGCGGCCAGTCATGGCGGCGAAACAGGTCGATCCCCGAACGCAGGCGGGCGAGAGCGGCTTCGCGAGATAATTGATAAAACTCGCCTTCGTGGGTGTAAATCCGGCGCATGAACCAGTCCCGGGCATTGCTTGCCATTGGTCCGTCATCGCAATGGAAGTAACCGTGCAGCGTCAATTCGTCACCACGGGCGACCCTGTCACTTAGAAAACGGCGAAAGTCGGGATGAGCGCCGAGATCGTTGTCCTTATGGTAGTTCGGCACCACCAGCCAGGTCATTGGTACACCACCTAGCGCGTCGACGGCTTCGACGAAGGGTCGATAGTCGGCCCAGGTTTGCGGAGCGACATCATGCAATACCAATAACAGAGCTGGACTGTTCATGGACTCAGCCATTGGCCGTCTGCGGCCATTGCGTGCCGAGCACGGCGTGGTAGTGCCCCAGCAGGCTGTCGACCACCGAATTCCAGGCGTAAAAACGTTCGACATGTTTGCGCGCCTGTCTTCCCAGCGCGGCGCTGTCTGAGGCGAACAATTCACGCACCGCATTGGCCATGGCCGTGGGATTGTTCGGCGCGCACAGCAGGCCGCCTTCTTCGGTGACGATTTCCTCAAAGGCGCCGGCCGCGACGGCCACCACCGGAATACCGCACGCCATCGCTTCGAGGATCACCAGGCCGAAGGTTTCCTGGTCACCGGCGTGGAGCAACGCATCGGCACTGGCCATCAGGCGGGCGACTTGCGTGGCGGGGCAGAACTGATCGATCACGCTGACGTTGGACGGCACCGCTCCGGGCATCGACGAGCCGACCAGCAACAGGTGATAGCGCCGTCCCAGGCGCTTCATGCAGTCGAGCAGTACCGGCAGATTTTTTTCCTTGGAGCCACGTCCGGCAAAGATCAGCAGATGGGTGTCTTCATCGATACCCAAATCGGCACGCAACTCTGGATCTCTGGCATCCGGAGTGAAGGTCTGCAGATCGACGCCCAGTGGTTGCACGAAAACATTCCTGACACCCAGCCCGGTCAGTTTGTCGGCCATGACCCGACTTGGCGCCAGTACCCGATCGAAGTTGCCGTATAGCTTGCTGACATAGGCCTCGACATTGTTGGTCACCCAATTACCCATGCGATTGCTGACCAGCAGCGGCAGGTCTGAATGATAGAAACCAATGACGGGCACATCGAGTTGGCGTCGAGCATCCAGCGCAGCCCAGGCGGTGAGGTAGGGGTCACCCACTTCAATCAGATCGGGCTGTAAATCCTGCAGGACGTTGCGCCAGGGCGCGAGACGGAGAGGGAATCGATATCCCTTGCCGAAGGGCAGGGCGGGTGCCGGAACCTTGAATATGCCGTCGTGTTCGCTAAAGGAGGAGCCGGGAATCAGCAAGCTGTGGCGAATGCCCGGCTTGATGCCCAGGCGACGATGCTTGGCATCCAGATAAGTGCGAACGCCACCGCTGGCAGGGGCGTAGAACATGGTTATGTCAGCGATATGCACGATGAGCATCCCTCCGGTCCTGGTTCTCCCTTGGTTGACCTTTATGAAGGATAGTTGTTCGGTTGGGGTTGTGATGGCGGGGCCAGTTCCTACAGGTCTTGTGCTTAACCCTGTAGGAGCTGCGATGCGGCGATCCGACTTGCCGGCAAAGTGGCCGATCCGGCGCTAGATGCGGAAACTGCCAACCAACTGCTTCAAACGCGCCGCCTGCTGTTCAAGATCCGAGCACGCGCGCAACGTCGATTGCAGGTTCTCCACGCCTTCCTGGTTCAGCGTATTGATCTCGGTGATGTCGACATTGATCGACTCCACCACGGCCGTCTGTTCCTCGGTCGCGGTAGCGACCGACTGGTTCATGCCGTCGATTTCACCGATACGCAGCGTCACGCTGTTGAGGCGCTCGCCCGCCAGATTGGCGATTTCCACGCTGTCCTGGCTGTGACGCTGACTGTCGCTCATGGTGCTGACCGATTCTCGGGCGCCGATTTGCAGTTCCTCGATCATGGTCTGCACTTGCTGCGCCGACTCCTGGGTGCGGTGCGCCAGATTGCGGACTTCGTCAGCCACCACGGCAAAACCACGCCCGGCTTCGCCGGCACGGGCCGCTTCAATCGCGGCGTTGAGTGCAAGCAGGTTGGTTTGCTGGGAAATGCTGGTGATCACTTCGAGAATTTGCCCGATGTTCACGGTTTTGCTGTTCAGCGATTCGATGTTGCTGCTCGACGCGCTGAGCATGCTCGACAGTTGATTCATCGCGGCAATGCTGCGATCCACCACTTGCTGGCCGTCTTCGGCGAGGCTGCGGGCGTCGCTGGCCTGGTTCGATGCTTGCGCGGCATTGCGGGCGATTTCCTGGGCGGCGGCACCGAGTTGGTTGATGGCCGCGGCAACGCTGCTGGTGCGTGAGGCTTGCTGGTCGGAGTTGTACATCGACGAATTGGAAGCCGCCACCACCCGCAAGGCCACTTCGTTGACCTGACCGGTAGCGGAAGACACTTCACGGATCGAACCGTGGATGCGCTCAACGAAACGGTTGAAGGCGGTGCCGAGGCTGCCGAATTCGTCGTTGTTCTCAATGGTCAGGCGCTTGGTCAGGTCGCCCTCGCCGTCGGCGATATCGGCCATGGCGCGGGTCATGACGTGCAGAGGCTGGATAAGAATGCGGATCAGCATGCCCAGCAGGGCGATGATGATCGCCACGGCGATCACGGTTGCAACCACCGCCGAGGTGCGGAATTCGCTGAGCATCGAGAAGGCTTTTTCCTTGTCGACCGACAGACCGATGTACCAGTTGACCGAAGGCAGGCCTTTGATCGGGGTGAACGAGACAATGCGGGTCTTGCCGTCGACATCGACTTCGCTGAAACCGCTGCCGATGCGAGGAGTGTCTTTCGCAAACGCCTCGCTCAGGGATTTCATTACCAGGGTTTTGTCCGGATGAACCAGGATCTTGCCGTCGGCGCTGACCAGAAACGCGAAACCCATGCCATCGAAATCGCGGGCACTGAGGGTCTCGATCAGGGTTTGCAGGCTCAGGTCACCACCTACAACGCCCACGCTCTGTCCGGCTTTTTTCGAGGCAGCGGCCATGGAGATGATCAACTGGCCGGTCGCCGCATCGATGTACGGTTCGGTCAGGGTCGGCGTGCTGCTGTTTTCGGCACCTTTGTACCAGGGACGAACGCGCGGATCGAAGCCGTCAGGCATCTTTGCATCAGGACGTATAGTGAAGTGCCCCGTGGCGTCACCCAGGTAGGATGCCATGAAGGTCGACGTCAGGGCTTTCTGCTCAAGCAGGTTGGCGACGTTGGATTGTTCCGCATTGATCGCAATGTTTTGCGAAAGGTTTTCGATCAGCAAAATGCGGCCGGCCAGCCAGGTCTGAATATTGCTGGCGGTGACGTCGCCCATCTCGTTGAGGTAGCTGTCCAGGTCTTCGCGGATCGCGTTGCGCTGTAGATAGTCGTTGTACAACGTGAATGAGGCGAAAGCGGCAATAACGATGAGCGCGGCGGCAAGCAGGATTTTATGGCTGAAACGCAGATTTTTGTTCATGGCTTGGGGTTCCGCTAAGGTCTTAATGTCCAACGCGTGCTTTTATAAAGGGACGCACTGTAGGCAATGTTGAAAGCAACTGATATTTCCGCCTCTCCTTAGGGAAATTTCTGATCAGATCGTGTCTGATTGCTTTGTCGAAGTAGCTATCGGCCGAGCAGGACTAAAGATTAACCATTGGGTGACCAAATGCCTGACTCATCGCAACTCGTCATCGGCGCCGATCTGGCGGGGCAACCGATTTCCCAGGACTTTCGCCTGGCGAATCGTCACGGATTGATCGCGGGTGCAACCGGCACTGGTAAAACCGTGACTTTGCAACGCCTGGCCGAAGCCTTCAGCGATGCGGGAGTGGCAGTGTTCGCGGCCGACATCAAGGGAGACCTGTGCGGCCTGGGTGCCGCGGGCAACCCCCAGGGCAAGATCGCAGAACGGATTGCCGGGATGCCTTGGCTGAACCATCAGCCTCAGGCGTATCCGGTGACCTTGTGGGACATTCATGGTCAGTCCGGTCATCCTTTGCGTACCACCTTGAGTGAAATGGGGCCGCTGCTAATCGGCAGCCTGCTGGAACTGACCGACAGTCAGCAGTCCGCGCTGTATGCAGCGTTCAAGGTCGCGGACCGTGAAGGTCTGTTGCTGCTGGATCTGAAAGATTTGAAGGCATTGCTCAACCATCTCAAGGACAACCCGGTGCTGCTGGGGGACGACGCGGCCCTGATGACCACGGGTTCAAGTCAGGCGCTTTTACGCCGACTGGCCACCCTGGAGCAGCAGGGCGCCGAAGCGCTGTTCGGTGAACCGGCGCTGCAACTGGAAGACTTGTTGCAACCGACCGCAGACGGACGCGGGCGTATTCACCTGCTTGATGCCAGTCGCCTGGTGCACGAAGCGCCCAAGGTCTACGCGACATTCCTTTTGTGGCTGCTGGCCGAACTGTTCGAACAACTGCCGGAGCGCGGTGATGCCGACAAACCGCTGCTGGCGCTGTTTTTCGACGAGGCACACTTGTTGTTCAACGGCACACCACAGGCATTGCGCGATCGTCTGGAACAGGTTGTACGGCTGATTCGTTCGAAAGGCGTGGGCGTGTACTTCGTCACTCAGTCGCCGGGCGATTTGCCGGACGACGTGCTGGCTCAGTTGGGCTTGCGTATTCAGCACGGTTTGCGCGCCTTCACCGCCAAGGAGCAGAAGTCCCTGCGGGCGGTTGCCGAGGGATTTCGGCCAAATCCGGCGTTCGACACCTTGTCGGTGCTGACCGAGCTTGGCATTGGCGAGGCGCTGGTCGGCACGCTTCAAGAGAAAGGCACGCCGCAGATGGTCCAGCGGGTGTTGGTGGCACCGCCACAATCGCGAATCGGGCCGTTGAGCGAAACCGAGCGCATGGTTTTGATCGCAGGCTCACCGTTAAAGGGGCGGTATGACAAGCCGATCGATCGCGAATCAGCCTATGAAGTGCTGATGGGACGCAAGGGCTTGGCACCTGAACCCGAATCGGAGCAGGGCAAGCAGGAACCGAGTTTCACCGAACAGGCCGGAGAGTTTCTCGGCACCGCGGCAGGGAAGGCGTTGAAATCGGCGATGCAACAGGCAGCGAACCAGATTGGCCGACAGTTGGTGCGTGGTTTGATGGGGTCGTTGCTGGGCAGCAAAAAACGCCGCTGAAAGCAAAAGATCGCAGCCTCGGGGTACTCGCAATCCCAATGTAGGAGCTGCCGAAGGCTGCGATCTTTTAAGCCTTGGATTTGGCGTGCGCCGCCAGCCGCTCCAGCGCTGCCCGCAAATTCGGGTCGCTGATGCCATCGGCCGTGGCCTGAATGGTCGCGGCCGCAACGTTGGACAAATCCATGGTATGCCCGGTCGCACCTTGCTGAACGGTCGGTGGCTGAACTTTGAACAGGATTCGGGTCAGACTGGCAAACTCATCGAACATCTGCAATTGCCGCTGCAGGCGCTTTTGCTGGTAACGCAGCCGGGTCGCCCAATGCCCATCGGTGACAATCAGCAACAAACTGCCTTCGCGCCAGGAGGCCACGTGGCAATGCTCGCGAGCGGCGGGTTGCAGTTGACTTTCAAGCAGACGCTGCAGATGACCCAGTCGTTGAGCGTGGCCGAGGATGGCTTTCAACGGTTTGGCTTCGCGTAATAGAACGGCAGGTACTTTAGCCGTAAGTGGGCGAAACGCCATGATCAGACACCTGAAGTAACAGAGACGCCATGGTAGCAGAAAGCACGGATCAACCCGCCCATTGCTTTTGGGTGTGCTTTACCCATTAAATCAACAACTAACTTCTTCCTTGAATGGGTTGAAGTTGAGCAAAACGCCCTTATTTTAAGTGAGCCCCGTCAAAGCGCAGTGCCAGCATCGTGGAATTTCGCCACTTTCCTCACCACCGTTTCCGGGTAGAATGCTCGTTCGCATGCGGCCATGAGGGCTGCACGGGCGACTCACGGGGCCGCCCTCCATCCCTTTAGTGTGGAAGATCCTGCCGATATGTTTGCGCCTTTGTTAAAGAAACTTTTTGGAAGCAAGAATGAGCGTGAAGTCAAACGCATGCTCAAGACGGTGCAACTCGTCAATGCCTTCGAAGAGCAAATGGTGGCCCTTTCGGACGATCAATTGCGTGCCAAGACAGACGAGTTCAAGGCCCGCATCGCCAAAGGGGAGACCCTCGACAAACTGCTGCCAGAAGCCTTTGCGGTCGCCCGTGAAGCCGGTAAGCGTGTCATGGGCATGCGTCACTTCGACGTCCAGCTGATCGGCGGCATGACCTTGCATGAAGGCATGATCGCGGAAATGCGTACCGGTGAAGGCAAGACCCTGGTGGCAACACTGGGCGTTTACCTCAACGCACTGTCCGGCAAAGGCGTGCACGTAGTGACGGTGAACGACTACCTGGCCCGTCGTGACGCCAACTGGATGCGTCCGTTGTACGAATTCCTCGGCCTGACGGTCGGCGTGGTCACGCCGTTCCAGCCGCCGGAAGAGAAGCGCGCCGCCTACGCCTCCGACATCACCTACGGCACCAACAACGAATTCGGTTTCGATTACCTGCGCGACAACATGGCGTTCAGCATGGAAGAAAAATTCCAGCGCGAACTCAATTTTGCCGTGATCGACGAAGTCGACTCCATCCTCATCGACGAAGCCCGTACCCCGCTGATCATTTCCGGTCAGGCCGAGGACAGCTCCAAGCTGTACATCGAGATCAACAAACTGATCCCGCGGCTGGAATTGCATGTCGAAGAAGTCGAAGGCGAAGTCACCAAGGCTGGCCATTACACTGTCGACGAGAAGACCCGCCAGGTAGAGCTCAACGAAGCCGGTCACCAGTTCGTTGAAGAGTCGCTAACCTCCCTCGGCCTGCTGGCTGAAGGCGAAAGCCTGTACTCGGCGCACAACCTGAGCCTGCTGACTCACGTTTATGCCGGCCTGCGTGCGCACAAGCTGTTCCACCGCAACGTCGAGTACATTGTGCAGGACGGTCAGGTTGTCCTGGTCGACGAACACACCGGTCGCACCATGCCGGGCCGTCGTTTGTCCGAGGGCCTGCACCAGGCCATCGAGGCCAAGGAAAACCTGAACATCCAGGCCGAGAGTCAGACCCTGGCATCGACCACGTTCCAGAACTACTTCCGTCTGTACAACAAACTGTCCGGCATGACTGGTACGGCCGACACTGAAGCGTTCGAATTCCACCAGATCTATGGCCTGCAGGTCATGGTCATTCCACCGAACAAGCCGTTGGCCCGTAAGGACTACAACGACCTGGTGTTCCTGACCGCCGACGAGAAATACGCCGCGATCGTGGCCGACATCAAGGAAAGCATGGCTGCCGGCCGTCCGGTTCTGGTGGGTACCGCGACCATCGAAACCTCCGAGCACATGTCGAGCCTGCTCGTGAAAGAAGGCATCGAACACAAGGTCCTGAACGCCAAGTTCCACGAAAAAGAAGCCGAGATCATCGCCCAGGCCGGCCGCCCAGGCGCGCTGACAATTGCTACCAACATGGCCGGTCGTGGTACCGACATCCTGTTGGGCGGTAACTGGGAAGTGGAAGTGGCATCGCTGGAAGACCCGACCCCTGAGCAGATTGCCCAGATCAAGGCCGACTGGCAGAAGCGTCACCAGCAAGTGCTCGAGTCGGGCGGCTTGCAGGTGATCGCCTCCGAGCGTCATGAATCGCGCCGTATCGACAACCAGCTGCGTGGTCGTGCCGGTCGTCAGGGCGACGCCGGTTCCAGCCGTTTCTACCTGTCCCTGGAAGACAGCCTGATGCGCATCTTTGCCTCTGACCGGGTGAAGAACTTCATGAAGGCCCTGGGCATGCAGCCTGGCGAAGCGATCGAGCACCGCATGGTGACCAACGCCATCGAAAAGGCTCAGCGCAAGGTTGAAGGCCGCAACTTCGACATTCGTAAACAACTGCTCGAGTTCGACGACGTCAACAACGAACAGCGTAAAGTGATCTATCACATGCGTAACACGTTGCTGGCCGCCGACAATATCGGCGAGACCATCGCCGACTTCCGTCAGGACGTGCTCAACGCCACCGTCAGCGCCCACATTCCTCCGCAATCGTTGCCTGAGCAGTGGGATGTGGCGGGTCTTGAGGCTACGTTGCAAAGTGACTTCGGTGTCGCGCTGCCGATCCAGCAGTGGCTCGACGAAGACGATCACCTGTACGAAGAAACCCTGCGTGAAAAACTGATGCAGGAACTCATCGCCGCGTACAACGAGAAAGAAGACCAGGCGGGCGCCGAAGCGCTGCGCTCCTTCGAGAAGCAAATCGTTTTGCGCGTGCTGGACGACCTGTGGAAAGATCACCTGTCGACCATGGATCACCTGCGTCACGGTATCCACTTGCGTGGTTATGCCCAGAAGAATCCGAAGCAGGAATACAAGCGCGAGTCGTTCACGCTGTTCTCCGAGCTGCTGGATTCGATCAAGCGCGACTCGATCCGTGTGCTGTCCCACGTTCAGGTTCGCCGCGAAGATCCGATCGAAGAAGAGCAGCGCCTGCGCGAGGAAGCCGAAGCTTTGGCGGCCCGCATGCAGTTCCTGCATGAAGAAGCCCCAGGTCTGGAGCAACCGGAAGTGTTGGGCGAAGAGATCGATGTGGTCCTGGCCGCCGCTCCGGTTCGCGCCGAACACAAGCTGGGTCGCAACGAGCTGTGCTACTGCGGTTCGGGCAAGAAGTTCAAGCATTGCCACGGGCAGATCCAGTAAAACCCGTTTCAAACGCTGAAATACCCGCGCCGCGACCGGCTTTTGCCGTCGCGGCGTTTTGCCATTCAAACCACCGTTTATCCTGAAACGGTGCTGACATCATTTAAAGGAGCGCATTCATGGCTGTTGGTCTTGGTCCTTTGCCAACGTTGCACCCGGTTGCCGGTTTTGAACTCGGTATCGCCTCGGCCGGCATCAAGCGCCCGGGGCGCAAGGATGTTGTGGTCATGCGCTGTGTTGAAGGCTCCACGGTTGCCGGCGTGTTCACCCTGAACGCCTTTTGCGCCGCACCGGTGATCCTGGCCAAACAACGCGTGCAAGGCCCGGTGCGCTATCTGCTGACCAACACCGGCAATGCCAACGCCGGCACCGGCGAACCAGGCCTGGCCGCAGCCGAGCGTACTTGCGCGAAACTGGCCGAGTTGACCGGAGTCGATGCCAGCCAGGTGCTGCCGTATTCCACCGGTGTGATCGGCGAGCCGCTGCCTGTGGAGAAAATCGAAGGTGCGCTGCAAGCGGCCCTCGATGACCTGTCGGTCAACAACTGGGAAGCTGCCGCCACCGGCATCATGACCACCGACACCCTGCCGAAGGGCGCCAGCCGCCAATTCGAGCATGACGGCGTGACCATTACCGTCACGGGTATCAGCAAAGGCGCCGGCATGATCCGTCCGAACATGGCAACCATGCTCGGCTACATCGCCACCGACGCCAAAGTCGCTCGCGACGTGCTGCAAAACCTGATGCTGGATGGCGCCAACAAGTCGTTCAACCGCATTACCATCGACGGCGACACCTCGACCAACGACTGCTGCATGCTGATCGCCACCGGTCAGGCTGCGCTGCCGGAAATCACCCGCGCCGAAGGCGAGCTGTTCGCCAAGCTCAAGCAAGCGGTGTTCGAAGTCTGCATGGACGTGGCCCAGGCCATTGTTCGCGATGGCGAAGGCGCGACCAAGTTCGTGACTGTTGAAGTCAATGGCGGCGGCAACCACCAGGAATGCCTGGACGTCGGTTACACCGTGGCCCATTCGCCGCTGATCAAGACCGCGCTGTTCGCTTCCGACCCGAACTGGGGCCGTATCCTGGCTGCTGTGGGTCGTGCTGGTGTACCGAACCTGGACGTGAGCAAGATTGACGTGTTCCTCGGCGAAGTGTGCATCGCCAGCCGTGGCGCGCGTGCTGCGACCTACACCGAAGCCCAGGGCGCAGCGGTGATGCAGCAGGAAGAAATCACTATCCGTATCGAGCTGGGACGCGGCGATTGCAGCGAAACCATCTGGACCACCGACCTGTCCCACGAATACGTGAAGATCAACGCCGAGTACCGTACGTAACGACCCATAACCCGTAGGAGTCGGCTTGCTGGCGAAGGCGTCTTTTGCCGCGATCAATGTATCGAAGCTGATGACGCTTTCGCTGGCAAGCCAGCTCCTACAGGGTGATCTATATGGCTTGAGGATGCTTGAACATGAGTTATCACCTGATCATCGGCGACAAACTGCTTTCTTCCTGGTCCCTGCGCGGCGCTCTGGCTCTGGATTTGACCGGTACTGCCTACAGCGAAGAACTGATCAAGCTGAACCAGCCGGATACCCGCGAGCGTCTGCTCAAGCATTCGCCGACCGGTAAAGTCCCGCTGCTGAAAACCCAACACGGTACGGTCGCCGACTCCCTGGCGATTGCCGAGTACCTGGCAGAGCAATTCCCGCAAGCCGGACTTTGGCCAAAAGATACCGCCGCCCGTGCCCAGGCGCGTTCGGCGTGCGCACAGATGCATGCGGGGTTCTTTGGCATGCGCGCCAACATGCCGTTTGATCTGAGTCACGATGCACCCCTGTCACCGATTCCAGCTGATGTGCAGGCGGACATCGAGCGCATGTCGGCGTTGTGGGCCGAGTGCCGTGCCGTCGCGACCGAATCCGGACCTTACCTGTTTGGTCGTGTCAGTCTGGCCGATGCGTTTTTCGCCCCGATTGCTGTGCGCCTGCGCACCTACCGGGTGAAACTGTCCACGATTGACGAAGCCTACGTCGAAACCCTCTACCAATGGCCCGCCTTCAAGGCCTGGCAGAAGGCCGGACTGGAGGAACTGCAAAGGTGAAAAGAGTCCATGTAGCCGCGGCCGTCATCCGTGATGGCAGTGGCAATATCCTGATTGCCCGGCGTGCCGATTCCCAGCATCAGGGCGGTCTGTGGGAATTTCCCGGTGGCAAGGTCGAGGCCGACGAGTCGGTTGAAACCGCGCTCGCACGCGAACTCAAGGAAGAGCTGGGGATCGTGGTCAGCGCGGCGCGTCCGATGATCAAGGTCCGTCATGACTATCCGGACAAGCAGGTGTTGCTGGATGTCTGGGAAGTGTCGGCATTTAGCGGTGAGCCCCATGGCGCCGAAGGTCAACCACTGGCCTGGGTGTCTGTGCGTGATCTGTCGGGGTATGAGTTCCCGGCGGCCAATCAGCCGATTGTGGCGGCAGCCCGGTTGTCTTCGCAGTACCTGATTACCCCGGAAGACCTGGAAACACCGGCTCTATTGCGTGGTATTCAGAAAGCCATCGCCGGTGGCATCAGGCTGATCCAGTTGCGGGCGCCGAACGGCTACGATCCGCAGTATCGCGATCTGGCGGTGGATGCCGTGGGCCTGTGCGCCGGTAAGGCACAGTTGATGATCAAGGGGCCGTTCGAGTGGCTGGGCGATTTCCCGTCAGCTGGCTGGCACATCACCTCGGCTCAATTGCGCAAGTACGCAGCGGCCGGTCGACCATTGCCAGCCTCGCGCTGGTTGGCGGCGTCCTGCCACAACGCTGAAGAGCTGGCGCTGGCCGAACAGATGGGCGTGGATTTTGTCACCTTGTCGCCCGTGCAGCCAACCCTGACTCACCCTGATGCGCAGCCGTTGGGCTGGGAGCAGGCGTCGAGCCTGATCGACGGATTCAGCAAACCGGTGTTCCTGCTCGGTGGTGTGGGTCCGGCAGAGTTGCAAAAAGCCTGGGCGGCGGGGGCCCAAGGTGTGGCGGGGATTCGGGCGTTCTGGCCTGATTCTTTGGTGTAGTTTGCTGGACTCTTCGCCAGCAAGCCGGCTCCTACGGATTTAGGCACACTTGTAGGAGCCGGCTTGCCGGCGAAAGCAGCCTGTCAGGCGCAGACTAAACCCCCGGTTTTGCCGCGGCCTGCCAAAGAATCTCGGCAATCCCTTGGCGCTTGGCAATCACTCGCGCCACGACAAACAACAAATCCGACAACCGATTGATGTACGCAAGGCCAACCCCGGCCAACGGCTCGATCGCATTCAATTGCTGGCATCTTCGCTCGGCACTGCGGGCAAGGCTGCGGCAGACATGGGCCTGGGCAATCAGCGCCGAGCCTCCCGGCAAGATGAAATTCTCAAGCGGCCCCAGCTCTTCGTTCCATACATCGATCGCCGCTTCCAGACGCTCGATTTCCGCTGCGTTCAGTGCTTGATAAACCGGCATCGCCAGCTCGCCACCCAGATCGAACAAGCGGTGCTGACAAGGTGCCAACACCTCGATCACTTCGTGCAAGCCTGGACATGTGCCTGTTTCTGCCGCCAATCCGGCCAGCAGCACGCCGACCTGACTGTTGAGTGTGTCGACCTCACCAATCGCCTCGATTCGCGGGTGATCCTTGGGCACGCGACGGCCGTCGCCCAAACCGGTTTCACCTTTGTCACCGGTGCGGGTGTAAATCTTCGACAGGCGAAAACCCATGGTTACCTCGTTAGCTGATTGAGTTCTTGAGAAACAAGCGGGGTGCTTGCCAATGGCAGGCGCAAGGTGAAACAGGTGCCTTGGCCCAGGGTTGATTGCACTTCCATCTGACCCTTGTGGTTGTTGGTGATGATGAAATACGACACTGACAGGCCAAGGCCTGTGCCCTGGCCGATTTCCTTGGTAGTGAAAAACGGTTCGAACGTGCGTTTGCGCACGCTTTCGCTCATGCCGATGCCGTTGTCCTCGACCTGGATTTCCGCCCACGGCGGATTGAGTCGGGTGCGCAGAATGATCCGCCCCGGTTCGCTGTCGTCTTCGCGCTGGTGAATGGCTTGCGCGGCGTTTTTCAGCAGATTGAGCAAAACTTGCTCCAGTTCGTTCGCAGTGCCCGGCACCGGCCCCAGCGCCGGGTCGAACTGGCGGATGATTGCCTGGCCCTTGAAGTCGAAACCGATGGCCAGATCGAAATCGTTGCCGGCAATTTCCACGGCTTGATCAATCAGTGCAGGTAAATCGCACGGGGCCATTTGTCGGGTGCTGCGGCGGCTGAAACTGAGCATGTGGGTAACGATTTTTGCTGCCCTGGCGCCGGCCTGCTGGATGCCGTCGAGTAACTGCGGCACTTCGCGGATTTGCAGATACTGGTTCACCGTCGCCAGTTCGATGTTGGCCTGTTCCGCCACTTCGATGTTTTTTGGCAGTTCAGGCGACAGGCGTCGTCGAATGTTTTGCACGTTGTGCAGGATCGCACCCAACGGGTTATTGATCTCATGGGCCATGCCGGCGGCAAGACCGCCGACCGAGAGCATTTTCTCTGACTGCACCATCATTTCTTCCAGGGACAGGCGCTGGGTGATGTCGTCGATCCTGATCACCACGCCGCGCCCTGCGCCCCCCATGAGCGGATAGAACGTCAGGGCGTAGTGCCGGGGGTCCTCGTCCTTGACCCAGGTAACCCGTTCGATCTTGGCCACCATGTGTTGCTCAACGGTTTGCTTGAGCTGCGGCAAAAACGGCTTGAGCGGCTCGAAAGCCAGGAAGATCGGCTGATTCAAGGCTTCGTCCAGACGCGTGCCGGACAGGGCGCTGGCCTCCTGATTCCATTGCGTCACGTAAAGCTGTTCGTCGAGTGCAATCAGCGCTGACGGCATGGAGTCGATGATGCTGTTGAGGTAATTCTGGAAGCCGGTGAGTTTCTTTTCGATCTTGCTGCGCACCTGGACTTCAAGTTCCAGCTTGCGATTGGTATGCCGGGTTTCTTCGGCTAGACCCTGGGCCTGGTCGTAAGCCGCCTGTGAGTCGTCCCGCGCCCGTTTGAGCTGCTGCTCCCGGGCTTCGATGCGCGAGAGCATGGTGTTGAACGCTTCCGCGAGACTGCCGATTTCATCGTGGTTGCCGCGCGAGGCGCGCAACGCGTAATTCTCTTCGCGGGTCACTTGTCGGGACAGCTCTTCGAGCTGATGGATCGGTCGGGTGATCAGGCGCTTGATCTGGCGAGCGATCACCAGCCACAGCAGCACGCTGAAAATCAGGATGCCGAGGCTCGCGGTCAGAGTCCCTGTATAGAAGGCGACGGGCAGTTCGCTGCTGGCGACCAGCAGCAAATGCCCGGGAGCGGTGCCCGGGCGGGGCAGGGTGATGACTTGATTGCTGCGAAACTCGGTAGCCTGCCAGGCTTCGATATGCCGGTAGCGTTTGGGCAGTTCCAGCTTTTCGCCATGCTGCAATTGCGCGAGCTGCTCGCCCTTGCCGTCATAGAGAGCAGCCGCGCGCAACGGCGAATAGGCATTGAGCTCATTGAGCAGGCGCTCGGCGCTTTGCGGCGATTGGAGTGCCTCGGACACCAGGCTGGGGTTGGAGATCAGGCGGCCGATCGTCTGCAAGGCTTGAGGCGCCATGCTTTCCTGCGAGATGTAGTACGCGGCGCTGATAAATGTCAGGTTGGCCACGAGCAGGACGGTGGTCAACAGCACCAGCAGGGCGGCCAGAAGTTTCTGGCCGACAGGCAGGTTTTCAAGACGCTGGCGCAATGGCATCAGGTTCTTCGCTGAATAGGAACAAGTGGCCAGCGTAGCCGCTGCTCAGTCGCTGGGCAATCCAAGGCTGTGCAGACGGGTGATAAGGCGTTGTTGCAATTGAGTGAGGTGGGGCAGTGTCAGCTGATGACGTTCCGCGACTTTGCAGGCGTAACCGAGCAGGTAACTGATCTCGGTACGACGCTGGCTCGTAACATCCTGATGCATCGAGGAATAATTGGCAGCGGTCGCGTGAATCACGCGTTCGACTTCCGACAGCAGGTTTTCGGCGGCGGCAGGCTGTCCGCAACGCTCAAGCAACTCCGTCAGTTCGCTACACAGGGTAGCGACTTCGCAGTGGTGGTCTTGTAAGACGCCATTGCGGCAATCGTGCAGCACCGTCAGCGGATTGATCGCGCAGTTGAGCGCGAGTTTTCGCCACAGCCTCGTCAGAATTTCCGTGTTCCATTCATGGGGAATGCCGGCTGTGCTCAAGTCTTCCAGCCAGATCGGCGCGACCGGGTGGCAGGTATCCCCGAGCCAGGTGAAGCCGTGCCCTGCAAACACCACCCGCCAGTCACCATCGCGAAAGGCACCCTCGGTACTCGACGCAAAAATGCAGCGCGCCTGTGGAACCTGCATTGCTACGGCGTCCTGACTGCCCAGACCGTTTTGCAACAGGATCACCTCGGTACCCGGCGCCAGGCGCGGCGCCAGTTTGGCAACCGCCGCTTCGGCGTCGTAGGCTTTGCAGGCCACCAACAGTCGGCTGATCGGTTCAATGCTTTCGGGTGTTTCGGCGGGTACGGCAAAGCGTTGTGTTTCACCGTGTTCCACGAGCGTCAGTCCGCCAGCGGCCTCGTAGGCCTGCAGTCGCGCGGTATCACGCAGAATCAATCTGACCGGCGCTCCGGACCGTGCCAGACGTGTCGCCCATAAAGTGCCGAGGCTACCGGCGCCCAGAACATGCCAGGTGGTGGACATCAACTTTTTGCTCTGTTTGAAGCGCGCATCGGAGGCTCGCAGTGAATGATGGAAAAGACCCGTTATAATCAGCGCGGATTTTAACCGCAAGCAAGGCGTGCTTTCTCGGCGCGCCTTTTATTTGGAGAGATTACATGCCGTCGTTCGACGTGGTATCCGAACTGGACAAACACGAAGTCACCAACGCGGTCGAGAACGCCGTCAAGGAACTCGATCGTCGCTATGACCTGAAAGGCAAGGGCAGCTTCGAGTTCAAGGAAAAAGACCTGACCGTCAATCTGACCGCTGAAGCGGATTTCCAGCTTGAAGCAATGATTGAGATCCTCAAGCTGGCGCTGGTCAAGCGCAAGATCGACGTGCAGTGCCTTGAGGTCAAGGATGCGTTTGCGTCGGGTAAATTGATGAAGCAGGAAGCCGTTCTCAAGGAAGGCATCGACAAAGAGCTGGCCAAGAAAATCGTTGCTCACGTCAAGGATGCCAAGCTCAAGGTCCAGGCCGCCATTCAGGGCGAACAGGTGCGCATTACCGGCAAAAAGCGTGACGACTTGCAGGAAGCCATTGCCGCGCTGCGAGCCAAGGAATTCGGCATGCCGCTGCAGTTCAACAACTTCCGCGACTGATTTTCGAAGCGGGAACCTCTCGGCGTTTTCGGCGTCCGAGGCCCAAGCAACGGCAGAAACGATTGAGCCCGTGGCGGTTCGGTCTTTCTGCCGCTATTTTTCGCGTGCCGGATAGCCGGAAAACAGGAGAAAGCAGATGGACTTAAATGCTGAAGTAGACAATCTGGTCAAGGCTTCCCAAGCCTGGATCCCGATGATCATGGAGTACGGCAGTCGCGTACTGTTGGCGGTGATCACCCTGGCTATCGGCTGGTGGCTGATCAACAAGGTCACGCAAAAGCTCGGCGGCCTGCTGGCGCTGCGTAATGCAGATCTGGCGCTGCAAGGGTTCATCAGCAGCCTGGCAAACATCATTCTCAAGGTTCTGCTGATTGTCAGCGTGGCGTCGATGATCGGTGTGGAAACCACCTCGTTTGTCGCGGCGATCGGTGCGGCAGGTTTGGCCATCGGTCTGGCCTTGCAGGGGAGCCTGGCAAACTTCGCCGGTGGCGTGCTGATTCTGTTGTTCCGTCCGTTCCGTATCGGTGACTGGATCGAGGCCCAGGGTGTTGCCGGGACCGTCGACAGTATTCAGATTTTTCACACTGTCCTGCGCACGGGCGACAACAAAACCATCATCGTACCCAACGGCAATCTGTCGAACGGCATCATCACCAACACCAACCGTCAGCCGACCCGCAAGGTTGTCTTCGATGTGGGTGTTGATTACGAAGCGGATCTGCAAAAGGCCCGTCAAGTATTGCTGGAGCTGGCCAAGGATCCACGCGTGTTGACCGATCCCGAGCCTCAGGCCGTGATTTCGACCCTGGGCGACAGTTCGATCACTGTTTCCCTGCGTGTGTGGGTCAAGACGGCTGATTACTGGGACGTGATGTTCATGTTCAATGAATTGTCCCGTGACCGCCTCCGGGATGCGGGTATCGATATTCCATTTCCACAGCGGGTTATTCGTGTGGTTCAGGAATCTGCGGTGCAGTGAAGTGTATTTAATACAGGCCTGACTGTTTGGTCAGGCCTGTATTGGTTGAACCTCGTACAACAAGTAATAAAAAAGGCCCATCCGAAGATGGGCCTTTTGTTTGTTACCGCAAACTAACTGGATGCGATTACAAAACCGACAGCGGGTAGTCGACGATGAAACGGAACTCTTTCACGTCGCCTTCGCCTTCGTCGGCATTAGCGAAGTGCCATGCCTGACGGATACGGAAGGACAGGTCCTTGGCTGGGCCAGACTGAACTACGTATTTGGCTTCAAAGTTGGTTTCGTTGTGCTTGCCATCTGCACCGTAGAAACCTTCGTAAGAACTGCCTGCTGGAGTGTTGGTACCGTCGATGTCCCAACCTTTCACGTAACGGGTCATGAAGCTCAGACCTGGAACGCCGTACTCAGCCATTTTCAGGTCGTAACGAACCTGGGCAGACTTCTCGTTTGGTGCGTTGAAGTCAGAGTACTGGATGGAGTTGGCGAGGAAGATCGAGTCGCCACCCTTGTTGTTGTCACCCACGCCGATGTAGTCGAACGGGGTGTCGCCGTTGATTTTCTGGAAGGCCACGGTAATGGTGTGTGCCTGCAGGAACGAGAAAGCAGCGGCCAGGGAGAACGCGGTGTTGCTGATAGCGCCGGCTTTAGCGTCACCGGTATCTTCGGTGTTGTAGATGTTACCGTCCAGGTTCAGCGACTCACTGTCAGTGAACGGGATGGTGTAGTTCAGGTTGGCGTAGTACTGGTTCCAGATGTCTTCCAGCTTGGCGCCGTACAGCGATGCACTCAGGTTGTCGGTGATGCCCCATTTGCCACCAGCGTAGTCGATGGAGTTGGCTTCCTCGCCAGCGTAGGTAGCATACAAGCCGCCTTCACGGGAGTTGGCGTTCTGGCTGGTGCCCGAGTAGAAATGACCGGCTTCGAGGTCAAGGTTCTGGATTTCGCTGCTCTGCAGCTGGAAGCCGCTCGCAGTTTGCGGAAGGATGCGGGAGCCGCCGACAGCGAATACCGGAGCGGTGCTCGGCTGCATGTCACCCATTTTCAGCTCGGTCTTGGAAACGCGAAGCTTCAGAGCGCCGCCAGCTTTACCCTGGCTGTCTTTGTTCTGGCCTTGGTCGTTGAGGCTCAGGTTGCCCGACCCTGCATTCTCGTCGGTGCCGTCGAGCTTGATTGCCAGGTAACCGAATGCATCAACGCCAACACCGATCAGGCCTTGGGTGTAGCCAGAGCTGAAGTTGCCCCAGATGCCTTGGGTCCAGTCTTTCTGGTCACGGCTGCCGGAATCTTTGTTATCACGGTTGAAGTAGTAGTTGCGAACCAGCAAGTTCAGCGTGCTGTCTTCAACAATACCTTTGGCTTCAGCCTGGTCACTTACGAAAGGGGCGGCCGTAGCCAATTGGGTACTGGCTGCTGCTGCAACTGCCAGTGCGATCATGCTCCACTTCATCACGCGCATCGTGATTTGCTCCTTTGGTTTTTAGAAGAGTACTGCCGTCCCACCTGTTTTATTATCTGGGCGGCTCTTTCTTTTTGTGTCGGCGCAAACTTATATCACGCCGACAATGTTGGCGATACTTGCGTATCTAACCTTTCGTGTTCTGTACGACCCTGTCGCAAACAGCTTGGTAGATGTCGCAAATTTAAAGCCCCAACGCAACAGGGTTGACCACGTCTGTGCGGTTTCTTTACGCCTGAGTGTCGGTAAAAAGAGTCCTTGGTGAAACGTTTGAATCTCCTTTGGGCTACCTTGCCACTGTTTTTTTCTGCCTTCGGGCTTCCACTTCCAGCGGAGCGCCATCAGGCGATGTGGGTATGAATGCAACAAGCGTGCACAAACTACTGTTGTGCTGCTGTTTTTTTCTAAAACGTTGACTGGTCGTGAAAAAACCTCATAAACCGGGGGGTTCAAGCGCCTTTTTTTTTGGCTTGACTCCGTGTTGCACATCATGGTTCCCGGTTGATGTCGACCGCCTGACCGCCAAAAATGTTACCGGTTCACCCCGCCTGTGGGTAAAAGGCGGATGTCGAAGCGTTCAGCGTAGACGCACTGTGCGGTTTTGGTGCGAAAAATTTTACTGAATTTTCTCGAACCGAAAAAAATTCTCATCACCTGAAGCAAAAATATCGTTATCAATCAGTCATTTCGATGTTTTTGGTCTCGGCGGCGGTGCTGTCATGGTGCGCTCAACCGAAAAACGATTCATGGCAGTGCGCGGCACGCCTCTATTTTTCCAAATGCAGGATCGGTTCGTCGTGAAGCGCGTGCGATTCGCAGGTATGCTGCCATCCGGTCGTTTGGCGCACCCCACTCTCGGGATGGGCGCTAAGCTGAAAATGATGCCCCGGCGGGAGTGCTCACAGTGTTCGATTTAGATCCACGCCTTCAACAAGACACGTTGCCGATCGGAGACTTTCCGCTCTGTCGGTTACTGCTGTCCAACGACTCGAATTATCCCTGGTTCATCCTGGTGCCACGTCGCGAAGCTATCAGCGAGATATTTCAGTTGGATGTCTCTGATCAGTTGCAGTTGTTTCAGGAAACCACGGCGCTGGCGGAAACCCTCAAGGACGCCTTTGACGCAGACAAATTAAATGTCGCGGCTTTGGGTAATGTTGTCAGTCAATTGCACATGCACGTCATCGTGCGCAAACGCGAAGACGTCGCGTGGCCGGCACCGGTATGGGGGAAGCATCCCGCCAAGCCTTACGGTTCGGAACAAATCGCTGCCATTCACGAACGGTTGCGTCTGGTATTGACCGATGGTTTTACGTTTTTGGAGGACTGAGCCATGAGCCTTGAAGAGCGCGTGACTGATCTGGAAAGTCGTCTGGCGTTTCAGGATGACACCATTCAGGCATTGAATGATGTACTGGTGGCGCAACAGCGGGTGGTTGAGCGCCTGCAGCTGCAGATGGCGGCACTGCTCAAGCGGCAGGAGGAAATGGTCGGTCAGTTCGAGTCTTTTGAAGAAGACGCCCCACCGCCGCACTACTAGTAGTAGTTAGTCGTTAGTGAGTTGAGATTGCGATGTAAGCAAAAAAAACCGCGAACAGTCAGGCTGTTCGCGGTTTTTTTATGGCCTTGAATCAGCGTCGTGGCAATGCGGCGATCACGTCTTCGGCTTGCAGGCCTTTGTCACGGTTCATGACAGAGAACTCTACGCGTTGGCCTTCGACCAGGACGCGATGTCCTTCGCCACGAATGGCCCGGAAGTGCACGAAGATATCGTCGCCGGAATCGCGGGAAATAAAGCCGAAGCCTTTCGACGTATTGAACCACTTGACGGTGCCGGTATCGCGGTTGGTCATGTCATAGCTTGGTGATGCCGTTGCAGGTGATGATTTGTAAAAGCTGATGGCCAGGTGCAAGGCTACGGCAACAAGCGCCGCTACCAGGCTGAACAGAACGGCGGGTTGGCCGGCAATGACGGGCATCGGTGCGATCAGCGTCAATGTTTGCAGAACCACAGCCAGTACCAGCAAGGCACTGACCAGGTTCTGCAGTTGATGACGCGGGCCTTTGTTCCAGTAAGGAATGACGGGAGCAAGAGTAAGGTTGAGCAGGCCGAAAAAGGCCAGGTAAAGGGCGTCGGGTTGTTGCAGGTAGGGTAAGGCTTCGGGATGCAGGCTAGGGATGAAGGACAGCAGCAAAGCCGCTGCACCTATCAACAGGTGGACGATTTTCAACATTTTGATTAACTCACGTTAAGACAGCACACAAGGAAGAGCTGATGGCGCACGGTTCGCTTCAGAACAATAGGAGGCGTTGGACACGTACCCGGTATCAGCCTATGCGTCGCACCCGGAAAAAATAGGCATTGACGACACGCTGCCTATTTAACAGTAAAGCCGCAGGGTACTCAAATCAGGGCGTCCGACGGCTAGTCAAGGAGGGGCGATGTTCCCGAAATCTCGGGGCTGCGGTGTGAGGGCAGGCTTGCTAGAGTGGTTGTGCACCTGTTGGATGAAATTCATCACCTTTAGGGGAAAGACATGGCAATCGATATCGGTATCAGTGAAGAGGATCGCAAGTCCATCGTCGACGGACTGTCGCGTCTGTTGTCGGACACCTATGTTCTTTATTTGAAAACCCATAATTTTCATTGGAACGTCACCGGGCCCATGTTTCGGACCCTGCACTTGATGTTCGAAGAGCAGTACACCGAACTGGCGCTGGCGGTCGATTCCATCGCCGAGCGCATTCGCGCCCTCGGGTTTCCTGCACCCGGTGCTTATTCTGTTTATGCGCGCCTCTCTTCTATCAAAGAGGAGGCGGGGGTGCCTGCTGCAGAAGACATGATCAAACAATTGGTCGAAGGCCAGGAAGCCGTGACACGCACTGCGCGAGGCATTTTCCCGTTGCTCGACAAGGTCAGCGACGAACCGACGGCAGATCTGCTGACCCAGCGTATGCAGGTTCACGAGAAAACCGCGTGGATGTTGCGCGCGTTACTGGACCAATAACGCTTCTGAACGCGGGTAACACCATTGAGGTGTTGCCCGCGCTGCCTATTCCGACATCTTTACGCACTTCTCAGTGAAGGCATCGGCGGAAAGTTGCGTGGGAAAAATACCTGAGTAGGACGTTGTCCATGATCTGCCAGCAGTTGTTGGCTTATCCTACGATCAGGGTCATAAAGTCATCTGGATATACCTTTGTATCCGCGTTTTTATAAGTGGCACACAGTTGCTCATATAAAAAATCGAGGATGACAAAGGAGTGTCAGCGTTATGGTTTATGGCAGAGAAACACAGGGGCGGGACAATACACGTAGTGAAATAATGATTGATCCATTCGTCCGTGAATTTGATATGGGGCTGGTACGGCCTTTGTCTCGTTCCGTGCGCTTGAACGGCTTTGCGACCTGTTTGCGACTTGAGCAGGTTTATTGGGATATTCTGGCGGACATGGCCAGGATCAATTGCTGCACGGTAAGCACCCTGTTGTCTCACGTGGATCGCGAAGTACATTTGCGCCATGGCGGGGTAAAGAATTTCAGTGGATTGGTGCGGGTCGTCTGTGTTGTGCACAATCTCAGGGAAGTGGTGATGTCCCAGCCATCGCATTAAACAGGCAGAGTGTCGGCCTGTGCAGTCTTACGGCTGCACAGGCCGCATTTAATGGATATAATCCCGCTCTTTGCCGCAAAGCCCTGCGTGCGCGGTAGCAATCTGATCGCCGAGACAACCCCCATGCCGATGTACGATTATCAATGTGCTTCCTGTGGTCATCAGTTGGAAGCCATTCAAAAGATCAGCGATGCACCGCTGGTCGACTGCCCTGCCTGTCAGGCGCCAGAGCTTAAAAAGATGCTGTCCATGCCGGGCTTCCGCCTCAGCGGCAGCGGTTGGTACGAAACCGATTTCAAGACCGGTACCAAGAAGAATCTGGCCAGCGGCGACAAAGCTGACTAAGGTCTGGAACCCGAGTTGAACGACACGTGCGAGCTCTTGAGCATCCCGCAGCGGATGTGCCCAAGGTCTCCAACCGAATTTCGAATTACGAGAAGTGAAACCACTACCATGATGCGCAGCCATTATTGCGGCCAACTGAACGAAAGCCTGGAAGGCCAGGAAATTACCCTTTGCGGATGGGTCCACCGTCGCCGTGACCACGGTGGGGTGATTTTCCTCGATATCCGTGATCGTGACGGTCTGGCCCAGGTAGTGTTCGATCCAGACCGTGCAGAAAGCTTTGCCGCCGCCGACCGCGTACGCAGCGAGTTCGTCGTGAAGATCACCGGCAAGGTTCGCCTGCGTCCGGCCGGTGCTACCAACGCCAACATGGCGTCGGGCATGATCGAAGTCCTGGGTTATGAACTGGAAGTGCTGAACGAGTCGGAAACCCCGCCGTTCCCACTGAACGAGTTCTCCGACGTTGGCGAAGAAACCCGCCTGCGTTATCGCTTCCTCGACCTGCGTCGCCCGGAAATGGCCGAGAAGCTGCGTCTGCGTTCACGCATGACCACCAGCATCCGTCGCTTCCTGGACGAGAACGGCTTCCTCGACGTCGAGACGCCGATCCTGACCCGTGCCACCCCGGAAGGCGCACGTGACTACCTGGTGCCTAGCCGTACTCACGCTGGTTCGTTCTTCGCCTTGCCGCAATCGCCGCAGCTGTTCAAGCAACTGCTGATGGTGGCCGGGTTCGATCGTTACTACCAGATCGCCAAGTGCTTCCGCGACGAAGACCTGCGCGCCGACCGCCAGCCGGAATTCACCCAGATCGACATCGAGACCAGCTTCCTCGATGAAAAAGAGATCATGGGCCTGACCGAGCAAATGATCCGCAACCTGTTCAAGGAAGTGCTGGGTCTGGAATTCGGTGATTTCCCGCACATGACCTTCGAAGAAGCCATGCGCCGCTACGGTTCCGACAAGCCTGACCTGCGTAACCCGATGGAACTGGTTGACGTTGCCGACCAGCTCAAGGAAGTCGATTTCAAGGTGTTCAGCGGCCCGGCCAACGACCCGAAATGCCGTATCGCCGCCTTGCGCGTTCCGGGCGGGGCAAGCATGCCGCGCAAGCAGATCGACGATTACACCAAGTTCGTCGGCATCTACGGTGCCAAGGGCCTGGCGTACATCAAGGTCAACGAGCGCGCTGCCGGTGTTGAAGGTCTGCAGTCGCCGATCGTGAAAAACATCCCTGAGGCCAACCTCAACGTGATCCTCGATCGCGTTGGCGCGGTCGATGGCGACATCGTGTTCTTCGGCGCCGACAAGGCCAAGATCGTCAGCGAAGCCCTGGGTGCGCTGCGGATCAAGCTCGGTCACGACCTGAAACTGCTGACTTGCGAGTGGGCACCGATGTGGGTCGTCGACTTCCCGATGTTCGAAGAAAACGACGACGGCAGCTTCAGCGCCTTGCACCACCCGTTCACCGCGCCGAAGTGCACGCCGCAAGAGCTTGAGGCCAACCCGGCCGGCGCTCTGTCCCGTGCCTACGACATGGTGTTGAACGGTACCGAGCTGGGTGGCGGTTCGATCCGTATTCATCGCAAAGAGATGCAACAGTCGGTGTTCCGTCTGCTGGGCATCAACGAAGCGGAACAGGAAGAGAAATTCGGCTTCCTGCTCGACGCCCTGAAGTACGGCGCACCGCCGCACGGTGGCCTGGCCTTCGGTCTGGACCGTCTGGTGATGCTGATGACCGGCGCCCAGTCGATCCGTGAAGTGATCGCCTTCCCGAAAACCCAGAGCGCGGCAGATGTCATGACTCAGGCGCCGGGTCAGGTGGATGCCAAGGCATTGCGCGAATTGCATATTCGTCTGCGCGAAACGCCTAAGGCCGAGTAAGGCTGGTTAGAAGGGCGCATCTCTGGATGCGCCCTTTCTTTATAGGCAGAGCTGTACAGGATTTCTGTTTGCCGGCCGACGCAATGCAGCGCGGCGGGCAATGTTTCAAAGAGAATTCGGAGCGAGATATGGCAGGTCATTCCAAGTGGGCGAACATCAAGCACCGCAAAGAACGTCAGGATGCCAAAAAAGGCAAGATTTTCACCAAGTGGATTCGTGAGCTGACCGTCGCGGCCCGTCAGGGTGGTGGTGATCCAGGTTCCAACCCACGTCTGCGTCTGGCGTTGGACAAGGCCCTTGGCGCGAACATGAGTCGCGACATCATTGACCGCGCAGTCGCCCGTGGTGCCGGCGCCGCCGATACCGACGATATGGTCGAACTGACCTACGAGGGCTACGGCCCGGGTGGCGTCGCGGTGATGGTCGAGTGCATGACCGACAACCGTAATCGCACCGCAGCTGCGGTTCGCCACGCGTTCAGCAAATGCGGCGGCAATCTCGGCACTGACGGCTCGGTGGCTTACCTGTTCGAGCGCAAGGGGCAGATTTCCTTCGCCGCCGGCGTGGATGAAGACGCGCTGATTGAAGCGGCCATGGAAGCCGACGCTGACGACGTGGTGACCAACGAAGACGGTTCTATCGACGTGTTCACTTCGTTTGCCGGTTTCTATGCCGTTCGTAACGCGCTGGAAGCGGCCGGTTTCAAGGGTGATGATGCAGAAATCGTCATGCTGCCGACCACCAGTGCCGAGCTCGATCTGGAGGGTGCCGAGAAGGTCCTCAAGCTGATCGATATGCTAGAAGACCTGGACGACGTGCAAAACGTCTACTCCAACGCGGAGATTCCGGAGTCGGTGGCCGCACAGCTCGGTTGAGGTATTGAAAGATCGCAGCCTTTACCCGTTCCCGTAGGAGCTGGCGAAGCCTGCGATCTTTTGATTTTCGGTGGTTTATTTAAAAGATCGCAGCCTTCGGCAGCTCCTACACAGTTATCCTCCGTTAACCGCGATCTCTTTCTGCAGGCGTTATGACTTTAATCCTTGGTATCGACCCCGGTTCGCGCATCACCGGTTATGGTGTTGTTCGCGATACCGGCCGTGGTTGCGAGTATGTGGCCTCCGGCTGCATCCGTACCGGCGCCGGCGAGTTGCATGAGCGCTTGCAGATTGTCTATCGCGGTGTCCGGGAAATCATTCAGACGTACCATCCGGTAACCATGGGCATCGAAAAGGTGTTCATGGCGCGCAACGCCGACTCTGCCCTGAAACTGGGCCAGGCCCGCGGTGCCGCCATTGTGGCGGGCGCGGAAGAAAACCTGGAAATTGCCGAATACTCCGCGACCCAGGTCAAACAAGCCGTGGTCGGCACCGGCGCGGCGAATAAAGAACAAGTGCAGATGATGGTCATGCATATGCTGAAATTGACCAGCAAACCTCAGATCGATGCCTCGGACGCCCTGGCCATTGCCATTTGTCATGCTCATACCCGGTCCAGCCTGTTGCCCCACGGTCTGGGTGCGGCACGCAGTCGTGGCGGGCGCCTGCGTCTCTGATAGCATCAGCAGTCATTTTCATGGAATGTGGAATTTTCGCCTGGGTTGTCGGCGATACTTCCTCATTCCGTCAGTCGCTGGCCCAGAGCTGGCCAACGCTCAAGGATTTGTAACGTGATTGGACGTTTGCGCGGCACCCTGGCTGAGAAGCAGCCACCGCATCTGATTCTGGATGTAAATGGTCTGGGTTATGAGCTTGAAGTGCCCATGACGACTCTGTATCGCTTGCCGTCGGTCGGTGAGCCGCTGACCTTGCACACCCATCTGGTCGTGCGCGAAGACGCGCAGTTACTCTATGGTTTTGTCGGCAAGCGTGAGCGAGACTTTTTTCGCGAATTGATCCGCCTCAATGGTGTCGGGCCAAAGCTGGCCCTGGCCTTGATGTCTAGCCTGGAAGTCGACGAGTTGGTCCGCTGCGTGCAGTCCCAGGACACCTCGGCGCTGACCAAGGTGCCGGGCGTGGGCAAGAAGACCGCCGAGCGTTTGCTGGTGGAACTGAAGGATCGTTTCAAGGCATGGGAAACCGTACCGGCCATGTTTGCGCTGGTACCGAACCAGCCGGATGGGCCAGCCCCGGTGAACACCGCTGAAAACGACGCGGTCAGCGCCTTGATTTCCCTGGGTTACAAACCCCAGGAGGCAAGCAAGGCGGTGTCTGCGATCAAGGAGAAAGGTTTGAGCAGCGAAGACATGATCCGCCGTGCCTTGAAGGGGATGATCTAAGTGATTGAAGCTGATCGTCTGATTGCTGCCACGACGGCCCCTCGTGACCGCGAGGAAGTCCAGGATCGCGCCATTCGCCCGGTCAGTCTGGCCGAATACATCGGCCAGCCGACCGTTCGTGAACAAATGGAGTTGTTCATCCAGGCGGCGCGCGGGCGTAACGAATCGCTGGATCACACCCTTATCTTCGGCCCGCCGGGCTTGGGTAAAACCACCCTGGCAAACATCATTGCCCAGGAAATGGGCGTGTCGATCAAGAGCACGTCCGGCCCGGTGCTGGAACGCCCCGGTGATCTGGCGGCGCTGCTGACCAACCTTGAACCACATGATGTGTTGTTCATCGACGAAATCCATCGGCTGTCACCGATCGTCGAAGAAGTGCTTTACCCGGCCATGGAAGATTTCCAGCTCGACATCATGATCGGCGAGGGGCCGGCGGCGCGCTCGATCAAACTGGATCTGCCACCGTTCACCCTGGTCGGCGCGACCACGCGGGCAGGGATGCTGACCAACCCGTTGCGCGACCGTTTCGGCATCGTTCAGCGTCTTGAGTTCTACAACAACGCTGACCTGTCGACGATTGTCAGTCGTTCGGCGAGCATTCTCGGTTTGCCGCTGGACCCGGAAGGTGCGTTCGAAATCGCCCGCCGTGCTCGCGGCACCCCGCGGATCGCCAACCGCTTGCTGCGTCGGGTGCGCGATTTCGCCGAAGTGCGTGCCAAGGGGCATATCACCAAGCCGATTGCCGACCTGGCGCTGAACCTGCTGGACGTTGATGAGCGTGGCTTCGATCATCAGGACCGACGTCTGTTGTTGACCATGATCGAGAAGTTCGATGGCGGTCCGGTCGGTGTGGACAGTCTGGCCGCCGCGATCAGCGAGGAGCGCCACACCATTGAAGACGTGCTGGAGCCTTACCTGATCCAGCAGGGCTACATCATGCGCACGCCACGGGGGCGAGTGGTGACGCGACATGCCTACCTGCATTTCGGTTTAAACATTCCGTCACGATTGGGCGAAATGCCCGTGGTAGACGAGTTTCTTGATGTCGTGGACGATTAATCACCTTTGCGTGCTGATTTTTTCGGGCAATGTGTGGTCCCACGACCGTACTTTTGCGCGAAAGCCGCAGAACAATGAAAAACAGTTGCCTGGCCGGATTGGCAACCTGAGGAGTAAGCACTAGAGTATGCGCGCGCAAAACGGGCTGGAGCCTTTCGCACATCGTTGTCGCGTTTATTACGAGGACACCGATGCGGGCGGCATCGTGTATTACGTTAATTACCTCAAGTTTATGGAACGGGCTCGAACCGAGCGGCTACGAAATCTGGGCTTTGCCCAATCGCAGCTGGCAGGTGAGGACCTGTTGTTTGTCGTGCATTCCAGCGAAGCGCGTTACCACGCGCCGGCGCGACTGGACGACGAACTGCTGGTAAGCGCTGAAGTAATCGAATTGAACCGTGTCAGCCTGCGTTTCAAGCAGCAGGTCAGGCGGGCTACGGATGATGCGCTGCTCTGCGAAGGGCAGTTTCTGGTGGCCTGTGTGCGCACTGAAAGTTTAAAACCCCGGGCCATTCCCGAAGCTCTACGAGCGGCCTTTGCCGACGTGAGCGGCGCGGGTACACACTCAAAGCAGGAGATAAAGCGTGGAAGCTAACGTCGTCGACCATTCCTCCATGTGGAGCCTGGTCAGCAATGCCAGTATCGTGGTGCAACTGGTAATGCTGACCCTGGTAGCCGCATCGGTGACCTCATGGATCATGATCTTTCAGCGCAGCAACCTGCTGCGCGCCGGTCGACGTGCCCTGGAGAGCTTTGAAGAGCGCTTCTGGTCGGGTATCGACCTGTCCAAACTCTACCGTCAGGCCGGCAGCAACCCGGACCCTGATTCAGGCGTCGAGCAAATTTTCCGCGCCGGCTTCAAGGAATTCTCCCGTCTGCGCCAGCAGCCAGGCGTGGACCCGGAAGCGGTCATGGAAGGCGTGGCCCGTGCCATGCGCGTTGCCATTTCCCGTGAAGAAGAAAAGCTTGAGCAGAGCCTTCCGTTTTTGGCGACCGTTGGTTCCGTGAGCCCGTACATCGGTCTGTTCGGTACGGTGTGGGGCATCATGAACTCCTTCCGTGGTCTGGCGACCGCGCAGCAAGCGACCCTGGCCACTGTGGCTCCGGGTATCGCCGAAGCACTGATCGCTACCGCGATCGGTCTGTTCGCCGCCATTCCTGCCGTAATCGCCTACAACCGTTTTGCCGCTCGCAGCGAAACGCTGATCAGCCGTTACTACACCTTCGCCGATGAATTCCAGGCGATCCTGCACCGCAAAGTGCACACCAGCGAAGAATAAGCAGGTAATTTCCAATGGCTTTAATCGCTCGAGCTCGCAAAAAGCGCAAGCCGGTTGCCGAGATGAACGTGGTGCCTTACATCGACGTGATGCTGGTACTGCTGGTCATTTTCATGGTGACCGCGCCGATGCTCAATCAGGGCGTGAAAGTTGATCTGCCCAAGGTTTCCAGCGAAGCCTTGCCGCAGGACAACAACACCCAGGTCCTGACCATTTCGATCAAGGCTGACAAGACCTATTACTGGAACCTTGGCAGCGAAGTCGATACAGAAAAGCAGCAGGACAAGGCCATGACCTTGCCGCAGATGACCGACGCCGTGACCAAGATCATTCGCGCCGGCAACGAAGGCGGCAAGCACACCCAAGTGTTCATTCGTGGCGACAAGACGGTCGACTACGGCGCCGTCATGGGTGCAATGGGCGGGTTGCAGAAAGCCGGGGTCGGTAATGTTGGCTTGATTACCGAGGCACCCTGATGCAACAAATGCGAGAGCCGTCCGCCTCGGAAAGTTACTTCTGGCCCAGTGTCTGGGCGATTGGCTTGCACGTGCTGGTGTTCGGCATGCTGTTTGTCAGTTTCGCCTTTACCCCGGAGTTACCGCCGGCCAAGCCGATTGTCCAGGCGACCTTGTACCAGCTGAAATCGAAAAGTCAGGCGACCACCCAGACCAATCAGAAGATTGCGGGTGAAGCGAAGAAGTCCGCCGCGCGCCAGACCGAAGTCGAGCAGTTGGAACAGAAAAAGGTCGAGCAGGAAGCGGTGAAGGCTGCGGAACAAAAGAAAGAAGAAGCGGCTCAAAAGGCCGAGGAAGCCAAGAAGGCCGACGAGTCGAAGAAAGCGGAAGAGGCGAAAAAGGCTGACGAAGCCAAGAAAGCCGACGAAGCGAAGAAGACTGCTGAAGCCAAGAAGGCAGAAGAGAAACAATTGGCTGATATAGCCAAGAAGAAAGCGGAAGAAGAAGCCAAGAAGGCTGCTGAAGAAGAGGCCAAGAAAGCGGCCGCTGAAGAAGCCAAGAAAAAGATCGTCGAAGACGCAAAGAAGAAAGCCGCGGAAGACGCCAAGAAGAAAGCTGAAGCTGAAGAGGCGAAGAAGAAAGTCGCCGAAGACGCGAAGAAGAAAGCCGCTGCCGACGCTGCGAAGAAAAAATCGCAGGATGCGGCACGTAAATCCGCCGAAGACAAAAAGGCCCAGGCCTTGGCAGATTTGCTTTCCGATACGCCACAGCGTCAGCAGGCCTTGGCCGATGAGCAGGGTGACGAAGTCGCCGGCAGTTTCGATGACCTGATTCGTGCACGTGCTGCGGAAGGCTGGGCTCGTCCACCTTCGGCGCGCAAAGGCATGACAGTGGTGTTGCAAATCGGCATGTTGCCGGACGGTACGCTGACCTCGGTAAGCGTTTCCAGGTCCAGCGGCGACGGTCCGTTTGACGCATCGGCTGTGGCAGCGGTGAAGAATATTGGACGTTTGACAGAAATGCAGGGAATGAAGCCGAGCGATTTCGCTCCGTATCGTTCATTCAAGATGACATTCACACCTGAGGATCTAGCCTTGTGAGAAACCTTCTTCGAGGAATGCTCGTCGTTATCTGCTGCATGGCAGGGTTAGCGATGGCAGATGAGAAAAACATTCTGGTCACCAGCGGCAGCGATCGGGCAACTCCGATTGCAGTCGTGCCGTTCGGTTTCCAGGGCGGCAGCGTGCTGCCGGACGATATGGCCGAAATCATCGGTAACGACCTGCGCAACTCGGGTTACTACTCGCCGATTCCAAAGCAGAACATGATCAGCCAGCCAAGCCAGGCCAGCGAAATCATCTACCGTGACTTCAAGGCGCTCGGTGCGCAGTACGTCATGGTTGGCAGCATTGTTCCGGCCGGCGGTCGCCTGCAGGTGCAATACGCACTGTTCAACGTCGCCACCGAACAGCAAGTGCTGACCGGTAGCGTGTCGGGTGGCGTTGATCAACTGCGCGACATGGCGCACTACATCTCCGACCAGTCGTTCGAAAAACTCACGGGTATCAAAGGTGCGTTCTCGACTCGCTTGCTGTACGTGACGGCCGAGCGTTTCTCCGAAAAGAACACTCGCTACACGCTGCAGCGTTCGGATTATGACGGTGCCCGTGCGGTAACCCTGCTGCAATCGCGTGAGCCGATCCTGTCGCCGCGTTTTGCACCGGACGGCAAGCGCATCGCTTATGTCTCCTTCGAGCAGAAGCGTCCACGCATCTTCATGCAGAACATCGACACCGGTCGCCGTGAGCAGATCACCAACTTCGAAGGTCTGAACGGCGCGCCAGCCTGGTCGCCGGATGGCAATCGCCTGGCGTTCGTACTGTCGAAAGACGGCAACCCGGACATCTACGTGATGAACCTCGGTTCGCGTCAGATCACTCGCGTTACCAACGGTCCCGGCATCAACACCGAACCGTTCTGGGGCAAGGATGGTTCGACCATCTACTTCACGTCTGACCGTGGCGGCAAACCACAGATCTACAAGACCAGCGTCGGTGGTGGCGGTGCTGAACGTGTGACTTTCGTCGGTAACTACAACGCCAACCCTAAACTGTCGGCTGATGAAAAGACGCTTGTCATGATTCATCGTCAGGATGGTTTCACCAATTTCAAGGTGGCGGCCCAGGATTTGCAGCGCGGTAGCGTAAAAATCCTCACTGATAGCACTCTGGACGAGTCGCCTACTGTCGCGCCCAACGGCACCATGGTAATCTACGCCACCCGCCAGCAGGGCCGGGGAGTCTTGATGCTCGTGTCCATCAATGGACGCGTAAGGCTCCCGCTTCCTACCGCACAAGGCGAAGTCAGAGAACCTTCCTGGTCCCCTTACCTGAACTGACGCGGCGCTTTACGTTGTACTTAACACACTGGGGTTCATTAGGAGTTTCACGATGGAAATGCTGAAGTTTGGTAAATTTGCTGCGCTGGCACTGGCCATGGCTGTAGCTGTAGGTTGCTCGTCCAAAGGCGGCGACAATGCCGGTGAAGGCGCGGTAGATCCAAACGCTGGTTACGGCGCAAACACTGGTGCAGTTGACGGCTCCCTGAGCGAAGAAGCTGCACTGCGCGCTATCACCACTTTCTACTTCGAATACGACAGTTCGGATCTGAAACCAGAAGCCATGCGCGCTCTGGACGTTCACGCCAAAGACCTGAAAGCAAACGGCGCTCGCGTTGTTCTGGAAGGCAACACCGACGAACGTGGTACTCGTGAGTACAACATGGCACTGGGCGAGCGTCGTGCGAAAGCCGTTCAGCGTTACCTGGTACTGCAAGGTGTTTCCCCAGCTCAGCTGGAACTGGTTTCCTACGGCGAAGAGCGTCCAGTTGCTACCGGTAACGACGAGCAGTCCTGGTCTCAAAACCGTCGCGTCGAACTGCGTAAGTAATTCGTCATGCGAACGTGCCGTCGTGCTGTAACTGTTTTGGCTCTCAGCCTCGCTCCGCTTGCGGTGTGGGCTGCGGTTCCTGTGGTCGAGGACAACTCCGGCTATAACAATAGCGGGAGCAGTTATCCGCCTGCAGGTTACGGTACGAGCGGCGCCTATGCCGGGGGAGGGGTTTCGACCCCTGTCTCGGCACAGGGCCAGCTGTTCAACCAACTGCAACAAATGCAGGATCAGATCTCGCGCCAGCAAGGTGTGATCGAAGAACTGCAAAATGATGTAGCGCGCATGAAGCAGGAAAGCCTGGAGCGATACCAGGATCTTGATCGGCGCATAGGAACCGGCGTTGCACCAGCCGCGACTCCTGATAATTCTTCCACCGGTGGCGATTTGAATGCCCCCGGCGCAGCAGCAGCTGCAGGCGCTGGCGCAGCGGCCGCTCAAGCGCCCGCCGCGGGTAGCGAGCCAGCGGATCCGGCGAAGGAAAAGCTCTATTACGACGCTGCCTTCGACCTGATCAAGGCCAAGGATTTCGACAAGGCCAGTCAGGCTTTCGCCGCTTTCCTGCGCAAATACCCGAACAGTCAGTACGCGGGCAATGCCCAATACTGGCTGGGCGAAGTGAACCTGGCCAAAGGTGATCTGCAAGGTGCAGGTCAGGCATTTGCCAAGGTTTCCCAGCTGTATCCCAAGCACGCCAAAGTGCCTGATTCGCTGTACAAGCTTGCTGATGTAGAGCGCCGCCTGGGTCATACCGACAAGGTCAAAGGCATTCTGCAGCAGGTCGTGTCCCAGTATCCGGGCACGTCGGCCGCTCAGTTGGCACAGCGCGATCTGCAAAAAATGTAAGGCTGCCTGACCTGTTTCGAAGAAACCCGCGCTTGTCGCGGGTTTTTTCGTTAGAATTCACGCCCTTTTTATGAAACACGCTTTTTGGTGCCTGCGCATTGCCGGGGTTCCTTGAAGTGCCTGACGGAGGCGGACAGCCTGTTTAGCTGTTACGCCCGTGGCGACTATGCAAGACACATTGAGAATCACCGAAGTTTTCTACTCGTTGCAGGGTGAAACACGGACTGCCGGGCTGCCCACTGTTTTTGTGCGCCTGACCGGTTGTCCTCTGCGTTGCCAGTACTGCGACAGCGCCTACGCCTTCACTGGCGGGACCATCCGCACCCTCGATGACATCCTCGAGCAGGTCGCCGGATTCCGTCCGCGTTATGTCTGTGTCACGGGCGGCGAGCCTTTGGCCCAACCCAACGCCATTCCATTGCTCAAACGCTTGTGCGATGCCGGTTACGAAGTGTCACTGGAAACCAGTGGCTCTATTGATATCTCGGCGGTGGATTCCCGAGTCAGTCGCGTTGTCGACCTGAAGACACCGGGTTCGAAGGAAGCACACCGCAACCGCTACGAAAACATTGAACTGCTCACACCCAACGACCAGGTGAAGTTTGTCATCTGTTCGCGGGAAGACTATGACTGGTCAGTGTCCAAGCTGATCCAGTACGGTCTGGATCGGCGTGCCGGTGAAGTGCTGTTTTCGCCAAGTCACCATGATCTCAATGCTCGGGATCTGGCGGATTGGGTGGTGGCGGACAATCTGCCAGTGCGCTTGCAATTGCAGCTGCATAAATATCTTTGGAATGACGAGCCGGGGCGCTGAGATGACTGATCAATTGAACACCACCGAAAAACGCGCGGTCATCTTGCTGTCTGGCGGTCTGGATTCCGCCACCGTCGTGGCCATGGCTCGCGCCGAAGGCTACAGCTGCTACACCATGAGCTTCGACTATGGTCAGCGCTCCCATGCCGAACTGCACGCCGCGGCGCGTGTTGCTCGCGATCTGGGTGTAGTCGAGCACAAAGTGATCGGCCTTAACCTGAACGGCATGGGCGGCTCCGCACTGACGGACAGCAGCATCGATATTCCAGAAGAGTTGGGTGAGGGCATTCCGGTGACTTACGTGCCAGCGCGTAACACGGTGTTCCTGTCTCTGGCGTTGGGCTGGGCTGAAGTGCTTGGCGCACGTGACATCTTCATCGGTGTGAATGCGGTGGACTACTCCGGTTACCCGGATTGCCGTCCCGAATTCATCGAGTCTTTCGAGCGCATGGCCAATCTGGCCACCAAGGCCGGTGTCGAGGGCAATGGTTTCCGCATCCAGGCACCGCTGCAAAACCTCAGCAAGGCGCAGATCGTCCAGGCGGGTGTGAAGCTGGGGGTGGATTATGGCCTGACCGTTTCCTGCTATCAGGCCGATGATAACGGCCGTGCATGCGGTAAGTGCGACAGCTGCCGACTGCGTGCAGAAGGCTTTGCGGCAGCCGGAATCAGCGATCCAACCCCTTATTTTTGATTTATTTCAAAATAGGTGTTGAATAGTCCTTAAAAATCAGTATTATACGCGCCACCACACAGCGGGTCGTTAGCTCAGTTGGTAGAGCAGTTGGCTTTTAACCAATTGGTCGTAGGTTCGAATCCCACACGACCCACCATTTTCAAAGCAGTTTTAAAAGTCTGGAAGGCCCACGCAAGTGAGGATTTCCGGATTTTTTTTTGCCTGCGATTCAGGGCGGCCACTTCAGGCTGCACCGCATGACCAAGTCAGAATCACCTTTTGCATCCGTCGGATATTCTGTAGCCTTGCGCAGCTCCAACGCTGTCCGTGCCTGATCAATACTCACTTTCCCGGCGGTACCCTGAAGGGTCCGGAGCCGGGTGTATACTCGACTTTCGCGCGAATGCGCCTGCAGGTCTTGCGAACATGACGCAGATTTCCGAACGCCTTCTGGTTCAAGCCCACCTCGATGCCAAGCAGCCCAAGCCGCTGACCGCTGACGAAGAGGCTTACTATCGCGCCGCCATCGCTGCCGAGCTCAAGGCTCAGGACGCGGTGCTGGTTGCACACTTCTATTGCGATCCGGTGATTCAGGCCCTGGCCGAAGAAACCGGAGGCTGCGTTTCCGACTCGCTGGAAATGGCCCGTTTCGGCAACGCTCATCCGGCCAGGACAGTCGTTGTCGCCGGCGTGAAATTCATGGGTGAGACGGCAAAAATCCTCAACCCTGAAAAACGCATCCTCATGCCGACCCTGGAGGCGACCTGTTCGCTGGACCTGGGTTGCCCGGTCGATGAGTTTTCGGCGTTTTGCGATCAGCATCCGGAGCGCACGGTGGTGGTATATGCCAACACCTCCGCGGCGGTCAAAGCCCGGGCGGACTGGGTCGTGACTTCAAGCTGTGCCCTGGAGATCGTTGAAAGCCTGATGGATAACGGCGAAACCATCATCTGGGGCCCGGACAAGCACCTGGGCACCTACATTCAACGCAAGACCGGCGCCGACATGCTGCTGTGGGACGGTGCCTGCATCGTTCACGAAGAGTTCAAGTCCAAGCAGCTCGAAGACATGAAAGCGCTGTACCCGGATGCGGCGATCCTGGTGCACCCTGAATCGCCGACCTCGGTGATCGAACTGGCGGATGCCGTAGGCTCGACCAGTCAATTGATCGCGGCGGCACAGAGCCTGCCTAACAAGACGCTGATCGTCGCAACCGACCGCGGCATCTTCTACAAGATGCAGCAGCTGTGCCCGGACAAAGTCTTCATCGAAGCGCCTACGGCCGGTAACGGCGCCGCATGCCGCAGTTGCGCGCATTGCCCGTGGATGGCGATGAACACGCTTGAGCGCACGCTGAAGAGCTTGAAGGAAGGCGCGAATGAGATCTTTGTGGATCCGGCGCTGATTCCGCAGGCGATTCGCCCGCTGAAGCGGATGCTTGATTTCACTCAGGCTGCGCGGATGAAGCTGGCCGGTAACGCATAAAGTCAAAAGCCAAGATCAAAAAGATCGCAGCCTTCGGCAGCTCCTAGATGGTTTTGTTTTCACCTGTAGGAGCTGCCGAAGGCTGCGATCTTTTTTGTGGCTGTTACTTGGTTTTCTTTGGAATCCGCACCAGCTGCGTATTTGAATACATGTCATGCCAGCTGCGTTTCTGCTTGTCGAACAGCGACCAGAAGAACCCCAGTCCAACGCACAGCAGTGAGGCGATCGACACCACAAAGCGCAGTAGCGCCTGCCACAGGCTGATGGACGAACCATCGGTATTCTGTACCCGAATGCACCACACCTGCATGCCAAGCGTCTGGCCGGAATACGTCCAGAACTTGGCGAAGAACCCAAACAGTACAAACAGCAGGACCGTCGAGAGCAAAGGATCACCATCCAGAGCCCCGGCTTCGGTCAGGGTGCGCATTTTTTCTTCGCCAATGATCGCCATCTGAACCATCTTGTAGATGCCGCTGGTGACGATCAGCAGGGCAGTGCACAACAGAAAGTCGTAAAACATCGCTGCCAGGCGACGACCCAGGCCTGCGACAGGAAAGTCGCCCTGAGGGGTAAGCAGGTGTTTCGACATGGCAGGCTCTCGGTGGAAAAAGAAAGCCATTTTACGGATTTACGCGCACAAAAAAGCCCCTGATGTCAGCATCAGAGGCTTTTTCGTAACAGAAGATTAGGCTTCTGCTTGAACTTCGTCAGCCTGCATGCCTTTCTGGCCCTGCACGGCGATGAAGGTCACTTTCTGGCCTTCTTTCAGGCTCTTGAAGCCGTTGCCCTGGATTGCGCGGAAATGCACGAACAGATCCGGACCGCTTTCAGGAGTGATAAAACCAAAACCTTTCTCGTCGTTAAACCACTTGACGGTACCGCTCTGACGTTGGGACATTTCTTATTTCCTTTGACGCAAAAATTAATGACAGTCTCCTTCACATGAAAGAGTACTGGGGCTGGTTGCAGGAGAGTAAGAAGACGTCGAACGGGATGTAGCTAACTTGTAGGCTACTGCCCAGGTCACGATTCCAAGCGACCCATGCAAACACAGTGAACAAACTCTACGCCAACTACGGGAGAAAAAACAAGCCCCCGTAGAAGGCCCGTATTTGCTCAGGTTGATGGCGTTTAGTCAGTTCAGCAGGTGCTCTATGCAGGTGCCTTGTTCAATTGTGTTCGATCGTTATAAGCAAAGTTCATAATCGAAGCTTAGAGCTAAAACAGTGCACTGCTTTATGGCGGTTGCGTTACACATTAGTGCACTGTTAACGCAACCGCGTTACTTATAGGAACAGTTAATCAGCCGCGATAGTAGCGTTGAGGAACAAATGGCATTTTGCTTACCAGCAAAGGCACCTTTTTCCCACGAACAATCGCCCAGACAGGTGTGTCCAGCGCGACGTAAGCGCTGTCGACGTAACCCATTGCCAAAGGACCCGCCAGGGTCGGCCCGAAACCACCGCTGCAGACGGCGCCAATGATCTCGCCAGTCTCGTTGACTATTTCGGCACCTTCGCGCACCGGGGTGCGTTCTTGCGGCAACAGGCCAACACGTTTACGGCTGACACCGCCTTGCTGCTGGACGAATACGTTTTCAGCGCCAGGGAAGCCGCCGGCACGTGCGCCATCGGCACGACGCGGTTTGGAAATCGCCCACAGCAAGCTCGCTTCGATCGGGGTGGTGTCGGTGTTCATGTCGTGGCCATACAGGCACAGGCCGGCCTCCAGGCGCAGGGAATCGCGGGCGCCAAGGCCAATGGCCTCCACTTCCGGTTCGGACAGCAGGGCGCGCGCCAAGGCTTCTGCGTTGGCCGCCGGCACGGAAATTTCGAAACCGTCTTCGCCGGTATATCCCGAGCGGCTGATGAAGCAATCCGCGCCCAGCAAGTTGACGCGGGCGAACTGCATGAACGTCATCTTCGCAACGGTAGGTGCCAGACGTGCCAGTACTGTTACGGCAGCAGGACCTTGAAGGGCCAGCAGGGCTCGTTCTTCGAACAAGGGTTCGATCGTGCACTGTTCGCCGATGTGCTTGCGCAGATGCGCCAGGTCCTGATCCTTGCAGGCGGCGTTGACCACCAGGAACAGTTCGTCGTTACCCAGATTGGCAACCATCAGGTCGTCGAGGATGCCGCCGGTCTCGTTGGTAAACATGGCGTAGCGCTGCATGCCCACCGGCAGGTCGATGATGTCCACCGGCACCAGGGTTTCCAGGGCCTTGGCGGCGTCAGCGCCTGTCAGGCGGATCTGGCCCATGTGCGAGACATCGAACAGCCCGGCCTGATCGCGAGTGTGCTGGTGTTCTTTCATCACGCCCAACGGGTATTGCACGGGCATGTCATAACCGGCGAACGGCACCATGCGCGCGCCGAGTTCGATGTGCAGGGCGTGCAAGGGGGTTTTCAACAGTTGTTCGGTGGACATATTCAGCTCCTGAAAAGTTGTGCAGATGAGCGCACATCAGCACTCGATAATGTTGACCGCCAAACCGCCGCGGGCGGTTTCCTTGTATTTGCTTTTCATATCGGCGCCGGTCTGGCGCATGGTGCGGATGACCTTGTCGAGGGAGACGAAGTGTTGCCCGTCACCGCGCATGGCCATGCGCACGGCATTGATGGCCTTGACCGAGCCCATGGCGTTGCGCTCGATGCAAGGCACCTGTACCAGCCCGCCAATCGGGTCGCAGGTCAGGCCGAGGTTGTGTTCCATGCCGATCTCGGCGGCGTTTTCCACTTGCTGCACGGTGCCGCCAAGGACTTCGCACAAAGCGCCCGCAGCCATCGAACACGCCACGCCGACTTCGCCCTGGCAGCCGACTTCGGCGCCAGAGATCGAGGCGTTTTCTTTGTACAGAATGCCGATGGCCGCGGCCGTCAGCAGGAAACGCACGACGCCGTCGTCATTCGAACCCGGGATAAATCGCATGTAGTAATGCAGCACGGCGGGAATGATCCCGGCGGCGCCATTGGTCGGCGCGGTCACAACGCGCCCGCCATTAGCGTTTTCTTCGTTGACCGCCAGCGCGTAGAGGTTGACCCAGTCGAGCACTGACAGTGGGTCGCGCAATGATGATTCGGGGTTCTTGCACAGTTGCCGGTGCAGCGCGGCGGCCCGTCGCTTGACCTTCAGGCCGCCGGGCAGGATGCCTTCATTGCGGCAACCGGCGGCGACGCAGTCCTGCATCACCTGCCAGATTTTCAGCAGGCCGGCGCGGGTTTCCGCTTCCGGCCGCCAGGCGCTTTCATTGGTCAGCATCACCTGGCTGATCGACAGCCCATATTTGACGCAATGACCGAGCAAGTCCTTGGCGCTTTTAAACGGGAATGTCAGGGGGGTGGTGTCTTCGACGATGCGGTCGGCGCCGGCAGCGTCCTCATCGACCACAAATCCGCCGCCGACCGAGTAGTACTCGCGGCTGCGGATTTGCAGCCCAGCGGCGTCGAATGCGCGGAAGATCATGCCGTTGGGGTGATAGGCCAACGGTTTGCGAATCATCGCCAGGTGTTCTTTCTCGTTGAACGCAATGCTGTGTTCACCGAGCAGGTTCAAACGACCGTTGCTGCGAATCTCTTGCAGGCGCGCTACGACGGTTTCGGTGTCGACGGTGTCCGGGTGTTCGCCTTCCAGGCCCAGCAGCACAGCCTTGTCGCTGCCGTGCCCCTTGCCGGTAGCGCCGAGAGAACCATACAGCTCGACTTTGATGCTGGCGGTGGCTTCAAGCAGGTTTTCGCGGCGCAAACCTTCGACGAAGCGCGCAGCAGCGCGCATCGGGCCGACGGTGTGGGAGCTGGAGGGGCCGATGCCAATCTTGAACAGGTCGAACACGCTTAACGACATGAGTTGTTCTCCGGTTTCTTGTTATAGGAATTCGCGGATTGTCAGGCTTGATGCAATCCTTGTGGGAGCTGGCTTGCCAGCGATGACGGTGTGTCAGGCAACAGAAATGTAGGCTGATCCATCCTCATCGCTGGCAAGCCAGCTCCCACAGGGTTTTGTGATGTTCCTGGATAAGGGGGCGAGCAGACCCGCCCCCTTATCCGTTTAAGCGTAGCTTTCGATCGACGGGCAGGCGCACACCAGGTTGCGATCGCCAAACACGTTGTCGACACGACCGACCGGCGGCCAGTACTTGCCTTCGATCAGCGAGGCAACCGGGTAAACGGCCTGCTCGCGGCTGTAAGGGTGGGACCACTCACCGACCAGCTCTGCCGCCGTGTGCGGAGCGTTTTTCAGTGGGTTGTCTTCCTTGTCCAGGGTGCCGTTTTCCACTGCGCGGATTTCTTCGCGGATGCGGATCATGGCGTCGCAGAAGCGGTCCAGCTCTTCCTTGGATTCGCTCTCGGTCGGCTCGATCATCAGCGTTCCAGCGACCGGGAACGACATGGTCGGGGCGTGGAAACCAAAGTCGATCAGGCGCTTGGCCACGTCATCGACGCTGATGCCGCTGCTGTCTTTGAGCGGACGCAGGTCGAGGATGCATTCGTGCGCGACCAGGCCGTTACTGCCGGTGTACAGCACTGGATAGTGCTCTTCGAGGCGACGGGAAATGTAGTTGGCATTGAGGATTGCCAGCTGCGAAGCGCGCTTGAGACCCGCGCCCCCCATCATACGAATGTACATCCAGGTGATCGGCAGAATGCTTGCGCTGCCGAACGGTGCTGCGCAGACCGCGCCTTCCTTGCGTTCCATCTGGGCGTGGCCCGGCAGGAATGGAGTCAGGTGCGATTTCACGCCAATCGGGCCGACACCCGGGCCGCCACCGCCGTGTGGAATGCAGAAGGTCTTGTGCAGGTTCAGGTGCGAGACGTCCCCGCCGAACTTGCCCGGGGCGCAGAGGCCGACCATTGCGTTCATGTTGGCGCCGTCGATGTACACCTGGCCGCCGTTGTCATGAATGATGCCGCAGATTTCGCGGATGCCTTCTTCGAACACACCGTGGGTCGACGGGTAGGTGATCATCAGCGCGGCGAGGTGTTCGCGGTGCTCGATGGCCTTGGCGCGCAGGTCTTCGATGTCAACGTTGCCACGGGCATCGCAAGCAGTCACGACAACGCGCATGCCAGCCATTTGGGCGGTGGCCGGGTTGGTGCCGTGGGCCGACGACGGGATCAGGCAGATGTCGCGACGGTCTTCGCCACGGCTCTGGTGATAGGCGCGAATAGCCAGCAGACCGGCGTATTCACCTTGGGAACCGGCGTTCGGTTGCAGCGAGATCGAGTCGTAACCGGTGGCGGCGCAGAGCATCGCTTCCAGTTCGTCGGTCAGTTGCTGGTAGCCGGCACTTTGCTCGGCTGGAGCGAACGGGTGCAGGGCGCCGAACTCGGCCCAGGTCACCGGGATCATTTCGCTGGCGGCGTTGAGTTTCATGGTGCACGAGCCCAGCGGGATCATGGTGCGGTCCAGTGCCAGGTCCTTGTCGGCGAGCTTGCGCAGGTAGCGCATCAGCTCGGTTTCCGAATGGTAGCGGTTGAACACCGGGTGGCTGAGGATCGGCGATTGACGCACCAGCGCGGCCGGGATAGTGCTGACCACCGAAGCGGCGAGAGCAGCGAAGTCCGGCAGTGCTTTACCCTCGGCGAAAATGCCCCACAGGGTTTCAACGTCGGCCTGGGTGGTGGTTTCGTCGAGGGACAGGCCCAGACGTTCGGCGTCGACCACGCGCAGGTTGATCTGCTGGGCGCGAGCCTGTTCGTGCAGTTTGGCGGTGTTGGCGCCAGTGGCTACGGTCAGAGTGTCGAAGAAGCTTTCCTGTTCAACGCCCAGGCCCAAAGCGTTCAAGCCCTTGGCCAGGATCGCGGTCAGGTGATGCACGCGATTGGCGATCTGCGTCAGGCCTTTTGGACCGTGGTACACGGCGTACATGCTGGCGATGTTGGCCAGCAGCACTTGTGCGGTGCAGATGTTGGACGTGGCTTTCTCGCGGCGGATGTGTTGTTCGCGGGTCTGCATCGCCAGGCGCAGGGCCGGCTTGCCGAAACGGTCCACGGATACGCCGACCAGACGGCCTGGCATATCACGCTTGAACGCATCTTTGGTGGAGAAGTAGGCCGCGTGCGGGCCACCGAAGCCCAGTGGTACGCCGAAGCGTTGGGCGCTACCGATGGCCACGTCGGCGCCGAATTCGCCTGGCGGGGTCAGCAGGGTCAGCGCCAACAGGTCAGCGGCTACGGCAACCAACGCGTGGGCGGCGTGGAAGCGTTCGGTCAGTTCGCTGTAGTCGAACACATCACCGTTGCTTGCCGGGTATTGCAGCAGGGCGCCGAAGAAAGCGCTGACGTCGGTCAGCTCACGCTCGTCGCCAACCACCACGTCGATGCCCAGTGGCTCGGCACGGGTGCGCAGTACGTCGAGGGTTTGCGGGTGGCAATGCGCGGAAGCGAAGAACTGGTGGCTGCCCTTGTTCTTGCTCAGGCGTTTGCAGAACGTCATGGCTTCGGCAGCGGCGGTGGCTTCGTCGAGCAGGGAAGCGTTGGCGATCGGCAGGCCGGTGAGGTCGCTGATCAGGGTCTGGAAGTTCAGCAACGCTTCGAGACGCCCCTGGGAAATTTCTGGCTGGTACGGGGTGTAAGCGGTGTACCAGGCCGGGTTTTCCAGCAGGTTGCGCAGGATCGGCGACGGCGTGTGGGTGCCGTAGTAGCCTTGGCCGATGTGAGTCTTGAAAAGCTGGTTCTTGCCGGCGATGGACTTGATCAGCGCCAGGGCATCGGCTTCGCTCAGACCGTCTTCCAGGCCGAGGACGCTGGTGCCCTTGATGCTGTCGGGAATAACGCTGGCGCTCAGGGCTTCCAGGCTGTCGAAGCCAAGGCTGTTGAGCATGGCTTGCTCGTCACCGGCACGAGGGCCGATGTGACGGGCGATGAATTCATTGGCGGTACTTACATTTACAACAGCAGGATTCACTTCAGTCATGTCTGTGCTCCTCAGGCTTCGGCTTGGGCTTTGATCAGGCGGTCGTAGGCGTCCTGATCCAGCAGTTGGGCGACTGCTTGAGCGTCGCTTGGCTGGAAACGGAAGAACCAGCCTTCGCCCAGCGGATCTTCGTTGACCAGCTCAGGGCTGCTGTCGAGCGCCGGATTCACTTCCAGCACTTCACCGTCCAATGGCATGTAGACACCGCTTGCAGCTTTTACCGATTCAACCGTGGCGGCTTCGGCGCCTTTTTCGTAGGACTGCAGCTCAGGCAGTTGTACGAAAACCACGTCGCCCAAGGCGTTTTGTGCGAAAGCGGTGATGCCGACCGTAACGCTGCCGTCAGCTTCGGTGCGCAGCCATTCGTGATCTTCAGTAAAACGCAATTCGCTCATGGAAACTCCTAAGGGGCCAGACTCGTCTGGTGGACGCGATTGAAAGCTGGGGCAATGCCCGGTTATGACGGACTACATAGCAAGAACGCGGCCAATGTTTATTTTTCTATTAAATTCAATGACTTATATTAATTTTTGGGTGGCTGGATTTCGATGGCTGTAGCGAAATCGCTACGCCGTATGTCGCTGATAAAAGGCGAGGTGGATCAAAGCCTTGCAGGGCCGTGATCGGGGAGGGGTGTAGCGATATCGTTCCGCTGTAGCGCTTTCAGTACAGGTGGGGGTCGTTTTTAGACGTGATTTTCCGATGCATGGACATTCACGACCTGTAGGAGCCGGCTTGCTGGCGATCGCGATTTTGCAGACGCCATCGTCAGCAAGCCGGCTCCTACAGGTCGGTGTTCATCAGACTTTTCAGGCCTTGCCGGGAATCCCGTACTTGCGCAACCGATGGGCAATCGCGGTGTGGGAGGTTTGCAGGCGGGTTGCGAGTTGGCGGGTCGAGGGGTAGCTGGCGTAAAGTTTTTCCAGCAGGGTTTTCTCGAATTCGTCCATGGCCTGTTCCAGGCTGTCGACCTCGTGGTCGCCCTGGCGAGCGACCGAGGTGCCGGCGATGTCGAGGTCGCCGATGTCCACCAGGCTACTCTCGCAAATCGCGGCGGCACGGAAAATCACGTTCTGCAGTTGCCGTACGTTGCCGGGCCAGCGGTTGCCCAGCAGTGCCGGATAAGTGCCCGGCGCCAGGCGGCAGACCGGGCGCTGGATCTGCGCGCAGGCCTGCTGCATGAAGTAGCGAGCTAGCAGCAGGATGTCCTGGCCGCGTTCGCGCAGGGGCGGGACTTCGACATTGAGGACGTTGAGGCGATAGAACAGGTCTTCGCGAAACAGGCCTTCGCTGACCATTTTCTCCAGGTCGCGGTGGGTCGCGCTGAGGATACGTACGTTGACCTTCACCTCACGATCACCGCCCACCCGGCGAAAGCTGCCGTCGTTGAGAAAGCGCAGCAACTTGGCCTGCAAGTACGGTGACATCTCACCGATTTCGTCGAGGAACACCGTGCCCTGGTTGGCCAGTTCCATCAGCCCCGGTTTGCCGCCCCGTTGCGCGCCGGTGAAGGCGCCGGGGGCATAACCGAACAACTCGCTTTCGGCGAGGTTCTCCGGCAATGCCGCACAGTTCAACGCGAGAAATGGTGCGCTGTGTCGGGCGCTGATGGCGTGGCAGGCTCTGGCCACCAGTTCTTTGCCGGTGCCGGTTTCGCCCTGGATCAGCAGCGGTGCATCAAGGGTCGCGACCCGCTGGGCGCGTGCCTTCAGGGTGCGGATCACCGGGGATTCACCGAGCAGCGCGTCAAATCCTTCGGCGTGATCGTGGTGCAGTGCGGACAGGCGTTCGCCGATGCGGTTGGGCTGATACAGGGTCAGCAGGGCGCCGGCATCGGTGATTGGCGTGGCGTCCAGCAGCAAAGTCTGGCCGTTGACCGTGATTTCCCGCAGCGGCAGGCGAAAGCCGTGTTCAAGCAGGGCATCAAGCAAGGCCGGGTCGGCAAACAGGTCGGCGACGCTTTCACCGGCCGGTTCGCGACCGTACAGGGCGATCAATGCCGGGTTGGCCAGCAGCACCTTGCCGTCACTGTCCAGCGCCAGTACCGGGTCGGTCATGGCCGCGAGCAATGCATCGAGCTGCAAGTGTCGGCGCTGGCCGGGCAATATGTCGACCACCGTCACCGCTTGCACGCCACGTACGCTGAACAATGCATCGCGCAACTCTTCGAGGACCTGCGGGCTCAGGGTCGGGGCGTCGATGTAGACGTTGGGTGGAACCATTTCCACCGCATCCAGGTTGAGATTGCGCCCGCCGAGCAGGGCCAGGACTTCCTGGGTAATGCCGACGCGGTCGATGAAGCTGACGTGGATACGCATGGGGCGGTTTCGGGTTCTGCAGTGCGGAGGGGGGCAAGTATGCCTTGGTGAAGGGGTAGAGGTGAAATCCGCAGTCAGGTACAGCACCTTTAGGAGCCGGCATGCTGGCGATTCGGACGGTGCGGTATGTCAGTAATACCGCGTTATCGTTCATCGCTGGCAAGCCAGCTCCTACAAGGGATAGGGGTTACTCGAATTTCTCGAGATCTATCGGGTCGCCCGATTTCATATTCAGTTGATCGCGGATGTCTTCGAACATCAGGTCGTAATGTTCATGTGACGAACCAATAGCGATTTTTTCTTTGGGAATGCCATATTTTTCGGCGATTTTCGTCACATTGCTCGCGAAGTTGTAGGCTTCTTCCTTGGGCAGGAAGAAGGGCTCCTTCAGTTCCTTGCCCTGAATGGTGCCATGCATGGTGAACTGAATGCCTTTTTCCCCTTTGGGGTTCTTGCTGACTTCATAGTCGAGGTGAATGTTGTAACTCACATCATCCTTGTTCAGCGCATGGCGCTCGATGTGCAAGTGACCAGGATCAAACGTTGCCATAAACACCTCTCCCTACAAGTAAGTAATGCCCGGTGTCGCCGTGCTGATGCGTGTGCCGGCGGTGCCCAGAATGATCGATTCAATGTCCGCCAGCGAGCCGATCACTGCGACTTTTCCAGTATGGCGTGCAAATTCGCAAGCTGCCTGCACCTTCGGTCCCATGGATCCGGCGGCGAAGCCGAGCTTTTCCAGTTCATCGGGGTGCGCCTGGGCGATGGCTTTCTGCGTCGGTTTGCCGAAGTCGATGAAGGCCGCGTTGACGTCGGTGGCGATCACCAGCAGATCGGCTTCAAGCTGTTCGGCCAGCAGCGCCGAGCACAAGTCCTTGTCGATGACGGCCTCGACGCCCTCCAGTTTGCCGGGGGACGTGTACATGGTTGGAATGCCGCCGCCACCGGCGCAGATCACGATGCTGTTTTTTTCCAGCAGCCACTTGATCGGACGGATTTCGAAGATGCGTTTCGGTCTTGGGCTGGCAACCACACGCCGATATTTGTCGCCGTCCGGGGCGATGGCCCAGCCTTTTTCGGCGGCCAGTGCCTCAGCCTCTGCTTTGGTATAGACCGGACCGATGGGTTTGGTTGGATTCTTGAACGCCGGGTCGTTGGCGTCGACTTCGACCTGGGTCAGCAAGGTAGCCAAGGGCACCTCGAAGTCCAGCAGGTTACCCAGTTCCTGTTCGATGATGTAGCCGATCATGCCTTCGGTCTCGGCACCGAGAACGTCCAGCGGATAGGGCGAAACCGAGGTGTAGGCCGCCGCCTGCAATGACAGCAGACCGACTTGCGGACCATTGCCGTGGGCGATGACCAGTTGGTTGCCGGGGTGGATCCTGGCGATCTGTTCGGTGGCGATCCGGATGTTGGCGCGCTGGTTGTCAGCGGTCATGGGTTCACCACGGCGGAGCAGGGCGTTGCCGCCCAGGGCTACGACGATACGCATGGTGCAGTCCTTCTAAACAGAGGAAAGGCAAACAACTCGATCCCCTGTAGGAGCAAGCTTGCTCGCGATAGGATCGCCGCGGTCGGTCAGAGATACCGAGGCGTGGCTATCGCAGGCAAGCCAGCTCCCACAGTGACCATGTCGTGTCAGTGGGAGCTGTATGGCTTACAGATCAGCCAGGGTCGACACCAGAATCGCCTTGATCGTGTGCATGCGGTTTTCCGCTTGCTCGAAGGCGATGCAGGCCGGCGACTCGAACACGTCATCGGTCACTTCGATGCCGTTGTTCAGGAACGGGTACTGCTCGGCAATCTGCTTGCCGATCTTGGTGTCGCAGTTGTGAAAGGCCGGCAGGCAGTGCATGAACTTGGTGCGCGGGTTGCCGGTGGCTTTCATCAACTCGGCGTTGACCTGATACGGCAGCAGTTGCTGGATGCGCTCAGCCCAGGCTTCGACCGGTTCACCCATCGACACCCAGACGTCGGTGTGGATGAAGTCCACGCCCTTGACCGCTTCTTTCGGGTCTTCGGTGAAGGTGATGCGCGCGCCGCTTTCTTCGCCATACTGTTTGCAGCGGGCCACCAGATCGTCCGCCGGCCACAGGGCTTTCGGCGCGCAGATGCGCACGTCCATGCCAAGCTTGGCGCCGATCAGCAGCAGCGAGTTACCCATGTTGTTGCGCGCATCGCCCAGGTAGGCGTAGCTGATCTCGTGGATCGGCTTGTCGGCGTGTTCGCGCATGGTCAGCACGTCGGCGATCATTTGGGTCGGGTGATATTCATCGGTCAGGCCGTTGAATACCGGGACGCCGGCAAACCTGGCCAGCTCTTCGACGATTTCCTGCTTGAAGCCACGGTACTCGATGGCGTCATACATGCGCCCGAGCACGCGGGCGGTGTCTTTCATGCTTTCCTTGTGACCGATCTGCGAAGAGTTTGGGTCAATGTAGGTGACGTTCGCGCCTTGGTCATAGGCCGCGACTTCGAAGGCGCAACGGGTGCGGGTCGAGGTCTTTTCGAAGATCAGGGCGATGTTGTTGCCCTTCAGGTGTTGCTGTTCGGTGCCGGTGTACTTGGCACGCTTGAGGTCGCGGGACAGGTCGAGCAGGTAGCGCAATTCGCGAGGGGTGTGGTGTTCCAGGCTCAGCAGATTGCGGTTGTGAATATTGAACGCCATTTTGGATCTCCTTGGGTTTGGGTAATCCCCTTGGCCGCGCGGGATACGCGTCGGCCAAGGTCAACAGGTTAGTAGTCGATCGGGTCGCGGATGATCGGGCAGGTCATGCAATGGCCGCCGCCCCGTCCACGGCCGAGTTCGCCGGCGCTGATGGTGATGACTTCCACGCCGGCCTTGCGCAGCAGGGTGTTGGTGTAGGTATTGCGGTCGTAACCGATGACCACGCCGGGTTCCAGGGCCACCACGTTGTTGCCGTCGTCCCATTGCTCGCGCTCGGCGGCGAAGCTGTTGCCGCCGGTTTCCACCACGCGCAGGGCCGTGAGGTTGAGGGCCTGGGCGACGGTATCGAGGAAGTTGGTTTGTTCACGGCGGATATCGATGCCGCCCGGTTTGCTGTCATCGGGACGCAGGGTGAAGGCGACAATCTGGTTTACCACTTCCGGAAAAATGGTCACCAGGTCGCGGTCGCAGAAGCTGAACACCGTGTCCAGGTGCATCGCCGCACGGGACTTCGGCAGGCCGGCGACGATCACTTTCTCGACGGCCTTGTTCTTGAACAGATTCACCGCCAGTTGGGCAATGGCCTGGCGCGACGAGCGCTCACCCATGCCGATCAGCACCACGCCGTTACCGATCGGCATTACATCACCGCCTTCGAGGGTGGAGTTGCCGTGCTCCAGGTCCGGATCGCCGTACCAGACTTGGAAATCGGCGCTGGTGAACTCGGGGTGGAATTTATAGATGGCAGTGGCCAGCAGGGTTTCCTGACGGCGCGCCGGCCAGTACATCGGGTTGAGCGTGACACCGCCGTAGATCCAGCAGGTGGTGTCGCGGGTGAACTGGGTGTTGGGCAGTGGCGGCAGAATGAAGCTGGAGTGGCCAACGAAATCGCGGAACATCTCGATGGCCTTGCCACCAAAACTGCTCGGCAAATCGTCGCCCGAAACGCCACCGATCAGGTACTCGGCAATCTTGCGCGGCTCCAGGCTGCGCAGCCACGAAGCGGTTTCGTTGATAAGACCCAGGCCCACCGAATTGGCGGTGATCTTGCGCTCCAGAATCCAGTCCAGGGCTTCGGGGATGGCGACGATGTCGGTCAGCAGGTTGTGCATTTCCAGCACGTCGATGTTGCGTTCGCGCATCTTGGTGACGAAGTCGAAGTGGTCACGCTTGGCTTGCGCCACCCACAACACGTCATCGAACAGCAGTTCGTCGCAGTTGTTCGGGGTCAGCCGCTGATGGGCCAGTCCTGGGGAGCAAACCATGACTTTGCGCAGTTTGCCGGCCTCGGAATGTACGCCGTACTTTTCCATGGACATTACAGTGATCCTCCAGATGACAAAAACGTGTGTTACAGAGTCAGGAAGCCGTCGTAGAGACCATAGGCTGCCACCAGGGCGCCCGCGACCACTGCGGCGAAAATCAGCTTCTCGACGTGAGTGAAAACCGGTTTGTTGATTTCAAACTTGGCCTTGGCGAACAGGATTACGCCGGGGGCGTAGAGCAGGGCCGAGAGCAGCAGGTATTTGATGCCGCCGGCGTAGATCAGCCAGACCGCGTAGATCAGGGCCACGGCGCTGATGAACAGGTCTTTCTTGCGTGCGGCCAGCGCACCTTCATAGGATTCGCCGCGCACCGCCAACAGGAGGGCGTAGGCCGCCGACCACAGGTAAGGCACCAGAATCATCGAGGTGGCGAGGTAGATCAGCGACAGGTAAGTACTGGCTGAAAACAGCGTGATCACCAGGAAAATCTGCACCATGGCGTTGGTCAGCCATAAGGCGTTGACCGGTACGTGGTTGGCGTTTTCCTTGCGCAGGAAAGCGGGCATGGTGTGGTCCTTGGCGGCGGCGAACATGATCTCCGCGCACAGCAACACCCACGACAGCAACGCACCGAGCAGCGAGATGATCAGGCCGACGCTGATCAGCACCGCGCCCCAGTGACCGACCACATGTTCCAGCACGGCAGCCATCGACGGGTTCTGCAACTCGGCCAGTTCCGGCTGCGTCATGATCCCCAGCGACAACACATTCACCAGCACCAGGAACAGCAGTACGGTGACGAAGCCGATGACCGTGGCTTTACCCACGTCGCTGCGTTTTTCCGCCCGGGCCGAGAAGATGCTCGCGCCTTCGATGCCGATGAACACCCACACGGTGACCAGCATCATCTTGCGCACCTGGTCCATCACGCTGCCAAGGTCCGGGTTCTTCAGGCCCCAGATGTCGGCGGTGAAGATGTCCAGTTTGAAGGCGAACAACGCGATCAGCATGAACAGCACCAGCGGCACGATCTTGGCGACCGTGGTCACCAGGTTGATGAACGCCGCTTCCTTGATCCCTCGCAACACGAGGAAGTGCACGGCCCAGAGCAGCACCGACGCACCGATCACCGCCGCCGGCGTATTGCCCTCGCCGAAAACCGGAAAGAAGTAGCCCAGGGTGCTGAACAGCAGCACGAAGTAGCCGACGTTGCCCAACCAGGCACTGATCCAGTACCCCCACGCCGACGAGAAGCCCATGTAGTCGCCGAACCCTGCCTTGGCGTAGGCATACACCCCGCCGTCGAGATCGGGCTTGCGGTTGGCCAGTGTCTGGAAAACAAAGGCGAGGGTGAGCATTCCGACCGCCGTAATCGCCCAGCCGATCAGAATGGCGCCGACATCGGCACTCGCCGCCATGTTTTGTGGCAGGGAAAAGATCCCGCCACCAATCATCGAGCCAACAACCAGCGCAACCAATGCGCCGAGTTTCAGTTTTCCGGGAGAGGCAGACATTGCGTGACACCAATGCAGTGGAAGAGCGGGCAGGCTAAGTCTGGTGGCAATTAAAATAACTGACTTGGATCAGTGCATGGGCATATTCAATAATTATCAGCAGAGTGCCATCATTCATATTCTGATTGTCTGTAATGCTTGATCCAGAGGCTTTCTGGCATTTAGTGGATAGTGTGGGTATTTGTTTCGAGTTATGACGCTAGTTGGCGTTCTAGAGTTCTAGAGTTCTAAAGTTTGTTGGTGATGTCGTTTGTGAAAAATGTGTTATTTAGAAAATATATAAATAAACGGATTGTCGTCGACGTTTATATAGCCGATTTGTGCAAGTAAGACGCCTTCGATTGGCGTTATTCAATAATCGTTATTACGCTTCACACGATCCCACGTCACCCTGATGCCTCCCGGAGACGCACAATGTCGCAAGCGCCGCAAAAACTTCGTCTGAACGCCCTGATCGCGCTGGTGGTGGGATCGATGATCGGCGGCGGGATCTTTTCTCTGCCGCAGAACATGGCGGTTCAGGCCGATGCCGGAGCAATCATGATCGGTTGGGCGATTACGGCGGTGGGCATGCTGACGCTGGCGTTCGTGTTCCAGACCCTGGCCAATCGCAAGCCCGAGCTGGAGTCCGGCGTGTACGCTTACGCCAAGGCCGGGTTCGGCGACTACATGGGTTTTTCCTCAGCCTGGGGCTACTGGATCAGTGCGTGGCTGGGCAACGTCGGCTATTTCGTCTTGCTGTTCAGTACCCTGGGCTATTTCTTTCCGGTGTTTGGTCAGGGCAACACACCCGTTGCCATCGGTTGCGCCTCGGTGCTGTTGTGGACCGTGCATTTTGTGGTGATGCGCGGCATCAAGGAGGCGGCGTTCATCAACCAGGTGACCACGGTGGCCAAAATCGTGCCGTTGATCATGTTTATCGTGATTGCCGCCGTGGCGTTCAAGGCTGACATCTTCACGCGGGATATCTGGGGGCATGGCAATCCGCAATTCGGCAGTGTGATGGATCAGGTGCGGCACATGATGCTGGTCACCGTGTTCGTGTTTATCGGCATCGAAGGCGCCAGTGTGTATTCGGCCCGCGCGGAGAAACGCTCGGACGTAGGCCGCGCGACGGTCATCGGGTTTCTCGGGGTGCTGGCGCTGTTGGTGTTGGTGAACGTGTTGTCGCTGGGGATCATGACCCAGCCCGAACTGGCGAAACTGCAGAACCCGTCGCTAGCCTCGGTGCTGGAACATATCGTCGGTCCGTGGGGTGCGGTGCTGATCAGCGTCGGCCTCGCGATCTCGTTGCTCGGTGCCTTGTTGTCCTGGGCGCTGTTGTGCGCCGAGATCCTTTTTGCCACGGCCAAAGACCAGACCATGCCGGCGTTTCTGACCAAGGAGAACGCCAACCATGTGCCGGTCAACGCGCTGTGGATGACCAATCTGATGATCCAGCTGTTTTTGCTGATCACGCTGTTTTCCGCTGGAACTTACACCAGCCTGATTTACCTCGCCTCATCAATGATTCTGGTGCCGTATTTGTGGTCGGCGGCGTATGCGGTGTTGTTGAGCGGGCGGGGCGAAACCTACGAGAACTCACCGGCCGAGCGTTCCAAGGATCTGCTGATAGGTGCCATCGCCCTGGGTTACGCGGTGTGGTTGCTGTACGCCGGTGGCCTGAAATATCTGCTGCTTTCGGCATTGCTGTATGCCCCTGGCGTGATCCTGTTTGCCAAAGCCCGGCATGAGCAGGGCAAGCCACTGTTCACGTTGGCGGAGAAGGGCGTTTTTACCTGCGTGATCAGCGGGGCCGGGCTGGCGGCGTATGGGTTGTACAGCGGGTTGCTGAGTCTATGAAGTTGTTGCTGGCGTACACGCCGCCTTATGACTGGGCGGCAATCTCGGGATTCCTGTCGGTGCGGGCGATTGCCGGCCTGGAGACGGTGGTCGATGGTGTCTACTCGCGCAGCATCGGCCTGAGCGGCGTGCACGGCATGTTTTCGATCCAGCCTGCAACGGCGGATTCACTTGAACTGACCCTGGATTTCCCCAACCCGGCCGCCACGCCTGAGATCGTCGCGCGGGTGCGCAGGATGTTCGATATGGATGCGGACTTGAAGGCAATCCATCGACGCCTGGCGGTTGATCCGCTAATGGCGCGATTGATCGCCGAGCGTCCGGGGTTGCGGGTGCCGGGTGCGTGGGATGGTTTGGAACTGGCGATCCGTGCGGTACTGGGGCAGCAGATTACGGTGGTGGCGGCGATCAAACTGGCTGGCAAATTGCTCGCGCAGTACGGCGTGCCGCTGCGTTCGTCGCTGCCGAGTGTGACTCATGTGTTCCCGACGGCCGAGGTGTTGGCCGGGGCGGATCTGGCCGCGTTGGGCATGCCGAAAAGTCGCGGCCGGACGTTGTCGGACGTGGCGCAGGCATTGCTCGATGATCCCCGATTGTTTGAGCCCGGGCGGGAAAGCGGCGTGGCGCGATTGCTGGCCCTGCACGGGATCGGGGACTGGACGTCGCAGTACATCGCCTTGCGCCAATTGCGGGACATGGATGGTTTTCCCAATGGCGATGTGGGGTTGATCAATGCGTTGGCGGCGCTGGAAGGTGGGCCGGTGACGGCTCGGCAACTGTTGTCGCGTGCCGAGGCGTGGCGGCCTTATCGAGGGTATGCGGCGCAGTTGTTGTGGACAGCGTTGAGTCGGGTGGACTGAGCTGATTCCGGATCTGTGGTGAACGGTCAGGCGCTTTCGCTGGCAAGCCAGCTCCTGCAAATAATCGCGGGACGTGTGCGGACAACTGTAGGAGCCGGCTTGCCGGCGAAGACAATTCGGGCATCACCACTGAGCGTGGTGAGAACCCAATTGCGTCGCCGGCAATGACCACTGCAACGGTGTTCCATTGATCTTCAGCGCAACCCGCAATCGATACGCCGGCCCCCATGGTGTCTGCTCGACCTCCATTCCCTGATCCTTTTGATCCTCCTCCCGCAATGGCTCATCGGACCCGGTCCCGGCCTCGATCAACAACTTTGCCGTTCGCGCCAAAGACAAACGCGCTGAACCACCATGGCCGCCACTCAAACGTTCAGCCAACAAGCGGATCACACTGGCCGCCATCAAATACCCGGTGGCGTGATCGAGGGCTTGCACCGGTAGTGGCGTCGGTTTGTCCGCCTGCTTCCAGCCCATACCCGCCTGCGCAATGCCACTGCTCATCTGCACCAGACTGTCGAAGCCGCGACGGTCTTGCCACGGGCCGCTCCAGCCGTAGGCATTGAGGCAGACGTCGATCAGGCCGGGGGTCAACTGCTGTCTGTAAGCCGCACCATACCCCAGGCGTTCCAGTGCATCGGCGCGGTAGCCATGGAGCAGAATGTCGGCGTCCATCAGCAAACCTTCGAACACGGCTCGATCCGTCTTGTCGTGAAGGTCGAGACGCGCACAGCGTTTGCCCAGGGTGACTTCGGGCACAACACCCGGCTCATCCCAGGTCGGTGGGTCGATGCGCAACACGTTGGCGCCGAGGCCGGCCAGAAACCGACTGGCGATGGGCCCTGCCAGCACTCGGGTCAAATCCAGCACCTTGATGCCAGCCAATGGTCGAGCAACCGAACCCTGCCACGGCTTGACGCGTTGGCTGTGGTTGCGGGTGAACTCAATCAACGGATCTGCGTTGACTGCGATGCCTTGCGGGTGTGCCTGCCATTGATCACGGCTGCGCATCTCGGCGGCACAGCCGCCGGCCTCGACAACAGCCTGCTCCAGATCGCTTTTGGCCCATTGCGCCACTTTGCCTGCCATCGTTGCACGGTCGGCGCAGGTGCCGAGCACGCGTTCAGCCGCGGCACGGTGATGGGGGGCGTTGGTGTGCAGGCGAATCCAGCCATCAAGTGCGGCGTAGTCACCGGCGACCGGATCCCACATCGGCGGAACACTCCAACCGGCTGGACGGATCGATGTCGAGAACCAGAAGGACGCCAAGCGCCGGTCGACTTCAAGGTCCGGCAAGCGTGCGGTTTGTTGGTGCAGCAATTCGCTGACCGCCTGACCGGCAGCGGCGATGCTGGCGCAGGCCAGTTCGGTGACGGCAAATGCCGAGGGCAGGGCGCCGCTGGAGGTGAACGGGATCGGGGTGTGGGGCAAGCCGAGTGCGGCTTGAATGGGCGTTAGCAGATCAGTCATCGAAGGCCCTCCGAAGCGAGAGCCAGATCTTAGATCAAAAACCTTCAGGCCAGATGAAATCCCCTGTAGGAGCGAGCTTGCTCGCGATAGCGGTGGATCAGGTGACATCTGCATTGCAGGTCAGTCAGCTATCGCGAGCAAGCTCGCTCCTACAAGGGGAATCTCGATTACACGCGGAACTGGTCCATCAATTTCATCTGCTGGGTAGTCAGGGCGTTGAGCTGGCTGCTGATCTGCGCCGACTCAGTGGCCTGGCCGGTCAGGGTTTCGGTGACGGTACGGATCGCCGAGACGTTACGGTTGACCTCTTCGGCCACAGCGCTTTGTTGCTCGGCGGCACTGGCGATTTGCAGGTTCATGTCGCTGATCACGGTCACGGCGTCGCTGATTTTGCCCAAGGCCTGCACCGCTTGCTGGATCTGCCCGGCGTTGCTGTGGGCCTGGGTCTGGCTCGAGTGCATGGTCGCGACAACACCGCGTGTGCCGCTCTGGATGCGCTCGATTACCAAGCGGATTTCCTCCACCGAGTCCTGGGTGCGCTTGGCCAGGTTGCGTACTTCATCGGCCACCACCGCAAAGCCGCGACCGCTTTCACCGGCGCGGGCGGCTTCAATCGCGGCGTTGAGCGCGAGCAGGTTGGTTTGCTCGGCGATGCTGCGGATCACTTCCAGCACCGAGCCGATCTGCTCGCTGTTCACCGCCAACGCTTCGACTTCGGTCACCGCCTTGCTGACTTCGTCGGCCAGTTGATTGATGTCGCGGGTGCTGCGCTCGATGATCTGCATGCCGTCGCGGGCCGACTGATCGGCACCTTTGGCGGCATTGGCCGCGTTCGAGGCGCTGTTGGCGACGTCGTGGGCGGTGGCACTCATTTCGTTGGACGCGGTGGCGACCTGGTCGATTTCGCGGAACTGCACCTGCATGCCTTCGCTGGTCTGGCGGGCGATCTCGGATGACTGATCGGCCGTGCCGCGGGCATCGGTGATGCTTTGCTTGATCTGCGCGATGGTCGGTTGCAGCTTGTCGAGGAAGCGGTTGAACCAGCTGACCAGTTCGCCCAGTTCATCCCTTTTGTTGTAGTGCAGGCGCTGAGTCAGGTCGCCGTCACCGCTGGCAATCGCCTTGAGCATTTGCGCCACGCTGTTGATCGGCCGGGTCACGCCCGAGGCGGTAAGCCACATCAGCAACAGGCCAACCACACCGGCAATCACCGCTACCAGCAGGGCTTTGATCGTACCGCTTTGCTGGGCGTTGTCGAGCACCGCTTGCAGCTTGACCGAGTCGGCCAGCAGCACTTGCCTTGGCAGGTCGATCACCACGGCCCAGGCCTTGGCATCGGCAATCGGGCTGACGGGGTACACCGCGCGGATCAGGTCGCCTTGCTGGAGCACTCTTGGCGCGCCACTGCCGAGCAATTGCAGGACGTCTTTGCCGTCCGCGCCGAGGGTATCGCCGATGCTCTTGCCGACCTTTGTCGCATCGACGCTGTAGGCGGCCATCACGCCCGTGCCGGAAACGATCAGCATGTGCCCGGCGCTGTTGAACAGCTCACGTTGAGAGTCGACTGCCGCCGCTTGCAATGCGTCCAGGGCGATGTCGACGCCGACCACGCCGATGGACTTGCCGTCTACCAGCAGCGGCACGGAAATGGTGGTCATCAACATTTCCTTGTTGCCGACGGTGTCGGCGTACGGGTCGAGCAAGCAAATGCGCTTGCTGTCCCGCGGGCAGGTGTACCAGACGTTGTACGGCGTACCGCTGAGGTTCAGGGTGGTTTTGGTCATGTCCTCTTCGACCATGATCGTGTTCAGCGTTTCACCACCGGCACGGCTGAAGTAGGTCGCGAAGCGACCGGACTCGTTGGACTGGCGCGCCGCGTCATCGACGAACTCGCTGTCTTTACCGTCCAGGCCGTTGGGTTCGAACGCCAGCCAGATCCCCAGGACTTTGCTGTTGCGCTCGAAGGCGGTCTTCAGACTGTGGTTCAACTCTTCACGCAGAGCGCCGGGTTCAAGTGAGCGCTTGGCGGCCAGGGTGCGCATGTCCATGATCTGATCGGCAAGGGCGGTCACCACCGTCAGGGTTTCACCGAACGTCTTCTGTACCCGCACCGCTTGCTCGGCCGCCTTGGCCTGAAGCAGGTCCTGCACGCTGGCGGTGAGCATTCTGCTGCTGGAATCGCTGACCAGATCATCGTTCTGATTGGTCTGGTAGATATTCATGCCGACTATCAAAGCGACTACACCTAGCAGGCACAGACCGGACAGCAGGACGATTTTCAGGCGGATGGACAGTGAGTCGAACATAGGGCGAGCTCGCGAATGGATGAAATGTTGGCTGTGAGCCCTTGCGGCTCGACACGCTAAATCCATTTAGCGCCATTCAATACACATCGGCGCGGCGAGGAGGTTGCATGAGGAGGCACCCGACGAACGGTATTGATTGAACGTTTGCGCGGAAGAATATCGCGAAGATCGGATGAAAAACGGGAGTAAATCGCGGGCAGGTTCAGGACGGTTGCGACGAGGATTCAGGGCGTGTCCAGATCCACAGGTTGCCCAGGGCCATCCCGGCAATCGCCAGGTAGATCGGCCAGCCTGGATCGAGCATCACCAGCATGAGACTTGCGCATAACAGCATGCTGACAGTGGCGCTGATTTTTGCCCGGCGAGCGATGATCTTGCCGTTGCGCCAATTGAAGAGGATGGGACCGAACAGTCGGTGGTTTTCCAGCCAGGCGCTCAAGCGCGGCGAACTGCGGGTGGCGGCCCAGGCGGCCAGCAGGATGAATTCAGTGGTGGGCAGGCCGGGGATGACGATGGCAATCAGGCCGATGCCCAGGCTGACGTAGGCCAGCAGGCCGAAGAGGAAGCGGGAGAGTTTGGAGGAGGCGGGCATGGGCTCAAGACAGCACGTGAGGCGGATCGAAATCTAACAGACTGGCGGCGTCCCCTGTAGGAGCGAGCTTGCTCGCGATGGCGGTCAAACATTCAACATTTGAATAGTCTGGCACTCCGCTTCGCGAGCAAGCTCGCTCCTACAGGGGATGGGTCAGGCTACTTCGGTAGCGTAAGCCTGTTCCAGCAACACAGTGAAGCGGTTGAACGCGTCGATGGCGCCTTTTTCCACGTCGGCTTCTTCCTGGGCAGAGAACGCCAGGCCGTCGAGGGTTTTGACGAAGCTCTTCCAGCCTTCAGCGCGACCACCGGCCGGTTCGCCCAGGTGACGGGCCCCGAAGGTTTCGCTCAGGCCCAGGCCCACGGCGCGCTTGATCAGGAACGCCGCGCCGAGCTTGGAACCTTCAGAGACGAAAATCCAGCCCAGGGCTTCGGCCTTGGTCGGGTTGCTCAACGCGCCGGCAACCGGCGTCGGAACTTCGGTGTCGAGGTCCGCCAGGTCAGCCTTGGCGGCGTCGGCGCGGCAGCGGGCCGGCAGGTCCGGGACAATGGCGGTCAGTTCGGCATCGTTGTACAGCGACACCAGTTCCGCCTGGAACAGGTACTGCGCCACCACGAAACGGGCGAAATTGGCCTGGGTTTCGAACGGTGCATGGGCTTTGACCAGAGCATCGAGCTTGGTATGCGGCTCGTGGGTGATCTGGTTCAAGCGTTGCGAACGCAGGTTGGGGCGTTGAGCAGTGTCCTGGGTATTCATGGCAAATCCTTGGAAAAGAAGAGGCGCTTGGTAACGAGACGAACAGAAAGGCACCTGACAGTAAAAATTCCTGCCGGGTGACTTCATGAAATCACCCGGCGAGGCGACCCGAATCAGATGTCCCAGATCAGGTTGACCGCGAAGTTGCGACCCGGCTGAGTCAGGCGATCAAGGTTGGCCGGTTGTGTTACCGAAGCTTCGCCGACGCTGTCGTAGCCGCGCACGTCATCCCACAGCCAGTATTTCTTGTCGGTCAGGTTGTAGACGCCGCCGCTGACGGTCACATCGTCGGTCACCTTGTAGAACGCGCTCAGGTCGAGAATGCCGAAGCCCGGTGTCTTGAACTGGGTGCTGGTGCCATCCGGGGTTTTGAAACTGGTGCTGTCGACGCGATCCTTCTTCTTCACCAGGGTCCAGTTGAGCACACCGCCATAGTTGTCCTGGTCATAACCCAGGCCGAACACGCCGGTCAGCGGATTGACACTGTTGAGCGGCTCGCCGCTGTCGTCGTTGCGGCCGTAGGCGTAGGCCACCGAGCCTTGGGTGTACAGGCCTTGTGGTGCACCGAAGGAGTCGAGGTTCAGACGGCCCTTGATCTCCGCTCCCTTGATGGTGGCGTGCTTGATGTTGTTGCTCTGGAACGTGGTCTCGCTGTAACCGGGCGTGATGGCGTTCTCGTCGATGAAGTCGCGGTACTTGTTGTAGAACACTGCCACATCAAACGAGCCCTGCTCGAAGTTGCCGCGCAGACCGGTCTCGTAGCTCTTGCTCTTTTCCGGCTCGAGGTCCGGATTGGGCGCGACCTGATAGCCGCCGGACAGGTTTTCGAAGCGACCGTACAAGGCCTTGGCGGTCGGGGTGCGGAAGCCTTCGGCGTATTGGCCGTACCAGGTGTAATGGTCGTTGAAGCTGTAGGTGGTGCCGAATTTCGGCGACAGGCGATGCCAGGTTTTGGTCTCGTCGCTCACCTCACCATTGCGGCTCTGGTCGGCGGTCGCGAGGAACTCGTCGGTGATGTGTGGCTTGAGTTCGGTGTAGTCATAGCGAGCACCGGGCAGGAACGTCCAGTTGCCCCAGCTGATCTGATCCTGGGCGAACAGGGCGTAGCTGTTGATGGTTGGGTCCGGAAAGTCACTGGCCGGTGTGAGGGTGTCGGCGGCGCTCGGGGCACCGATGACACGACAGGCGCCGGCCACGGTCAGACAGGTGCCGGAACCGGTGCGCAGGCCAGTGACTTTGTCCTGCTTGATGGTGGTGCCATAGGTGACGAAGTGCTCGGTGTCGGCGACGGCAAACGACTTGTCAGCCTGGGCGTCGAATACCCATTGGCGATCCTTGTAGGTGGTGTCGCGGTTACGCAGCACAGTGCGCGACGGCGCATAGATTTCCTCGGTGCTCTGGTCGGTCTTGGCGATCTGGTAGTTCAACGACCACTTGATGTTGTCAGCCAGTGCGCTGTCCAGGCCGAAGCTGTGCTCGATGCCAAAACGTTCGCGGGTGATCGTATCGTTGCCGGTGCGGGACTTGTAGAAACCGAAACCGCGTCCGGCGTTGAACGGGCCGCCCACCGCGCTCAATTGATTGGTGTCGCGGTCGTCCTTGTAATGCTCGTAGGTCAAGCCCAGGCGAGCGTCGTCGGCATAGTTCCAGCCCAGTTTGGCCAGCACGTTGGTGGTGCGCACATCTTCCGGGTTGGCCTCGGTGCGGTTCAGGCCAGTACCGCCGGTTTCGCCGTAGGATTCTGTTTCATGACCATTGCGCTGGCTGAGGTGCAACAGGCCATCGAACTCGCCAGTGCGGCCGGCGACGGTGCCGGATGTCAGCCAGCTGTCATCGGCAGAGCTGTAGCCGGTCTTCAGGCGTGCGCCGACATCCTTGCCGGGTTTGATGATGTCATCCGGGTCCAGCGTGTAGTAGCTGACAGCACCGCCAATCGCGTTGCTGCCGTACAGCACCGAGGCCGGACCGCGGAGGATTTCCACGCGCTTGACGATTTCCGGGTCGACGTAGTTGCGGTTGGTCTGGGCGTACGGGCCGTTGAAGAAGCCGTCGGGTACTTGCACACCGTCGATCTGGGTCAGGACGCGGTCGCCATCGATGCCGCGAATGTTGTAGCCGCTGATGCCGGAACGCTGACCAGCGCCACCGACCGAAACACCGGGCTCGTAGCGCACCAGTTCCTTGATCGTATTGACGTTGTTGCGGTCCAGATCTTCGCGCGTGTAGACCGAGACCGTGCTCGGCACGCTGTTGACGTCCTGTTCGTTACGGGTGGCGCTGATGGTCACCTGATCAAGATTGAGCGCGCTGTTGGTGGTGCGTTTTTCCAGGACGATGCTGTTGTTGCCCAGTTTGCGATAGCTCAGGTTGGTTCCCACCAACAGGCGATCCAGCGCTTTCTCCGGCGGCAACGACCCGCGCACACCCGGCGAGGACACACCTTGTGCCAGCTCCGACGACACGCCGACCTGCCAGCCGGTCACAGCGGTAAAGGCATTGAGCGCCGATACCAACGACTGCTGGGGAATGGCGAACGCGTAATCGCCCATTTTGCGGCTTGACTGTTCGGCGGCGGTGGCGGCCATCAGCGGTGCAGCGCCGGCCATCAGGATGGCCGCAGTCAGCAACGACAGCACGCGGGAAGGTGAAGAGGCTGGGCGGGTAAGGCGAGAGGACATCGATAGCGCTCCGTGTCGCACGAATCTTTATAGGTGCTGATCGGCATGGTGAGATGCGAATCAATTGCATTGGCTATAACGAGACGTACGGGATTTGGCTATCGAGTAAAAATAATTCTCATTCAGTTGAGGATGACCAGTGCCGGGAATTCCTGGAGCCGTGCCGAGGTGATGTGGGCCAGGGAGCGAACCACGTCCAGCGGTTGATCAAGGCGATAGTTGCCGGTTACGGCGACATCGGCCAGTTGCTCGTTGTTGTTGATGATCCAGCCCGGGTAATACCGACGAAGCTCGGCCAGCACCTGGTTCAACGGGCAGTTTTCAAACACCAGCCGGCCCTGGACCCACGCCAGGTCAGTGGCGGCATCGAGTTTGGCCGTCCGGTCGAAGCCGTTGGGGCCGATGCGGATACTTTCCCCGGCGGACAAACGCACCCGCGCGTCATCACGGGTGGCGCGCAAGTCGACATTGCCGCGCTGCACCCGCACCTGTGCCACACCGTCGAGGTAACGCACGGCAAACGCCGTGTCGCGGACACTGGCCTTGACCGGGCCGGCGTCGATTTCCAGCGGTTGGCCGAGATTGGCCTGCACTTCGAAAAACGCCTCGCCCTGATACAGGCGGGCCACGCGCTGTTGGTCGTTGATGGTGCTGGAAAACGCCGAGTTGGTATTGAGCAGGACTTTCGAGCCGTCCTCCAGTTGCAGGCGCTGGCGCTCGCCAACAACGGTCAGGTGATCAGCTTGCAGGCGCATCGGCAGGTTGCTGAAGCTGAGCAGTCCGAGGATCAGCACGGCGGCAGTGGCCAGCGGTTTCCAGTGCGGACGCAAGCGCGTGAGGACGGTGACTTTCGGCGCACGCGCCGCCAGGCTTTGCGCACACTGCGCCACTTGCGGGCCGTCCCAGATCGCCTGGGCCTTGGCGAACGCCTGGGCATTTAGCGGGTCGGCATCGAGCCATGCGTGGAACTGACGGGTCTGCTCCTCGTCAGGACAACCGAGCACGATGAGCCAGTCCAGGGCCTGGTCCATTGCAGTGGCGGCGTCCTGTGCCGGTGAAGGCGCAGGGGAGCGGTGGTTGTCCGTCACGGTGTTTCCTCGGCGTGTCAGTGCACGGCTGTTTTTTTTAGTGAAGCGTAAAAAGTGGGCCAAGGGTATCAAAGCCCGGTAATCAGTGCAGTCGGAGAGGGTGTGAGCGGCAGCCTCAATCCGCATTCAAGCGGTCAGCGACACCGATGCAGATCGACATGATCAGTTTGAGTTCTTTTTGCACGGTGCTGAGGGACACGCCCAATTCGTCAGCGATTTCCTGATAGCTGTGCCCGTGCAGGCGGCTGAGGATGAAAATCCGCTGCTGCCGGCTGCTGAGTTCTCCGAGACTCACGTTCAGGCGCTCCAGCAGTTGTTCGGCATGGGCAGCGTCTTCGGCGCTGCTGGTAGGGGCGGCGACGCTGTGCATAACCTCTTCAGGGACGTCGTCGACCATCGTGCGCGAATGAATGCGCCGCGCACGCAAATGGTCCAGCGCCAGGTTGCGGGCCGTCTGGAACACGAAGGGTTCGAGATGATCGATGGTCCGCTCACTGAGCGCCCGGGTCACCCGCAGGTAGGTTTCCTGCAGGAGGTCTTCGGCGGTGCTGTGATTGTTGACCATTCGCTCCAGCGTACGCAGCAGAGAGACCCGCTGGGTGATGAAGACGTCGTTGAAACGCGATTGACTCACGGGAGGACCTGATCCATTTCGAGCGAATGATAATGCTTATCATCTACTCGAATGGTCAAGTACTGATTTGTGAAGGTTTACACGCGGGCTTGCAAATAAGTCGCGTAATCCGGAATTCGATGGGTGTGCGACTGCTTCATCATCGGGCTGCTGAGCAGATAATCGGCGCTGCATTCATTGCAGGCCACCGGGATGTTCCAGACCGCAGCAACCCGCAACAACGCCTTGATGTCCGGGTCGTGTGGTTGCGGTTCGAAGGGGTCCCAGAAAAACACCAGCATGTCGACCCGTTGCTCGGCGATTTGCGCGCCGAGTTGTTGGTCACCGCCCAATGGGCCGCTGATCATGCTTTGCACTGGCAGGTCGAGACGTTGTTGCAACAACAACCCTGTGGTTCCGGTGGCGACCAGCTCGTGTTGCGCCAGTGTGTCTTTGTGCCGTGCGGCCCAGTCGAGCAAAAACACCTTGCAGTGGTCGTGGGCGACCAAGGCGATACGCTTGCGCGCAGCCAGGGTCTTTTGCGTAAAGCTGATGCCGATCATGGATGGTTCCACAGGCGATTTGCGAGGGTGATTCTGAGGACGCTATCGCCAGCAAGCCGGCTCCTACAAGGTTGAGTCGTATACGATTGTTGTAGGAGCCGGCTTGCTGGCGATAGCAATTTTGCAGACGCAGAATTATTCCGCGTTGCACAGCGCCAGGCAGTTATCGAGCATGCGGTTGGAGAAGCCCCATTCGTTGTCGTACCAGGCCAGCACCTTGAGCAGCTTGCCGCTGGACTTGGTGTGGTTGGCGTCGAAGATCGATGACAGCGGGTTATGGTTGAAGTCGCTGGAGACCAGCGGCAGGGTGTTGTAGCCGAGGATTTTCGAATGCTGGCTGGCTTCTTTCATCAGCGCGTTGACTTCCTCGGCCGACGCTTCGCGCTTGAGCTGCACAGTCAGATCCACCAGCGACACATTGATCACCGGAACGCGCACCGCCATGCCAGTGAGCTTGCCCGCCAGTTCCGGCAGCACCAGGCCGACGGCTTCGGCAGCACCGGTCTTGCTCGGGATCATGTTCTGGGTGGCCGAACGGGCACGGTACGGATCGGTGTGGTAAACGTCAGTCAGATTCTGGTCGTTGGTGTAGGCGTGGATCGTGGTCATCAGACCGCTTTCGATGCCCAGCTCGCGGTGCAGCACCTGGGCTACCGGGGCCAGGCAGTTGGTGGTGCACGAAGCGTTGGAAATAATCTGGTGCGACTGGCGCAGAATGTCGTGGTTCACGCCGTACACCACCGTGGCGTCGGCGCCTTTGGCGGGCGCCGAGATGATCACTTTGCGTGCGCCGGCCGTAATATGCGCCGCGGCCTTGGCGCGGTCGGTGAACAGGCCGGTACATTCGAACACGACATCAATTTTTTCCGCGGCCCAGGGCAAGTCGGCCGGGTTGCGAATCGCGCTGACGGCAATGCGGTCGCCGTTGACCGTCAGGCTTTCCTCGTCGTGCTGTACATCGGCGTCGAACGTGCCATGAACAGTGTCGAATTTGAGTAAGTGTGCGTTCATTGCGCTGTCGCCCAAGTCGTTGATGGCGACAATCTGCAAATCCTGACGGTAGCCCTGGGTATAGAGTGCGCGCAGAACGTTACGGCCGATGCGGCCAAAGCCATTGATTGCGATTCGAAGAGTCATTTGTCTGCGCTACCGTCGTTTTGTTGTTGGAATTACAAGATTATTCGCAAAAAAATAGAAAACAAGCCTTTTTAATGGCAATATTTTGTTCAATCTACAACGAGTGACCTGAATCAACTGGTCCGACCGATCAAGAAAACCGTCTGTCATTCCATCGACACCGGCCTTTGATCAGCATAGACAATCAGGTCGCCACATCCGTTAGCCTGGAGTTCTACACATGCATCCCCGCGTCCTTGAGGTCACCGAACGGCTTATCGCCCGCAGCCGCGCCACGCGTGAGGCTTACCTTGCATTGATTCGCGGTGCGGCCAGCGACGGTCCGATGCGCGGCAAACTGCAATGCGCCAACTTCGCCCACGGCGTGGCCGGGTGCGGCAGCGACGACAAGAACAGCCTGCGGATGATGAACTCCGCGAACATTGCGATTGTTTCGTCATATAACGACATGCTCTCGGCGCACCAGCCGTACGAAGTCTTCCCTGAACAGATCAAAAAAGCCCTGCGTGAAATCGGCTCCGTCGGCCAGTTCGCCGGTGGCACGCCAGCCATGTGCGATGGCGTGACTCAAGGCGAGCCGGGCATGGAACTGAGCCTGCCGAGCCGTGAAGTGATCGCGTTGTCCACAGCGGTGGCGCTGTCCCACAACATGTTTGACGGGGCGCTGATGCTCGGCATCTGCGACAAGATCGTGCCGGGCCTGATGATGGGCGCGTTGCGTTTCGGTCACCTGCCGATGATCTTTGTGCCAGGCGGTCCGATGGTTTCGGGCATTTCCAACAAGCAGAAAGCTGACGTGCGCCAGCGCTACGCCGAAGGCAAGGCCAGCCGCGAAGAGTTGCTGGAATCGGAAATGAACTCCTATCACAGCCCCGGCACCTGCACCTTCTATGGCACCGCCAACACCAACCAGTTGCTGATGGAAGTCATGGGCCTGCATTTGCCGGGCGCCTCTTTCGTCAACCCGAACACACCGTTGCGCGATGCCCTGACCCGCGAAGCGGCGCATCAGGTCACGCGCCTGACCAAGCAAAATGGCGACTACATGCCAATCGGCGAAATCGTCGACGAGCGTTCGCTGGTCAACTCCATCGTGGCCCTGCATGCCACTGGCGGCTCGACCAACCACACCCTGCACATGCCGGCGATTGCCATGGCGGCGGGCATTCAGCTGACCTGGCAGGACATGGCCGACCTCTCCGAAGTCGTGCCGACCCTGAGCCACGTCTACCCGAACGGCAAGGCTGATATCAACCACTTCCAGGCGGCGGGCGGCATGTCGTTCCTGATTCGCGAATTGTTGGATGCCGGGCTGCTCCACGAAAACGTCAACACCGTGCTCGGCCATGGCCTGAGCCGTTACACCATGGAACCGTTCCTCGATAACGGCGAACTGGTCTGGCGTGAAGGCGTGACCGAAAGCCTCGATGAAAGCATCCTGCGTCCGGTTGCTCGTGCGTTCTCGCCTGAGGGCGGCCTGCGGGTGATGGAAGGTAACCTCGGTCGCGGTGTCATGAAAGTTTCGGCCGTGGCCCTGGAAAACCAGATCGTCGAAGCACCGGCCATGGTGTTCCAGGATCAGCAGGATCTGGCTGATGCGTTCAAGGCAGGTTTGCTGGAGAAGGATTTTGTCGCAGTGATGCGCTTCCAGGGCCCGCGCTCGAATGGCATGCCGGAATTGCACAAAATGACGCCTTTCCTCGGTGTGTTGCAGGATCGCGGCTTCAAGGTCGCACTGGTGACTGACGGGCGCATGTCCGGCGCCTCGGGCAAAATCCCGGCGGCGATTCACGTCAGCCCCGAAGCTTATGTCGGTGGCGCTTTGGCGCGGGTGCAAGAGGGCGATATCATCCGCGTCGATGGCGTCAAAGGCACCCTGGAGCTTAAGGTGGACGCCGAAGAATTCGCAGCGCGCACGCCGGCCAAGGGCCTGTTGGGTAACAACATCGGCACCGGTCGCGAGCTGTTTGGTTTCATGCGCATGGCCTTCAGCTCGGCGGAGCAGGGCGCCAGCGCCTTCACTTCTGCCCTGGAGACGCTTAATTGAAACTGGCTTTGGTCGGTGACATCGGTGGGACCAACGCACGTTTCGCGTTGTGGAAAAACCAGCAGCTGGAATCGGTCCAGGTGCTGGCAACGGCCGATTTTTCCAGCCCGGAAGAGGCAATCAGCCTCTATCTGAATGGGCTGGGCCTTGCGCCGGGTTCAATCGGTTCGGTCTGCCTGTCGGTGGCCGGCCCCGTGAGCGGCGACGAATTCAAGTTCACCAACAATCACTGGCGTCTGAGCCGCAAGGGGTTCTGCCAGACCTTGCAGGTCGATCAGCTGTTGCTGGTCAACGACTTCTCGGCCATGGCGTTGGGCATGACCCGTTTGCAGCCCGGCGAATTCCGCATGGTCTGCGAAGGCACGCCGGAGCCGTTGCGCCCGGCGGTGGTGATCGGACCGGGCACTGGCTTGGGCGTTGGCACCTTGCTCGATCTCGGCGAAGGGCGTTTTGCCGCGCTGCCGGGTGAGGGTGGTCATGTTGATCTGCCCTTGAGCAGCCCGCGTGAAACCCAGCTATGGCAGCACATCTCCAATGAAATCGGACACGTCAGTGCTGAAACCGCACTGAGCGGCGGCGGCTTGCCACGTGTTTATCGGGCGATCTGTGCGGTGGATGGGCACACGCCCGTGCTCGACACACCGCAAGCCATTACCGCTGCCGGGTTGGCGGGTGACCCTATTGCTGTGGAAGTGCTTGAGCAGTTCTGCTGCTGGCTCGGTCGCGTGGCCGGCAACAACGTACTGACCAGCGGTGGACGCGGTGGTGTGTACATTGTTGGCGGAGTGATTCCGCGGTTTGCCGATTTCTTCCTCGAAAGCGGTTTCGCCCGCTGCTTCGCCGACAAGGGTTGTATGAGCGATTACTTCAAGGGGATTCCGGTGTGGCTGGTGACAGCGCCGTACTCGGGTCTTGTTGGTGCCGGTGTAGCGCTCGAACAGGCTTGAGATCGAGTTGCCTTCATCGCTGGCAAGCCAGCTCCTACAGGTTTGTGGTGTTCTTGCGTTTGGTACGAACTCTGTAGGAGCTGGCTTGCCAGCGATGGGGCCAGGACAGGCAACAACTATTCAAGGTGCTTAAGGCATAATCCGCCCAATTCAAAAAACAAGGACGCCGCCCCGTGAGCTCAGTCAACAAGTCGATTTTGTTGGTCGATGACGATCAAGAGATACGCGAGTTGCTGGACACCTACCTGACCCGCGCCGGTTTCCAGGTGCGCACCACGCCCGATGGCGCCGGCTTTCGCCAGGCCCTGAACGAGGCGCCGAGCGATCTGGTGATCCTTGATGTGATGCTGCCCGACGAAGACGGCTTCAGCTTGTGTCGCTGGATTCGTCAACATCCCCGTCGGGCGCAAGTGCCAATCATCATGCTCACCGCCAGTTCCGATGAAGCCGACCGGGTGATCGGTCTTGAGCTTGGGGCCGACGACTACCTCGGCAAACCGTTCAGCCCGCGTGAGTTGCAGGCGCGGATCAAGGCGTTGCTGCGTCGCGCGCAGTTCGGTCAGGAACGCAGCGGCGGTGAAGTGCTGGCCTTCGATGACTGGCGCCTGGACATGGTCAGCCATCGGCTGTTCCACACCGATGGTGAAGAGGTGATTCTCTCCGGCGCCGATTTCGCCCTGCTCAAACTCTTTCTCGATCACCCGCAGCAAATCCTCGACCGCGACACCATCGGCAACGCCACCCGTGGGCGGGACCTGATGCCGCTCGACCGCATCGTCGACATGGCGGTCAGCCGTTTGCGCCAACGTCTGCGCGACACCGAGAAACCACCTCGGCTGATCCGCACCGTACGCGGCAGTGGCTACCAACTGGCAGCCAGTGTGGTTGCCAGCAATGGTCACTGAGTCCTTGCGCAAGCTTGCGGCGAGGGTGCCGGTGCCACGTTCGCTGCTGGGGCGAATGTTGCTGCTGACGCTGCTTGCGGTGCTGTTCGCGCAGGCGTTATCGAGCGTGATCTGGGTCTCGCAACTGCGCGCCACGCAACTGGAAGGCCTGGTCACCAGTGCCCGCAGCCTGGCCCATTCGATGACCGCCAGCGTCAGTTATTTCCGATCGTTACCGGTGGCTTATCGGCCTTTGGTGCTCGATCAGTTGCGCAGCATGGGCGGCACCCGGTTCGTGGTGACGCTGAACGACAAGCCCCTGGGCATGGAAGTGTTGCCCGTGACCCCGCGAAAAGCGGCGGTCATCAAAGCGGTGGATGAAGTGCTGCGTGCGTCCCTGGGGCATGACACGGATATTTCGGTCACCTTCGTCAGCCCCGAAGACCTGCGAATCTTCAACGGCGGTCTCAAACTCGATGAGCTGCCACGTTCGTGGGCGCACTATGCATTGACCCTGGAGCCGGTGAACCCGCCGGTGCTGGTCACGCAGATCCAGATGGCCCCGGGTGAGTGGTTGTACATCGCGTCGCTGTTGCCCGAGCCCTACACCAGCCTTGAAGAGCAAGGCCTGCCTGCGCAGCAGGTGTGGTTCATCGTACTCACCAGCGGTTTCCTGTTGTTGTTCATTGGCCTGTTGGTGCATTGGCAGAGTCGACCACTCAAGCGTCTGGCGCGGGCTGCACGAGATTTGTCACTGGGTGCCGACGTCGAACCGGTGGCCGAAGGCGGTGGCAGTGAAGTGGTCGAAGTCGGTCGCGCCTTCAACACCATGCGTGAACGCATCAGCCGCTACCTGACCGAGCGCAGCCAGTTATTCAGCGCGATTTCTCACGATCTGCGAACGCCGATCACCCGGCTGCGATTGCGTGTCGAATTGCTTGAAGACGAACAACTGCAAACCAAGTTCGGCCGCGATCTGGATGAGCTGGAGTTGTTGGTCAAAGGCGCGCTGCAATGCGTGAAAGACACTGACATCCATGAAAACATCGAGCCGGTGGATCTCAATCACGTACTCGACTGTCTGGTGGAACCGTACCTGGCGCCGAACGGCAACGGCCGCGTGACCCAGCAGGGACGTGCACTGGCCGCGTATCCCGGCAAGCCGCTGGCGCTCAAGCGTTGCATCGGCAACCTGATCGACAATGCGCTGAAGTACGGGCAGAACGCGCATCTGCATATCGATGATGATGACAGCGCCTTTGTGCTGCATGTCGACGACGAAGGACCGGGGGTTCCGGAGCAGCGGCTGGAGCAGGTGTTCGAGCCGCACTTCCGCCTGGCCGGGCAGCAGCAGGGTTATGGGTTGGGGCTGGGGATTGCGCGCAACATTGCCCATAGCCATGGTGGTGAGGTCACTTTGCAGAATTTGCGTGAAGGTGGGCTGCGGGTGACGTTGCAGCTGCCGCGCTCGGCGGATTAAAAGTCAAAAGATCGCAGCCTTCGGCAGCTCCTACGCCGACAAATGTAGGAGCTGCCGAAGGCTGCGATCTTTTGATCTTGCTTTGTCACCGAACGGTGACAAACCATGCCCCCTTCGTTACAAGCCCGCCACCGCCCGTTGTTTAGACTGCCCCTCAGTCATAACAACAAAAAAGGCACCCCATGGACTCCTCTCAACCCGCCTTCAGCAGTTGGCTGAACGCACCCGCCCATCAGCAATGGCTCGCCGCTGAAGGCCTGCGACTACTGGCATTTGCCAAGGCTTCAAAGCTGCCTGAAGGTTTCGGAAATCTCGACGAGCGCGGTCATCTGCCCCCCGACGCCCAAGCCGAAACCATGAACACCGCACGCATGACCCACAGCTTTGCCATGGCTCACATTCAAGGGCTGCCGGGTTTTGCCGAACTGGTCGATCACGGTATCCATGCCTTGCGCGGACCACTGCGCGATGCCGTGCACGGTGGCTGGTTCGCGAGCGCCGAGCATCGCGATGGCAACACCGGCAAGAACGCCTATCTGCACGCTTTCGTCGCGCTGGCCGCCAGTTCTGCGGTGGTCGCGCAACGCCCCGGCGCGCAGGCCTTGCTCGATGATGCGCTTGACATAATCGACACGTATTTCTGGAGCGAGGAGGAGGGCGCCATGCGCGAATCCTTCAACCGCGACTGGAGTTGCGAAGAAGCCTATCGCGGCGCCAACAGCAACATGCACGCCACCGAAGCCTTCCTCGCCCTGGCCGATGTCACCGACGACAACCGCTGGTTGGGTCGCGCCCAACGCATCGTCGAGCGGGTGATCCACAATCACGCCGCCGCCAACGACTACCTGGTGATCGAGCATTTTGACCGCGATTGGCAGCCGCTGCGCGAGTACAACCACGACAACCCGGCTGACGGTTTCCGTCCTTATGGCACCACACCAGGCCATGGTTTCGAATGGGCACGGCTGGTGCTGCACCTCGAAGCGGCACGGGTACGAGCCGGCATGCTCACGCCGGGCTGGCTGGTCACCGACGCGCAAAAACTCTTCGAGCACAATTGCCTCCATGGTTGGGATGTCGACGGCGCGCCGGGCATTGTCTACACCCTCGATTGGGACAATCGCGCGGTGGTTCGCCATCGTCTGCACTGGACTCATTGCGAAGCCAGCGCCGCCGCCAGCGCCTTGCTCAAGCGAACCGGCGACGCGCAGTACGAACATTGGTACCGGCTATTCTGGGAATTCTGTGACAGTCATTTCATCGACCGTTGCGAGGGCAGTTGGCACCATGAACTCGATCCCTTGAACCGCCCGAGCGCCGACATCTGGGCCGGAAAACCGGACCTTTACCACGCCTGGCAAGCCGTGCTGATTCCGCGCCTGCCCCTGGCGCCGAGTATGGCCAGCGCGCTGGCGCAGTCGTCCCAGAGCGCTTCTATGTAACCATGCGGTGACATTCGCGCATCCCTTCGTTACCTGCGAGGGGATATCCCCTGTTTAAAATCCTATGCAGCGCAAGCACCAGACTTGCAACGCATAACAACAAGAAAGGTACTCCTAGATGAATGCGATTTCTCGCCTCGCTACTGTCATTTCTCTCGCTTCCCTGTCTGCGCTCCCTCTCAGTGTCCTGGCTGCCGAACCCAAAGGTTCCGTGGAAGTTGTGCATTGGTGGACCTCCGGTGGCGAGAAAGCAGCGGTTGATGTCCTCAAGGCCCAAGTCGAAAAAGACGGCTTCACCTGGAAGGATGGCGCAGTCGCCGGTGGTGGCGGTTCCACGGCCATGACCGTGCTCAAGAGCCGCGCCGTGGCCGGTAACCCGCCGGGCGTTGCACAAATCAAAGGGCCGGACATCCAGGAGTGGGGCAGCACTGGCCTGCTCAGCACCGATGCGTTGAAAGACGTTTCCAAAGCGGAAAACTGGGACGGCCTGCTGTCGAAGAAAGTCTCCGACACCGTGAAGTACGAAGGTGATTACGTGGCCGTGCCGGTGAACATTCACCGCGTCAACTGGCTGTGGATCAACCCGCAAGTGTTCAAGAAAGCCGGGATCGAAAAAGCCCCGACCACCCTCGAAGAATTCTATGCCGCCGGCGACAAGCTCAAAGCCGCCGGCTTCATCGCGCTCGCCCACGGCGGTCAGCCTTGGCAGGACAGCACCGTGTTTGAAGACATCGTGTTGTCGGTCATGGGTGCTGACGGCTACAAGAAAGCCCTGGTCGATCTGGACCAGAAAACCCTGTCCGGCCCGCAAATGACCCAGTCGTTCACCGAGCTGAAAAAAATCACCGGCTACATGGACCCGAACCGCGCCGGTCGTGACTGGAACATCGCCGCTGCCGACGTCATCAGCGGCAAGGCCGGCATGCAGATGATGGGCGACTGGGCGAAAAGCGAGTGGACCGCCGCGAAAAAAGTCCCGGGCAAGGACTACCAGTGCGTGCCGTTCCCAGGCACCGAAAAAGCCTTCACTTACAACATCGACTCCCTGGCGGTGTTCAAGCTCAAGGCTGATCGCAAGGGCGACATCGCTGCCCAGCAGGACCTGGCCAAGGTCGCATTGGGCACCGACTTCCAGAAAGTCTTCAGCATGAACAAGGGCTCGATCCCGGTACGTAACGACATGCTGAAGGAAATGGACAAGCTCGGCTTCGACGAGTGCGCCCAGAAGTCGGCGAACGACTTCATCGCGGACGACAAGTCCGGTGGTCTGCAACCGAGCATGGCGCACAACATGGCCACTTCGCTGGCGGTGCAGGGCGCGATTTTCGACGTGGTCACCAACTTCATGAACGACAAGGACGCAGACCCGGCCAAGGCCAGCGCCCAACTGGCGTCGGCTGTCAAAGCTGCCCAGTAAAACCACGGCCGCCGCAGGCCAGGCCTGCGGCATCTATCGATGATCTGCCAATTGTAGGAGCCGGCTTGCTGGCGATAGCGGTGTACCTGACACACCGTGTCGCCCGTGTCGCCCGTGTCGCCAGCAAGCCGGCTCCTACAGGTTTGATCTTCATTTCTAACACTGGATTATCCCGATGAGCTCTGTGGCGGTTTTCAGCAAAGCCTCACCGTTCGATGCGCTGCAACGCTGGCTACCCAAGTTGGTACTGGCGCCGAGCATGCTGATCGTGTTGGTTGGTTTCTACGGTTACATCATCTGGACGTTCATTCTGTCCTTCACCAATTCCAGCTTCATGCCGAGCTACAAGTGGGTCGGCCTGCAGCAATACATGCGCCTGATGGACAACGACCGCTGGTGGGTCGCGAGCAAGAATCTCGCGCTGTTCGGCGGCATGTTCATCGGCATCAGTTTGGTGCTGGGCGTCTTCCTCGCGGTGCTGCTCGACCAGCGCATTCGCAAGGAAGGCTTCATCCGCACCGTCTACCTGTACCCGATGGCGCTGTCGATGATCGTCACCGGTACGGCGTGGAAGTGGCTGCTCAACCCTGGCCTGGGTCTGGACAAGATGCTGCGTGACTGGGGCTGGGAAGGCTTCCGTCTCGACTGGCTGGTGGATCAGGATCGCGTTGTCTACTGTCTGGTGATTGCTGCCGTGTGGCAAGCCTCCGGGTTTGTCATGGCGATGTTCCTTGCCGGTCTGCGCGGTGTCGATCAGTCGATCATTCGTGCCGCGCAGGTCGATGGCGCGAGCTTGCCGACCATCTACCTGAAGATCGTGTTACCGAGCCTGCGCCCGGTGTTCTTCAGTGCCTTCATGATCCTGGCGCACATTGCGATCAAGAGCTTCGACCTGGTCGCGGCGATGACCGCAGGCGGTCCCGGCTACTCGTCCGATCTGCCGGCGATGTTCATGTATTCCTTCACCTTCAGCCGTGGCCAAATGGGCATCGGTTCGGCCAGCGCCATGCTCATGCTCGGTGCCGTGCTGACCATCCTCGTGCCGTATCTGTACTCCGAGCTGCGAGGCAAACGCCATGACTGATCAATTCGCAAAGCGTGGTGTCAGCTTCAGCCGCATCGCCATTTACGCCACGTTGCTGCTGGCCGCTGCGGTGTACCTGATCCCGCTGATCGTGATGCTGCTGACCAGCTTCAAATCCCCGGAAGACATCCGCACCGGCAACCTGCTGAGCTGGCCGACCGTGATTGACGGCATCGGCTGGATCAAGGCCTGGGACGTGGTCGGCGGCTACTTCTGGAACTCGGTGAAAATCACCGTACCGGCGGTGCTGATTTCAACCTTCGTCGGCGCCATGAACGGCTACGTATTGTCGATGTGGCGCTTCCGTGGTTCGCAACTGTTCTTCGGTTTGCTGCTGTTCGGTTGCTTCCTGCCGTTCCAGACCGTGCTGCTGCCGGCCTCGTTCACCCTCGGCAAGTTCGGCCTGGCCAACACCACCACCGGCCTGGTGCTGGTGCACGTGGTCTACGGGCTGGCGTTCACCACGCTGTTCTTCCGCAACTACTACGTGAGCATTCCGGATGCGCTGGTCAAGGCCGCAAGGCTAGATGGCGCGGGCTTCTTCACGATCTTCTGGAAAATCCTGCTGCCGATGTCGATCCCGATCGTGATGGTCTGCCTGATCTGGCAGTTCACCCAGATCTGGAATGACTTCCTGTTCGGCGTGGTCTTCGCCAGTGGCGACGCCCAGCCGATTACCGTGGCCCTGAACAACCTGGTCAACACCAGCACCGGGGCCAAGGAATACAACGTTGATATGGCCGCCGCGATGATCGCCGGGCTGCCGACACTGCTGGTCTACATATTCGCTGGCAAGTATTTCCTGCGTGGGCTGACGTCCGGCGCGGTCAAGGGGTAGAACATGGCAACTCTCGAATTACGCAACGTCAACAAGACCTACGGCGCCGGTTTGCCGGACACCCTCAAAAACATCGAACTGAAGATCAATGACGGGGAATTCCTGATCCTGGTCGGCCCGTCGGGCTGCGGTAAATCGACGTTGATGAATTGCATTGCCGGCCTGGAAACCATCAGCGGCGGCGCGATTCTGGTGGACGACGCCGACATCAGCGGCATGAGCCCGAAAGATCGCGACATCGCCATGGTGTTCCAGTCCTACGCGCTGTACCCGACCATGAGCGTGCGCGACAACATCGCCTTCGGCCTGAAGATTCGCAAAATGCCGACCGCGGACATCGACGAAGAAGTCGCTCGGGTTTCCAAACTGTTGCAGATCGAACACCTGCTCAGCCGCAAGCCGGGCCAACTCTCCGGTGGACAGCAACAGCGTGTGGCGATGGGCCGTGCCCTGGCGCGTCGGCCAAAGATTTATCTGTTCGACGAACCGCTGTCCAACCTCGACGCCAAGCTGCGGGTCGAGATGCGCACCGAAATGAAACTGATGCACCAGCGCCTGAAAACCACCACGGTCTACGTGACCCACGACCAGATCGAAGCCATGACCCTGGGCGACAAAGTGGCGGTGATGAAGGACGGGATCATCCAGCAGTTCGGCACGCCGAAAGACATCTACAACAACCCGGCGAACCTGTTCGTGGCGAGCTTCATCGGCTCGCCGCCGATGAACTTCATCCCCCTGCGTTTGCAGCGCAAGGACGGTCGTCTGCTGGCGTTGCTCGACAGCGGCCAGGCCCGTTGCGAGTTGCCGCTGGGCATGCAGGACGCCGGTCTCGAAGACCGCGAAGTGATACTCGGCATGCGCCCGGAGCAGATCGTGCTGGCAAACGGTGAAGCCAATGGTTTGCCGACTATTCGCGCCGAAGTCCAGGTCACCGAACCGACCGGTCCCGACACGCTGGTGTTCGTCAACCTCAACGGCACCAAGGTTTGCTGTCGTCTGGCGCCCGATGTGGCGCCGCAGGTGGGCGAGACCCTGACGTTGCAATTCGATCCGGCAAAAGTGCTGCTGTTCGATGCCAAAACGGGTGAGCGTCTGGGGGTTGCTGGCGTAGCGAAAACCGAATTGCACGCTGACAACGTCGCCCAATTCAAAGGCCGCTGAAGAACAAAACTGTAGGAGCGAGCCTGCTCGCGATGGACGTCAACGATGACACTGGAAACCTGACACCCCACGGTGTTCTCAGGTTTCTCGCGAGCGGGCTCGCTTCTACAGGGGGGACATGTGGCGGATGGATTGTTATCCGTCGCAACTGATGTAACCGCGTTAAAGAAGAAAAGTTAATAACAATAAAACGAGGAAGTAGGGATGAAGATGAAGAACAAGGCCCGGTTGATCTGCCAAGTGTCAGCAGCGGCAGCACTGGTTCTGGCCGGCAATGCCATGGCCGATGAAGCGTTCAGCTCCGATTCCAAGTGGATGACGGGCGACTGGGGTGGCGAGCGCACCAAACTGATCGAGCAAGGCATCGACATCAAAATGGATTACGTCGGTGAAGTCGGCGGCAACCTCCATGGCGGTTTCAACGATGACAAGACCGCACGCTACGCTGACCAGTTTGGCCTGGGCGCGGCGTTGGACCTGGAAAAACTGTTCGGCTGGGACAACACCCAGGCCAAGATCCAGCTCACCAATCGTAACGGCGAGAACATCTCCAACGACCGCATCGGCGACCCGCGTGCCGGCACCTTGAGTTCGTCCCAGGAAGTCTACGGCCGTGGTCATATGGTCCGTTTGACCCAGTTGTGGATCCAGCACCAGTTCTTCGACAACAAGCTGGACGTCAAGGCCGGTTACTTCGGTGAGGGTGAAGACTTCAACACCTTCCCGTGCGAGTTCCAGAACCTGGCGTTCTGCGGTTCCCAGGTGGGTAACTGGGCCACCAACATCTGGTACAACTGGCCGGTCAGCCAGGCGGCGATTCGCGTGAAGTACAACATCAACGACGAGCTCTACGCTCAGATCGGTGCGTACAACCAGAACCCGTCGCAACTGGAACACGGTAATGGCTTCAAGCTCAGCGGTAGCGGCACCGAAGGCACCGTCCTGCCGGTTGAGCTGGTCTGGTCGCCGAAGGTCAACACCTTGCCGGGCGAATACCGTGTCGGTTACTACAAAAGCACGGCCAGCGCCGATGACGTCCGCGAAGACGACAATGGCGATGATGCCGCCACCAGCGGTAATGCGTATCGCAGCCACAGCAGCAAGCACGGTTACTGGTTCGTTGCGCAGCAGCAACTCACCAGCCATAACGGCGACGCCAGCCGCGGTCTGAACATTGCCGCCAACGCCACGTTCCACGACAAGGACACCAACATCGTCGATAACTACCAGTCGCTGATGTTTGTGTACAAGGGCCCGTTCGATGCACGTCCAAAAGATGACGTCGGTATCGGTTTTGCCCGTATCCATGTCAACGAAGACGTGAAGAAAAATGCCGAGCTGACCAACGCTGCCAACGGTGTCAGCGACTACAACGATCCGTTGTTCTCGCCGCTGCGCGAGACCGAATACAACTACGAGCTCAACTACGGTTTCCACGTGACCAACTGGCTGACCGTGCGTCCCAATCTGCAATACGTCACTCACCCTGGTGGTGTGCATGAAGTCGACGATGCTCTGGTCGCTGGCCTGAAAATTCAGTCGGTGTTCTGACGCGTCTGCGATAAGCTCCTCCTCTATGTGCGCATATTTGCGGACAGCCAAGGCTGTCCGCTTTTTTTTGAGGGGCGCGCCCCCCGCTGACAGTTGATTTCAGGACCGTGGCACATGCTTGAGCATCCGCTACAACGCTTCTTCAAATCCTTGCGCGAACGACCGGTGTTCGCGTGGGAGCGCTATCAGATGCGCGATGTGCTGGTGATCGATCATCCGCGCTGTCAGGCGGTGTTCAGTCGGCAGGGGGCGCAGTTGCTGCACTTCCAGCCTCAAGGTCAGAAACCGTGGCTGTGGTGTGCGGCGAAGTGGCCGCAGGTCGGTGCGATTCGCGGCGGTGTGCCCGTGTGTTGGCCGTGGTATGGCCGACATCCGAGCGAGAACGCCTGGCCGTCCCATGGCTGGGCACGGTTGCTCGACTGGAAACTGCTCGACAGCAGCCATGACGACGATGGCGTGCGTTTGCACTGGCAATTGAAGTTGTGTGACTGGCAGGTGGACCTGCACGCGCACCTGGGCGAGCGCATGGACTTGCGCCTGAGCACCGAGCATCAGGACGACATGCCATGCCAATTGAGTCAGGCGTTGCACGCTTACTGGCGTATTGGTGACGTTGGTGAGGTAGCGCTGTCTGGGCTCGAAGGCGCCCAGGGCTACGACCATCTGAGTCGGCAGGTTTGTCAGCAGGAGGGTGAGCTACGCGTCAATGGTGGGTGTCAGCGAGTGTTTCAGCATGACGGCGAATTGCAGCTCAACGATCACGCTTGGGATCGGGCGTTGTGCATCGATACCGGCGATACGGCAGACACTGTGGTCTGGCATCCGGGGTCGCGACCGCTGCTCGGCGTGACCTGGAACGAGATATCCGAATTCGTTTGCGTTGAGGCGGCAAGCGGCGGCACTGACAGCCTGTGTCTGCAGCCGGGGGAGCGGGCGCATTTGAGTTTGCAGGCGTGGGTGGGGGTGTAAAGAAAGATCAAAAGATCGCAGCCTACGGCAGCTCCTGCAAAGGCGCGTGTACACCTGTAGGAGCTGTCGAGTGAAACGAGGCGGCGATCTTTTAATTAATTGAACTCATCCCCAACCGGATACCGGCTGGCATTCAAGCTCTCTTTGATCTTGCGCAGATGTGGCTGGAAATCCACCCCGCGACGTAAGGTCATGCCGGTCGCCAGTACATCGAGGACCGTCAACTGGATGATCCGCGAAGTCATCGGCATGTAGATGTCGGTGTCTTCCGGCAGCGGAATGTTCAGGCTCAGGGTGCTGGCCTTTGCCAGTGGCGAGTTCTCGGCTGTCAGGCCCAATACCGACGCGCCGTTCTCCCGAGCGATGCGAGCCACTTCGACCAGTTCGCGGGTGCGGCCGGTGTAGGAAATGATCACGAACAGTTCGCCTGTGTGTGCCACCGAAGCAATCATGCGCTGCATCAGCACGTCGGCATGGGCGGTGACGGCGAGGTTGAAACGGAAAAACTTGTGCTGTGCATCCAGCGCCACCGGGGCCGAAGCGCCTAGGCCGAAAAAGTGGATCTGTCGCGCCTGGATCAGAAGGTCGACGGCGCGGCTGATCAGGTTCGGGTCCAGGGCCTGCAAGGCACTGTCCAGGGACGCAATGGCGCTGCCGAAAATCTTCTTGGTGTACGCCTCCGGATTGTCGTCAGCTTCAACCGCTCGGCTGACATAGGCGGCTCCGCTGGCCAGGCTCTGGGCCAACTGAAGCTTTAGCTCGGGGTAGCCGCTGACACCGAACGAGCGACAGAAACGATTGACCGTCGGCTCGCTGACCGAAGCGGCCTGGGCGAGGGCGGCAATGCTGAAACGAGTGGCCTGCTGCGGGTTGAGCAGGATCACCTCGGCGACTTTGCGTTCGGCCTTGTTCAGCTCTTCAAGGCGATTCTGGATCTGCTCCAGTAAATTTCGCACGCGGTCCATATGATTTTCCTTGATTCACCGGCGCCGATAAGCGCGCGGCTAATGCAAAAAGGGCCTTTGGTGAGGCCCGTAACGGTGGCCTATCCTACTGATGGCTCCGACCGACCACCACTCGGAATCTGTATTTTGCGAAAATGTTGTGGTTATTACTACATTTTCCCTTGAGTGATGCCTTGAAAAAAGGTATTTGTAGCTTAACTTGATAAAAGAACAAACATCATGCCTTCGATTACGGTTGAACCGTGCACCTTTGCCTTGTTCGGCGCCCTGGGCGATCTCGCCCTGCGCAAGCTGTTTCCTGCCCTCTATCAACTCGATGGGGCGGGTCTCTTGCACGAGGACACGCGAATCATCGCCCTGGCCCGTGAGGCGGGCAGCGAGCAGGAGCACCTGGCGTTCATCGCTGGCGAGTTGCGCCGCTATGTGGCTGCCAAAGAGCTGGATGAAGCCGTTGTCGAGCGCTTTCTCGCACGCCTGAGTTATTTGCATGTCGACTTCCTCAATGCGGATGACTATGTCGCCCTGGCAGAGGCGGCAGGCAGGGCGCAACGGGTCATCGCGTATTTCGCCACGCCCGCAGCGGTCTACGGCGCAATCTGCGAGAACCTGGCAAAAGTCGGCCTGGTGGAAAACACCCGCGTAGTGCTGGAAAAACCGATCGGTTCCGATCTGGAGTCCTCGCGCAAGGTCAACGACGCCGTGGCGCAGTTCTTCCCGGAGAATCGCACCTATCGCATCGACCATTATCTGGGTAAGGAAACTGTCCAGAATCTGATCGCGTTGCGTTTCGCCAACAGCCTGTTCGAAACCCAGTGGAATCAGAACTACATCTCCCACGTGGAAATCACCGTGGCCGAGAAGGTCGGCATCGAAGGCCGCTGGGGTTACTTCGACAAGGCCGGCCAGCTGCGGGACATGATCCAGAATCACCTGCTGCAACTGCTCTGCCTGATCGCCATGGACCCGCCGGCCGACCTGTCCGCCGACAGCATCCGCGACGAGAAAGTCAAAGTGCTCAAGGCCCTGGCGCCGATCAGCCCGGAAGGGCTGACCACACAGGTGGTGCGCGGCCAGTACATCGCTGGTTACAGCGAAGGAAAACCGGTACCGGGCTACCTGGATGAACCGAATTCCAACACCCAAAGCGACACCGAAACCTTCGTCGCCTTGCGTGCCGACATCCGCAACTGGCGCTGGGCAGGCGTGCCGTTTTACCTGCGGACCGGCAAGCGCATGCCGCAGAAGCTGTCGCAGATCGTCATCCACTTCAAGGAACCGTCGCACTACATCTTCGCCCCCGAGCAGCGCCTGCAAATCAGCAACAAGCTGATTATCCGCCTGCAACCGGACGAAGGCATTTCCTTGCGCGTTATGACCAAAGAACAAGGCCTGGACAAGGGCATGCAGCTGCGCAGCGGTCCGTTGCAGCTGAATTTTTCCGACACCTGGAGCAGCGCACGGATTCCCGATGCCTACGAACGGTTGTTGCTGGAAGTGATGCACGGCAATCAGAACCTGTTTGTCCGTAAAGATGAAATCGAAGCCGCGTGGAAGTGGTGTGACCAGTTGATCGCCGGGTGGAAAAAATCCGGCGATGCGCCCAAGCCGTACGCGGCCGGGTCCTGGGGGCCGATGAGTTCCATTGCTCTGATCACGCGGGATGGGAGGTCATGGTATGGCGATATCTGATTTGAAACTGCCGCAGGGCGTCAGCGCCCATGCGTTCAAGAGCGCGGTGCTGCTGGCCGAAGGTTTGGCGCTGAACGTGGCCAAGCAACTGAGCGATGCCATTGAGGACCAAGGCACTGCCACCCTGGTGGTGTCCGGTGGTCGCAGCCCGGTGGCGTTTTTCCAGCACCTGGCCAAGCAGAAGCTGGACTGGTCGAACGTGGTGATCAGCCTGGCTGATGAGCGCTGGGTGCCGGTTGAACATGCCGACAGCAATGCCGGCTTGATCAAGCGCTACCTATTGCAAGGCCCGGCGGCCAAGGCTCAGTTTTTGAGTCTGTACAGCGCTAGCGCCAACCTGGAACAGGCGGCCGATCAGGCTGACCGTTTGCTCTCCGAGTTGCCGGTGATCGACGTACTGGTGCTGGGCATGGGCGATGACGGTCACACCGCTTCGCTATTTCCCAATAGCCCGAATCTTGCCGAGGCATTGCAGGCCGATGGCATACGTCGCTGCTGGCCGATGCTGGCGCCGACCGTGCCGCATCAGCGCCTGACCATGAGTCGCGCGCTGCTGGCTTCGGCCAAACACAAAGTTCTATCGATTTGCGGTCAGTCCAAGCTGACCACCCTGAACATCGCACTGGCCGGTGACGATGTCGCCGCAATGCCGATTCGCGCGTTTTTGCAACCCACGTTAGAGATTTACTGGTGCCCATGAGCCAAGGAACAGCCGCTATGACAAACCCATCCCCGACCGTTTCCATGGCGGATAAAGTTGCCCTGATCGACAGCCTCTGCGCCAAGGCGCGGATCCTGCCGGTGATCACTATTGCCCGCGAGCAGGACGTTCTGCCGCTGGCCGATGCCCTCGCGGCCGGTGGCCTGACCGCCCTGGAAGTGACCCTGCGCTCGCAGTTCGGCCTCAAGGCCATCCAGATCCTGCGCGAACAGCGCCCGGAGCTGATGACCGGTGCCGGCACCGTGCTCGACCGCACCATGCTGGCCGCGGCTGAAGCGGCAGGCTCGCAGTTCATCGTCACGCCAGGCATCACGCGCGACTTGCTGGAAGCCAGCGTTGCCAGCCCGATTCCGCTGTTGCCGGGGATCAGCAATGCCTCGGGCATCATGGAAGGCTACGGTCTCGGCTATCGCCGCTTCAAGCTGTTTCCGGCTGAAGTCAGCGGCGGTGTCGCGGCCATCAAGGCGCTGGGCGGCCCGTTCGGCGAAGTGAAATTCTGCCCGACCGGCGGCGTCGGTCCTGCCAACATCAAGAGCTACATGGCGTTGAAGAACGTCATGTGCGTGGGCGGTAGCTGGATGCTTGATCCGCAGTGGATCAAGAACGGCGACTGGGCCCGCATTCAGGAATGCACCGCCGAGGCTTTGGCGTTGCTGGACTGATTCGTCACCCTACACTTCGTTGTGTGTTCTACGGCTTTACGGTGCGCTTGGTCGGTGCACCGTTTTTTTTTGCCTGAAGAACAACGTGCAGGAGCTGCCGCATGAAATCATCGACATCATGCGATACATAGTTACCGCATGCCCAAAATCGACCGATGCTAGCCTGCGTTCATCTTATGGAAGAGAGAACGTCATGGACGCCAACACCCCAGTTACTTCTTTTTTTTTGTTGTCCCCGGAACAAATTGCCGGCCCCTATTTCCGCAACTCGAAACTGATTCGTCGAAACATCAGCGAAGGTGCCGACGGCATTCCACTCGTGCTGCGACTGTCGATCATCGATGCCATGACCGGTGAACCGGTCCCGGATGCGCTGGTGGACATCTGGCACTGCAATGCGCGGGGCGCCTATTCGGGTTGGAGCAAGATCAATCCGGATGTTGAGGTTGACTCCGGTGACATCGGCGCGATTGCGCGGACCGACGACGATACCTACCTGCGTGGCGCGCAGTTCAGCGACAAATCGGGCATCGTCCGCTTCACCACTATCTATCCGGGTTTCTATGCCGGACGTGCCGTGCATATTCACCTCGCCGTGCGCATTGCCGCAGGCAACAATTATCTGGAGGAAAGGCATGTCGCCTGGGTCGGACAGCTTTACCTGCCTGAGGTCGCCTCGCGTTCAGCACTGTGTGCCCGTCAATACGATGGGCGTGCTTCAACTCGTCTGACCAACGCTGAAGACTTCTACTATTCGACCATGGGCGGCGATGCCTCGATCCTGAACGTACACACGTTGGGGCGGGATTCGAATGAAGACGGCTTTTTCGGGCAGATGACCATCGGCATCGACACCTTCTCGGTGTCGACACAGATCAAACCAGAAGACTTCGACAAATACACCGTCTGACGTCAACGCAGTTGGGTCAGTGCGCTGCTCAGTGCATCCATGTCGTCAGCGGTGCTGATGAGTCCAGGCGTGATGCGGATGCAGGGACCACACGCCGCACCGCTGCGCGTTACAGTGAACAGGTTGAACTCCTTTAACAGGCGCTCGACCATCACTTGCTGGTCGGCATGGCGGGTAAAGCGCATCGAGGTGATGCCACAGTACAGCCGCGGATCATCCGGGGTCATGACTTCGATGCCCGGCAACTGGCGTACCGCGCCAACCCAACGGTTGCGCAAGTAATTGAGGCGTGCGCCTTTGGCGGCGGCACCGCCCATGGCCCAATGTTCTTCGAGCACCAGCGGCAAGGTCAGCAGCGCAGGGATATTAGGCGTGCTGTAGGAGGTGCGGGCACGGATGTCGGTGACTGGAAAATGCATTTCGCCCATGTCCGGGTCGATATCGGCCAGACGTTCGGGGGCGATGTAGAGAAAGCCCAGCGTCAGCGGTGCGCCGATCCACTTGTGCAGGTTGAAACCGGCGAAAGCGATGCCCAGTTCGGTCAGATCAAACTCGATCTGACCGAGGGCGTGGGCGCCGTCGAGGATCACATCGATCCCGTGTTCCTTGGCTGCGGCTGCAATCGCCTGCACCGGCATCACCAGGCCAGTGCGATGAGTGACGTGCGTCAGGGCCATCAATTTGAGCCGCGGATGACGTGCGAAGGCGTCACGGTAGGTGACCAGCAAACTGTCGTAGCTTGCCGGATGCGAATGTTCGATTTCGATCACTTCAACGCCGCGATTGCGTGCCAGCCAGCGTATCGCGCCTTTGACCGTGTCGTATTCCAGGTCGCTGACCAGCACCTGATCACCGGGCTGAAGGAGGTTGTAGTTGCGGATCAGCGACTGCAAACCCTCCGATGCATTGCGGGTGAGGGCAATGCTGTCAGCGCAGACGCCAATCAGTCTGGACAACGGTGCGCGGATTTTCAGGCTGTCACCTTGTTCGAAGCGCTGGCGCACATAGACCGAGTTGCTGCGGTTGATGAACTCGATGTTGCGCTGATATTCCTCGACCACCGTGCGCGACATGCGCCCGAAGTAACCGTTTTCAAGGTTGATCGGGCCGGGTTCGACCTCGTATCGGTCGGCGAAGGTTTGCCAGAACGCTTCATCACGGGCACGCAGGGTGTTGTCAGGCATGGAGTTACTCAATCTGGGGGCGGATAAGCCAGTCAGTGACGTGGGGCAGGTTTGCCGTGCTTGGCGCGCAGCGGTTCGAGCAAGTCTGACAAACCGTTGTGATCGATTTCCTGCATCAGGGCCAACAGACCGCCGAGTTCGCCATGGGGGAAACCTTCCCGGGCGAACCAGTTCAGGTAGGGGCCGGGCAGGTCGGCAATGATTCGACCCTTGTACTTGCCGAAGGGCATTTTGCGTGTGATCAGCAGTTCAAGCTTTTCGGGGTTCATCGATCAGTCGTCTGGAGTCAGTCAGGAAGGAAAATACAGGCATTCTGCATGCAGGCCAATTGACAGATCATGCAAAAAAAACGGATACAGATTTCTATGTTGTTGCTAAGTATCTGATAAATAACGATTTAATTAACGGTTCCGGAGTGGCATGCAGGGTGCACTACTTATTGCATCTTTCATCAACCGCAAGGAATTGAAAAATGACCGACATTAATAAAGAATCCATTTCTGTACTCAACGACCTTATTGAAACCTGCAAGGACGGACAGGAAGGGTTCAAGACTTGCGCTGAAGACATCAAACACCCTGAACTCAAAACCCTCTTTGTTCAACGTTCCGCTGATTGTGGTAGCGCAGCGGCTGAGTTGCAGAGCGCGGTTCGTTCGATGGGTGGCGACCCGGAAACTTCCACCAGTGTCAGCGGCGACCTTCATCGTCGTTGGGTCGATGTGAAGTCAATGTTCACCGGCAAGGACGAGGAGGCTGTTCTGAACGAAGCAGAGCGTGGTGAAGACCATGCAATGAAGGCGTATCGGGACGCCATGGAAAAAATCAACAAACACAACCTGGTCGGTATTCGTGATCTGGTTGAGCGTCAATACCACGGTGTGCAGCGTAACCACGATCAAGTAAAAGCCCTGCGTAACCAGGCCCGTGCCCGCTCGTAACACCTATTAAAAACGCCAGTAAAACTGGCGTTTTTTTGGATCAAAAGATCGCAGCCTGCGGCGGCTCCTACACGCGAAATTCCGTAGGAGCTGCCGCAGGCTGCGATCTTTTTAGCGATCAACCAATGCTGATGGCCGGCAGCTCGGTCAATGTCACGCTCTGTTGTTTGCGGGGTGCCAGAATCTCCGCCTCGCCATCCACCACCAACTCATCGCGCTGGTTGAATACGCGGGTGGCAATGCGCACGCGGAATTTCGGCAGTTTTTCGAGGATTTCCAGACGCACGGTCAGGGTGTCGCCAATTTTCACCGGCTTCTGAAAGCTCATTTGCTGACCGATGTAAATGGTCCCGGGCCCAGGCAATTCACAGGCAACTGCCGCACTGATCAGCGCACCGCTGAACATGCCGTGAGCGATGCGCTCCTTGAACATGGTGCTGGCGGCGTATTCGGCATCCAGGTGCACAGGGTTGTGATCGCCCGACATCGCGGCGAACAGCTGAATGTCTCGCTCTTCGACCGTCTTGCTGAAGCTGGCCGTCTGGCCGACTTCCAGTGATTCGTATGGCGTGTTGGTAACCTGGGTCATCTGTCTCAATTCCTGTGACGAATAAGAAAATTCACAAAAGCTATTCCGATCTGGGTGGCCGAGGGCTGCTCAAGGCCTGTGCGATCCAGTTCAAAACATCGGCGATGACTTCATCGCGATTGCTTTCGTTGAACAGTTCGTGCCGTGCCTGTGGGTAAATCGTCAGTTGCACGTGTTGGTTGCCGGCCGCGCGCAAGGCGCTGGCCAGATCATTCAGACGCTTGCCTTCACTCACCGGATCACATTCACCGCCAATTACCAGCAGCGGGAGGCCCGGATCGATCTGCGCGAGATTGGACGCTTTGCTGATTTGCTGCAACCCACCCAGCAAGTCGATCCACAGTTGATTGGTGCAGCGAAAGCCGCACAGTGGATCGTTGGCGTACAAGTCGACTTGCGCCGGATCGCGGCTGAGCCAGTCGAACCGGGTGCGCACCGGTTTGAATTTGTTGTTGAACGAACCGAATGACAACCATTCGATCAACGCACTGCGTCCCTTCGGTCCTTGGCGCAGGCGCTCGAGGCGAGCGATTTGCCGGGCCGCGCGATAGAGCGCCACAGGCTGGAAGTTCGAACCGCTGAGAACCGCCCCGTGCAGGCTGGCGCTATGGTGCAGCAGATAAGCCTGGGCGATGTAACTGCCCATGCTGTGACCGAGCAGCATGATCGCCACGCCGGGATGCTGCAGGCCGATGTGCTGGTTAAGGCTGGCGAGGTCACTGACAACCTTGCACCAACCATCGTTGTCGGCGAAGTGGCCAAGAGTCCCGTTTTCGGCAGTTCTGCCATGTCCACGCAAGTCCGGTGCACAGACGCCATAGCCCTGTTCACAGAGTTTTTCCGCCAGGTCGGCATATCGGCCACTGTGTTCGGCCATGCCGTGGGCCAGCAGAATCACTGCCTTCAGGCCGCCCGCAGGCAGCCACTGATTGATGAAAAGGCGGCTGTGGTCACTCGTGGTCAGCCAGAAAGTGTCATGAATCATGGCGGTTCCTTTGCATGAGGCTGTTCGGTTGGAAACAGCTCGTTGCAGTTTATAGCGCATCCTTGGTTGGGCGTCTGATCAGCCTGCGCCACGGCTGAAAGATTCATACGGTCAATGACGACTGCGGGCATATTTGCCTGCTACGCCATAACTGCTAGTGTCCGTGAAGTTCCGCTTTTCGAAGTTTTTGTTTTTGAAATGACAGAAAAGTGGCCCGGATAGGCGCAGGCAAAGAGGACAACAACAATGCAATCTGATTTCTGGAATGACAAACGCCCGGCCGGCGTGCCACTTGATATCGATGTAGGGGCTTACAAGTCGGTGCTTGAGGTGTTCGAGCGTTCCTGCAAGAAATTTGCTGACAGACCCGCGTTCAGCAACATGGGCGTGACCCTGACCTACGCCGAACTCGAACGCCAGAGCGCTGCCTTCGCCGGCTTCCTGCAAGCCCACACCGACCTGGTGCCGGGTGACCGCATCGCGGTGCAGATGCCCAACGTCCTGCATTACCCGATTGCCGTGTTCGGTGCATTGCGCGCCGGGCTTATCGTAGTCAACACCAACCCGTTGTACACCGCGCGGGAAATGCGTCATCAGTTCAAGGACTCCGGTGCCCGCGCGCTGGTGTACCTGAACATGTTCGGCCAGAAAGTCCAGGAAGTACTCCCCGACACCGATATCCAGTACCTGATCGAAGCGAAAATGGGTGACCTGATGCCAACCGCCAAGGGCTGGCTGGTCAACACAATGGTCAGCAAGGTCAAGAAAATGGTCCCGGACTACAACTTGCCTCAGGCCATCTCCTTCAAGAGTGCGTTGCTTCAGGGCCGGGGCGTGGGTATCAAACCGCTGAGCGTCGGCCTTGACGATATCGCCGTGCTGCAATACACCGGCGGTACCACCGGCCTGGCCAAGGGTGCGATGCTGACCCACGGCAACCTGGTGGCGAATATGCAACAGGCACGGGCCTGTCTGGGGCAGTTCGGCAGTGACGGGCAACCGTTGTTGCGCGAAGGCCAGGAGGTCATGATCGCGCCGCTTCCGCTGTACCACATCTATGCATTCACCGCGAACTGCATGTGCATGATGGTGACGGGCAACCACAACGTGCTGATCACCAATCCACGGGACATCGGCGGTTTCATCAAGGAGCTTAAGAACTGGCGGTTCTCGGCATTGCTGGGGCTCAACACCCTGTTCGTTGCACTGATGGATCATCCGGACTTCAAGACCCTGGATTTCTCGACGCTCAAGCTCACCAACTCCGGCGGCACCGCGCTGGTCAAGGCAACCGCTGAGCGTTGGGAGCAGTTGACCGGTTGCCGCATTACCGAAGGCTACGGCCTGACCGAAACCTCGCCCGTGGCCTGCACCAATCCCTACGGCAAACAGTCGCGGATCGGCACCGTCGGCCTGCCGGTGCCGGGTACAACCTTGAAGGTGATCAGTGATGAGGGCGTCGAACAGCCCTTGGGTGAGCGCGGCGAACTGTGTATCAAGGGCCCGCAGATCATGAAGGGCTATTGGCAGAAACCCGAGGCCACCGCTGAAGTTCTGGATGCCGAGGGCTGGTTCAAGTCCGGGGACATCGCGGTGATCGATCCGGACGGTTTTGTGCGCATCGTAGATCGCAAGAAAGACATGATCATCGTCTCTGGTTTCAACGTGTACCCGAACGAAATCGAAGATGTGGTGATGGCTCACCCGAGAGTCGCGAACTGTGCCGTCATCGGCGTGCCAGACGAACGGTCGGGGGAGGCGGTGAAGTTGTTTGTGGTGGCCCGTGAAGCGGGTGTCAGCCTTGAGGAACTGAAGGCCTACTGCAAGGAAAACTTCACGGCATACAAAGTACCCAAGCACATTGTGCTGCGTGAGTCGTTGCCGATGACGCCTGTGGGCAAGATCCTGCGCCGGGAGTTGCGTGATATCGCTTGATGGGTGAATGGCCGCGCGTCGCGCGGATCGCGGGCAAGCCACGCTCCCACAGGTATCTACGTAGATCCTGGGGGAGCGCGCTTGCCCGCGATGCTTTTGGTCGGACGCTAAAGCCCCGGTATTCGTGGCTTTCAGGGCTTTATAGGTTTTTTGCTCTAAAATGACTGCTTGCTATTCTTTGGTCACAATTGTGACTGTAGAGGCCGCTTTTGGCTCTAGGCGACCCTTGGCAAAGCTGCTACTCTCGGCGCGCTTTGTGACTTCTCGGCCTTCTGTCAGCCAGATTCACCAATGACCAAACACCAATAATAATCGCATCAAATGCGGTGCTGAATTCGCGTTGCTGAGGAGTGGGCTTCCATGAACGAAGACTTTTGGAAGGATAAGTACCCAGCTGGGGTTGCTGCCGACATCAATCCAGACGAGTACCCGAATATTCAGGCAGTGTTGAAGCAATCCTGCCAACGCTTCGCCAACAAACCGGCTTTCAGCAACCTGGGCAAGACAATCACCTACGGTGAGCTGTACGAACTATCCGGTGCCTTTGCCGCTTATCTGCAACAGCATACCGATTTGCAGCCGGGCGATCGAATCGCCGTGCAACTGCCCAATGTGTTGCAATATCCGGTTGCCGTCTTCGGTGCCATCCGCGCCGGCATGATCGTGGTCAATACCAACCCGCTGTATACCGCGCGGGAAATGGAACATCAGTTCAACGACTCTGGTGCCAAGGCCCTGGTCTGCCTGGCCAACATGGCGCACCTGGCCGAAATCGTCGTGCCGAAGACCGGTGTCAAACACGTCATCGTCACCGAAGTTGCCGACCTGCTGCCGCCACTCAAGCGCCTGCTGGTCAACAGCGTTATCAAATACGTTAAAAAGATGGTGCCGGCGTATCACTTGCCTAAGGCCGTCAAGTTCAACGACGTACTGAGCAAAGGCATGGGCCAGCCAGTGGCGGAAGCCAGCCCCGCCAGCAGTGATGTCGCGGTGCTGCAATACACCGGCGGTACGACCGGCGTGGCCAAGGGCGCAATGCTGACCCATCGCAACCTCGTCGCCAACATGTTGCAATGCAAGGCACTGATGGGCTCCAACCTCAATGAGGGTTGCGAGATCCTGATCACGCCGCTGCCGCTGTACCACATCTATGCATTTACCTTTCATTGCATGGCGATGATGCTGATCGGCAACCACAACATCCTGATCAGCAACCCGCGCGACCTGCCGGCGATGGTCAAGGAGCTGTCGAAGTGGAAGTTCAGCGGCTTCGTCGGACTGAACACCTTGTTCGTGGCCCTGTGCAACAACGAAGGTTTCCGCAAGCTGGATTTCTCGGCGCTGAAAGTCACGTTGTCGGGCGGTATGGCCTTGCAACTGGCTGCGGCCGAACGCTGGAAAGCGGTGACCGGCTGCGCCATCTGCGAAGGCTACGGCATGACCGAAACCAGCCCGGTGGCAACGGTCAACCCGATCCAGAACATCCAGATCGGCACCATCGGCATTCCGGTGCCGTCGACCCTGTGCAAAGTTATCGACGATTCCGGTGTTGAACAGCCAATGGGCGAGATCGGCGAACTGTGCGTGAAGGGCCCGCAAGTCATGAAAGGTTACTGGCAGCGCCAGGATGCCACCGACGAAATGCTCGACAGCGAAGGCTGGCTGAAAACCGGTGATATCGCGCTGATCCAGGCGGACGGTTACCTGCGCATTGTTGATCGCAAGAAAGACATGATCCTGGTCTCGGGCTTCAACGTGTACCCGAACGAGCTCGAAGACGTACTGGCCGTGTTGCCGGGCGTGCTGCAGTGCGCAGCCATTGGCGTGCCGGATGAAAAGTCGGGCGAGGCGATCAAGATTTTCATCGTTGCCAAGCCGGGTGTGACCCTGACCAAGGAACAGGTGATGGAGCACATGCGCGCCAATGTCACCGGCTACAAGGTCCCGCGCGCCGTGGAATTTCGCGATGCGTTGCCGACCACCAACGTCGGCAAGATCCTGCGTCGTGAATTGCGCGATGAAGAGCTGAAAAAGATCAACGCGAAGAAAACCACCGCGTAACCAAAAAAAGCCCCGCAGATGCGGGGCTTTTTTATGGGCTTTTGCAATTCAAAAGATCGCAGCCTGCGGCAGCTCCTACGGGTGTACGCCTCCCCTGTAGGAGCTGCCGCAGGCTGCGATCTTTTCGGTGTTATTGGCGAAACGGCGCGAAATTGACGTTAGTCCCTGTCGGCCGCATGTCCTGCAGGTACGAGTCCTTGTCCGCACTCAGTTCCAGGCTCAGGGCGGCCTTGCGCTTGCCTTCGTTACGTATCACCAGGCCTTCAAGCTTCTCACGCAGGAACACTGTCGGCACTTTCAGGTGCAGCAGTTCGTCGGTGTCCGGCGTGTGCATCAGCAGGTGAATCCACTCGTACTGACCAATGGCCAGGCGCGCTACCGGGATGTCGAACCACCAGATATTGCGGTTGCGGTTCAATTCGGTGAAGTGGCAGTTGTTGACGCCAAGCACAGCACCGCCAAGTTCCTGGTTTCTGCGGGCAATGGCCTGCTTTTTATCGAGTTTCATAACATTCCTACGGGATTGGATCTTCAGCGCCATGGCCTGAATGTGTTGCGCATTCTCGGGGGTTGCCGGGCAAACATAAAGCGCAACCTGCATCGAGCGATAAAATGACACTGTGAAAATAAATGAAACTCCGTGCAAACGCTCCCGGTCAACCTTGTGTAACCACTTTTCCATCCAGATGTTCACAGGAGAAATACCATGAGCAGTACAGGCGATAAAGTGAAAGGCATGGCCAACGAAGCCGCGGGCAACGTCAAGCAAGGTATTGGCAAGGCGACCGGTAACGACAAAATGCGCGCCGAAGGCGTGGTGCAGGAGAAGAAAGGCGAAGCCCAACAAGCCGTAGGCAAAGCCAAGGACGCGGTCAAGAAAGGTGTCGACGAAGCCTGATTCGGCTTCGACGACGGTTAGGAACGGCCATCCGCGGATGGCCGTTTTCGTGTCAGGCTGAACTTGATTGCGGAAATTGTTTCAAAGCCGCCAAGTGCGCTACTTTGATGCAACAAAAGGGCCCCTGAGTCGCCACGACTTGACCTCTGAATCTGTTTGCGGCGAATGGAGACGCTAATGATTTTCCCGGACATGAAAGGCATGCCCCTGCACCGTGTGATGGTGCGCACGGTCACCGAATTCGTCGACGACGAAATGTCGACCTATGCCTCGGCGCTCGCCTATCAAATGCTGTTTTCGCTGTTTCCGTTCATTTTGTTTCTGATTGCGTTGATCGGTTTCCTGCACCTGCCTGATTTTTTTTCGTGGCTGCGCCTGCAATCGGAACTTGTGCTGCCACCCCAGGCCCTCGAGCAGGTCAACCCGGTGATCGACCAGCTTCAGCAATCCAAGGGCGGTTTGCTGTCGGTAGGTATCGTAATCGCTCTGTATACCGCCTCGGCGGGTGTGCGATTGATGATGAGCGCAATGAATGCGGCCTACGACGTAGTGGAAGGTCGTCCGCTGTGGAAACGCTTTCCGTTGTCGATTATCTATACCGTCGGGATAGCCGGCATGCTGCTGATCGCTGCTGCACTGATGGTGCTCGGGCCGCAGGTGATGAGCTGGATCGCCTCGCAAGTCGGCCTCGAGTATTTCATCGTCACGCTCTGGACCATCGCTCGCTGGCCGGTGATCGTGATTCTGTTGATGGTCGCAGTGGCCTTGATCTACTACGTGATGCCCGACGTCAAACAGGAGTTTCGCTTCATCACGCCCGGCTCCGTGCTGGCAGTGGTGGTATGGATCATCGCCTCGTTGGGCTTTGGCTTCTACGTCAAGGAGTTCGCCAACTACAACGCCATGTATGGCAGTATCGGCGCGATCATCGTGCTGTTGCTGTACTTCTATATTTCCGCCGCCGTGTTGTTGCTCGGCGCGGAAATGAATGCGGTGATCGAGCACATGTCGCGAGAGGGCAAGGACCCTGGCGAAAAGGTTCCCGGCGAACACGGTCCGGGCCATGAGGAAAAACACCATGTGTCGGGGCTGGGCCGGGATCACTCGCTCAAGCCGACCACTGACGAAGCCCAATCATGATTCGTGACATTCTCAAAATGGGCGATGAGCGCCTGCTGCGCATTGCCCCGCCCGTACCCGCCGAAATGTTCGACAGCCCTGAGCTGTGGCAACTCATCGACGACATGTTCCAGACCATGGAAAGTGTTGGCGGTGTGGGCCTGGCTGCGCCGCAGATTGGTGTCGATCTGCAATTGGTGATCTTCGGATTCGAGCACAGCGAGCGTTATCCGGACGCCGAAGCCGTTCCGCAGACGATTCTGATCAACCCGTTGATCACGCCGCTCGACCCGACGCTTGAGGAAGGCTTTGAAGGTTGTTTGTCAGTGCCGGGACTGCGCGGTGCGGTGCAGCGTTACCAGCATGTTCGTTACGAAGGGGTCGATCCGAAGGGCGAAACCATCGTGCGCGTTGCTTCAGGGTTCCATGCGCGGGTGGTGCAGCATGAGTGCGATCATCTGATCGGGCGCCTGTACCCATCGCGTATTACCGACTTCAGCAAGTTCGGGTTTACCGAAGTAATGTTCCCGGATCTTGATCCCAGCGCGGACGACTGACCATCGGTACAAAACCCTGTGGGAGCCTGCTCGCGATGACGTCGTGTCAATCAACATCAATGAATCTGACATATGGCTATCGCGAGCAGGCTCGCTCCCACAATTGTTTACGGCGCCAGCCCCATCGCAATCATCGGCTTGCTGCGCGCATAGCGAGTCAAGCGTTCAACCATTGCATAAGGCATCTGCGGGTCGAACGTAAAACCGCGACGCTCATAAAACCCCCGCAAATCCGGATGACAGAACAACCATACCGGGTGTTCGCAATCCTTTACTGCGGCCTCGATCAACCCTGCCGCAATCCCTTGTTCGCGACAGCCCGGATCGACAAACAGTCCTGTCAGCCAGTGGCCGCCCGATACTGGACGCAAACACAGCGCGGCAACGATTTCATTGCGCCGGGCCACCCACAACTGAGCATCACGGACCGCTTTCATCGACGATTGGTGGGCGCGGTAAAACTTGTTCATCAACGGCCATAACGGCTCGTCGAGTTGACTGTATTGAGTGCTGGGCATGTCTTCGACTGTCGGCGTACAAAGCGGGCGATTATAAAAGAACACGCGAGCGGGGATAGGTGTATACCTGATCTCACATCCCAATGTGTGGAGTACGCATCATGTCCAAAGGTATGGATTCAAAGAAATCGGCGAAAAAGAAACCGGCGAAAACCGCCATTGAAAAACGCGCAGACAAGAAAGCCAAAAAAGTGGGCGTGTTCGGTCACTGATCCCGCGTTGAATGCTCGCTCCCATGCAATGTGGGGGCGATGCTCTTGCAGGTTTTTTTGCTGCAAACCTGCATAAAATCTCCCGGTCCGAATCCCTGATGCACCGTCCGTCGGCGTCACCCTCCTTTTTATCCAGAGCCTGCGGACGCTGAACCGATTTTGTCCTGGTGATGGCCAATTAGTGGCCTTGCAAGACGACTGCTGCTGGCTATGCTCACGCGTAACTAACGATATCGAACAAAGCGATGTTGGCAGTCAGAGTGCGCAAATCAAGGCACCTACACTTGACCAAAGGGAGCCGTCGATTAAATGGAGTTTGTTGATAAGTCTGTTAGGTCTGGCCCGAGTGAGGGCTATCAAGAGAAGGATGTTTTGATGAGAGTGCCGGTATAGGGACCCTCCGATTGATCATCATTTATCACCTGACAAATCCTTCTTATTGGAGGAACGCGTGTGCCTGTTCCGTGGAACGTAGTGGTGGATTTGAAAGAACTGCAGCTTTCATTAATCAAAAGAACGCGCCGAAGGTGATACGAACATGTTTAACCTACATCACAAGGCTGACCTGCTGGAAATCGAGCGATTCAGTTGTGCCCTGACCGAAGCCAATGGCAAGTTGGCGGCAATCAGTCGTTCGATGGCAATGATTGAGTTCACCCCGGATGGCTTCGTGATTGAGGCAAATGAGAACTTCTGTAGCGCCATGGGCTACAGCGCCGATGAAGTGCGTGGCAAGCATCACCGGGTTTTTTGTGAGGAACGGTATTACCGCAGCGACGCTTATACCAAATTGTGGCGTGACCTGAGCCGTGGCGAGCCGCTGAGCGGGACGTTTATGCGGCTGGACAAGGGTGGCAGCGAAATCTGGCTCGAAGCCAGTTACATGCCGGTTCCGGGCCCCGACCGCCAGGTCAGGAGCGTGATCAAAGTCGCGACCGACGTCACCGCCAGGGTCAACAAGGAACATGAAAACGCAAGCATGCTTGCAGCGATCGGACGTTCGATGGCGGTGATTGAGTTCACCCCCGAAGGCCGGGTGATCACCGCCAATGAGAACTTCCTGAAAACCATGCAGTACTCGCTAAACGAAGTGATAGGTCAACACCACAGCCTGTTTTGTCACCGTGCTGAAGCCGAGTCTCAGGCATACAGGAATTTCTGGGCTTCGCTCAATCGCGGGGAATTTCACTCCCATCGTTTCGAGCGCAAGAACAAGCAAGGTCAGACGGTATTTCTCGAAGCGTCCTACAATCCATTGTTCGACGCGAAGGGCCGGCTGTACAAAGTCGTCAAGTTTGCCAGCGACATCACCCAGCAGATGACGACCCTGCAAACTGCGGCCGAATCGGCCCACAGCACGTCTGTGCAAAACGACGTTTGTGCGCGCAAAGGGTCCGAAGTGGTGCAGCAAACGGTGCAGATCATCCAGGATATTTCCAAGGATTTGAACGAAGCGGCGGTGAGCATCGACGCCGTCAGCAAACAGTCCGACATCATTGGCACCATTGTGCAGACCATCCGCGGTATTGCCGACCAGACCAATTTGCTGGCACTTAACGCCGCCATCGAAGCGGCCCGTGCCGGGGAGCACGGACGAGGATTTGCGGTGGTGGCCGATGAAGTGCGCAGCCTCGCGGCGCGTACCAGCCAGGCGACACTGGAAATTGTCGAGGTGGTGCGCAAGAACCACGACCTGTCCCTGAGCGCGGTGTCGAGCATGCAATCGAGCCTGAGTCGAACCGGGCTTGGGGTGGAACTGGCGAACGAGGCGGGGGAGGTGATTCTGGAGATTCAGCAGGGCTCCCGGCATGTGGTGGATGCGATCAGCCAGTTCAACTCGACGTTGCAGCTGAACTAGTCGCAACGCTGAACCTGTGGCGAGGGAGCTTGCTCCCGTTGAACTGCGCAGCAGTTCCTTTTTTGGGGCCGCTTCGCTGCCCAGCGGGAGCAAGCTCCCTCGCCACAGGGGTTTCGTTTCCGTTCACGGCAAGCCGTTGCAGCCGTATTTGAGAAAGCCGGGGCGTTGTGCCAGGCGCTGGAAATACTCATCGACTGCCGGATAATCAGGCCGATCAATCGGTGTCATCAGCCAGCGATTGACCGACAAACCGATGACAATATCTGCCAGGGTGAAGCGTGGCCCGGCCACGTATGCCTTGGTGGTCGCGAGCTGGTGTTCGAGGATGCCCATCTTCTGATTCCAGCCGCGGGCGCTGACGTCGATACGGTGCGCATCCTGAAATTCCGGGTCTTTGCGCACCAACGCCATGAACGCGTAGCTCCAGGAGGAGTTGAGCTCGGTGGCTTGCCAGTCCATCCACTGTTCTACTCGGGCGCGTGCCGCTGGGTCGGTAGGCAGCAGGTCGGCGTGATGGTGTTTGGCGGTCAGGTAGCGGCAGATGGTGTTGGATTCCCACAACACCCCGGCGTCATCGACGATCACCGGTACCTGGGCGTTAGGGTTCAGCCGAAGAAACTCGGGACTGTGAGTGGACGCAAAGCCACTGCCCCAATCCTCGCGTTCGTAGGCAATACCCAGTTCCTCACAGGTCCACAGGACTTTGCGGACGTTGATGGACGAGGCTTTGCCGAGAATTCTCAGTGCATGTTCCATGGGTTACTCCATCGAAAATGACGTATATGCAGTGTAGGAGCTGCCGAAGGCTGCGATCTTTTGATCTGGATTTTTTCAACGCGGATCCGGAGATCGCAGCCTTCGGCAACGCTTACGCATGTCGAGGCGGAGAACTATGTGCTCTCGCGCACCTTCAATTCAAACCCCATGTCCTGCACCGGTTTGGCCACGGTGTTGCCGGCCATCAGCGTCAGCATCTGCTCCGCCGCACGACGGCCAATGGCTTCACGCGGGGTGTTGATGCTGCTCAGGCGCGGGACCATGTGTTCAGACATGGGCAAATCGTTGAAACCCAGAATCGCTACCTGCTCCGGGATCTTGATCCCGCAGCGCATGGCTTCTAGGAGGGCGCCCTGGGCCAGGTCGTCATTGCCGAAGAAAATGGCATCGACATCGGGGTGACTGGCCAGCAGTTGCAAGAACAGTTCGCCACCGAGGCCCACAGAGGAGGAACGCGGGGTGAGCACTTCCAGGTCTGGGTCATACAGGTCGGCCTTCTTCAGCGCCTTGCGGAAACCTTCGCCGCGCAACAAAGTGCGCTGATCCAGTTGCGCACCGATGTAAGCCAGACGTTTGCGCCCACGGGACAGCAAATGTTCGGCCGCCGTTTCCCCGGCTGCCAGTTGCGAGAAGCCGACGCAATTGAGCCCGGCTGCGCTGTCCAGCTCCATCATGTACACACACGGAATATTGCTGGCTTCGATCATCCGTCGCGAACTTTCGGTGCGGTCGAAACCTGTCAGCAACAGGCCGCGCGGTTGATAGGCCATGTAATTGCGCAGCAGGTTTTCTTCTTCGTCGCGTGAATAATGGAAGTTGCCGATCAGCACTTCGAAGCCCTTGGGGCGCAACACCTGATGAATGGCTTCCAGGGTGTCGATGAAGAGCAGGTTGGACAGCGATGGCACCAACACCACCACTGAGTGGCTCTGTGCCGAAGCCAGGGCGCGTGCTGCCGGGTTGACCACGTAGTTGAGTTCGAGCGCCGCTTTCTGGACTTTTTCCACCAGTTCGGTGGCCACCGTGCTGACCCCACGCAGGGCTCGAGAGGCGGTAATCGGGCTGACGCCGGCCAGTCGCGCTACTTCGTTCAGGGTAGGGCGGCCAGTGGTGCGGGTATTTTTGTCGTTTTTAGTTGGGTTCATCGACGGCTTGCCAAACAAAATTCAAGGCACTAAGGTAGCGCTGTCTCGATGCAGCTGCAAATGCGTGAGCGAGGGTTCGCCTGATCCTCGCTTTTTGGCGTTGGGACTTAACCTGCTGCAACCCACAAAATGACAAGAAAGGCGTCGGCAACTTCTGCTTTTGGTCTAGTGTCATAACTGGCAAAGGTAGCGCTGTCTGCGCGCTGAGGTGTTACATGAATCATCCCATCACCGCCCTGGTCATCATGGGCGTTGCCGGTTGCGGCAAGACGTGCGTCAGCGAGGCCTTGTGCCATTTGAGCGGCGCCACGGCCATTGAAGGCGACTCTTTTCACCCTGCCGCCAATATCGAAAAGATGAGCGCGGGTATCCCCTTGAACGATGAAGACCGTGCCGGCTGGCTCGACAGTCTGTGCGATGAATTGCGCCGCATCGATGCCAGGGGCGAACGCCCGGTGCTGACCTGCTCGGCCCTCAAACAGATTTACCGCGAACGTCTGCGCAGTGCCTTGCCGGGCCTGGGTTTCGTGTTTCTTGAGTTGACCCCTGAAGTCGCTGCCGACCGCGTATCCCACCGGCCAGGGCATTTCATGCCGTCGACCCTGATCGACAGCCAGTTCGCCACCCTCGAATCACCCGTTGGCGAGCCGTTGACCCTGGCACTGGATGCCTCGACCAACAGTGTCGAGCAACTGGCTGCGAAGGCTCATGTCTGGTGGCAGGCCAACGGCCTGAAACAGGCGGTATGACTGTGTCGGCAAAGACAGCGCTGTCCTCGCGACTTCTGATTAACCCGCTTTAATAACAACAACAACCAGGAGACACCCCCCAATGTTTGGCATGTCCCACGAGACGTTCCTGCTGCTCGATGCAGTGGTTACGGTGATCGGGCTTATCGTTCTGATCACCAAGTTCAAGTTGCACCCATTCCTCGCACTGATCATCGCCGCAGCCTTCCTCGGGCTGACGTCCGGCATGCCGATCGGCACCATCATCAAGGCGTTCCAGGACGGCTTTGGGGGCGTGCTTGGTTTTGTCGGCATCATCCTGGCGCTGGGCACGATGCTCGGCAAAATGATGGCCGAATCAGGGGGGGCCGATCAGATTGCGCAGACGTTGATCCGCGCCTTCGGCAAGGACAAGGTGCAGTGGGCGATGATGTTCGCCGCGTTTCTGGTCGGTATCCCGCTGTTCTTCGAAATCGGCTTCGTATTGCTGATTCCGTTGGTGTTCATCGTGGCCCGCCGCACCGGTGTGTCGATCATCAAGATCGGTATCCCGCTGCTGGCCGGTCTGTCCGCGGTTCATGGCCTGGTGCCACCGCACCCGGGCCCGTTGCTGGCCATCGGCGTGTTCGGTGCCGATATCGGCAAGACCATTCTGTACGGCCTGATCGTAGCGCTGCCAACCGCCATCATCGCTGGCCCGATCTTCGGTACGTTCATTGCCAAGCATATTCCGGGGCATCCGAACCAGGAGCTGGTGGATCAACTGGCGCGCGAAACCGATTCGGCTGAACTGCCAAGCTTCGGCATCACGCTGGTGACCGTGCTGCTGCCAGTGTTCTTGATGCTACTCAAGACCTTTGCCGACGTGGTGCTGCCCGATGGCAACATCTTCCGCGCCTTCATGGACCTGATCGGTCACCCGATTTCGGCATTGCTGCTGGCATTGCTGCTGTCGTTGTATACCTTCGGCTACAAGCAGGGCATCGGTTCCAGCCAAATGATGAAATGGCTGGATGCGAGCCTCGCGCCGACCGCCGCGATCATCCTGATCATCGGTGCCGGTGGTGGCTTCAAGCAGATGCTGGTGACCAGTGGTGTGGGCGACGTGATCGGCCACATGGCGGTGAATGCACAGATCTCGCCGATCCTGCTGGCTTGGCTGGTGGCAGCGGTAATCCGTATCGCCACAGGTTCCGCAACCGTTGCGACCATTACCGGCGCGGGCATCGTGGTGCCGGTGGTGGGGATGATCCCGGGTGTGAACCGTGAGCTGCTGGTGCTCGCCACCGGTGCCGGTTCCCTGATCCTGTCTCACGTCAACGACGCCGGTTTCTGGCTGGTCAAGCAGTACTTCAACATGACCGTGGCCGAAACCTTCAAGACCTGGACCGCGATGGAAACCATTCTGTCGGTGGTGGCCCTGGGCTTTATCCTGTTGTTGTCGCTGTTCGTTTAAGCGATTCGACAGACACAAAAAAACCGCATCGCTGCGGTTTTTTTGTGGGTGATGCAAACCTATGTAGGAGCCGGCTTGCTGGCGATGCAGGCGACACGGTGTAACGTCTGACCGAGTCGATGCGATCGCCAGCAAGCCGGCTCCTACAGGTTCGGTCAGGCGTTGGATTTGGTGACGAGCCCATCCGCCCGGAACATCCCGCGAATCCCGCGTACGGCCTGGCGAATCCGGTCCTGGTTTTCGATCAGGGCAAAACGCACGTGATCATCGCCGTACTCGCCAAATCCAACACCCGGCGAGACGCAAACCTTGGCCTCGGCCAGCAGTTTCTTGGCGAACTCCAGCGAACCCAGGTGCGCGTAAGCCTCAGGGATCTTCGCCCAGACATACATCGAAGCCTTCGGATTCTCGACCATCCAGCCCAGTTCATGCAGTCCTTTGACCAGCACGTTACGGCGTTGGCGATACTGCTCGGCGATGTCGCGCACGCATTGCTGATCGCCTTCCAGTGCAGCAATTGCGGCCACTTGCAGCGGGGTGAAGGTGCCGTAGTCGTGATAGCTCTTGATCCGCGCCAGGGCGTTGACCAGTTCCGGGTTGCCGACCATGAAGCCGATGCGCCAGCCAGCCATGTTGTAGCTCTTGGACAGGGTGAAAAACTCCACCGCAATGTCCTTGGCGCCTGGCACCTGCATGATCGACGGGGCTTTCCAGCCGTCATAGACGATGTCGGCGTAGGCCAGGTCGTGCACCACCAGCACGTCGTATTGTTTGGCGAGGGCGATCACCCGCTCGAAGAAGTCCAGCTCCACGCACTGTGCGGTGGGGTTGGACGGGAAGCCGAGGATCATCATCTTCGGTTTCGGGATCGAGCCGCGAATGGCCCGTTCCAGCTCCGCGAAGAAATCCACGCCCGGTACCAGTGGCACGGACCGCACCTGGGCGCCGGCAATCACGGCACCGTAGATGTGAATCGGGTAGCTCGGATTCGGCACCAGTACCGTGTCGCCCTGGTCGAGGGTGGCCAGCATCAAATGCGCCAGGCCTTCCTTGGAGCCGATGGTGACAATGGCTTCGCTTTCCGGGTCGATGTCGACCTCGTAGCGCTCCTTGTACCAGTTGGAAATCGCCCGGCGCAGACGCGGAATCCCCTTGGACGTGGAGTAACCGTGGGTGTCTTCACGCTGGGCGACCTGCACAAGTTTTTCGACGATGTGCGGCGGCGTGGCGCCGTCGGGGTTGCCCATGCTCAAGTCGATGATGTCTTCGCCACGACGACGGGCGGCCATCTTCAGCTCGGCAGTGATGTTGAAAACGTAAGGGGGGAGTCGATCTATGCGCGCAAAGCGGCGCGGCGAACCTTGTTCGGCCATTGTTGCCTCGGATAACGTAAGCGCCCGGAACCGTCCGAGCGACGCAGGTCACTGCGGTGACCTGTGGCGGAATGTACGGTCAGCTGTGGCAGACTGTCCAGCCTCAAAGTAAACAAATTTGTCCGAAGGATAGGGTTCGATGGAATTTACCAGTGGCTTCTTGTTGAGCCTGTCGCTGTGCCTGGACATCGGCGTGGCCAACATCGCGATGATCACGCTGGCCATGCAGCGCGGCTATTTCCAAGGCTTTGCGCTGGGGTTGGGGACTTGCGTGGGTGACCTGATCTACGCCGTGCTGGCGCTGGCCGGCATGACGGTGTTGCTACAGTACGAAACCGTGCGTTGGGTGCTGTGGATTGGCGGTTCGGCGCTGCTGGTCTACTTCGCGGCGAAAATGATCTATTCGGCGATCCACCATGAAGCGCTGTTGGCCGAAACGGCAGAAGTCGGGAACAACTCCCACCGCAAGGAGTTCTTTCGCGGGATTTTTCTCGCCATGTCGTCGCCCAGTGCCATTCTTTGGTTCGCCGCGGTGGGTGGCACACTGATTGCCCGTTCCGGTGGCGGTGGCCCACTCAGTTCAGCACTGTTTCTCGGCGGCTTTCTCTGCGCCGGACTGCTCTGGTCGGCCGGCCTGTGCTTCGCCGCGAGCCATGGCGGCAAGTTGCTCGGCGACAAATTGCTGCGCTATTCCTACATGGCATCGGCAGCGATCTTCTGCTATTTCGCGGTCTACGTGATCCTGTCGGGGTACAACGAGTTTGTCGGCTCTGGCGCCGCCGAGCAGTTGCACGCCCTATAAGTGGGCGAATCGGGTTTGGCTTCTATACTCCCAGCCGAACCCATTTTTAAGCTCCAGGAGACGAGCCATGGATGAGCAAACACGCGTTGAGGTGACGCAGCCGCGCTTCGAGCACGGACACTTTCTGCTGATCGCCGGGCTTGGCGGGAATTTTACCCAGCAAACCGTCAAGGGCATCCCCGAACTCTGGGAAAAGTTCATTCCTCATCTAGGGAAGATTCCGGGTCAAAAAGGCGAAGTGACCTACGGCGTCTGCTGCAACTTCGACGGCAAGGGCGGCTTCGATTACATCGCCGGGGTGGAGATCAGCAGGCTCGACGATTTGCCGGAGACATACCGCTGGGTAGAGGTTCAGCCCCAGCAATACGTGGTGTTCGAACACAAAGGGCCGTTGGAATCCTTGCCGCAAACCTTCCAATACATCCATGGCACATGGCTGCCACAGTCCGGACGCGAACTGCTCAATGCCCCGGAGTTCGAGCGCTACAGCGAAGATTTCAACCCCAGGCTCAATACCGGCAAGCTGGAACTCTGGTTGCCGCTCAAGGCCTGACGCCGACATCGAGAGACGGATCGCTTGATTCGTTTCTCGATGTCGCACGGCGGCTGATTTATGATTGCGGGCTTTCCCACGCTGATCCCGAGTTGCCATGAACGCCGTCATCCGTCACGTCACGCCTGCCGATCTGGACCGCTGCTACGCCATCGAAACCGTTGCCTACGAAGGCGACGAAGCCGCTACCCGGGAGAAAATCTCCACCCGCATCGCCACCTGGCCCGAAGGGTTTATCGTGGCGGAAGTGGACGGCGTTGTCGCCGGATTCATCAATTCCGGTGCGGCGTTCCAGGTGGAAATGTCGGACGAGGCGTTCAAGGAACTGATCGGCCACGACCCGGCCGGGCCGCACGTGGTGATCATGTCGGTGGTGGTGCACCCGGATTATCAAGGGCAGGGCCTGGCCAAGCGCCTGATGGGCGAGTTCATCGAGCGTATGCGTGCGATGGGCAAGGTCTCCATCAACCTGATGTGCAAGGAACGGCATATTCCGTTGTATGCCGGTTTTGGCTTTGCCTACATCAAACCCTCGGCGTCCGACCATGGCGGCATGGCGTGGCATGAGATGGTTTTGACGCTTTAATCTCTGTAGGAGCTGCCGAAGGCTGCGATCTTTTGACGTTGGCCTTCAAAAAAAAGATCGAAAGATCGCAGCCTGCGGCAACTCCTACCAAGGTTCATCGACGCGCAGTTAAAACACCAACCCCATCCGCCGCTCATAACCGATCCGCCCCTTGTACGCCTCGCCGCTGTCGACAAAGCCAAACCTGGCGTACAGGGCGATGGCGGCTTCGTTGTCGGCGTCCACCGACAACTCCAGCCCCTTGATTTCCGGCCAGGCCAGGCGCGCAACTTCGGGAAGCGCTTGCAGGCAGGCCTTGCCGTAGCCTTTGCCCTGAGCGCGTTGATCGACTTGCAGCGCATGCAGGGTCGCGCTGTGTTCATCGGCCCAGCCCGGCAGCACTGGCGGGCGCTTGAGCAGCAGGAACGCCACGGGAATGTCCTCGGCCAGCAAGGCAAAGCCCTTGACCCCGGGGCCGGGTTTGGACAACAACGTGTGCAAGGCACCGTGGATGTCACCCGAGAATTTGATCTGTTGCGAATGCACTTCAATAGCCTCGACCTGTTGGCGCTGCAGCGCGTTCAGGCTTTCATAAGGCACGAGTCGGGCTGTCACTGGAGTGTCCTTTTCCAACGCAAATGAGCCTCGGATTCTAGCGAGTTTGGCTTTATGGTTTATTTTTATTTCGTCTGTCGATTTGCCGGATCGCCGGACGACTAAGGGTGTCTTCCTGATAAAAACCACGGAGAACCACCATGAGCGCACACACTCAGATCCAGAACCTGATCGACAGCTACCGCCAGGCCGTCATGGCCAAGGATGTGGACAGGGTCATGGCACTGTACGCCGATGACATCGTTTCGTTCGACGCGGTCAAGGCCCTGCAATTCAAGGGCAAGGAGGCCTATCGAGCGCATTGGCAGGAGTGTATGGAGATGTGTCCGGGTCCGCATCTCTTCGAGTTTCACGAGGTCAGCATCGAAACCTCGGAAACTCTCGCTTTCGCCCACTGGCTGGCGCATTGCGGCGGCACCAACGACAAGGGCGAAACCCAGGCATGCTGGATGCGCGTGTCTGCATGCTATCGGCAGGACGGCGGGTTGTGGCAGATCGTCCATGAGCACTGGTCTTCGCCGTTTGATATGCAGACTGGCGCGCCGCTGTTCGATCTGAAGCCCTGATCATCGGAAAAACAGGTCAAAGCCCCCGGCTGCCGCCATAGTTGATCGGTTCCTCAAGGAGAGCGTGATGAAGTATTTATGCCTGGTCTACAGCGATGAGCAACTGCTGCATTCGCTGCCGGAGAGCCCGCATGATTCTGAATGCATGGCCTATGCCGAGTCGATCCAGGGCAGCGGCCGGATGGTCGCCGCCGAGGCGCTGGAGTCGGTACAGACCGCCACCACGGTGCGTATGCGCAACGGCAAGATGTCGATCACCGATGGCCCGTTCGCAGAAACCAAAGAGCAGTTGGCCGGCTTCTACCTGATCGATGCCAAAGACCTCAACGAAGCCATCCAGGTCGCCGCAAACATACCGGCGGCTCGGGTCGGCAGCGTCGAAGTGCGGCCCGTTCGGCAGTTGAATCCCTAAGATGCCAGGGTTACCGGTGCAGGCGCAGGTCGAGCGGGTTTATCGCCAGGAGTCGCGGCGCATTCTGGCGACGCTGATTCGCTTGCTTGGCGATTTCGACCTCGCTGAGGAGGCCTTGCATGAAGCGTTTTTCATCGCGGTCCAGCGCTGGCAGCGTGATGGTGTGCCGGAAAATCCTCGCGCCTGGCTGGTCTCCACCGGGCGCTTCAAGGCCATTGATGCCTTGCGTCGAAGCGCAAGGTTTGCGGCATCTCGGCCGCTGCTGGTGGCGCAACTGGAAGCGCTGGAGCAGGCCGACTGGAGTGGAGAAGATGTGGAAGACGACCGCCTGCGTTTGATCTTCACCTGCTGTCACCCGGCCCTCGCATCGGATGCGCAGGTGTCGCTGACGCTGCGGGAAGTTTGTGACCTGACCACTGAAGAAATCGCCCGCGCGTTCCTTTCGGCACCGGCCACCATTGCCCAGCGCATCGTGCGCGCCAAGGCGAAGATCCGCGACGCGAAAATCCCTTATCAGGTGCCCAGTCTTGCCGAACTGCCCGAGCGCCTCGACAGCGTGTTGCGGGTGATTTACCTGGTGTTCAACGAGGGGTATTCGGCGTCTGTCGGCGAGTCGCTGATTCGTGAAGATTTGACTCGGGAAGCCATTCGTCTTGGGCGATTGTTAATGGAGTTGTTGCCAGACCCCGAAGTGATGGGGCTGTTGGCGCTGATGCTGTTGCACGAGTCGCGGCGGCCAGCCAGAACCTGCGCCAGCGGCGAGTTGATCGTGCTGGACGAGCAGGACCGTGCGTTATGGGACGCCGACCTGATTGCCGAGGGCTGTGCCTTGATTGAACGGGCGCTGACCCTTGGGCGTTTTGGGCCCTATTGCCTGCAAGCGGCGATTGCGGCAGTACATGCCGAAGCGTCGACGGCGGAGCAAACCGACTGGCCGCAGATCGTCGGTCTGTATGACGTGCTGCTGCGAGCGGTGCCATCGCCGGTCGTCGAGTTGAACCGGGCTGCGGCATTGGCGCGACGCGATGGGCCGTTGGCGGGGCTGACGCTGGTCGAGCGAATTCTTTCGCGGGGAGATTTACAGGATTACCACTTGGCGCATTCGGCGCGGGCGGAGTTTTGCCGGCAACTGGGTCGGTTCGACGAGGCACGGGCGGCGTGGGAACGGGCGCTGGAATTGACTCAGCAGGCGCCCGAGAGGCGATTTATCGAAGGGCGGCTCAAGACACTGGAGTGACGTCGCTCAAGCCGCCTCATCGGGTTAGAGGCTGAACCCACCGTAGCTAGCCGATGTTGATGATGCGCGGCGGATTGGCGGCTCTTGGTAGATACCGCTTGAACCTCACGGAGCAAGCGTTGTTCGAGGCCGCCTTCGCCGGCAAGCCGGCTCCTACAGGAAATCATGCCTCGCACGCTCTTCGTAGGAGCTGGCTTGCCAGCGATGGTCGTTAACGATTGCGCGGATCGGTTGGATCAACGCGACGTTATGGGGTCCTTCGCCGGCAAGCCGGCTCCTGAACAGGCCATCCGCTTATTGCGGGCGCACGCGCAGAGTCAGGCCCTTGAGGAAGTTGCGCAGCAACTGGTCGCCGCACGGACGATAGTTGGTGTGGCCGAACTTGCGGAACAGCGCGCTCAGTTCTGGCTTGGACACCGGGAATTCGGCTGCCTTGAGGATCGCGTGCATGTCGTCTTCTTTCAGTTCGAAAGCGACGCGCAGCTTCTTCAGGATGATGTTGTTGGTCACCGGCACTTCGATCGGCTGCGGCGGACGGCTTTCGTCCTTGCCACGCTTGAAGATCACCAGACCGTCGAGGAAATGCGCCATGACTTCATCCGGGCAGCGGACAAAGCCTTCCTCGTCTTCCTCTTTCTTGTCGAGGTAGGTCAAAAGGTCCGGCAGGGTCACGTCCATGCCGCCGAGCTTGATGATCTCGATGACTTTCTTGTCGCTGATGTCGAGCATGTAGCGCACGCTGCGCAGTACGTCGTTATGAATCATGTGGGCAGTCCTGATATTCAGCTGTGGGCGTCGCGGCCAGGCGCGGCGCCGAAATGTGTGGCGGCAAAAGAAGCCTTAGAACTTCTCTTTGCCGGACAGGTAGCGCCATTGCCCTAGCGGCACTTTGCCGATGGACACGCCGCCGATGCGGATGCGGCGGATACCGATGACCTTCAGGCCGACAGCCTGGCAGAGCAGGGCGATGATGCCCGGCTGCGGGTTTTTCATGGCGAAGCGCAGACGGTTTTCGTTCTGCCAACTGGCCTTGACCGCCGGTAGCTCTTTGCCTTTGTAGGTCAGGCCGTGGTTCAAGCGATTGAGGCCGTGTGCCACCATCTCGCCTTCGACTTCGACGACGTACTCCTGCTCGATCTTGTTCGAGTCGGCGGTGAGTTTGCGCAGGATTTTCCAGTCCTGAGTGAACACCAGCAGACCGCTGGCATTGGCCTGCAGGTCGGTGCTGGCGGTCAAGCGCAGGAAGTGGCCCCGCAGCGGACGTTTGCCGTAGCGGTGCTCTTCGCTGAGGGTCTCGGCGCTGATGCTGGCCATGGCGGTATCTGCGTCCATGCCGGCAGGCACGTTGAGCAGCAGGGTCACCGGCTCGGGCGCGGTGGCCTTGGCTTCCGGGTCCAGTTCGACTTTCTGGTTGTCGACCTTGAACTGCGGCTCGTCGATGACTTCGCCGTCGACGGTGACCCAGCCGCCCTCAATGAACAGCTCAGCCTCCCGACGGGAGCAGCCGACGAGTTCGATGAGGCGTTTGGAGAGACGAATCGGGTCAGTCATGTCAGGGCCGTAACAAAAAGGGGGTGGGCATTGTACCTGCCTGGCGCCGGTTAATCCCGGCTCCATTTGCACCGTAGAGTTTTTTGTAGGGTGCGTGTCAGCCATTGCGCGTCAATAGTTGCGGCTGGCGCATGCGCATGTGCAACAACGGATACGGCTGCCCCATGCCATCGACTTCAGAGCGACCGATTACTTCAAACCCTAGCTTGAAATAAAAGCCCAGGGCTTGCGGGTTCTGCTCGTTGACGTCCAGTTGATCGGCGTTGAGGTTTTCCAGGGCATAACGCAGTAACCGTTTGCCAAGGCCCTGGCCGCGATACGTCGGCTCGATGAAAAGCATTTCGATCTTGCCCGCCGCGACTCCGGCAAACCCGGTGATGCGCTGGTCCGAATCCTTTGTGCAGATCAACATCACTGCATCCAGGTAGCGGGTCAGTACCAGGTTTTTCAGCAGGTTGATGTAGCTGTCCGGCAGAAAGTCATGGGTGGCACGCACGGACGCCTCCCAGACCCGGGTCAGTTCTTCGTAATCGCTTTGTTTCGGCGTGTGGATGACCGAATGCTGACGCATGCCTGTCTGCCCTATATGCGTGATTGATGAGAATCCTTTCAACCTCAAACGATAGCCGTAAAAAAGCCCCGCATCTCGTCAAGAGAGCGGGGCGTTGTGTATTTTTTGCGTTTAGATCTGTTCAGCCCACAGATCGTATTCGTCGGCGTCAGTCACCTTGCACCAGACTTTGTCGCCCGGCTTGAGGTTGCTGCCGTTGTCGATGAATACGTTGCCATCGATTTCCGGGGCATCGAAGAAGCAGCGGCCAACGGCGCCTTGCTCGTCGACTTCATCGACCAGCACTTCGATCTCACGGCCGATGCGCATTTGCAGGCGAGCCGAGCTGATGGCCTGCTGGTGTGCCATGAAACGGTCCCAACGGTCCTGCTTGACGTCGTCAGGGACGACTTCCAGGTCCAGGTCGTTGGCCGGAGCGCCTTCGACCGGCGAGTACTGGAAGCAGCCGACACGATCAAGCTGGGCTTCGGTCAGCCAGTTCAACAGGTACTGGAAGTCTTCTTCGGTTTCGCCGGGGAAGCCGACGATGAAGGTCGAACGGATGATCAGGTCCGGGCAGATCTCGCGCCAGTTCTTGATGCGCGCCAGGGTCTTGTCTTCGAAGGCCGGGCGTTTCATCGACTTCAACACTTTCGGGCTGGCGTGCTGGAACGGGATGTCCAGGTACGGCAGGATCTTGCCGGCGGCCATCAGCGGGATCAGTTCGTCGACGTGCGGGTACGGGTAAACGTAGTGCAGGCGAACCCATACGCCGAGGGTGCTCAGGGCTTCGCAAAGTTCGGTCATGCGGGTTTTCACCGGCGCGCCGTTCCAGAAGCCGGTGCGGTATTTCACGTCGACGCCATAGGCGCTGGTGTCTTGGGAAATGACCAGCAACTCTTTGACGCCGGACTTGACCAGGCGCTGGGCCTCGTCCAGCACATCACCGACTGGACGGCTGACCAGTTTGCCGCGCATCGACGGAATGATGCAGAAGCTGCAGCTGTGGTTGCAGCCTTCGGAAATCTTCAGGTAGGCGTAGTGGCGCGGGGTCAGCTTGATGCCTTGAGGCGGCACCAGGTCGATCAGCGGGTTATGGTCCTGACGCGGCGGCACGACTTCGTGCACGGCATTGACCACTTGCTCGTACTGCTGCGGACCGGTCACGGCCAGCACGCTCGGGTGTACGTTGCGAATGTTGCCTTCTTCGACGCCCATGCAGCCGGTGACGATGACCTTGCCGTTTTCCTTGATGGCTTCACCGATCACTTCCAAAGACTCGGCCTTGGCCGAATCGATGAAACCGCAGGTGTTGACCACCACGACGTCGGCGTCCTGATAGGTGGACACCACGTCATAACCTTCCATGCGCAACTGGGTCAGGATGCGCTCGGAGTCGACCAGTGCTTTGGGGCAACCCAGAGATACGAAGCCAACCTTTGGATTGGCCGGCGCAGGAGTGGTGGACATGTCTAACCTCGGTGTTTTGTGACGCCGCTGCCGCGTAGGGCAAACCGACGGACGGGCGCTTGAAGTGCGCCTCTGATCAAAAAGTGCGCAATTCTAGCGATGAGTCGTTCACTTGACCAGCTTTATGCAGGGAAATACGACGAGTGCTGCGCTATGCTTCGCGCCGTTGGGGTTTACCGATTTTTTACAGTCAACAATTCGTCTGTAACCTGAAGTAAAACAGCGCATGCTGCACCTCAAAGCATAGTGCTTCTTTCAAAGAAGCCCGGGTCTGGGTAGTAGGAGTGGTGGATGGGTCAGGCAAGTAGTCAGGCTGCGGGCGCCGAGCATTCGGCGGCGAAACCGATCGGCATGCTGGTCGCCGCAGTCGGGGTGGTATATGGCGACATCGGCACCAGTCCGTTGTACACCCTCAAGGAAGTGTTTTCCGGCGGCTATGGCGTACCGGTCAACCACGACGGCGTGCTGGGGATTCTGGCACTGATCTTCTGGTCGCTGATCTGGGTCGTGTCGATCAAGTACATGATGTTTGTCCTGCGCGCCGACAACCAGGGTGAAGGCGGGATCATGGCCTTGACCGCGCTGGCCCGGCGAGCGGCGGCGGGGCATGCCAAACTGCGCGGCTTTCTGGTGGTCTGCGGGCTGATTGGTGCGGCGCTGTTCTATGGCGACAGCATGATCACCCCGGCGATTTCCGTGCTCTCGGCGATTGAAGGCCTGGGGCTGGCGTTCGATGGTATCGACCATTGGGTGGTGCCGCTGTCATTGGTGGTGTTGGTCGCGCTGTTTCTGATCCAGCGTCACGGCACGGCGCGGATTGGCATTCTGTTCGGGCCGATCATGGTCACCTGGTTTCTGGTGCTGGGCGCACTGGGCGTCTACGGCATCATTCAGCACCCGGAAGTGTTGCAAGCGATGAACCCGGCGTGGGGTGTGCGCTTTTTCATCGTGCATCCGGGCATGGGCGTGGCGATACTTGGCGCCGTGGTGCTGGCATTGACCGGTGCCGAAGCGCTGTACGCGGACATGGGCCACTTCGGCCGTAAACCGATTGCCCGTGCGTGGTTCATCCTCGTGCTGCCGGCGCTGGTGCTGAACTATTTCGGTCAGGGTGCCTTGCTGCTCGGTGACCCGGAAGCGGCCCGCAACCCGTTCTATCTGCTGGCGCCAAGCTGGGCGTTGATCCCGCTGGTGGGGCTGTCGACCCTGGCGACGGTCATTGCCTCGCAAGCGGTGATTTCCGGTGCGTTCTCCCTGACCCGTCAGGCGATCCAGCTCGGTTACATTCCGCGAATGCACATCCAGCACACCTCAAGCGCCGAGCAGGGCCAGATCTACATCGGTGCGGTCAACTGGGCGCTGATGGTCGGCGTGGTCCTGCTGGTGCTGGGCTTTGAATCCTCTGGTGCTCTGGCTTCGGCCTATGGCGTGGCCGTGACCGGGACCATGCTGATGACCAGCATTCTGGTGTCGGCAGTGATTTTGCTGCTGTGGAAGTGGCCGCCAGTCCTGGTGGTGCCGGTTCTGTTGGGCTTCGTGTTGGTCGACGGTTTGTACTTCGCCGCCAACGTGCCGAAAATCGTTCAGGGCGGTGCGTTTCCGGTGATCGCCGGTCTCGCGCTGTTCGTGCTGATGACCACCTGGAAGCGTGGCAAGCAGTTGCTGGTCGATCGTATCGATGAGGGTGGATTGCCGCTGCCGATCTTCATCAGCAGTATCGCCGTACAGCCGCCGCACCGTGTTCAGGGCACTGCCGTATTCCTGACGGCGCGCCCGGATGCCGTGCCCCATGCGCTGTTGCACAACCTGTTGCACAACCAGGTGCTGCACGAGCAAGTGGTGTTGCTGACGGTGGTGTACGAAGACATCCCGCGGGTGCCACCGTCCCGGCGCTTTGAAGTCGATTCCTACGGTGAAGGCTTCTTCCGGGTCATCCTGCACTTTGGCTTCACCGACGAGCCGGATGTACCCAAAGCGTTGAAACTGTGCCACCTCGACGAGTTGGACTTCAGCCCGATGCGCACCACGTATTTCCTCAGCCGTGAGACGGTTATTGCCTCCAAGCTCGAAGGCATGTCCCGCTGGCGCGAGGCGCTGTTTGCTTTCATGTTGCAGAACGCCAATGGCAATTTGCGCTTCTTCAATCTGCCGCTGAATCGGGTGATTGAGCTGGGGACGCAGGTGGAGATGTAAGCCCCAACAAATAGCCCCCGTTGCCATTGCGGCAGCGGGGGCTTTTTTGTGTTCAAAAGATCGCAGCCTTCGGCAACTCCTACGGGGCGTACGCCGCTCCATGTGGGAGCTGCCGAAGGCTGCGATCTTTTTGGGAGGCTCTATCAGGTCACTCTTGAGCGCTCGCTTCGGCTTCCTTCGCCTGACGCTTCTCGATCACATCCACCAGGCGCTGGGCCAGCGCCGGGTAGTTCTCGTCGAAGTGGTGGCCGCCAGGCAGCTTGATGGCTTCGCCCACCGCAGTCTTGTCGGTGCAGCCACTCTCGTCGCTTTCTTCTTCACCGTAGATGCACACCACTTTGGCGGCTGGCAGCTTGGCCATTTCCGGGCCGGTGGCGGCTTCTTTGCCGGCGTTGCCGAGCCAGCCTTCGACTTCGATTTCGAAGCTGCCGGTGCGGGCGAAAGCCAGCAGGATGATCGCGTCGACACGCTGCTGTTCCGATTCGGCCAGACGGTTGTAGATAGCCGGCAGGACGTCCGCACCGAACGAGTAGCCAGTCAGGATGAAGCGCTTGGTGCCCCATTTCTGCCGGTAATGCTGCATCAGTTCGGCCAGGTCCAGCGCGCTTTGTTCAGGGCTTTTGTGTTGCCAGTAATAGCGCAGGGTGTCGATGCCGACCACCGGATAGCCGATCTTCGCCATTTCGCCAGCTACGTCGCGGTCGAGGTCGCGCCAGCCGCCGTCACCGGACAGGAACAGGGTCACGGTGTCCTTGGCCTGACCCGCTGGCACTTCGACCACCGGGATCTGCAGGCCGCCAGCGGCTTTGTCACCGCCGACGAGGATCTTGCGCAGTTCGTTGTTCAGCACTTGCGGCAGGTTGATGTCGTAGTCGCTGATGCTGGTTTCGGCGTTGGGCTGGTCACGCACGAAGCCGGCACTGGTATCGTCCGGGTTGTCATTCCACGCTACCAGCCAGTGACCGTGGGCAGCACTTTTCGGTAACAGGTGGGTGCAACCGCCGGGTTTTTCCAGGGCCAGGTCCACAGAAACCGCCTGGGCCTTGTCGTTCTTCTGCTCCGACAACCAGCGCCAGGCGAGCACGGCGCCAGGGCCAATACCGCTGACCAGGGTTGCCGGGCCTTTCAATTCGCGCAGGCCGGCTTGCAGGGCGCGACTTTGCAGCAGGCAGTCCTTGGGCAGGATCACCTGGACGATTTGCGCTGAAGCGCTACGGCTCAGGGTGGTCAATTGTTTGTCATTGAGCTTCTGGTCATCATTGACCGCCACCAGCACCTGAGCCTTGGGCGTCGTGCCGGGGGTAACGCGGGTCATGACGGCGCCATCGGCCGGTGTGAGTTGTTCCAGGGTCGGTTCCGGTGCCGGGCGTTTGAGGTACCAGAAACCGCCACCGAGAATCACGGCCAGCACAATCAGTACCGCCAGGATGTACTTCAGGGAGCGTTGAATCATCAGCGTTTCACCAATCCAGTCAAGCCGCCCGCGATCAGGGCAGCAGTGTCGGCCAGGGCAACCAGCGGATCGAGTCCGGCGGGCACGGCCATATAACGGGGTTCCCAGTCAGGCTGGAACTTGTCTTTGAAGCGGCGCAAGCCTTGGAAGTTGTAGAGCTGCTCACCACGGCGGAATACCATCGAGCCCAGGCGCTGGGTCAACGGTGCGCCACGACGGGGTTGCAACCCCGACAACGGCACCATGCCCAGGCTGAAACGCGCGTATCCATGATTTTTATAATGTTGAATCAGGCCGACCATCATGAACTCCATGGTCAGTTTCGGGGCCTCCGGATGCGCTCGCATCAGGTCGAGGCTGGCCAGGTCATGGTTGTAGGTCTCGAGCAGGTTGGCGAACGCCACCGGGCGCCCTTCGAAACGAATCACTGCAATGCGGAAATGCTTGAGATAGTCATCGCTGAAGCGGCCGAGCGAGAAGCCTTTCTCGCGCACGTTCTTGCCGGTCAGCCAGGCATCGGAAATGACCTTGAGCTCATCCATCGGTGCCTGCCCCGGCTCATGGATCTCCAGGGACAAGCCGTCACGGGTGCCGCGGTTCCAGGTGTAGCGCAGGTCCTTCATCTCTTTGCCCTTGGCTTCGAGATCAAAGCGCTTGAGGTCGACCCGGGCTTCTTCGCCGAGCTTGATCGCGGTCAAGCCGATGTCCATGTAGTACGGAAGGTTCTCCGCACGTACTTGATAAAACACGGGACGGGCGTGATGGATGTCGCACAGGTCGCGGAACTGCCAGATCATTTCGGCCCGTTGCTGGCCAGGTCCGATAGGGTCGTACAGCGCCACCAGGCTGCGGCCACGGCGGGCGTACATCAGGAACGCCTCGTCGTTAGGGTGAAACAGCAGCGCCTTGTCACCGGTCAGCGCGAGGCCACCGTCCGGTTGCGCGGAGGCCATGAGGATCCTGCTCGCTCGCTCTAGCTCTTCAGGTGTCGGTAGATGGATCACCGGGCGAGCGGTGCGCAGCAGCCAGGTCAGGGACACCACCACCAACAGCACTGCCGCGCCGAGCAGCGAGCGCAAACCGCGTGGGGCATCGGCGTCGAGGGTGAACTGCCACCACAGTTGATGGCTATACGGAACGTCCTGATAGGCGAACAGCAGCAGCCACATGGACGCACCGAGTACGCACAGGCTGGCGACCAGATAAAGCGGCGAAAATGGCAATTCGGTCAGGCGGCTCGGGCGATAGAACGAACGCCGGAAAACCCCCAGCAGGCTCGCCGTCAGCACCATCAGGCTGGCTTCCTCCCAGTCAAAACCCTTGAGCAGCGAGAGCAGGGCGCCCACCAGCAGCAGAATGGTGGTCAGCATCCACGCAGCCGACAGACGACGACGCAAGCCTTGGGCCAGCAGCAGGCACAGCACACCGATCAGGCTGGCGCCAAAGTGCGAAGCATCGACCAAACGATGAGGGATCAGAAATCCGATGTGTTCCAGGCGTGTATCGATTTCCGGCGTTGCCCCGGAGAACAGCAGCACCACACCGGACAGGAACACCAGCACCGCCAGGATCGGCGCGGCCAAGCCAGAAGCTGCGCGCAAGGTCTGGCGCGTCTGGAACAGGCGTTGACCTTCGTTGATCAGCAGCAGCAGGCAAGCGATCAGCAGCGGCAGCACGACATAGATCAAGCGATAGAGCAGCAGGGCGGCGGCCAGTGGCGCAGCGCCCAGTGTGTCGGAGAAAGCCGCCAGCAAGATCGCTTCGAACACGCCGACACCGCCCGGCACATGGCTGAGCACGCCGGCGGCCAGGGCCAGCAGATACACCAGCAGGAATGCGCCGAATGGTGGCGCTTCGGGCAACAAGAGATACAGCACGGTTGCGGCGGCGGCCACGTCCAGGGCGGTGATGATCAATTGCAGGAAGGTCAGGCGCCGACCCGGCAGGCGCAACGTGCGGCGTCCGATCTTGACCAGCAGATTGTCAGGTAAAGGCTGTTCCGGCAGGCGACGTCGGTAGATCCCGATGGCCAGAACCGAGAACAGCAGCAGCACGGCTGTTGCAATGATGCCCAAGAGGGTCGCGGAGAGTCCCAGGGCGGCGGAAGCCGCAGGCAGGTTGCTGAGGGTTGCCAGTGCGGCCAGCGGGGGCAGGGCGCAGCCCAGCGACAGGCTGGCAAACAATGTCATGCGGGCGACTTCGGCCGCGCCTACACCATCACGGGCATATAGGCGGTAGCGAACCGAACCGCCCGACAACATCGAAAGGCCGATGGCGTTGCCGATGGCAAATGCCGTGAACCCCCCCAGCGCTAATGTGCGGGGTGCAAGTCTGACGCCAGCGTAGCGGCTGGCGGACCACTCGTAACCCAGCAGAATGATGAAACCCGCCACGGTTGCGCCCAGAGCGCCAAGCAAGGCCGGTTGCGGAACTTCGAGAATCGAGTCGTGCAGCGCGTCGAGGTCGAGTTCGCTCAGCAAGTGTCGACAGGCAATTAGAGCGATCGTGAACAGCAAAAGTGTGACCGCCAGGCCGATGGGTTGGCGGTACTTGCTGATCTGATCAAGCAGGCGTAAACGCTCAGCCTTGATCGGTTGTGTCGCTGTGACGGGGTCTTTTGGGTCAGACGAGTTGGCGAGCATCAATCACCTCTTGGATTGTGCGCGACAGGATGGAGGTATCGAGCCAAGTTACCAATCCCTGTAGAAAAAAATAATCACAAATATTGACGTCCATCACCGGATGCTTGGGACGGTTCATTATCAGCTGTAAGGGTTTCAGCCTGCGAATGAGCATAGTCTGAACTCGGGGCATTGGGCGGCCCGAACGGCTCGCTACACAGTGACAGATCATTGTTGCGAAAGGACTTTTTCGACAGATACAAAAAAGGCCACTCTTTCGAGTAGCCTTTTTTGATGTTTGGTTGCGGGAGCCGGATTTGAACCGACGACCTTCGGGTTATGAGCCCGACGAGCTACCAGACTGCTCCATCCCGCGTCTGTGTGGCGGCATTCTATAGAGAAACGCTGGGGTGTCAACCGTTAATACCGAATTGGGTCAAATAAACCTAAAGCAGCGGTAAACGGTCGCAGGGTTGGCTTAAGTTTTGGAATCTGAAGGATTTCTCATTTCTGTATGGCCAGGGCGTCTGCCTTGATTTGTAGGAGCCCGGCTTGCCGGCGAAGGCGTCATTGAATCTTGCATCAACAGGAAGAGTTGCTTCGCTGGCAAGCCAGCTCCTGCAGGAAAGACGTCAGTGAGTATGGCGGCGGAGCAAGGGTCACCTTCGCTGGCGTCTAAGAGGAAATACGCGCGCACAAAAAAGGCCACTCTTTCGAGTAGCCTTTTTTGATGTTTGGTTGCGGGAGCCGGATTTGAACCGACGACCTTCGGGTTATGAGCCCGACGAGCTACCAGACTGCTCCATCCCGCGTCTGTGTGGCTCATTCTATAGAGAAGCGCTCGGGTGTCAACCTTCAATTCCGATAAAACCTGTTCATCTTCAATCGCTTAGATCGTTTTGTGGGTGATTGAAAGGGCTGAGAGTGAGGCGGGGCAAGGGCTGTGGCTCTATTGTGATGAGCTTTCTGATTGAAAAAATAAATTCATCAGTGTGTTTTCCTGCACGGGGAAAAGAACATTCAGCACTACTGGTGCTATATACAGGGGTCAGTGAGATACTGTTTATCCGGCACACCATGACCCCCTTTTCCTGCCATGAACACTGCTTCGACATGACCCAGCGAAAGATCATTCACGTCGATTGCGACTGCTTTTATGCCGCTATCGAAATGCGCGACGACCCACGATTGGCGGGTAAGCCGCTGGCGGTAGGCGGCTCGGCGGATCGCCGTGGGGTCATTGCCACCTGCAATTATGAGGCGCGAGCCTATGGTGTGCGTTCGGCCATGTCTTCGGGGCATGCTCTGAAACTGTGCCCGGACCTGACCATCGTCAAGCCGCGCATGGAGGCCTATCGGGAAGCCTCGAAGGAAATTCACACGATCTTTCGCGATTACACCGACATCATTGAACCCCTTTCCCTTGATGAAGCGTATCTCGACGTGTCGGACAGCGCGCATTTCGCGGGTAGCGCGACACGCATCGCCCAAGACATCCGGCGCCGCGTTTCCAATCAGTTGCATATCACCGTGTCTGCCGGGGTGGCGCCGAACAAGTTTCTCGCCAAGATCGCCAGCGACTGGAAAAAGCCCAATGGGTTGTTTGTGATTACGCCGGGTCAGGTCGAAGAGTTTGTCAGTGGTTTGCCGGTGAGCAAGTTGCACGGGGTCGGTAAAGTCACCGCCGACAAGCTTGGCAAGCTCGGTATCGCCGATTGCTCGCAATTGCGCGAATGGGACAAATTGGCACTGGTTCGCGAATTCGGCAGTTTTGGTGAGCGACTCTGGTGTCTGGCCCGTGGGATCGATGACCGAGTAGTACATAACGACAGCCGTCGTCAGTCGATCAGTGTCGAAAACACTTACGACGTGGATCTGCCGGATCTGCGCAGTTGTCTGGATAAGTTGCCCGAGCTGCTGGAAACCCTTGCAGGTCGCATGGCGCGAATCGACAGCAGTTATCGGCCGGGCAAGCCTTTCGTCAAAGTGAAGTTCCACGACTTTACCCAGACCACACTTGAACAGGCCGGAGCAGGGCGGGATCTGGGGAGTTATCAGTTGATGCTGACCCAGGCCTTCAATCGCGGCGGTAAACCGGTTCGGCTGCTTGGGGTTGGGGTGCGGCTGGAGGATTTGCGCAGTGGCTTCGAGCAGATGGAGTTGTTTGAGCGTTAAGTCCTGTAAAGCAAAAGATCGCAGCCTTCGGCAGCTCCTACAGGGAAATGCATTCCAATGTAGGAGCTGCCGAAGGCTGCGATCTTTTTTGGCCTTTAGTTCGGCCGGGGGTTCGCCACCAGTCGCTTACCATCCTTGGCCAATGACTTCAGGAATTCATCCTGTAACTCCGGGTCATTGCGCGTCAGTTCAATCAGGCTCTGTTCCAGTTCGCTGGCTTCTTCTTCAAGGCCCAGCTCCGACAGGCGCTTGACCCGGTGTACCCATTGGCTCACTTCGTCGCCTTCAAGGTCGTCATAGATCAGCCCATGAGCTTCATACAGCTTGCTGCGCAAGGTGCTGCTGACGGCGAGCGAGGAGTCGGTGTGCACGTCGTCCTGGGCGTCTTCGACCTTGATCAGCAGTCGGCTCAGATGATTGATGTCATGTTCGGCAAAAGGACTGTCCAGCAAGTTCAAGCGCAGCACGCCGTTCTTGTCGGTACTCAGCTCGAAGGTTTCCTTGCCGGCCTTGACCTCGACCGGGCGTTCGCTCCACGGCAGGCTTGAGTATTCAGTGCGTTTATCGCGCTGGACCTCATCGATGCCCGCCAGATTTTGCTGGGCCCGACCGTGAGACTGCACGTTCATGAACGGGTTGAGACCGGCAAAACCGTAGCTGAGCCAGTCCTTGGTCACGCTGTCCGGCAGGTTGCCGAGGGTGAATACATTGACCACGTTGGCGCCGACACCCGCCACCACAGCCACCGCACCCAGCGGAATTTCGTAAACCTCCCGCCAGGGTTGGTAAGGCGTATAGCGATCGTAGTGTCGCGTAACTTCGAATTCGGTGACTTCGAAGGTCTTTTGCTCGTGGATCTTCACCCGCCGTTGCGGCAGCTCAAGCACCTTGGGCTCACCAACATCGATCTGCAGGCTGTGATCGAGCAATTTGCGCTCGACACGTTCCTCGTGCTCGCTGCGTTGTGACATGTGATTGGCACAGCCGCTGACCAGCAGGGCGCCGCACAGGGCGGCACCACCGAGGCCTAAGGTGTTTCGCTTGAACATGACGTCTCTATCTGGTTTCAGCGGCGGATACGGGCCTGAAGGAACGACAGCACGTCGGCGACCGGCAGCGCTTGCGCCTCGGCCTCGGTGCGGCTCTTGTATTCCAGGTTGCCTTCGGCGAGGCCGCGGTCACTGACCACGATCCGGTGCGGAATGCCGATCAGTTCCATGTCTGCGAACTTGATGCCCGGGCTGGTTTTTTTGTCGCGGTCGTCCAGCAGCACTTCGAAGCCGGCCGCGGTCAGTTCCGCGTACAGCTTGTCGGTAGCTTCGCGAACCTGTTCGGTTTCATAGCGCAACGGTACCAGGGCAATCTGGAATGGCGCGAGGGTATCGCTCCAGATGATCCCTTTTTCGTCGCTGTTCTGCTCGATGGCAGCCGCCACGACGCGGGACACGCCGATGCCGTAGCAACCCATTTCCAGGGTGACCGGCTTGCCGTTCTCGCCCAGCACTTCGCACTTCATCGCCTTGCTGTACTTGTTGCCCAGCTGGAAGATGTGCCCGACTTCGATGCCGCGCTTGATTTCCAGGGTGCCTTTGCCGTCAGGGCTTGGGTCGCCAGCGACGACATTACGCAGGTCGGCTACGGTCGGAACAGGCAAGTCGCGCTCCCAGTTCACGCCGAAGTAGTGCTTGTCGTCGATGTTGGCACCAATGCCGAAGTCGCTCATCAGTTCGACGGAACGGTCGATGATGATCGGCAGCGGCAGGTTCAACGGGCCGAGAGAGCCGGCACCGGCGCCGATGGCGTCGCGCAGTTCGCTTTCGGACGCCATGACCAGCGGGCTGGCAACGCCAGGCTGGTTGGCGGCCTTGATTTCGTTCAGCTCGTGGTCGCCACGGATGATCAGGGCAATCAGCTTGCCTGGCTCTTCAGCGTGAACCACGAGGGTCTTGATGGTTTTTTCGATCGGCAGGTTGAAGCCTTCGACCAGTTGCGCAATGGTCTTGGCGTTCGGGGTGTCGACCAGGCGTAGCTCTTCGCTCGGTGCTGCGCGGGAGGTTTCGCGAGGCACTGCTTCGGCTTTCTCGATGTTCGCCGCGTAGTCGGAACCGTTGCTGAAGACGATGTCGTCTTCGCCGGACTCGGCCAGTACGTGGAACTCGTGGGAACCGGCGCCGCCGATGGAACCGTTGTCGGCTTCTACAGGGCGGAACTTCAGGCCCAGGCGAGTGAACACGTTGCAGTAAGCCTGGTGCATACGGTCGTAGGTGACCTGCAGCGAAGGCTGGTCAGCGTGGAACGAGTAGGCGTCCTTCATGATGAATTCGCGGCCGCGCATCAAGCCGAAGCGTGGGCGGATTTCGTCACGGAACTTGGTCTGGATCTGGTACAGGTTGATCGGCAGCTGCTTGTAGCTGCTCAATTCGTTGCGCATCAGATCGGTGATGACTTCTTCGTGGGTGGGGCCTGCACAGAAGTCGCGACCGTGGCGATCCTTGAAGCGCAGCAATTCCGGGCCGTACTCTTCCCAGCGACCGGATTCCTGCCACAGCTCAGCCGGTTGAGTGCTCGGCATCAACACTTCGAGAGAGCCGGCGGCGTTCATTTCTTCACGAACGACGGCTTCGACCTTGCGCATTACCCGCAGGCCCATCGGCAGCCAGGTGTACAGGCCCGAGGCGAGTTTGCGGATCATGCCGGCGCGCAGCATCAGCTGATGGCTGATCACGACCGCGTCTGAAGGCGTTTCTTTCTGTGTGGCGAGCAAAAATTGACTGGTGCGCATGGTTGGCCGTTATCGATTGCTGATGACGAGAAATGACGGAGCATTGTACGGGCGAGATCCGCTGGCGTACAGGCGTGCGGTCGGCGGTGTGGCGGCGGGTGGAATTCACGCCGCCCGCGGCAAAGGTTCCTGCAAAAAGCTTCTTATGATTCTTCCGCGACCTGGGTCGGTACCGGTTCCTGTTTGGGGGTCGGGCCTGCGCGGCGGTTCTCCTGGAACCAGTGCAAGGCGATCAGCAGCAGTGTCGGGACGCCCAGAAGAGCAGTGATCAGGAAGAAATTGTGGTAACCGAACTTTTCCACCATGACGCCCGAGTAACCGCCGATCAGGCGTGGCAGCAGGAGCATGATCGAGCTGAGCAGGGCGTACTGGGTGGCGGAGAACTTGAGGTTGGTCAGGCTCGACAGGTAGGCGACGAACGCCGAGGTGGCGAGGCCGGAGCTGAAGTTGTCCAGGGAGATGGTGAGGATCAGCATGTTCAGGTTGGCGCCCATGTCGGCGAGCATCAGGAACAGGATGTTAGTGCCCGCTGATGCGGCGCCGCCGATGAACAGGATCGGCAGAATACCGAATCGCACGATCAGCAGGCCACCCATGCCGGCGCCCACGAGGGTCATGATCAAGCCGAAGATTTTGCTGACGCTGGCGATCTGATCCTTGGTGAAACCCTGGTCGATGTAGAACACATTCGCCATGACGCCCATGACCGTATCGGACATCCGATAGGTGGCGATCAGTCCGAGCAGCAGCAGCGCTTGCCAACGGTAACGCAAAATGAAGTCGTTGATCGGTGTCAGCACTGGTGCCAGCCCGCGGCGGCCCATGGCTGACAGGCACAGGGCGGTGAGGGTGGTGTAGAGGATCGCCCGCAGGAATGCGCGGTCATCGAGCAGTAGGTCGAGCAAGCTCGATCCTTCAAACAACACGCTGGCAAAATCGGTGTTGTAGAGCTGGGTAAACATGGCCGGTACAGAGACCAGCAGCACGATCAGGACGAACACCGAGGCCAGTTGATGCACGAAGCTGTAGCGCCCCGCTTGCAGTTGTGTGCGCAGTGGCACTGGTGGTTCGCGCATGAAAAAGGAAGTGAGCAGCGCAGGAACCATCAGGGCGCCGAACAGCAGATACGTACCGGCCCAGGCCGAATGCTTGTAGTTGAAGCCGGTAGAGCCAAAGCCTTCGGCGAAGAATAAGGCGCCAGCCGTGGCCAGCAGGGCGGCTATCCGATACCCGGACATGTAACTGGCGGCCAGGGCAGCCTGGCGGCTGTCGTCGGCGATTTCCAGGCGGTAGGCATCTACCGCAATGTCTTGGGTCGCCGAAGCGAAAGCTACGACCACGGCAATGGCGATCAGCCAGGACAAGTGCTTTTGCGGGTCGCAGAAACCCATCCCGACCAGGCCGAGAATCACCAGCGCCTGTGACAGCACCAGCCAGGATCGTCGTCGACCGAGTTTGCCGAGCAATGGCAGGCGCCATTGGTCGAGCAACGGGGACCAGACCCATTTGAAGGCGTAGGCCAGTCCGATCAGGCTTGCGTAGCCAATGGTTTCGCGCGCCACACCGGCTTCACGCAACCAGACCGAAAGCGTCGAAAACACCAGCATGTAAGGCAGGCCGGCGGCGAAACCAAGCAGCAACAGCACGAGTGTCGATGGGCTGGCATAAGCGGCGAGCGCGGCGCGCCAGGTTTTACGGGGCATGGGCTGAAGTCTGCCTCAACAAATACGGAAACAAAGCGCGCACTCTAACCGCTGTGCTCTACCGGACGCCAGCCATGACGCTGAATATCAACACGATTATTCAGGACACTGACGCCTTCCATGCGTAGCCGAGCGCGCTGTTCGTCGCCCGAAGGGCTTCCGGCCGGCAGACTCAGGCGGCCACCTGCACCCAGCACGCGATGCCAAGGCAATTTGCTGTCGCCCGGCAATTGGCTGAGTGTGCGACCGACCCAGCGGGCGGCCCGGCCCAATCCCGCCAGTTCAGCCAATTGACCGTAGCTCACGACTTTGCCCGCGGGTACTTGCGCGAGGGTCAGGTACAGCGCCGCGCGTCGGATTTGCGCCGCACTTTCGGGTTCGTTGGTGGATTCGTTCACGATTGCAGCGTCCTGGAAAATGCACAGTACCGTTTGTAGAGTAAATCCTCGATTGCCAGTTGAGAAATGAACTCAATAGAAATCGTCGGGTCAGTCCTTGCTAGTGCCTTATTCCTGCGGATAATGCCGACTTTTTTCGCAATCCTGAGCCTTTATTTGCTTATGTTGTCCAGAACCCTGCTATGCCTCGCTGTCGTCAGTGCCTCCACGCCCTTGCTCGCTGATACCGTCTGGTTGAAAAACGGTGACAAGTTGAGCGGCAAAATCATTCTGTTCGATGGTGGCAAGCTGTTGGTTCAGACCGAGTATGCCGGAACGGTGCCGATTGACTGGAGCAAGGTGAAAACCCTGGAGAGTGACCAACACCTGTTGGTCAAGCAGGATGCCTATACCGGGGAGGTGACCAAGTCGCTGCAGGCGGCGGGGGATGGCAAAGTGACCCTCGCCAACGGTGACGCGCCCAAAACCGTGGAGTTGGCGAGCATCCAGCAGATGCTCAAGCCCAGGCCGGTGGTCGAGGATCTGGTCTGGAAAGGCAACATTGATGCTGCTTTGGATTATCAGCGCGCCGATAAGGATACCGACGATTACGATATCGACTTCAAGACATCTGCGCGTCATGGCCGTTGGCGACATATAGCCGAAGGCGAGTACAACCGGGAATTCCAGGATGACGTGGTCACGACGGACAACTGGCGGGCCGAATATTCCCTTGACCGCTTCCTGACGGAGCAATGGTTCTGGCAGGGTCGTCTGGTCTACAAGCGTGACAAGGTTGAAGATCTTTCCCGCCAGCGCACGGTCGGTACGGGTCCCGGTTATCAGTTCTGGGATAACGAACTGGGCGCGTTCTCCCTGGGTTCGCTGGTCAACCGCACGGACTATGAGTTCGCCGATGGCAGCAAGGAAAACTTCTATTCCGTGGCCATGAAGTGGGATTACAACCGCTACCTGGTGGGCAAGAAAGTTGAGTTCTTCACTAATGGTGAGGTGGGCAAGCCGCTGACGGACGTGGCTGATTACGCATTGGACTCAGAGATAGGCCTGCGCTACAAGGTGACGGACTGGGCTTCGCTCAATCTGAAGGCTGAGCGCAATATCATCAGCGGTACCGACGATGCGGATCTGGATAAGACTCGATACACCGCAGGGTTTGGCGTGACCTGGTAAACGCCAGAAGAAAAGATCGCAGCCTTCGCCAGCTCCTACAGTTTTACACGAGACTCTGTAGGGGCTGGCGAAGGCTGCGATCTTTTTTGTGCGGGTAAAAAACAATCGCCCACAAAAAAGCCCCGCTGTTGAGGCGGGGCTTTTTACTAAAGCAAGTACAAGTTAGATAACTTGAACTTCTTCAGCTTGCATGCCTTTCTGACCGCGGGTAGCGATGAAAGAAACCTGTTGGCCTTCTTTCAGGCTTTTGAAGCCGTCGGATTGGATAGCTTTGAAGTGAACGAACAGGTCGTCACCGGATTGTGGGGTGATGAAGCCGAAGCCTTTTTCATCGTTGAACCACTTAACGGTACCGGTTTGGCGATTAGACATGGTGTAACTCCTTGAACAAAGATAACTGCGACTCAGGAAGAACCCTGGCCGAGACTGAGTGCAAAGAGCAGGAAAAATTCTTGTAGATGGTTGGATCGAAATTCAACATATCGTGTAGAGATTCTCAGTGACACAAGCAGCACAGTGGCGCCACCTTAACCCTTTTTCCGGAACGTGCCAATGCTTCTTGCGAAGGTTTCTCTGTTTTAGTGACTGACGGTGCGGCGAATTGCCCCGAAGGTCCATTAATCCGGGAGGATCGCGAGAATTGCGACAGGCGCTTTGAACCCGACGGCGCGCCCCGGTAAGATGCCGGACAGATTTTCTCCACCTCGCTATTCAGGACACCGCCATGAGCATCAAATCGGACAAGTGGATTCGCCGCATGGCGCAAGAGCACGGCATGATCGAACCTTTCGTCGAGCGCCAGGTGCGCGGCAGCGACGATAGCCGTGTGATCTCCTACGGCGTGTCGAGCTACGGCTACGATGTGCGTTGCACCAATCATTTCAAGGTGTTCACCAACATCAATTCGGCCATCGTTGACCCGAAAAACTTCGATGCCGGCAGCTTCGTCGACATCCACAGCGATGTTTGCATCATTCCGCCGAACTCCTTCGCCCTGGCCAGCACCGTTGAATACTTCCGCATTCCGCGCAATGTATTGACCATTTGCCTGGGTAAAAGCACCTACGCGCGCTGCGGCATCATCGTCAATGTCACGCCGCTTGAGCCGGAGTGGGAAGGTCACGTGACCCTGGAATTTTCCAACACCACCAACCTGCCGGCGAAGATCTACGCCAACGAAGGCGTGGCGCAGATGCTGTTCCTTGAGTCTGACGAAGAATGTGAAGTGTCCTACAAGGACCGTGGCGGCAAGTATCAGGGGCAGCGTGGCGTGACCCTGCCGCGGACCTGAGTCAGCCGTCTGACAATCCGTGGGAATTCTTGAGCGAGCGTACACTCTATGGGGTGTACTGCTCCGGTCCGCGCAAGGCGGACCGGGCCATCGCTCAGGAGTGCATTATGAAGATCGACCCGCGAATCAGTGCCGAACTGGCAAGGCTTGAGCCCAATCAGGTTGGCGTTATGGCTTGGTCCTTGCTGGCTCACCCGCCCATTAGCATGACCGGCGGTATCCCTGGTCAGCCTGATCCCGATACCCCCAACGAACAACCCACCGAACCAGGCGAGCCCACGCTGCCGGACGAGCCACCGCCCGCGCCTGTTGTCTGACAGGGTTATGCAGGAGCGAACCTGTGCCGCACGGCGCTCCGATGATGAATTGAATGGCAACGCGTCTTCATTCACGTTTTTCGCGAGCAAGCTCGCTCCTGCAAAATGACAGGCCAGATTTCATTGGCGCCAATGACGAAGATCCTGCTGTCGTCGTCCTGCTCGACCTGATAGCCGCCGGTAAATGCACCGAAGGCAGGTAACAGGCTGACCTCGACACCGAGTCTGAAGCACGCGAGCCGCAGGCTTTGCCGACCTCGACCATTGAGCCGATAAACCGGGTGTACATGGCCGGCCAACACATGGCGGTCCGGGTGCGGGATCGGTTCATGCTGCAGCGAGAAAGGCCCGAGCAACATGGGCTCGGGTATCACACGAATGTTCAGCGAGGCGGGTGGATCGCCTGCGCGTTTATCGTGGTTGCCACGTATCAGGGTCATGGGTAAGTCAGCCTGTCGTGCTCGCCATTGGGCCAATGCTTCAAGCGTGGCTGTTGCATGGGAACCTGGCCCGTGGAGAAAGTCGCCGAGGAAAATCAGCTGCCGGCAGGGCAGGGCCTCCAGTATTGCATCCAGCACCGCAATGTTTTGCGATGTGGTGCCTCGAGGCACCGGTTGGCCGAGCCTTCGGTACGCAGCCGCTTTGCCAAAATGCACGTCGGCAATCAATAGCGTCTGCCGTTCCGGCCAGTAAATCGCCCTTTCCGGCAACAACCAGAGTTCTTCACCTGCGAGTTGAACCGGATAGGGCGTGCTCATCGGACTTCCCCCGATTCGGCGGTTTTTTCCAGATCGCTGACCATGCGCCTGATCCGGTCGGCGAGTTTTTCCGAACTCATGCTTTCGCGCATGCGCTCCACCAGCAATGGGAACCCCAGGGGCGTAGGACGTTTGATCGAGTGCAGGTCGAGCCGCAATCGATTGATATGCTCCAGCGTCCTCTCCAGACGCCTGATATCCAGTTCCTCACGCAAGACTTCTTCCCCGGCTTGAGCCAGTAATAGATTCTGCGCGTCGTATTGTTTGAACACTTCAAAGAACAAGCCGCTCGAAGCCTGAACCTGGCGAGTGCTTTTGGGGGCACCCGGGTACCCTGCGAACACCAGTCCGGCAATTCTCGCGATTTCCCGAAAGCGGCGTAACGCCAACTCACCTGCATTGAGGCTGGCGAGCACGTCATCGAGCAAATGTGCAGGGCTAAACAAATCACGATTCAGCTGTGCGGGCCAATTCACATAAGTCGCGCTCAGCAACTCCAGCCCGTAATCATTGACGGCGATGGAAAATGTCACCGATTGCCGCTGGCTGACTCGCCACGCCAACAGGCTCGCCAACCCCAAATGCACCTGACGGCCAGCGAAGGGATAAAGGAAAAGATGCCAGCCTTCGCGAGATTTCAGCGTTTCGGCCAGCAGACTGTGTTCGGTTGGCAATCCGGACCAACGTTGTTGCACGGCTATTAGCGGTCGCAATGCCTGCATTTCCGGGCCCGTAAATGTGCCTTGTGCCGCAGCGCTGAACCGCGCAACCACGGCATTGGCCAGCTCGTTGGAAAGAGGCATGCGCCCACCATTCCAGCGGGGCACAGCGGCTTTTTTCAGTGTGCTGCGCTTGACGTATGCAGTCATGTTTTCCACCCGGACCAGCTCCAGCAAACGACCTGCGAACAGAAAGCCGTCGCCGGGCTTGAGGCGTGCGATAAAGCCTTCTTCGACACTGCCCAGTTGCTTGCCACCGCCACCCTTGCTCCAGAATTTCAATTGAATGCTTGCATCACTGACGATGGTGCCGATGCTCATGCGATGACGGCGGGCCAGTCGCGCATCAGGTACACGCCAAACGCCCTGTTCGTCGGGTTCGACACGGCGGTAATCCGGATAGGCCGTCAGAGAAAGCCCGCCGTGGCGTACGAAAGCCAATGCCCACGTCCAGTCCGCCGGACTGAGGTCGCGATAGGCCCAGGCTCCACGTACTTCTTCGTACAGCTCATCGGGATCAAATCCCCCTCCCAATGCCATGCTGACCAAATGTTGAACCAATACATCCAGAGGTTTATCGGGAGACTCTCGCGGTTCGATGCGACGTTGCGCCACCGCATCCTGAGCGGCAGCGGCTTCGATCAGTTCAAGATTATGGGTCGGTACCAGTGTGACTCGCGACACGCGCCCTGGCGCATGACCGGAACGGCCGGCACGCTGCATCAGGCGCGCCACGCCTTTTGCCGAACCAATTTGCAGCACCCGCTCCACCGGCAGGAAATCCACACCCAGATCCAGGCTGGACGTGCAGACGACCACTTTGAGGCGCCCCTCCTTGAGTGCCCGCTCAACCCAGTTACGGGTTTCACGGGACAACGAACTGTGATGCAGCGCAATCAACCCTGCCCATTCCGGTCTGGCATCGAGCAAGGCCTGGTACCAGATTTCCGATTGGGCGCGTGTATTGGTGAATACGAGGCTGCTGGCGCTGCAGTCCAATTGCGCCGCGACCTGCGGCAACATCTTCAGCCCGATGTGTCCGGCCCACGGGAACCGCTCGCTCGTGGGAGGCAGCAACGTGTCGATCAGCAGTTTTTTACCGGTCTGACCCTGAATGCTGATGCCTCGTCCCTGTGGGATCAAGACCTGTTCGGCATGAACCTGATTGCCCAGCGTTGCGGAAACACCCCAGACGATCAGCTCGGGGTGCCAGCGGCGTAAACGCGCCAGAGCCAGTTGCAATTGCACGCCGCGCTTGTTGCCGAGCAATTCGTGCCATTCGTCGACCACCACCATGCGCAAGGTTGAGAGTGCTGATTGCGCATCGGCTCGGGCAAGCATCAGGGTGAGGCTTTCCGGCGTGGTAATCAGCGTGGTAGGCAGGCGCCGAGTCTGGCGTGCCCGTTCGCTATTGCTGGTATCACCCGTGCGCAGGCCGACGCTCCACGGAATCTGCAAGTCGAGCAGCGGCGCTTCCAGGGCTCGGGCGGTGTCAGCGGCGAGGGCGCGCATCGGGGTGATCCACAGCACGGTCAAGGGGGCGCTGGCAGGATTGCGCTTGCGTGTCGTTTCAGCAGGCGGGAGGGGGCGGGCAAATCGATTGAGCGCGCCAAACCAGATCGCATAGGTCTTGCCGGCTCCGGTGCTGGCGTGCAGCAATCCGCAGTGGCCTTTTTCGACGGCTGTCCAAACCTGTTTCTGAAAAGCGAACGGAATCCAGCCGCGAGTGGTGAACCAGCGTTTTGCAAAGTCGGCGGGCGTTCCCATTCGGACGACAGGCTCTGATAGGCTCCTTTCAATGACCACAGTGCAATGCCGAAGGTTTAATCAAACGCGAGTCACGAACGTCCGACTCCAACCCGGTGTATTTCATATTCGGAAAAAACTGTGTCAGTTATTGACACCTATGGACGGACGAGCCGTGTTTTTATCGCACCCTTGCACGGCCGAGGCCTCATTGAAGGGGCTTTTGGGCAGCATTTATTCCATAAACTTGAAAGGAAAATTCGGATGGCTTTGAATCGAGCAGGAAGCTTGAGTGCGGATATAAAGACAACTGGCGGGGTTCTGGAGTTTCGAGTGACAGACGGGCTCGAATACTTTGAGCGGTCGGGCCTGCACTGCATTATTGCCAGCAATGGTCAGGGAAAAGAGTTTTACGTTTATTTGCCGTTGGCTATTGCGAGCGGCCGTTACAGTTTGGGGCTCAGTGAGCGGTCACCGATGATCTTCCACGTGACGGGTAATTCCGAATCGGATGTTCATCGAGGCTCGCTTGAACTGACGGTCGGGGGCGATGCACAGTTTGCCGGAAGCTTCAGCGGGATGGATGCAGATGGGCTGGAGGTGGAAAACGGCACCTTCAGGCTGGAATACCACGCCCTCGCCTGATCCGAGTCGAACGGGGTAGCCGGACTGGCGGGCTACCCTCCGATCCGTCTGTGGTTATTTCAGGTTGCCACTGAGGAACTGCTTCAACCGCTCACTCTTCGGATTGCCCAGCACGTCTTCCGGCGCGCCCTCTTCCTCCACCAGCCCCTGATGCAGAAACAGCACCTGGCTCGATACTTTACGGGCGAAGCTCATTTCGTGGGTCACCATGATCATGGTTCGGCCTTCTTCGGCCAGCCCCTGAATCACCTTCAGCACTTCACCCACCAGCTCCGGATCCAGCGCTGAGGTCGGTTCGTCAAACAGCATGACCTCCGGCTCCATGGCCAATGCGCGGGCGATGGCGACCCGCTGCTGCTGACCGCCGGACAGGAATGCCGGGTATTGGTCAGCCACGCGGGAGGCCAGGCCTACCTTGTCGAGGTACCGCCGGGCGCGATCCTCCGCTTCTTTCTTGTCGCAGCCCAGCACCCGGCGCGGGGCCATGGTGATGTTTTCCAGCACCGTCATGTGGCTCCACAGGTTGAAATGCTGAAACACCATGGCCAGCCGGGTGCGGATCCGTTGCAGTTCATCGGCGTCAGCCACATGCATGCCGTGGCGATCCTTGATCATGCGCACGTTCTGTCCGTCGAGGCTCATGGCGCCCTCGTTGGGTTGTTCCAGAAAGTTGATGCAGCGCAAAAAGGTGCTTTTGCCCGAACCGCTGGCGCCGATCAGGCTGATGACGTCGCCGGTCTTGGCCTTGAGCGAAACACCTTTGAGGACTTCATGATCGCCGTAGCTTTTATGCAGGCCTTCGATGGTCAATTTGTACATGGGGCATGCATCCTCAAGGCGAAAGTAGGTAGCCGCTGCGATAGGCTTCAGCGCCTGCGACATGGGCGATCACCATGCCGGCGGTGGCCATGCGGCGCAGCGAGCGGGCGTACATCAGCCCGGTGGCGGAGCAATGAACGGGAGTGACCCGATCATTGATCGGGTCAATGATTTCGGCGATCAATTGCCCTGCTTTCAGGTATTCACCCGGCAGCGCAGTGAACACCAGCAGTCCACCCACGGGGGTGGCCACCGGCTCGACACCGGCCAGCGGCGTTGCCGGATAAGGCAGTCCGGGCAAGGGCGCGGGCTCACCGGCAATGGCGCCAAAATGGACCAGGTAGTCGATCAATGCCTGGCAATCGAGGCTGGCCAGCGGATGATTGACGTCACCCTGGCCGCGCAGTTCGACGGTCACCGAAAAGCTGCCCGCCGGGATCTCGAACTGCTCGCCGAAGCGCTCTTGTAACTGCCACCAGAGCAGGGTGAAACATTCGTCGAACGACTGGCCCCCGGAATCGGTGGCCAACAAGCTGGCTTCAGCCCCGATGTAGCGGGCCAGCGGCTCGACCTGCGGCCAGGCTTGCGGCGTGGTGTACAGGTGCGCCACCGCTTCGAAATCGCAATGCAGGTCCAGCACCATATCGGCATCGCAGGCCAGTCGTTGGAGGGTCAGACGCTGGGATTGAAGTTGGGTTTCGGCGGTCTGCCGGGTCAGCGCATCGCGCAGGCTGCTGCGGATCAGTTGCAGGTTGTGCTGTGGATCGTCGCTGAGTTTGCCCTCGATCTCGTTGCCGACTTCTTCACTGAGGTCGACAAACCAGCGGTTGAAGTTCTGACCGCTTTCCAACTCGTAGCGGCCGAGCGGCACATCCATCAGCACCTGTTCCAGCCCGACCGGATTGGCGATGGGTACCAGCACGATTTCACTGCGCAGGCGGCCGGCGGCTTCCAGCTCTGCCAGGCGTTGCTTGAGGTGCCAGGCGACCAGCATGCCGGGCATCTCGTCGGCGTGAAGGGATGCCTGGATGTAGATCTTGCGGTTGCTCGGTTGCGGGCCGAAGTGGAAGCTGTGGATCTGTCGTGCGGTCCCCGGTAGCGGGGCCAGCAGGTCATGAATCTGGTGGCGCATTTGTAGATTGTCCTAGTGGGTCGGCCCGAGGAAGGCCAGCCAGCGGCGTTCGGCGAGACGAAACAGGCCGACCAGCGCGAAGGTGATGGTCAGGTAGATCAGCGCAGCGATACCGAACGACTGGAAGGTCAGGAATGTCGCTGAGTTGGCGTCCCGAGCCACTTTGAGCACGTCGGGGATCGTCGCGGTGAAGGCCACGGTGGTCGAGTGCAGCATCAGGATCACTTCGTTACTGTAGTACGGCAGCGAGCGACGCAGGGCTGAGGGCATGATCACGTAGGCATACAGCTTCCAGCCAGTCAGACCATACGCCTTGGCAGCTTCGACTTCACCATGGTTCATGCTGCGAATGGCCCCGGCGAAAATCTCCGTGGTGTAGGCGCAGGTGTTGAGGGCGAAGGCCAGTATCGTGCAATTCATCGCATCGCGAAAAAACGCATCGAGTACCGGCTGTGCGCGAATCGCCGCCAGGCTGTAGATCCCGGTGTAGCAGATCAACAGCTGGATATACAAAGGCGTACCACGGAACAGGTAGGTGTAGAACTGCACAGGCCAGCGGATGTAGCGGTGCGGCGACACTCGCGCGATGGACAGCGGGATCGACACCAGAAAGCCAATGAAAATCGATGCGCTCAGGAGCCACATCGTCATGGCCAGACCGGTGATGTTGTTACCGTCGCTATATAGGAAGGGGCGCCAGTATTCCTGAAGAAGCTCGATCATCGTACGGCCTCCCGGGTTCCGGCGGAGTAGCGACGTTCAAGCCAGCGCAGGATGAAGTTCGAGGCGCTGGTGATCAATAGATAGATCAGTGCGGCAAGCACCAGGAAATAAAACAGCTGGTAGGTGCTTTTGCCCGCGTCCTGTGCAGCTTTGACCAGATCGGCCAGACCGATGATCGATACCAGCGCAGTGGCCTTGAGCATCACCATCCAGTTGTTGCCGATGCCCGGCAGGGCGAAACGCATCATCTGCGGGAAGACCACGATCCAGAATCGCTGGCCGCGCTTGAGGCCGTAGGCTGTGGCGGCTTCGACCTGGCCCCGCGGGACGGCAAGGATTGCGCCGCGAAACGTTTCGGTGAAGTAGGCGCCGTAGATAAAGCCCAGGGTGATGACCCCGGCGCTGAACGGGTTGATCTCGATGTATTCCCATTCCATGTAGTCGGTGAACGAGGTCAGCCAGGTTTGCAGGCTGTAGAAGATCAGCAGCATCAGGACCAGGTCCGGTACGCCGCGAATCAGCGTGGTGTAGCACTGGGCAGGCAGGCGCAGCAATTTGACTTTCGACAGTTTGGCACTGGCGCCCAACAGGCCGAGCAATACGGCCACCAGCAGCGACATCGCCGACAATTTGATGGTCATCCAGGTGCCTTCCAACAGCAATGGACCGAAGCCCTGGAGGCTGAAGGCGGAGAGCCCCAGATTTTGTAAGAGGTTTTCGAACATAAATCAGCAACCTGATCGGATGAAAAAAGCGCCCATCGCGAGATGGGCGCCGGGCATTACTTGCCGCTGTACAGATTCAGATCGCCAAAGTGTTTCTTCTGAATGGTGGCGTAGGTGCCATCATCGTGTAACGCTTTGATACCTTTATCCAAAAGTGCTTTCAGCTCGGTGTTACCTTTCTTAATACCAACGGCAGTTTTGGCAGGCAGCAGTTCGCTGTCGACGGGCTGGGTGATTTCGTAGTCAGCGCCTTTAGGCGACTTCAAAAAGCCCAGTTCGGCTTGCAGCATGTCCTGGATCCCGGCGTCGAGACGGCCGGACGTCAGGTCGGAATACACCTGGTCCTGGTTCTGATAGGCCTGGGTTTTCACCCCAGCCTTGTCGAGAACGGCTTTGGCGTAGGCTTCCTGGATGGTGCCTTGTTCATAGCCGACCGTCTTGCCCTTCAGCGACGCGACGTCGGCGGTGATGCCCGAACCTTTCTTGGCCACGTAGGCGGTTGGGCCGGAGAACAGCTCGCTGGAGAAGTCGATGACTTTTTCGCGGGCCGGGGTCACGGTCATCGACGAGATCACACCGTCGAATTTGTTGGCTTTGAGGCCCGGAATCATGCCGTCAAAATCGCTTTCAACCCATTTGCACTTGACCTTCAACTCGGCGCAGATTGCGTTCCCCAGATCGACGTCGAAGCCGACCAGGTTGCCGTCGGCCGCTTTCGACTCGAACGGTGCGTACGAAGGGTCAACGCCGAAACGCAATTCCTTGTATTCCTTCGCCAGGGCGGAGCCCGCAGCCACGCACAACGCCAGTGCAGAAAGGGTCAGCATTGCTTTTTTCATTATTCAATCCCTAAAACCAATATGAGCGCTTGTGGCGCAGAATTATTGTTACTGGAAAGCGTAAGACGTTAGAAAGTAGCAATTTCCGAACCAGAGTGGCGAACAAGCGTTTTAAAAGGTGCTCGACGAACGGCCGGAGCACGATTTATGCACGAAAACGGGCGCAGGGAAATGGGCGCACCAGATCGGCCCGAAAAGAATCAGGTCAGAAGTTGGCCGGGGGCCTTAGCCAAGCAGATCCTGCAGCGTCGCCAGGCTGTCAGCCTCATCGACCGACTTGTCCTTGCGCCAGCGCAACATGCGTGGAAATCGCACTGCGATGCCGCTCTTGTGGCGTCTGGACAAGGCGATGCCTTCGAAGCCCAGTTCGAACACCAGGCTCGGCTGAACGCTGCTCACCGGTCCGAACTTTTCCACGGTGGTCTTGCGTACGATGTTGTCGACCTGGCGGATTTCTTCGTCGGTCAGACCCGAGTAGGCCTTGGCAAACGGTACCAGTGAGCGTTCGTTGGCGTCTGGGGGGCCATCCCAGACGGCGAAGGTGTAATCGCTGTAGAGGCTGGCGCGCCGCCCATGCCCGCGCTGCGCATAAATGAGCACGGCATCGACGCTGAACGGGTCGACTTTCCATTTCCACCAGACGCCCATGTCTTTGGTCCGGCCGACGCCATACAGGGCATCACGGGATTTGAGCATCAATCCTTCGACTCCGAGCTGGCGTGAAGCTTCCCGCTGGCGAGCGAGGTCAAGCCAACTGTCACCGCTGACTAATGGTGAAAGGCGCAACAACGGATGCGCGCAGGCGTGTACCACTTGCTCCAGTTGCGAGCGACGTCGGGACTGAGGCTGGTTGCGCCAGTCTTCGCCTTGCCATTCGAGCAAGTCGTAGGCAAGGACCACCACCGGCACCGCCTCGAGGATTTTGCGGTCCAGCGTCTTGCGACCGATGCGTTGTTGCAGCAAGGCGAACGGAAGGACCGACGGGGTTTGCTGATCGAGCGTCTCTTCGGTGCCGGGCGGTGCGGTTTTCCAGGCAACGATTTCGCCATCGATGACGGTGCCGTCGGGCAGCTCCTGAAGCAGGCTGTCGAGCTCGGGAAAACGGTCGGTGACCAGCTCTTCACCCCGCGACCAGATCCACAGACGTCCGTCGCGCTTGATCACCTGGGCACGGATGCCGTCCCATTTCCATTCCGCCTGCCAGTGATGAACGGGGCCAAGCAGTGCTTCGAATTGCTCAACCGAAGGCGACAGGGCGTGGGCAAGAAAGAAAGGGTAGGGCTGGCCGCCGCGCTGGGCGTGTTCATCGGACGATTCGGCGGCGATCAGTTTCTGGTAGCTGGTGGCATCGGGGCGGTGGGTCTGGTCGGTATATCCCACCATCCGCTGGGCCACGCGTTTGCTGTCCAGATGGGCCATGGATGCCAGCGCACGGGTCACCAGCAACTTGGAAACGCCGACGCGGAAGCTGCCGGTGATCAACTTGATGCACAGCATCAGACTTTGGCGGTCCAGTTGCGCCCACAACGCGGGTAGCTGATGCGCGAGCACTTGCGGGGTTTCACCGCGCAGCGGCAGCAGTTTTTGCTCGACCCATGTGGCCAGTCCCTCGGTCGAGCTGTGGGGGGATTCGGGCAATACCAGGGAAATGGTTTCCGCCAGATCGCCCACGGCCTGATAACTCTCTTCGAACAGCCACGATGACAGGCCGGAATACGCGACGGCAAGTTCGCGCAGAACGCGCACCGGCACCAACTGCCGAGGGCGTCCGCCGGACAGAAAGTACACTGCCCACGCGGCATCTTGCGGTGTCGCTTGAGCAAAATAATTCTGCATGGCCGCCAGCTTGGCGTTGTTCGACGTCGAGGCGTCAAGCTCGCCATAGAGCTCGGCGAAGGCTTTCATGGCAGTGCCTCGGCACGTTCGGGGGCGGCCGCTATTGCATCCTCTTCGTCGTCGCCATATTCAGTGCTGAAGGCCATGGCATCCAGTCCTTGCTCGCACAGATGACGCACCAGCACCCCGACCGAACCGTGGGTCACCATGATCCGCTCGGCCCCGGTCTGTTCGATGGCCCACAGCAGGCCGGGCCAGTCGGCATGGTCAGACAGCACGAAGCCACGGTCGACGCCACGCCGCCGTCGAGTGCCGCGCAACCGCATCCAGCCACTGGCGAACCCGTCACTGTAGTCGCCAAAGCGCCGCATCCAGCTACTGCCCCCGGCGGACGGTGGCGCAAGCACCAGGGACTTGCGCATGATCGGGTCGCTTTTTTTCAGTTCCGTGGCATTTATTGTCGGCGGCAGATGAACGCCTGCTTCCCGGTAGACCCGGTTCAACGGCTCCACTGCGCCGTGCACCAGGATGGGACCGAGGTTGGCGTCGATGCCATGGAGAATGCGTTGGGCCTTGCCGAAGGAATAGCAGAACAACACGCTGGTTTTGTCGGCGGCGGCATTGGCTTGCCACCACTGATTGATCTCGGCAAATACCTGTGCCTGGGGTTGCCAGCGGTAGATCGGCAGGCCGAAGGTCGATTCGGTGATGAAAGTGTTGCAGCGTACCGGTTCGAACGGTTCGCACGTGCCGTCCGGTTCAATTTTGTAGTCCCCCGAGGCGACCCAGACTTCCCCGCCATATTCCAGACGCACCTGCGCCGAACCGAGCACATGCCCGGCTGGGTGAAAGCTCAGGTGCACACCGTGATGCAGCAGACGCTCGCCATACCGCAGGGTTTGCAGATTGATGTCCTGGCCAAGCCGTGCACGCAGTATGCCTGCACCGGGCGCTGCGGCCAGATAGTGCTGATTGCCGCTGCGGGCATGATCGCCGTGGGCGTGGGTGATTACCGAGCGTTCGACGGGTCGCCACGGGTCGATATAAAAATCCCCGGCGGGGCAATACAAGCCTTCGGGACGCGAGATAACAAGGTCCATGATGTGGCCACGATGGAGGGGAGTTGTTAGCTATGAGGATGGCGCGAGGGGAGAAGTTCTATCTGTTTTTCGGGATCCTGTAGGAGTGATCCTGCTCGCGATGGCGTCATACCAGCCAAGTTCGTTGGTGTCTGGCATGCCGCAATCGCAAGCAGGCTCGCTCCTGCAGGGTATTGCGGTTACTTTCCGGGTGTCAGGGTCAACCGTGCCTTGCCATAGGCAGTATCGAAGTTCTGCGGCTGCATCGGCAGGCTCATGTACTGACCCTTGAGCCATGGCTCGATACTGTTGAGATAGTTCGGGCTGGCCGGGTTGCCGGATTGGCCGGTGCCGTTCTGGGCCATCAACGGTTCGGTCTGGCCGAAGTCGACGATAAAGCGCATGGCCGGCGCCAGTGTGGTGTTGAAGTCCTGGCCCCAGGCGAACGCGGCGGTGTTGAGCGTGGTGTGGTCGCCGCCGGCGGGAAGAGGGCCGCGCACGGTCTGGCCGCTGGCATTCTTCCAGTCATAGCGATGCAGTTTGCCCCATTGCCAGGCCTTGTGGTCAGCGCCCAACTGGCTGTCGCCCGCGCTGATCGCTGCCGCAAGGCTGCGCGCGAGAATCGCCGGTTTGTCTTCTTTCTGCGCGGTGCGCACGTCATCCCAGAACGGACTGTCTTCACGGCCCAACAGGTGATCCGCTTGCGCGGCGTAGGACAACTTGCCATCAGCGACAAAGGCTTTCCACGCCGGGCTGTTTTGCGGGCCCAGTTCATCGAGGAAAATCTGCCGTGTGCTTTCCTGCAGGAACAGTTCGTAAATCGCCGCGTCGGTGGACGCCGGTGCGAGTTTTCCGTCGAACGCCATCAAGCGGCTGTAGGCCTCGTGCGCCTTGGCGCGATCGGTCACCGGCAACGCATCAATGGCTTGCTTGAGAGGCTGGGACATGCCCGGCGCTTCAAACATTTTCTTCAGTTTGGCGGCGAACGTGGTGGTCTGGTCGTACTGCATGGCGATCATGCTGCGGCTGTCGTGTTTACCGGCACCGGCCAGTTCAGCCAAGCGCTCGCCACGTTCCGGAGCCGACCACGAGTTGGACAGTTGCATACCGTAACCGTGGGGGATGACCCGCTGGTTGGCAGTCCCGAGCCAGCCTTGAGCCGGGTCCTGGTCGTAGGGATGCAGCATCGGGTCGGCGTATCCGTCCCAGTCGTAGCGACCTTCCCAACCCGGTGAGGGCAACAGACCTTCGCCTAAGCGGCGGTTCGGATAGCGCCCGGTGACTTGCCAGCCGATGTTGCTGGCATCGGCAAACACCAGATTCAAGGCGATAGCGCGGATTTCGCGGCTGGCGTCCGAGGCTTTTTCGATGTTCTGGGCGCGGGTCAGGTCGAAGAACGCGTCCAGGGTCTTGTCGTCGGTGAAGCTCGGCGTCTGCAAGGCCAGGCCGAAACCATTGGCCAGCGTGGTGCCTTGGGCGCTGTTGAGCAGCGGACCATGGCGGGTTTCGTACACCGCTTCGCGAATCGGCCGCTGGCCTTTGACGAAATAGGTTTCGTTGCGCACGACCACTGGCTGCCACTTGCCGGCGTTTTCGTAGGTCAGGCCGTTGCCCTGGCGTTTGATCTTCTCCAGGAACAGGTCCTGGTTATCGCCCATGACGGACGTCATGCTCCACGCCACTTTGCCGTTGAAGCCCGCCAGCACCATCGGCAACCCGGCGACGGTCACACCAGAGGCCTGATACTTCGGCGCACGGATCTGCACATAGCTGAACAATGACGGAACGCCCAGTGGGCCGTGGCTGTCGCTGGCCAGCAGACTTTTACCGCTGCGGCTGCGTTGCGGGGCAATGGCCCAGTTGTTCGACGAAGTTGCGCCCAGCAGGTTCAGGTCAGACAGTTGTGCGCTGGCTTTACTGATTTGCTCCAGTCCCGGGACTTGCCCGTTGAGCTTGATGCCTTGCAGCTTTTCACTTTCGGCCGCCGGCAGTTTTTCGTCGGGCGCGGACGGTGACAGCCACGCGAGCTTGTCGGTGGTGACCGTTTGAGCCAGCACCAACGAGGCAACTTCTTCCGGCAGGTTGGCCGACTGGCTGAAATTCAGCAGGCAGAAAATCAATGCTGAGTCTTCCGGTTGCCAGTATTCAGGCTTGTAACCAGTGGCCGCGAGGTCTGCCGGTAACTTGTCGCGGTAACGGAACAGGTAAGCGTTGACGCCTCGGGCATAGACTTCAAAGAAGCGTTTGAGCCGCGGCGAAGATGCCTTGTACAGCTCGCCGGCGCTTTTCTTCAGGTTGACGGCGCGCATGTAGCGGTCGGCATCCAGCAGTTCCGCGCCGTGCATTTCGGACAAGCGGCCCTGTGCCAGCAGGCGCAGGGTGGCCATTTGCGTGATGCGATCGCTGGCGTGCACGTAGCCCAGAGCGAAGAGCGCATCGTGGAAGCTGTTGCTTTCAATCAGCGGCATACCCATGGCATTGCGCCGTACCGAAACGTTCTGCGCCAGCCCCTTGAGTGGCTGCACGCCGGAGGTGGGCGGGAGGGTGTCCTGGGCGTTGAACGTCTGACAACCGGTCAGGCTCAAGACACCGGCCACTGCTGCGGCAACGCCGAACCGGGGTAGAAAATGAGTAAGGGCTGGCGAGGCCATGGCAAAGCTCCTGCGGGGGTGGTGGCGCAATAAAGCCGCTACGTTAGTGAGCAGGCGATGGCCGCGCAAGCGGGGTAAGAGGTTATTTCAAGATTTGTCAAAGATCGCGGCCTCGGCAGCATCTGCGCGGTCTCGGCGTATTCCCTGTAGGAGCTGCCGAAGGCTGCGATCTTTTGATCCTCATAGTGACTTGCCACCCCGTAACCGGTGATGTTCAAGTGCAACACGCTCAATAATCCTGGAGAACAGTCAGCATGGAGCTCAAGACAAACGCAGCACTGATCATCATCGATCAACAAAAAGGCATCCTTCACCCCAGGTTGGGTTGCAGGAATAATTCCCAGGCCGAAGAGCGCATGCTGGAGTTACTGAGCCATTGGCGACGCACCGGCCGGCCGGTGATCCATGTTCAGCATTTGTCCCGGTCAGAGGATTCGGTGTTCTGGCCACAGCAAGCGGGGGTGGAATTTCAGGAGCGCTTTGAACCGGTCCCTGGCGAGCGATTGATCCAGAAACAGGTGCCGGATGCGTTTTGTTCGACGCAACTGGAGGCGGCGTTGCGCGAGGCAGGAATCGGGCAGTTGGTGATCGTCGGCGTCGCGACGCACAACTCGGTGGAGTCAACAGCGCGCTCGGCTGGAAATCTGGGCTTTGATGCGTGGGTGGTGGAGGATGCCTGCTTTACCTTCGACAAGGCTGACTTCTATGGCCATGCCCATTCAGCCGAGGAAGTGCATGCGATGTCGCTGGGCAACCTGCATGGCGAATACGCAACGGTCGTCGGCACCGCAACCATCCTGAAGAACGACTGAAACCGCTGTAGGAGCGAGCTTGCTCGCGATAGCGGTCTGACGGAGACACTGGTGATGAATGTGCTGCCGCCATCGCGAGCAAGCTCGCTCCTACAGGGATCTGCATTCACAGGACCGTTGTCTGGCGCAGATCGAGTGTAGGTGCGAGCCTGTTCGCGCAGGCAATTCAATGGGCGAAGACAGTTTTCGCCCGAAGCATCAAGCGCCGTGGCACTTCTTGAATTTCTTGCCGTTGCCGCATGGGCATGGATCGTTGCGGCCGACGTCTTTCAAGGCGTTGCGCACCGGTTCCTGGTGAGCGTGGCCGCAATTCGGACCGTGGACATGACCGTGGTCGTGATCATGATCATGCTGGTGATGGTCATGATCGTGGTTGCAGTCAGGGCCATGGACGTGGGGTTGTTGGGTCATCGGGGTTACTCCGGAATTAAATCGGCGGGGATTATCACGCCATTACGCGTCAGGTGCACGTAGTGGGCGATGAATAAACCGGTTTCCATTTCACCTTCCAGACGATAGGGGATGCCTTGCTTGGGGTTTTTGAGTTGTTTGACCAGATCCTTGGCCCTGGGCCACAGGTTGGTGCGGATCGGCACCTTGAAATAGACGCTGTGTTTGGGGCCGACCGTAAACCACTGTTCATGCTCGCCTTCGGCAAGCAAGATGTCCGCCAGGTGAATGCGATATTCCAGGCCACGCACCGTCAGGTCGCTGTCGTTGGGGTTGTCGACACGAAAGTGCAGGATGAATTTCTGATCAAGCAGCCTGGCCCGCACGACTTCGACTTTTACCAGGTGGACCTCGGGATCCGGCTCGTCGCTGCTGAACCAGGACGCACAGCCCCCGAGCCCGAGGAACAAAAACAGAGTGAAGGTCTGCAAGAAACGTCTGTGACTGGTCATGTCGAGGTTCTCCCTTAAGGCCAGTCTAGTCCCTTCATCTCATGCGCCGAAGTATCCCGCGCAGCACTTCTTGAACTTCTGCCCGCTGTCACATGGACAGGCATCATTGCGCCCGAGTTTGAGCTGCACAGTGGGATCAATGAAATACCAGCGTCCGGCGATCTGCACGAACGATGAGCGCTCGCGGTGGCTGTGCTCGCCGTTACTGTCATGCCAGCGCGCAGTGAATGTCACAAAGGCGTGCTCGGGCTGCCCACCCAGCACTTCCGAGCTTTCCACCTCAAGCCCCAGCCAGGTGCTTTGGGCGCTCCAGTCACTGATGGATTGACGATCAAGGCCTGCCTGTAGCGCCGGCAAAGTCGTGGCCACCAGATAATCGATCAAGCCCAGCACATAGGCGCTGTAGCGCGAACGCATCAAGGCTTCGGCGCACGGGGCAGGGTGACCGGTATGGTAATGGCCGCAACAGGCGTCGAGCAGGGTGCCGCTACCGCAGGGGCAAATGGATGTACTCATTGCATTACCACCAATATTTCCCGAAGTTTTCCGGATTGGCCCAGAAGCGTGAATTGAGCCAGTCGGGTACTTGCTTGTATTCAAGCAGATCGTAGGTAAACAGGGTCAATACCTGTTCATCACGGGCAAAGCGTTCGCTGGCTTGCAGGGCCAGGGAAAAGAAATCCGTTTCCTGCCAGCCGCAGGCCGTAAGGTCCGCCAAGACCGCGATGCGACTGGCGTTGAGATTGCGGATCCCGCCCAACAGATTCAGACCATCACGCTTGGGCAGATGCTCCAGGCAATCGACCACCAGGGCCAGATCGAAACGGCGGGCCGCCAACTCGGCAGGCAACGGTCCCGGTGCGGCGCACGCGACGAAGGTGTCCGGGTGAGCCAGTTTGAATGCCTCCAGCGCCGGGAATTCGCTGGCGCCGATCAACAACAGTCGCGCAGGGGCATAACGGTCAAGTAGCGCAGCCAATGCCTGTTGCGGCGTGCGTGAAGAATTACCTGCAATCATCGAAGTTCCTCAATCAGATCCGACAAGACTAGCCTGCCCGATCGTTCGGGCCTAGAGCGGCTTGACGACAAAAGCGCCAACCTGTCGTTATTACGCGAATAAACAGCATGGCCCATTGCTGGCGGAGTTTAAATCTCGGGTCTTTACTACCTGAATCGGTTCTAAGCCGATCCCTCAGGAGAAAACTAGATGAGCATAGTTCGGACAGCATTACCCTTGGTTCTGTTAACCAGTTTGTTGACTGGTTGCGCAGGTTTGCAGAAAACCGACTGGCCGACCTGTGCGGCAGTCGGTGGTGTCGTGGGTGCCGGTCTCGGTGCGACCGAGAGCTCGGCATGGGCAGGGTATGGTGCTCTGCTCGTTGGCGGTACCGCAGCGGCTTATTGCTGGGTTCACGGTGATGGCGACGAAGACGGCGATGGTGTGCCGGACAGCCGCGACAAGTGCCCGGGTACGCCTAAAGGCGTACAAGTCGATGCTGACGGTTGCCCACCACCTGCACCGGTGGTTGAAGAAGCGGTTGTGGTCAAGGAAGAAACCATCGTCATTCGCGATGTTCACTTCCAGTTTGACAAGGCCACACTGACCTCGTCCGACAAAGCGGTCCTCGACAAGATTGCCACCCGCCTGAAAGCCGAAGCCCCGACTGCTCAACTGACCGTCACCGGTCATACCGACAGCGTAGGCAGCGACACCTACAACGCGAAGCTTTCGGAAAAACGCGCCCACTCGGTGGTTGAATACCTGATCGAGCAAGGCGTACCTCGCAGTAACTTCGTGTCGGTTGTCGGTGCCGGTGAAAGCCAGCCAGTGGCGGACAACTCAACCGATGACGGTCGTGCACAGAACCGTCGCACGGAAATCAAAATCCAGCGTTAAGCCCCCTCGCATCCGCGCCTTGTGCAGTCGCGGATGCGGGTCTTTACTCCTGTGTAACCGGTATCGGCCGGTGACACAGGAGCTTTCAACATGATCTTTCTCACAAGGACCGTCTTGCCGGTTCTGCTTCTTGGCAGCCTGTTGACCGGCTGCGCTACCCATAGCGATGGCACTGCCCCTCTCAATCAACGCACCTGGCCCATTTGCAGCCTTATCGGCGGCCTGGTTGGCGGAGGCCTGGGCGCGATTGAAAGTGCCGGTTGGGCCGGTGGTGGCGCGGCGCTGGGCATCTTGACCGGCGGTTTGATCTGCTATGCCCAGGATGGCGACGAAGACAGCGATGGCGTTTTCGACCGACGCGACCGCTGCGCCGATACGCCCGAAAATACCCCGGTCGATCATCGCGGTTGTCCGCTGCCGCAGTACCCGGTCAATGAGAAGCCTGCCCCCGTGCAATCGGAAGTCATCACGCTGAACGATGCCGGCGACGTCATGTTTGCGTTCAACCAGGCCGACCTGACCCCCGCGGCACAGAGCCAGCTGGACGGGATCATGGGCAAGCTGGAGGACGCCGGTGTGGTCAGCGTCAAAGTGGTCGGCCACACCGACAGCGTGGGTGCGGATGCCTACAATCAGGCCTTGTCGGAGCGGCGCGCCAGCAGCGTGGCGGATTACCTGCTGCTCCAGGGCGTAGCGCCAAGCAAAGTCACCAGCGAAGGCAAGGGTGAAAGTCAGCCGATAGCCGATAACGAAACCGAAGAGGGGCGCGCGAAAAACCGTCGCGTAGAACTGCATATCAATCGCTGAGCCTTGGAATAGAGCCGTCGGACGATAATTGTGAGCGTCGCGACGGCCATTCGGCGGCCTTGATGAAGAATTTTCCCTTGCCCTCTGGCTTATCCTGCGTGGAAGCCGTTACTGTGCGTGCAAATAATAATTCTCATCGGGGGGCGTATGAACGCGTTATGGGGGCTGGGGAAGTTGTTGACCCTGCTGTTCTGGCTGGTGGTGCTGTTCAATCTGCTCTCGCCGTTTGTTTTTCCGCTGCACCCTCTGGTCAATCTGGCCGGTGGCCTGCTGGCATTCTTCCATCTGCTTGAAGTGCTGCTGTGCAATCGCAGCCTCAAAGGTCGCGCGCACCCTTGGCGTGACCGCCTGAAGATTGTCATTTTCGGCGTTTTCCATCTGCAAACCATTCCCGCCCCCACCGCACCTAAGGCTTCCCATGCGTAAACTCTGTCTGCTTGCCGTACTCATCAGTCCTTTGGCCTGCGCACAGGTGGTAAGTGTCGAAACCAATTCGCTGATGCGCTTGCCCAACACCGCCAGCACCCTGCAACTCGAACGCCTGGAAGTCGCCGATTACGGCACCTTGCTGATCCCCTCGAACGTGACCGAAGTCACTGTGGGCGAATTACACTTGGGGCGTGACGCGCGCATCGCGATCGTGCCCGGCGAGCAGGTGTTGGCGTTGAAGGTCCATCGGGCTGATTTGTCCGAGGGCAGCCAGATCACGGCTCGTGGTGCGCCGGGAACGTATCAGAAAGCGGCCCGTTCGGGGCGTAACCTGGATTTACAGATCAAGACCCTGAACGCGCAGCAACTGCAGGTGGATGCTCGCGGTGGCGCCGGAGCTCCCGGCTTTGTCGGACTCGACGGAGCCAATGGTCAGAATCCGGGATGCACTTGGGGCCAGGCCGGTCGTGGTGCCGATGGCAGCGACGGCAGTAATGGCCAGCCTGGCGCGCCGGGGGCTTTGGTCAAGCTGGTGGTGCCGCGTGACTATCCGGTAGATCGGATCAAGGTTCAGGTGGCCGGCGGTGCCGGTGGTCTGGCCGGGCCTGGCGGCAAGCCGGGGGCGGGTGGCAAAGCCAAGGGTTGCTTCGTTTACGAGGCTGATGGTGGCAAGGGCGGCAAGCCAGGAGCTGAGGGTCAGCCTGGGCCCGAAGGCGCAGCGGGTTCGGTGACCGTGCAGCGGTTGTAAATCCAGCGCAAACTCTGTGGCGAGGGCGCAAGCTCCCTCGCCACATAAACTTCGACAGAATCAAAAAACCGGCCGTACCGCAGCAATCGCCACCAAAGCCAACCCCACCAGCAGATTGATCCCCACCAACTTGCGGATCCGCCCCAACACTGCGGCCCCTGCCGACCAATCCTGCGCTTGCACGGCCGTGCGCAGTTCCGGCAGCATCAGCGCCTGTATCCGGATAAACAACGCCGTCATCACCACATACAAGCCCATCATCACCTGCACGTAACGCGGCGCGGCTTCAAAACCGTTGAACTGCAGATGCAGCATGCCGACTCCGCTGACTGGCAGCAGCACCACTGCCACCCAGACCCAGCGGAAAAATCCTTGAAACACTTCTACCCACAGCTTCAGCCGGGCAGGGCCTTCCAATGCCTTCAACGCCGCAGGGCGCAGGACCATCCAGGCGAAAAACATGCCGCCGACCCACACCAGTGCGGCCAGTACATGCAGGCTATAAATGAGGCTAAAAGGTGTCATTGGGGTACTCCGTTCTGCGCGGGATTCATTAGCGGGGTATGATAGCGGCCAAACCGAACCACTGAAAATTTATCCAGCGTTTTTGCGCCCGACAAACAATGATCAGCACCGAACTCAAAACCACGATCCAGGGCGCCTATTCGCGTTTTCTCGAAGCCAAGAGCCTCAAGCCGCGTTATGGCCAGCGCCTGATGATCGCCGAAGTCGCCAAGGTCCTCGGTGACATCGACACCGACGACGAAGGCCGGCGCAGTGGCGACCCCGCGATTGTCGCGGTGGAAGCCGGCACCGGTACCGGCAAGACTGTGGCCTACAGCCTGGCGGCGATCCCCACCGCCAAGGCCGCCGGCAAACGGTTGGTGATCGCCACGGCCACCGTGGCTCTGCAGGAGCAGATCGTCTACAAGGACCTGCCCGACCTGATGCGTAACAGCGGGCTGAATTTCAGCTTCGCCCTGGCCAAGGGGCGCGGGCGCTATATGTGCCTGTCCAAGCTCGACATGCTGCTCCAGGAAGGCCACGCGCAAACCGCCACGGCGCAGTTGTTCGAAGAAGAGGGTTTCAAGATCGAGGTCGACGAGGCCAGCCAGAAGCTGTTCACCAGCATGATCGAGAAACTCGCCGGCAATAAGTGGGACGGCGACCGCGACAGTTGGTCCACCGCCCTGGAAGACGCCGATTGGGCGCGTCTGACCACCGATCACAGCCAGTGCACCAACCGTCATTGCCCGAACTTCGGCCAGTGCGCCTTCTACAAGGCCCGCGAAGGCATGGGCAAGGTCGACGTGATCGTTACCAACCACGACATGGTGCTGGCCGACCTGGCTTTGGGCGGCGGCGCCGTGCTGCCGGACCCGCGCGACACCATCTACGTGTTCGACGAAGGCCACCACCTGCCGGATAAAGCCATCGGCCACTTTGCCCATTACACGCGCCTGCGTTCCACGGCTGACTGGCTGGAAACCACCGCCAAGAATCTCACCAAGCTGCTGGCTCAGCACCCGTTGCCTGGCGATCTGGGCAAATTGATTGAACAAGTGCCGGAGCTGGCGCGAGAGATCAAGACCCAGCAGCAATTCATGTTCACTGCGTGCGAGCAGATTGCCGACTTCAAGCCCGGCGAAGACGTCGAAGGCCGCGAGCGCCCGCGTCACCGTTTTGTCGGCGGGGTGATTCCCGATCACATGCGTGAAATGGGCATCGAGCTGAAGAAAGGTTTCGCGCGCCTGACCGACTTGTTCACGCGCCTGACCGAACTGCTCAAGGAAGGCATGGACGGTGAGGTCAACATCGGCATCGCCAGCAACCAGGCCGAAGAGTGGTATCCATTGTTCGGCAGCTTGTTGTCCCGCTCCTCGGGCAACTGGGAATTGTGGACCGCGTTCACCGTCGAAGACCCGGAAGACAACCCGCCCATGGCTCGCTGGCTGACCCTGGCAGAAAGCGGTTCGCTGTTCGACATTGAGGTCAACGCCAGCCCGATCCTCGCGGCGGAAATGCTCCGGCGCAATTTGTGGAACGTGGCCTATGGCTGCCTCGTCACATCGGCGACCCTGACCGCGCTCGGTACTTTCGACCGCTTCCGCATGCGCGCCGGGCTGCCGAAAAAGGCCGTTACCGCCGTGGTGCCCAGCCCGTTCCACCATGCCGACGCCGGTGTGTTGCGAGTGCCAAACCTGAACGCAGACCCGCGGGATGCAGCAGCGCACACCGCGGCGATCATCCGCGATCTGCCAGACCTGGTCGAAGGCTCGCGGGGTACGCTGGTGCTGTTTTCCTCGCGTAAACAGATGCAGGACGTGTTCGATGGCCTCGACCGAGACTGGCGCAAACAAGTGTTCATCCAGGGCAACCTGTCGAAACAGGAAACCCTGAACAAGCACAAAGCGCGGGTCGATGGCGGGGATTCCAGCGTGCTGTTCGGCCTGGCGAGTTTTGCCGAAGGGGTCGACTTGCCCGGTGCGTATTGCGAGCATGTGGTCATCGCCAAAATTCCGTTCTCGGTGCCGGATGATCCCGTCGAAGCAGCACTGGCTGAATGGATCGAAGCCCGGGGTGGTAATCCGTTCATGGAAATCTCCGTACCGGACGCCTCGCTGAAACTGGTCCAGGCCTGCGGTCGCCTGCTACGTACCGAAGAAGACCGCGGCACCATCACCTTGCTCGACCGGCGCCTGGTCACTCAGCGCTATGGCAAGGCGATCCTCAATGCGTTGCCTCCTTTCCGACGCGAAATTTCCTGAAACACCGGTGGGCGGTTTCGCCCACCGCGTTGTCTATCTTTCAGCCATCGCTTTTCCATTGGCCCATTGAAGGTCGTTAGGGAGAATTTCGTTCTCATGATTCGCCGTTCGTTGCCTGCCGTTTTCGCCCTGTTGTTCGCAACACCCTTGCTGGCCGCTCCCGCTGGACAGCAGACGCTGTTCAACTTTGTACGCCCCGCCGACGTGGTTCAGGTGGCGACTCAGGACGCCAGCTTGCCGCAATCCAACGCCGAGCAAACCCCCGAGGGCGAAGTGCTGCGCCGGGTAACGTTCAATCCGGTGGCCCGGCCAACCTTGCGCCTGAGTCCGCAAACCGGTGCATGGGACTGGTCACAATCGGGGTTCATGAGCCTGCGGATCCAGAGTGCGATGGACTGGGCGCTGACTCTGTACGTCACGATCCAGAGCAACGATGGCAAGACGCTGGTCAGCCGCGTCGACCTGCCGGCCGGCCCTGCGCAAACCCTGTTGGTGCCGTTACAAGCGACTTCACCCTTGAGCCTGGGCATGAAAGCCGGGCCACCGATGCCGATGACAGTTGATGGCCAGCGAGTGTTGCTGGCCAGCAGCGCAGGTGAACTGGACCGTGGCCAAGTGGTGTCGGTGAGCGTGTCGATGGATCAGCCGAACGTCGCGCAAAGCATTCTGCTGGAGCGCTTTGGTGTGCAGGACGGTGAAGCGGTGACCCAAACCGTATATGGCGGATTGGTCGATGCCTACGGTCAATCGACACGGGCCAAGTGGCCAGAGAAAATCAGCAGTGACGATCAGCTCAAAGGCGCCGCGGTCAAGGAGCAGCAACAACTGAAAACCTGGCTGGCCGAGCGGGAGAAGTCGTCACTGGACAAATTCGGCGGCTTGAACAAAGGCCCATCGTTCAAGGCCAGTGGTTTTTTCCGCACCGAGAAGCGCGATGGTCGCTGGTACCTGGTGACGCCGCAGGGTCATCCATTCTATTCGCTGGGCGTCAACACGGTCACTGCGGACGTCAACCAGACTTACGTGGCCGGTCGCGAGTGGATGTTCGAATCCCTGCCCAAGCCGGACGATGTTTTGGTCGGTCATTACGGCGAAGGCGACAACCGTGGCGGCAACGGTGCCGATCAGGGTCGTGGCTACAACGCCGGTCGCTGGTACGATTTTTACGGGGCCAATTTGCAGCGTCTGTACGGTGATCCGTGCGCCCTAGGCAGTGACACCAAGGCCGGCGTTGCCGCTGCCGCCAAGGCCGATGCGGTTGAGGCCGCGGCAGAGAAAGCCGTTGAACGAACGGTTGTGCCGCCGAGTCCTGAGTCCGGTGTCGCAGAAGCTGCCCGGGTTGAAGCGAAAGCGCCAGCCCCCGAGGCTGTGGAGCCTTGCAAGGCGGTTTTTGACGAGCAACGCTGGGCCAACCATACCCTCGATCGTCTGCAAGCCTGGGGCTTCAACACAATCGGCAACTGGAGTGCACCAGTGCTGGGTAACGCCGACCGTGTACCGTACACCTTGCCGTTAGCGATCGTCGGCGATTACGCCAGTATCAGCACGGGCAGTGATTGGTGGGGCGGCATGCCCGATCCCTTCGACCCGCGCTTCGCCATGGCCACCGAGCGTGCAGTGGCCATCGCCACCCGCGATCATCGTGATGATCCATGGCTGATCGGCTACTACGCCGACAATGAACTGGCCTGGGCCGGGCCTGGCGATGATCCGAAAGATCGTTATGCCTTGGCCTACGGCACCTTGAAAATGACCACCGACGTGCCGGCCAAACGCGCGTTTCTCAAGCAGTTGCGTGACAAGTACCGCAATCAGGCAGGTCTGTCGAAAGCCTGGGGCATTGATCTGCCCGCGTGGGAGTTGATGGAAGACCCGGGTTTCGTGCCACCATTGCCTGACGCCGCACACCCGGAAATCGAAGCTGACTTCAGATATTTCCAGAAAATCTTCGCCGACACTTACTTCAAGACGATCTCCGACTCGCTCGAGTGGCACGCACCGAATCAGTTATTGCTCGGTGGCCGTTTCGCCATCAGTACGCCGGAAGCGGTGGAGTCCTGCGCCCAGTACTGCGACGTGTTGAGTTTCAACATGTACACGCTGCAACCTCAGGATGGTTACGACTTTGCCAAACTGCGCAACCTCGACAAGCCGGTGCTGATTACCGAGTTCAATTTCGGCTCGGCTGATCGTGGACCGTTCTGGGGAGGTGTCACACCATTGGCCAAAGAAGACGACCGGGGGCCGGCCTACGCGAATTTCCTCAAACAGGCGATGAGCGAGCCGTCGATTGTCGGTGTGCATTGGTTCCAGTACCTCGACCAACCGGTAACCGGCCGCCTGCTCGATGGTGAAAACGGCCACTTCGGTCTGGTCGGGATTACCGATCTGCCGTTCCAGGGCTTCGTCGACAGCGTGCGCAAGAGCAATCTGGCGGCGGTCGATCAAATGGGTAAAGAAGCCGAAAAAGCTGCAGCCGAGGCTGACAAAGCGAGCCACGATGCCGAAGGGGGCCGCAAGGCCGACGCCGGGAAAGGGCCGGGCAAGGGCGCGGGCGGTCATTCTGGCAAAGGCCATTAAACCCGTTTTGCAGCCTGTGGCACCTGTAGAAGCTGTCGCAGGCTGCGATCTTTCGATCTTGATCATCAATTGACCGCCCGGCCCAACCCTGTTCCCAAAACCCTCAAGGGCTGGAACAATGCCCGCCACTTTGTAGAGCGTTAATCCGGGGGAGTTGCGGGTGCAGATTCAGGGTCATTACGAGCTTAAGTTCGAGCCAGTGCGTGAGGCGTTCGCGGCGCTGTTCGACGATCCTCAGGAACGTGGCGCGGCGTTGTGCATTCAGGTCGGTGGCGAAACCGTTCTCGATCTTTGGTCCGGCACGGCGGACAAGGACGGTGCCGAAGCCTGGCACAGCGATACCATCGCCAACCTGTTCTCCTGCACCAAAACCTTCACCGCCGTTACCGCGCTGCAATTGGTGGCCGAAGGCAAGCTGCAACTGGATGCTCCGGTAGCTCGGTACTGGCCGGAATTCGCCGCTGCCGGTAAAGAATCCGTCACCCTGCGCCACCTGCTTTGCCATCAGGCCGGACTGCCCGCGCTGCGCGAGTTGCTGGCTCCTGAGGCCCTTTACGACTGGCAAACCATGGTTGACGCGCTGGCCGCCGAAGCACCGTGGTGGACGCCGGGAGAAGGTCACGGTTATGCGGCGATCACTTACGGCTGGCTGATCGGCGAGTTGCTGCGACGCGCTGACGGTCGTGGGCCGGGCGAGTCCATCGTGGCCAGGGTTGCCAAGCCATTGGGGCTGGATTTTCACGTCGGTCTGGCTGACGAAGAATTCCATCGCGTGGCGCACATCGCTCGCGGCAAGGGCAACGTCGGCGACACCGCAGCCCAGCGCCTGTTGCAAGTGACCATGCGTGAGCCAACCGCCATGACCACCCGAGCCTTCACCAATCCGCCGTCGATCATGACCAGCACCAACAAACCGGAATGGCGGCGCATGCAGCAACCGGCCGCCAATGGCCACGGCAATGCCCGAAGCCTGGCCGGCTTCTACGCCGGGTTGCTCGACGGCCGCTTGCTGGAAAGCGAGATGCTCGACGAGCTGACCCGCGAACATAGCCTGGGCGAAGACAAGACTTTATTGACCCGGACCCGATTCGGCCTGGGTTGCATGCTCGATCAACCGGACGTGCCTAACGCAACATTCGGCCTCGGCCCGCGGGCGTTTGGTCATCCAGGTGCCGGTGGCTCCATCGGTTTTGCCGACCCGGAGCATGACGTAGCCTTCGGTTTTGTGACAAATACTCTGGGGCCCTACGTCTTGATGGACCCGCGTGCGCAGAAGCTGGTGCGGGTACTGGCCACCTGTCTGTAAAACGGGCTCATGGGTCCCAGGGCCGGAACCCGAACGCCTTTTCAGTTTCAAAGCGTCTGTTTATACGGCCGATGTGGCCTGATTTTTTGACTTCATTTTTGTGGATATCCAATGTCATCCAATAAAACCCTCGCCTTGGCCCTGTGCTTCGCTGTTACCGGTTGCGCACAGACCCCACAAAATGATTCCGATGGCGGTAGCTGGTGGTCGTTCGGCTCCTCCGACAAAGTCGCGGCGAAAGAGTCGGCACCCGCTCCAGCTCCGCTGAAACCGGCAGCCATTGCACCGGTCGCCAAGACCGATAGCAGCAGCCCTTGGTACTGGCCGTTCGGTTCCGATGACAGCGCAGACAAGTCCGCCAAACCGCAAGTGAAACCTGAAGTTAAGCCTGCTGCCGTTGCAGCCGCCAAAACCGAAGCCGATACCGGCGGCAAGTGGTGGTGGCCGTTCGGTGGTAGCGATCAGAGCACTGCCAAAGCCGTGCCGATGCCTGATCCAAAAATTACCCAAGCCTGGCTGGACGACTACGAACCACGTCTGCGCGAAGCGATCAAGGACAGCAACCTGCAACTCGAACGTCGCGAAAACGTGCTGGTAGTCATAGCGCCGGTCGAAGGCTCGTTCAACCCGGACCGCCCGGCCATGCTGCTGCCGGTCACGCTCGGCCCGTTCACCCGGGTCGCCAAAATGCTCGAAGTCGATCCAAAGACTGCCGTTCTGGTCCTCGGCCACAGCGACACGTCCGGTGCTGCTCCGGCCAACGTCAAGTTGAGCCAGGAACGTGCTCAGGCTGTCGCCGCGATTTTCCGTCTCAGTGGCCTGCAACGTGATCGTCTGATGTTGCGTGGCATGGGTGGTGATGCGCCGCGCGCTGCCAACGACAGCGTCGAAGGACGTGCGCTGAACCGCCGCGTGGAGCTGCTGGTTACGCCGCAAAACACCATGGTTGCGTTGCTGAGCAAATACAACATGCCGGCGCCGAAACCGCTCACGATGGTCGCCGCGCAGGACGTCAAGCCCGTCGCCAAACCTGTGACTGCGGCACCTGCCAGCTCGAAAGCGACCGTGCCAGCGGCGAAAAAAGCCCCCGCGAAAAAAGCACCGGCCAAGAAAGCCCCTGCCAAAACCGCGACCCCGGCGAAAAAGACCACGCCAGCCAAAGCCTCCACTGCTGACAAGAAGGTCGCCGCCACCGATACTGCAAAGAAGTGATTCGTTAACCAAAAGGAATGCGCCATGACCCAGGGCCTGGCTGATATGCGTCGTGACTACACCCGTGATGGCCTGACCGAGGCACAAGCCCCGGGCGAACCGTTTGCGCTGTTCCATCAGTGGTTCGCCGACGCGGTGAAAACGGAGCAGGCACCGGTGGAAGCCAACGCCATGACCCTGGCCACGGTCGATCCGGACGGTCGACCGCACTGTCGCATTCTGCTGCTCAAGGGCCTGGACGAGCAGGGTTTCACCTTCTTCACCAACTACGACAGCGCCAAGGGCCAGCACCTGGCCGCCAATCCATTCGCGGCCATGACGTTTTTCTGGCCAGCCCTGGAGCGTCAGGTGCGCATCGAAGGACGGGTGGTGAAGGTCACGCCACAGGAGTCTGACGCTTACTATCAGGTTCGCCCGCTGGGCAGCCGCCTGGGCGCCTGGGCTTCCCCGCAAAGTCGTGTCATCGCCGATCGTGGCGAGTTGGAAACACTGCTCAAGGACACCGAGCAACGCTTCAGCGATAGCCAGCCTCATTGCCCGGAGCATTGGGGTGGATATCGCCTGTTACCCGAGCGTATCGAGTTCTGGCAGGGTCGTCCGAGCCGCCTGCACGATCGCCTCAATTACCGTCAACAAGCCGCCCGCTGGATTCTTGAACGTCTGGCACCCTAGGCAGTCTACCGATCGGGATAGCCTGCCGCCGCGGCCTCAAGCCACTTCGGCAGGTCTCTGCGCTTGATCTTTTGCGCCTGAGCGTTTGCGAGCTGTTCGAGCATGAAGGCTTTTTTCTGTTCGTCGTTGCCCGCCAGCGCCAATGCCAGGTCGCGGTCCATCCAGCGTTTGATCCGCACGTACAACCACCCATGGAAGTACAACCCGGCGACGGTCGTGGCGACAATGATAAAGTAGTCCATATGAATCCTTGGGCCAGTGGCACAGTTTTTTGGTTTGCCGCTACTGTGTGGTGAGTTCGTGCAGGCGTCTTAACGAAGCCTGAATCAAACCAGTTTTATCCGTGCCGTGCCGTGACAGGCGTCAAGCTGCGGGGTTTAATGAATACCTGTCCTTTGGAGTTGATGCTATGCGTAAGTCTGTTCTGCTGGTTGCTTCTTTTTCCACGATGGCGATGTTGCTCACCGGTTGCCAATCGAGCCTGACCGGTGACTCCTACTCCCGTGACGAAGCGCGTCGTGTGCAGACGATTCGCATGGGGACCATCGAAGCCCTGCGTCCGGTGAAAATCGAAGGTACCAAGACCCCCATCGGCGGCGCTGCGGGCGCAGTGGTCGGCGGCGTTGGCGGTAGCTCTATCGGCGGCGGCAAGGGCAGCATCGTCGCCGCCGTCATCGGCGCCGTCGCCGGTGGCCTGATTGGCTCGGCTGCCGAAGAAGGCCTGACCCGTACCCAGGGTGTGGAAATCACCGTGCGCGAGGACGACGGCAGCATGCGCGCCTACGTGCAACAGGTTCAGGAAAACGAAGTGTTCCGTGTTGGCGAACGTGTACGGATCTCCACCGTTGACGGTACGAGCCGCGTTTCGCACTAAGCGTAAACAATCCATAAGAAAAACCCCGATCAGGCGACTGATCGGGGTTTTTCTTTTTAAGGCAGGTTTTCAGCATCAAGCTGCAAATCGCTATTCTTCAGGGCTGTTTCGATTATCTGCTCCGGTGTCAGTTCTCGAGAGTTGTCCCGGTCACCAAAATATTCAACCGGCCAGAATGGAAAATCGAAAGTACGAGCATTCGGAATATTGAGAGCCAGCGTTTCCATGCAGAGCCAGGTGGCGTGTTCCGGGCCATGGGCAACCATCACTTTCTCCATCGCTGTTTTGCTATTGAAGGCCCTGTGTAAAGCAAGGCGTGCAACGCAAAGTTAGCGAGGAAAGTTGGAGGTTGATGCCAGCAGCGTCCGAAATGGCCGCAGTACGAATCCGACAACGCTGTATGGCCTGTCTGACGAAAATGAAGGAGTTATCTGCTCCCTCATTTCTCGTTATTCCGATCAAGCCTTTGGAGGCGCAGCCGCGTGCAGCAAAGGCTTGCGACTCGCCATCGCAGTCACCGCATATCCAATCAGCGCGGCCAGTATCGAACCGGTCAGAATCCCCATGCGATCCATCCCGGCGTAGTCGCTGACCCCAGGTTCGAATGCCAGCGAACCGACGAACAGACTCATGGTGAAGCCGATGCCACAGAGGATCGCCACACCCAATACCTGACCCCAATTGGCGCCTTGAGGCAGGGCGGCGATGCCGATTTTTACCGCGAGCCATGTCAGTCCGAACACACCTACGGTCTTGCCCAGCAGCAGTCCGACCGCAATGCCCATCGGCACGTCGTGGGTAAAGCTTTCGACAGTTACCCCACTCAGGGAGAGGCCGGCGTTGGCAAACGCAAACAGCGGCAAAATGCCGTAGGCCACCCATGGGTGTAGTGCATGTTCAAGCGTGAGTAGGGGGGACGTCTCGGCGTTTTTCGTGCGCAAAGGAATACAGAATGCCAAAGTGACGCCGGCCAGCGTGGCATGGACGCCGCTCTTGAGCACGCAAACCCAGAGGATCAAGCCAACGATCATATACGGGCCAAGCTTCACCACGCCGAGCCGGTTCATCCCGATCAGCGTTGCGATGCACGTTGCAGCCAGAGCCAGAGACAGTGTCGAAAGCGCGCCGGAGTAAAAGATTGCAATGATGATGATTGCACCGAGGTCGTCGATGATTGCCAGGGTCATCAGGAACAGCTTCAGCGATACCGGTACGCGTTTACCCAGCAGTGCCAGCACGCCGAGGGCAAAGGCGATATCGGTGGCCGTCGGGATTGCCCAGCCGCTAAGGGCGGATGGGTTGTCCCGGTTGAGGAACCAGTAAATCAGCGCCGGCACCACCATGCCGCCAATGGCGGCGGCACCGGGCAACACGATCTGCGACGGTCTGGACAGTTGGCCGTCAAGGACTTCGCGTTTGACTTCCAGGCCGATCAGCAGGAAGAACAAGGCCATCAGGCCATCGTTGATCCAGAGCAGCGCGGGTTTGGCGATTTTCAGGGCGCCGATCTGGGCCACGACGGGGGTGTCCAACAGCCCGGTGTAGAGCCACGACAGCGGCGAGTTGTTGATGACTAGAGCCAGAACGGCAGCCGCGATCAATAACAGACCGCTGGCAGCTTCCAACTGAAAGAAACGCGTGAAAGTGCTACGCAGAGGCAAGGTCGCTCTCCATCCGTGAATTCAAAAGGTGTTACACCCTAACAAGTACTGTTAGTTGTTAAAACAAAAGTTATATTCTTTTTTGTTATATGCCGTTACAGACCAAACCAATAGCTCGGGCTTGAGCCTAGCAGTTGCCAGACGTATTGAACCTCAGCTGTATCTGTGCCGGATGCCGGATTTTTCCTAAGCTTGTTGATTGAGCCCTGTACCAGGGGCGACTTTTGCCTGATTCAGCGAGAACCTCATCATGAGCGTCAACCGACAGTGGTCCCGCGAGGCGATCCGGATTATCGAAGCCGATTTCCAACGCAGCGCCGACACCCACCTGATCCCTTTGCCGCTGCCGGGTTTTCCGGGCATCGAGTTGTACTTCAAGGATGAGTCCAGCCACCCCACGGGCAGCCTCAAGCATCGCCTCGCACGTTCGTTGTTCCTGTATGCACTATGTAACGGCTGGCTCAAACCCGGCGCGCCGGTCATCGAGGCTTCAAGTGGCTCGACCGCCATTTCCGAGGCTTACTTTGCGCGCATGCTGGGCTTGCCGTTCATTGCAGTGATGCCTGCCACCACCTCGAAAGAGAAAATCGCGCAGATTGCGTTCTACGGTGGCCAAAGCCATTTGGTAGACGACCCGACCCAGATCTACGCCGAGTCCGAGCGTCTGGCGCGCGAGCACGACGGGCATTTCATTGACCAGTTCACCTATGCCGAGCGTGCCACCGACTGGCGGGCTAACAACAACATCGCCGAGTCGATTTTCCATCAGATGCGATTCGAGCAGCATCCCGAGCCGAGCTGGCTGATATCCAGCCCTGGCACCGGCGGTACCACTGCGACCTTGGGCCGCTACGTGCGTTATCGCCAGCACGACACCCGCGTCTTGTGTGCCGATGCCGAACGCTCGGTGTTCTTCGATTACTATCAGACCGGCGATGCCAGTCTGCGTCTTGATCATGGTTCACGGATCGAAGGCATTGGACGGCCACGGGTGGAAGCCTCGTTTCTGCCCAAGGTGATCGATGCGATGGTCAAGGTGCCGGATGCGCTGTCCCTGGCAGCCATGCATTACCTGGCGGAGCGCTTGGGGCGTCATGTCGGCGGGTCGAGCGGGACCAACCTGATCGGCGCATTGATGGCGGCTCAGCACATGAAAGCGCAAGGGGAGACGGGGTCGATGGTGGCGATTCTGTGTGACAGCGGCGAGCGCTATGCCACGACGTATTACAATCAGGCCTGGCTCAAGGCTCAGGGGTATGAATTGAGTGGGATGATCGCCGCAGTGGCTGCGACGGTGGAACAGGGTGAGCCGTTGCCGACGTCGGTACTGCGCGCCAACATCTGACAAGCATGACCTGTAGGAGCTGGCTTGCCAGCGAAGACGGACTCACCTTCAACATCAATGCTGGCAGGTCCGACGCCTTCGCTGGCAAGCCAGCTCCTACAGGTTTTTATCAAGCCTGCAGGCCGAGAATGTCCCGGGCGACGGCTTCAGCAATACGAATCCCGTCCACACCTGCCGACAGAATCCCGCCCGCATAACCCGCGCCTTCACCGGCCGGGAACAAGCCTTTCACGTTCAGGCTCTGCATCGACTCGTTGCGGGTAATACGCAGTGGCGACGACGTTCGCGTTTCGATGCCGGTCAGTATGGCGTCATGCAGCGAATATCCACGAATCTGTTTCTCGAACGCCGGCAAGGCTTCGCGGATCGCTTCGATGGCGAAGTCCGGCAAGGCCAGGGCCAGGTCGCCCAGTGCGACGCCCGGTTTGTAGGACGGCTCGACGCTGCCCAGTTCAGTGGACGGCTTGCCCGCGATAAAGTCGCCGACCAATTGCGCCGGTGCTTCGTAGTTGCTGCCACCGAGCACAAAGGCGTGGGATTCCAGGCGTTCCTGCAACTCGATGCCTGCCAGCGGTCCACCCGGATAGTCGACTTCAGGGGTGATGCCGACGACAATCCCGGAGTTGGCGTTACGTTCGTTACGCGAGTACTGACTCATGCCGTTCGTGACCACTCGGTTCGGCTCGGAGGTCGCCGCCACCACGGTGCCGCCTGGGCACATGCAGAAGCTGTAGACCGAACGGCCGTTCTTGGCGTGGTGCACCAGTTTGTAGTCGGCGGCGCCGAGTTTCGGGTGCCCGGCGTACTTGCCCAAGCGAGCGCGGTCGATCAGCGACTGTGGATGCTCGATGCGGAAACCGACCGAGAACGGCTTGGCCTCCATGTACACGCCGCGAACGTGAAGCATGCGGAACGTGTCGCGGGCGCTGTGGCCGAGGGCCAGGATCACGTGTTTCGAAAGAATCCGCTCACCACCGTTGAGCTCGACACCGACCAACTGGCCATCATCGATCAGGACATCCGTGACACGCTGCTGGAAGCGCACTTCGCCGCCGAGCGCACGAATCTGCTCGCGCATGTTTTCCACAACACCAGTCAGACGGAATGTACCGATATGTGGCTTGCTGACGTAGAGGATCTCTTCCGGCGCACCGGCCTTGACGAATTCGTGCAGCACTTTGCGGCCGAGGAATTTAGGGTCCTTGATCTGGCTGTAGAGCTTGCCGTCGGAGAACGTGCCTGCGCCGCCTTCGCCGAACTGCACGTTGGATTCGGGGTTGAGCACGCTTTTGCGCCACAGACCCCAGGTGTCCTTGGTGCGCTGGCGTACTTCGGTGCCGCGCTCGAGGATGATCGGCTTGAAGCCCATTTGCGCGAGCAACAACCCGGCGAAAATCCCGCACGGGCCGAAGCCGACAACGATCGGGCGAGCACTCAGGGCGGCCGGCGCCTGGCCGACTTCTTTGTAGCTGACATCCGGCGCCACGCTGACGTTACGGTCATCGGCAAACTTGTGCAGTACCGACGCTTCATCGCGAACTTCAAGGTCGATGGTGTAAATGAAGCACAGTTCGGAGGACTTTTTGCGCGCATCGTAGCTGCGCTTGAACAAGGTGAAATCGAGTAGGTCATCGCTGGCAAGCCCCAAACGCTGCACGATGGCAGGGCGCAGGTCTTCTTCGGGATGGTCGATCGGCAACTTGAGTTCGGTGATTCGTAACATGGCGGGATCCGGTTCGCGGGGCGCACAACTGCGCCAGGGCGTTTGAAGCCGGCGATTATAAGCCCCAATGGCACCGTCCAGTGAGGCAAAAACCGCCTCTCGTCGAATCAGTCGTCCCGTGCACCACCGAAGGATGCGCAACCGCGCTGCACTTTACCGTCGACGCGAAGTTCAGCGCTCATGTGCTGGATGCTGCCGGTGCTGCTGTCGACGCAGCGTTGCGGTGCGACCCACAGCTCGATGTGTTGATTATTGGCATCGGTGCTGAGGTTGAATCGACCATCGCCCAGTTGCTCTTCAACGTAGGGCACGGCCAATGGCGGCAGGCCGGCACGCTCGAGGATCAGGCCTTTGCCACTGACTTTCATCGTCCATTGCGGGTTGTGGCCCGCTGCACGCAAAATCGACAGTTTGAAGTTTGGATCGTCACATGCCGTGCCCGAGCGCTCGATGCGGTACAGCGTTTCCAGGTCAAGTTGGCCGTCGGCACCGTTACCGGAGACAACCTTGCCACGCACATCGGCAAACAGCTTGCCCTTGCCATCGGCCAGGGTGGCAGCCTGTTGCAGGACGCTGGTGCCACCCGTGTCGTTGACCACATAACGATTTGGCTGGTTGCACGGTTGGAACAGCAGTTTGCCATCCGCCGCCGTCAACTGCCCTTGCAAACGGGTCTGACCGACATGAGACGCGCTTTCACGCGGGCTGTCGAACAATTGGCACGCGGCGAACAGCGGAAGCAGGGCAACGACGATGAAGGAACGGGCAACACGCATCTTTGGCTCTCCAGACAAGTGCCGCCACGTTACTCAGCCTGACCGTTCATCACAACCCCATCGGTTGTTGTCGATCAACCGGTAGGAGCCGGCTTGCTGGCGATAGCGATCTGGAGGGCGCCATCGTCAGCAAGCCGGCTCCTACGGTTTTCTGGGTGAATTAACCTACTTGAAAAGTCTGACCCGTCTGCAAGCCTTCCACGGTTTTGGCGTAGGCCAACGCCACATCCGCCGCAGGGACCGGTTTGAACCCGCGGAAGTACGGCGCGTATTTGCCCATGGCTTCAACCAGGACGTTCGGACTGATCGAGTTGACCCGCAGGCCGCGCGGCAACTCGATGGCGGCGGCGCGTACGAAACTGTCCAGTGCACCGTTGACCAGTGCTGCCGATGCGCCGCTGTAGATCGGATCGTGGCTCAGTACGCCGGTGGTGAAGGTGAACGATGCGCCGTCATGGGCGTATTCGCGGCCGATCAGCAACAAGTTGACCTGGCCCATGAGTTTGTCTTTCAGGCCGAGAGCAAAACTGTCTTCGGTCATCTCATTGAGCGGGGCAAAGGTCACGTTGCCGGCGGCGCAGATCAGGGCATCGAATTTGCCGGTCTGCTCGAACAGTTTTCGAATCGATGAGCTGTCGCTGATATCCACCTGAAAATCGCCGCTGTTTCGGCCAATGCGGATAATTTCGTGACGCTGGGACAGTTCCTTGTCGACAGCCGAACCAATGGTTCCGCGTGCGCCGATCAATAGAATTTTCATGGGGGCCGATCCTCGTGGGTGGGAAGAGGCTTCAGTTTAGAGTGGTTTTTTAAGCAGATAAGCGCACTAATAGGCAACCTTTGGTTTTCAAATGGAAACAATCCATGAGCGAAATGGATGACCTCGCGGCGTTCGCGGTGTTGATCGAGGCGGGGAGTTTTACCTTGGCGGCGCAGCAGTTGGGATGCAGCAAGGGCCAATTGTCCAAACGCATCAGTCAATTGGAGGCGCAGTTTTCCGTTGTCCTGTTACAGCGCACCACACGGCGCTTGAGCCTGACGGCGGCGGGCGCGGCGTTGCTGCCGCAAGCCCAGGCGTTGGTCGTGCAGGCCGAGCGAGCACGTCAGGCGTTGGCGCGCTTGAAAGATGACATGGCCGGTCCGATACGTATGACCGTTCCGGTTTCGCTGGGGGAAACCTTTTTCGATGGCCTGTTGCTGGAATTTTCCGCCCAGTATCCCGAGGTGCAGATCGAGCTGGATCTCAACAACAGCTACCGTGACTTGTCCCGCGACGGTTTCGACCTGGCGATCCGCTCGGATGTGGCGATAGACCAGCGACTGGTGGCTCGCCCGGTGTTGGCGTGGCACGAAATGACCTGTGCCAGCCCGGCCTATCTGGATCTGCACGGTGAACCGCAAACGCCGCAGGCGCTCGGTGAGCATCGTTGTTTGCTAAACAGCCACTACAGTGGGCGTGAAGAATGGTTGTATCACCAGCAACATGAATTGCTGCGGGTGCGGGTGTCGGGACCGTTCGCCAGCAACCATTACAATCTGCTGAAAAAAGCCGCGCTGGCTGGTGCAGGGATTGCGCGCCTGCCGTCTTATTGTTTGTCAGCGGAATTGGCTGACGGGCGTTTGCGCTGGCTCCTGCGCGATTACCAGACGCGGAGCATGCCGATGTATCTGGTGCATGCGTATCAGGGGGGGTTGCCCAAGCGCACGCAGGTGCTGGCGGATTACTTGATTGGGTGGTTCAAGCGCAGTGGCGAAGCGCTGGACAGGCTATAGGCTCCTACAGAGGTTATTCATTGTTTTCGGTATTGTGTGTGGGTAAACAAAAACGGCCCGAAGGCCGTTTTTGTTTACCGCAAAGGCTTAACCGCCGAGGTACGCTTCGCGCACTTTAGGGTCGGTCAGCAGTGCTTCACCGGTGCCTTGCATCACCACGCGGCCGTTCTCCAGAACGTAGGCGCGATCAGCAATTTTCAGTGCCTGGTTGGCGTTCTGCTCGACCAGAAACACCGTCACACCGTCCTTGCGCAGCTGTTCGATGATGTCGAAGATCTGCTGGATGATGATCGGTGCCAGACCCAGCGACGGCTCGTCGAGCAGCAGCAGCTTGGGCTTGCTCATCAGCGCGCGGCCGATGGCGAGCATTTGCTGTTCGCCACCGGACATGGTGCCGCCACGCTGGCTGAAACGCTCTTTCAGGCGTGGGAAAAGTCCGAGAACCTTGTCCATCTGTTCCTGATAATCGCCTTTCGCGGTGAAGAAACCGCCCATGGACAGGTTCTCTTCCACGGTCAGACGGGAAAACACCCGACGACCTTCCGGCACCACGGCAATGCTCTTGCGCATGATCTGCGAAGAGTCCTGGCCGACCAGCTCTTCACCCATGTAGCGGATGCTGCCGCTGTGGGCTCGCGGCGAACCGCACAGAGTCATCAGCAGCGTGGACTTGCCCGCACCGTTGGCGCCGATCAGGGTCACAATCTCGCCCTGGCGGACTTCGACGTTGACGCTGTGCAAGGCCTGGATCTTGCCATAGAAGGTGGAAACGTTTTCAAACTGCAGCATTTACGCTTCCCCCAGGTAGGCTTTGATCACTTCAGGATTATCGCGGATCTGTTCCGGCGTACCGTCGGCCAGGGGCGTGCCCTGGTTGATCACGACGATGTGATCGGAAATGCTCATGACCAGCTTCATGTCGTGTTCGATCAGCAGCACGGTCACGTTGTGCTCTTCACGCAGCATGCTGATCAGCGCCTTGAGGTCCTCGGTTTCCTTCGGGTTGAGGCCGGCCGCCGGTTCGTCGAGCATGAGGATCCGCGGGCGGGTCATCATGCAGCGAGCGATTTCCAGACGACGTTGCTGACCGTAGGCCAGGGTGCCGGCCGGACGGTTGGCGAACTCCTTGAGGTTGACCTTTTCCAGCCAGAACTCGGCAAAGTCCATGGCCTCGCGTTCGCTTTTGCGGAACGCCGGGGTCTTGAACAGGCCGGACAGGAAGTTGGTGTTCAGGTGACGGTGCTGAGCGATCAAGAGGTTCTCGACCGCGGTCATGTCCTTGAACAACCGCACGTTCTGGAAGGTGCGCACCACGCCTTTGAGGGCGATCTTGTGGCCCGGCAGGCCTTCGATCGGCTCGCCGTCGAGCAGGATGCTGCCGCCGCTCGGCTTGTAGAAGCCGGTCAGGCAGTTGAACACGGTGGTCTTGCCGGCGCCGTTGGGGCCGATCAGGGCAACCACTTGTTTCTCTTTCACGCTCAAGGCTACGCCGTTGACCGCCAGCAAGCCGCCGAAGCGCATGCTCAGGTTTTCTACTTTAAGGATCTCGCGGCTCATTTGCGCAGCTCCATGTGAGGACGTTGCATGGGCAGCAGACCCTGAGGGCGCCAGATCATCATCAGTACCATCAAGGCACCGAACATCAACATGCGGTACTCACTGAACTCACGCATCATTTCCGGCAGCAGGATCATCACCACGGCAGCCAGGATCACGCCCAGTTGCGAGCCCATGCCACCCAGTACCACGATGGCGAGAATGATCGCCGACTCGATGAAGGTGAAGGACTCCGGTGTCACCAGACCCTGACGGGCGGCGAAGAAGCTACCGGCGAAACCGGCGAAGCTCGCGCCCAGGGTAAAGGCCGACAGTTTGATGAGGGTCGGGTTCAGGCCCAGCGCACGGCAGGCGATCTCGTCTTCACGCAAGGCTTCCCAGGCGCGGCCCAACGGCATGCGCAGCAAGCGGTTGATGACGAACAGCGCAGCCAGTGCCAGGAACAGCGCAACGAGGTAAAGGAAGATCACCTTGTTGATCGAGTTGTATTGCAGGCCGAAGTATTCGTGGAAAGTCTGCATGCCTTCCGCGGCTTTACGTTCGAAGGTCAGGCCGAAGAACGTCGGCTTCTCGATGTTGCTGATGCCGTTCGGGCCACCGGTGATATCGGTCAGGTTGCGCAGGAACAGACGGATGATTTCACCGAAGCCCAAAGTCACGATCGCCAGATAGTCACCGCGCAGACGCAACACCGGGAAACCCAGCAGGAAGCCGAAGGTAGCGGCCATCAAACCGGCAATCGGCAGGCAGATCCAGAAACTCAGACCGAAGTAGTGCGACAGCAGCGCATAGCTGTAGGCGCCGACGGCATAGAAGCCGACGTAACCAAGGTCAAGCAGACCGGCAAGACCGACCACGATGTTGAGGCCGAGGCCGAGCATTACGTAGATCAGCACCAGCGTGGCGATATCCACCGCGCCGCGGGAGCCGAAGAACGGCCAGACCAGGGCACCGGCGATCAACGCGATGATGATCCAGCGCTGGGTGGTCGGCAGGGTCAGGAAGTTGCTGGCCTTGGCCGGAATCAGCGGCATGCCTGGCGACGAACGCCAGGCCGAGCTGATCCGCTGGTCGAACAGCACACGCAGGAACATCAACACTGAGCACACCGCAATGGTGATCAGGGTGGCGTTGCTGGTGCCATGAACTTCAAGGTTGATGCCGACGATGGTCAGTTTCAGACCGAGTACCGGGTAGGCCACGGCCCACACCAGCAAGGCACTGAACAGTGCCTGTTTAAGATTCCTAGTCATACCTTCTCAACCTCCGGACGGCCCAACAGGCCGGTTGGCCGGAACAACAACACCAGAACCAGAAGGCCGAAGGCCACGACGTCCTTGTACTGGTCGCCGAAGATATCGGCACCAAAGGCTTCCGCCACGCCCAGTACCAGCCCGCCGAGCATGGCGCCCGGAATGCTGCCGATACCGCCCAGTACCGCTGCGGTGAAGGCCTTGAGGCCGACCAGGAAACCGGCGTTCGGGTTGATCACGCCGTATTGCATGCTCAACAACACGGCCGCGACGGCCGCCAGTGCGGCACCGATGACGAAGGTCAGAGCGATGATGTTGTTGGTGTTGATACCCAGCAGGTTGGCCATCTTGATGTCTTCGGCACAGGCGCGGCAGGCGCGGCCCAGGCGGGAGCGGGAGATGAACAGCGTCAGGCCGAGCATGGCGACCAGGGTCACCACGAACACCACGATTTGCATGTAGGAAATCAGCACTTCATGTGCGCCACCTGGCCCAAAGGCAAAATTGCCCGGAATCAGGTTGGGGATGGATTTGTCCTTGGAGTCTTGCGCCAGCAGAACGGTGTTCTGCAGGAAGATCGACATGCCGATGGCAGAGATCAGCGGGATCAGACGGTTGCTGCCGCGCAAGGGGCGGTAGGCGATCCGTTCGATGCTGTAACCGTAGGCACTGGTCACGACAATGGTTGCGATGAAAGCGGCGGTCATCAACAGCGGAACACTGTCGAGTCCCATCATGGCCAGCCCGGCGATGGCGATGAACGCCACGTAGGAACCGATCATGTACACCTCGCCGTGGGCGAAGTTGATCATTCCAATGATGCCGTAAACCATCGTATAGCCGATGGCGATCAGGGCATACGTGCTGCCAATGGTCAGACCATTAACCAGCTGTTGGAAGAAGTGATAGATGTCAGGCATTACAGCGCTCCTAAAAACCTGATACGCATTTCACTGGTGGAGTCATTTTCCCGCCCGAGCCCCGTGGATCTGCATCCACTTCGAATTCGGGGTTTGCCAGCGAACCGCTGATGACGGTTTTGAGATTTTCAGGTGGGGAGACTGGCGGATCACGCCAGCGCGGCCCAGATACGTTCGTAAAACAAAGCCCACGGCACGCCGTGGGCTTTGTTGGCAGTCAGTCAGGCAACGCCTTACTGGGGCTTGGCTTCAGTTTTTGGTTTGCCGAAGTGCCACTCGTAAACCACGAATTTGAAGTCTTTGAGGTCACCTTTCTCGTCGAAGCTCAGGTCGCCGGTAGGGGTCTTGAAGGTGCCGGCGTGGATGGCTTCGGCCACTTTGGCAGCGTCTTCGGACTTGGCAGCCTTGATGCCGTCGGCGATCACGGTCACAGCCGAGTAGGCCGGGAACACGAACGGACCGCTCGGATCTTCTTTCTTGGCTTTGAACGCATCAGCCAGGGCAACGTTGGCCGGATCCTGGTCGAAGGATTTCGGCAGGGTCACCAGCAGGCCTTCGGAAGCGTCCTTGGCGATCTGCGAAATGGAGTCGTTACCCACGCCTTCCGGACCCATGAACTTGGCTTTCAGGCCTTTTTCCTGGGATTGACGCAGGATCAGGCCCAGCTCCGGGTGGTAGCCGCCGTAGTAGACGAAGTCGACGTTGGCTTGCTTGAGCTTGGAGATCATCGAGGAGAAGTCCTTGTCGCCGGCGTTGACGCCTTCGAACACGGCAACCTTCACGCCTTTGCCTTCCAGGGTTTTCTTCACTGCGGTGGCGATGCCTTCACCGTATTGCTGTTTGTCGTGCAGAACAGCAACGATTTTAGGCTTTACGAAATCGGCAATGTAGTTACCGGCCGCAGGGCCCTGGGCGCTGTCCAGGCCGATGGTGCGGAACACCATTTTGTAACCACGGGCGGTGATGTCCGGGCTGGTGGCTGCCGGAGTGATCATGATCACGCCTTCGTCTTCGTAGATGTCCGAAGCCGGTTGAGTGGAGCTGGAGCACAGGTGACCGACCACGAACTTGACGCCGTCGTTGACGACTTTGTTCGCGACCGCCACAGCTTGTTTCGGATCACAGGCGTCATCGTATTCAACGGCTTCGAGTTTCTTGCCGTCAACGCCGCCTTTGGCGTTGATTTGCTCGATGGCCATTTTAGCGCCACTGAATTGCATGTCGCCGTATTGGGCTACAGGGCCGGTTTTAGGGCCGGCGATGCCGATCTTGATGGTGTCAGCTGCGAACGAATGGCTGGCAACCCCGGCCAGAACCATAGCGGCAAACAGTTTGGAAATCTGCTTAGTAGCCTTAGTCATAGTGCTCCACTCTTACTGTTGTAGTTTTTATAGTCCTGGCGCCGTGGGGCGGCAGAACCGGGTCAGATATCGAAGACATCCCCGGAAAAGCCCCTCGGCAACTGTACCGGTACAGTGTAGAGCGCCGATTGTCAGCCTGGGAAGCTGGCGCCGGGGGGCAAAATCTGCGGGTGTCGCTATTTTGAAAGAAAAAGTCAGAATTACGGCGGGGTTTTGACGGGCATATAACCTGATTCCGTGCATTCCCTGGCATTCCTGCTCTTTTCATTCAGTGACGTAAATTGCTTCAGGGTTTTTCTGCCAGACCACCGACGTTATCATTGCGCCGATTTCTTTTCCGGACCAAACCCATGACTGAAGAACCTAGCACCCTCTATGCCAAGCTGCTTGGTGAAACCGCATCTATTACCTGGAAGGAATTAGAGCCGTTCTTCGCCAAGGGTGCCCTATTGTGGGTCGACCCCAGCCTGGATTTGATCGCTGCGGCTGAGGCTGTAGCGAGTGATGAAGGCGAGAAAGTGGCTGCCTGGCTGGCCGCTGACAAGGTCGCCAAGCTGTCTGAAACACGGGCGCTGGATCTTTTCGAGCGTGATCCGCAGCTGTGGGCGGTTGTGGTTTCGCCGTGGATTCTGATCCAGGAAAGGGCGACGGCCTGAAGCGTTGCACCTTATCGGTGCGACGTTTCGCCAGCCGAAAGTGTGTAGCCGAGTAGCGTGATGGCACGTTGCCGTGGAGAAAGGCCACAGCCTCACGGTGACGTAAACGTAACGGGAACAGTTGAGAGAGCAGCCTGAGGGCTGCTTAATTGTTTCCGGGTGTGGATAAAAGAAAAAGATCGCAGCCTGCGGCAGCTCCTACAGAGCCAGCTGTACACCCGTTGGAGCTGCCGCAGGCTGCGATCTTTTCAGGTCTAAGCCGTCTTGCCCGTATGGTTATTCAGCGAAATAACCTTGGTCTTGCCAATGCGATGACGGTAGATCTCGCGCAGGTACTTGATCGATTTCTTCACGCAATCCCGAGAAAGACGTATGTCGTTGATCGAGACAAACTTGTCCTTGTCGTTGATCAGCTCGCGGTACTTCTTCTCGTACATCGGCTTGATCGCGTACCAGTTGGTATCGAGGATCTTTGCCGGGTTCTCGAATTCGTTGAGCAAGTCATCGATACGGTCTTCGTCGAACTCTTCCTGGACGATGAAATCCAGGATCGAGTTGTCCAGGGTTTCGTCAAATCGGTACGGTGCCTTGGCGAAGCAACGCTTGATGAACGCCACGATCAGCGTCAGGAAGTCGTCCGACAGGCACGGGCTCTTGGCGATCAACGTGGTCAGCGACAGGTTGGCCGAGGCGCCGATCACCAGCGCGTAACGCTTGAGCGTGGTGTTGGGGAACAGACTGTTGAGGTGGGTCTTCAACCGGTTCAGGTCCATGTAGGACAGCTTGTAGTCTTTGGGCAGCGAAACAATCGACACCACCGACGAGCAATTCTTGAAGAAGTGCAGGTCGTGCAGGGCTGCGGCGTCGTAACCCGAATTCTTGTACTGCTCCAGCGACGCACGATAGCGCTTTGACTCGATCGGCAGCAGACTGATGCCTTCGATCGCCTGGGTGACCTTGTTGAAGTGCGGCAGGTCGATCGAACGGAAGAACAGGTCGTCGATGTTCAAGCGCTGTGGCTCTTTCTCGAACACCTTGAACTTGTCGTTGCTCGGTTGTGGGGTTTCCGGAACAACGGATTCGGCATAGGCAATCGCCACCGGCCCGGCCAGGCTCATGAACAGGTCGTTGGCGTCCAGGCGGATGGTTTCACCAATGTCGATGCCGGCGCGACGGAAATAGTTCTGGTCATAGTCAGTCGTGACCGCCTGCGCGGTCAGAATGTTGAAAATCTGCTGCGAAATGTATTGGTTGGCGTGCTTTTCCATCGCATTGACATCAATGTTCTGGATGTTGCCGTCATCGTTCTCTTCGGCGTAACGCATGATGTCGTTAGAGATGAGCATCATCGCGTTCCATGGGCGGATGCGGCCCATGACGCTGGCTTCGCTGCTGTCTTCATTGGCGAAATTGTAGGAAAAGTCCCACTCTTCCGACAGGTATTTGCACAGCAAGCGCCCGGCGTTGATATGTAGCGCTTCGGACATTTCACTGCGGTGATCGGAAATGTTCGGCAGCACGCAGATGCCGCTGGTGAAGATCGGCTCGAACACGAACGAGTGGCCGCTCTTGCCGTCATGCTCGTCCATCGGCTTGGTGTCGAACGTCTTGTTCATGTACGAGTGCTGCTGGGCCAGACCAAATTCAGAGGCCATGCCCGAGCCCGTACCGCCACCGGCGCTGAAGATCGAGAAATACAGGCGCGACTGGTTGGCCTTGATGCCGCAGCTGTCGATCAGGTACGAGTGAATCATCTTCCAGTCAGGGCTGGAAAAACGCTGGGTGTCCTTGTTCAGAATGATCTTGGCCAGGTACTGACCGAGGATCGGCGCGTTACCGGCGCCACCGGCGTGGACTTCCGACAAGTCCATGATTTTCATTTTGCTGTAGTCGCGCAGGAAGCCGCTTTTTTCGCCCTTGCGCGAGAAGCGGATACGCCCGGCGATGTCCTTGTCCAGGTCGCCGAGCATCACCAGCGGCTCGACCAGGAACACTGGCTTGGTGGCCTTGTTCGGGCCCAGGCGCAGGTTGTTGCGAATCCATTGGGCAGGGCTGTAGCCCTTTTCGGCATAACGCTTGTCTGGCGACAGGCGATCGTCATTGTTGAATTCGTTGAGGTAGAACTTGCGCGCGTTGTACACCAGCTCCGCGACATCCAGCGCGATGTTCGAGCCACATCGGCCCAGACCGATCAGGCACACTGACGGGAATTCCTGGTGGCTATGCTGTTCGCTGTCGCCTTCCAGGTGCGCAGGGCGCGGGAACACCATGTCGCGCAGGCCGTCGAGGTTGTCGAGAATACGGTCGGTGTTGGTTTCGGTGAAATACAGGTACTGCTGGGTCGACAACGGACGAGAAGGGAGCGAAGGCTTCGGTGATGACGGGCTGTTGGCCGCAGGGGGCAAGGTCAGATCGGATAGCGCAGGGGCCGGGTTATTTTTAGAAGTCATTGTTCGCCATCTACCTGGGCTGGTGGGTAGGCCGACTCACTGTCGTCAAACCTTCACGGAATTGAATCGCGTCTTTTGTCAGCGCGTATTGAGCCCAAGCCTGGGCTTGAGACTGAGTTGTGCTCGGGGAATCCTTTCCCAAGTCATGATGAATCGGCCAATATTCGGCGTTCTTTAATCAAAAGGAGGCCAAATGATGTCAATACTACCTTCGCTGGGATTTGCCGGTATCGGGCTGATGGGGTTGCCGATGTGCCAGCGTTTGTTGGCGGCTGGTTATCCTCTGACCGTGTGGAACCGCAATCCGGCCAAGTGCGCGCCTCTGGTGGCGGCTGGGGCGCGACAGGTCGCCACAGCGGCCGAATTGTGTCAGCACGCGGACGTGGTAATGCTCTGCCTGGCAGACACGGCGGTGGTGCGTGAGGTGGTCTTTGGTCCGGCGGGTGTTGTTGAAGGGGCGAAGAACGGTCAGTTATTGGTGGATTTTTCCAGCCTCGAGCCCAGTGCCACGCGGGAAATGGCCAACGAGCTGATGGAAGAAACCGGCATGGCCTGGCTGGACTCCCCGGTGTCCGGTGGTGTGGTCGGCGCTGAAGCGGGGACATTGGCGATCATGGTGGGCGGGGAGATTCGGAACCTTGAACGGGTCCGCTCCGTATTGTTGAGCCTGGGACAGCGCCTAACACACATGGGTGGCGTTGGAGCGGGGCAGGTGACCAAAGCGTGCAATCAGATGATTGTCGCCTGCAATGCGTTGGTGATTGCCGAAGTGGTGGCGCTGGCGGAAAGTTCCGGGGTGGATGCCAGCCTGATCGCCGCCGCACTGGCGGGCGGTTTTGCTGATTCCAGGCCGCTGCAGATCCTGGCTCCACAAATGGCCGAAAGTCGTTTCGAACCGGTCAAGTGGCATGTTCGGACCCTGCTCAAGGATCTCGACACAGCGGTGAAATTTTCTCGTGAACAGGGTTCGGCTACACCGATCACCGGCTTGGCGGCGCAGTTGATGCGTTTGCATGGGGGGCAGGGATTTCTTGAGAAAGACCCGTCTACATTAGTGCAGATGTTCCGTGCACCAGACTCAACGTCGTAGCGCTGTAAGAGTGCTTGCGCTGATTGATTTCATTGAGCACCGGATGCAGGTCGGCCAGCGGTACGGGCCGACTGAACAGGTAACCTTGAACGAAGTCGCAGCCGTGGTCCTCGAGGAACTGGTATTGCTCGAAGGTTTCAACGCCTTCGGTGACCACCTGCAAGTGCAGGGTGTGGGCCATGACGATAATGGCCTGGACGATCTCCATGTCCGCGGTGGCCTTGGGAATGTCCTGAATGAATGAGCGATCTATTTTCAGCGTATTGAGCGGTAGGCGCTTGAGGTAGGCGAGGGATGAATAGCCGGTGCCAAAGTCATCAATCGACAGCGACACACCGAGGGCGCGTATCTTTCGCAACAATACCAGGGTGTTGGCGATGTTGCCCATCAATGCGTTTTCGGTGACTTCCAGTTCAAGTCGATGGGGAGCGACCCCGTAAGTCCGCAGAGCGTGTTCGATTTCATCGGCCAGATCTTCGCGCGCCAGGTTCAGGGGCGAGCAATTGACGGCAATCTTGAGTTCTTCACAGTCTTGGCGCGAAAGCTCCCCCAGATCCTCGCAGGCTTTGCGCAGCACCCAATTGTCCAGTTCGGCAATCAGGCCATTGGCCTCCGCGATAGCGATAAAACGGTCGGGAACGAGAAAGCCGTGGACCGGGTGTTGCCAGCGGATCAACGCTTCAAGTTTGCTGACTTGACTGGTTTTCAGGTCATAGATCGGTTGGTAATACAGCATCAGCCCGGTGTCCTCGCGCAGGGCGAAGCGTAGTTCTTCTTCGAGTTGCAGCTCCAGTGTGGCCCGGGCTTTCAGGTTGGCGCTGAAGAAGTTCAGGCCATTTCGTCCACCGCCCTTGGACTGGTAGAGCGCCAGGTCGGCGTTTTTCAGCAGCTCCTCGCAGGTCTTGCCATCTTCCGGGAACAGGCTGATGCCGATGCTGGTGGTCATGACCATGCGCCGTCCGGCCAATTCGATGGGGTCTTTCATTTTCAACATGATGCGCTGGGCCATCTGCCGCGCCTCTTCACGATCATGCAGGTCGATGAGCAGGCAGAACTCGTCGCCGCCGAAGCGCGCCACGACATCTGCATGACTGCGTATCGAACTCTTGATATGGCCGGCCAGCACTTTGAGCAGCTCGTCACCGGCGTCATGGCCGAGGCTGTCATTGATCCGCTTGAAATGATCAATGTCCAGGAACAGGACCGCCAGCATCCCGCCCTCGTTGGTCTTCTCGATGAGTTTTTCGGCGAATATCTGATTAAAACCACGGCGGTTGAGCAGGTTGGTCAAGGCGTCGTAGTGCGCCACCTGCTGTAGCGACATGCGCGCCTGGTCCAATTGGCTAAGCAAGGAGTTGACCCGCTGCAGGTCGTGGTCCTTGTGCTGGAGTTTCTTGTCCGCGAGCGCTGCGCTGATGCTGCTGCCGATGATCAGCAGAGTCACGACGGCGATCGTCAGCGCCAGTTGTACATGATTGTGTTCACTCGCCTGCGTCAGGAGGCTACCGACGGGTTGCACCAGATTGAAGGCGGCCATGGCCGTAAAATGCATGCTCAGAATGCCCGCGCCGAGCAGCAGACTGGCGCAATACTTGAGAAGCTGGTGCATCACTCCCGCGCCATTGCGCAGGTGCCTGGCCAATAGCAGTGTTGCCAGGGCAGCGGCAATGGCGATGAGGATGGAAAGCGCGAACAAGCCGGGTTGGTAATAAGCCGTGGCATTCGAATGCATGGCCGTCATGCCCACATAATGCATCGCGGCGATGCCCAGTCCGATGCCGATCGACGACGTGCAGCAATGCCGCAATTTCAATTGCGCAAGGCTCAACGTTTGCATGGCCAACCATGACGCGATCAATGCGATTGACAGGGATAGCAGTGTGACTGGCAGCTGGTAATGAATTTCGATGGGCACGCGAAACGCGAGCATCCCGATGAAATGCATGGCCCAAATACCGCCCGCCAGGCACCCGGTACCCACCCAACGCCAGCGCGTCTGAGAAGTGGCCTGTTCCGCATGGTTTACCCGCTCGGCCATGTCCAGCGTGGCAAAGCATCCGACGCAGGCGACCAGGTAAGCCAGCAGCACCAGAAAAGGGTCATGCACACAATCAAGTATGACCTGCCCGTTCTCTGGCAGCGCGGAAATGAACTGCAGCCCCGGCCACTCCATTAACCTGCCCCATCATTGTCATCCTTGCCGACGCAATGAGCGTCGGCGAATTCATGGAGTATAGAGGTCATGGATGGACAGCAAGCGATAGTGGCACTTTGGTGCAAATGATTTTGGCATTAACCCAATAGCAATTAGTGCTAACGGTCAGGCTATTTTCCTCTCGGCCATATCGAACTCTGGTTGCAGGGCCGGTAGACCGAACGCAGCTCGGGCGGCATCGCAATCCGGGTTCGCCTCGCCGTCTACCCAAGAGGCTTCGAATTCCCGGCAGGTGCTCGAGCGTTTGTCATAGATCGAGCATTGCACCTCACTGCCTACATCACCCACCAGGCTGATGCAGCGCACCGGTTTGCACCCGGTGCCAAGCATCGCTACCCGGCTTGGACTGATTTGATCGACAAGCTCATCGGGCACAGTTCCCCCGGCCGAGGTGCATTCACCCCAGAAAAATGACACGCGAAAATGAGAACAGCAGGCACCGCAATTCAGACACGGACTGGCTTCGGACATGGGCGATTATCTAAGGAGGAATGGGGACGCAGGGGGATAAAGCAAGGTCGCTATTCTAGGCTTCGCCAGCGGGTTGGGAAGGGGGGGCGGCAGGTATTTTTCAACGGCAGGTGTCAGGCCGGAAATTGCAGGTTTTGCCTCGAAAACATTGAGCCTTATCGAGCCGCGGACCAGAGCGTTTTGCCAAAGATTGCGATGGTCTGATATCAGCCTTACGAATAATTACAGACAGCTCTGGCAGGCCTGTCTAGATTGCAAATTCCGGGGACAGTGACGACCCCATAACAATAAATGAGACGGACCCATGCAGAAATCGACCCAAGCGGCGAATGCCTGGCGCATTCTGTTCCTGTTGTTCCTGGCCAATCTGTTCAATTTTTTCGACCGTACCATTCCCGCCATTATCATCGAACCGATCCGCATGGAATGGCATCTTAGCGACTTCCAGCTGGGTATCATCGGTACTGCATTCACCCTCGTCTACGCGATCGCCGGTCTGCCACTTGGGCGTATGGCCGATACAGGTTCGCGCAGCAAACTCATGGGTTGGGGCCTGGCGGTATGGAGTGGCCTGACAGCGGTCAACGGCATGGTCGGCAGTTTCTGGAGTTTCCTGATCGTGCGCATGGGTATCGGTATCGGTGAGGCCAGTTACGCACCCGCCGCCAATTCGTTGATCGGCGACCTGTTCCCCGCTCACCGTCGGGCACGGGCCATGGGCATTTTCATGCTCGGCTTACCGTTGGGGCTATTGCTGGCGTTCTTCACCATTGGCGCGATGGTCAAGGCTTTCGACAGTTGGCGCGCGCCGTTCTTTATCGCGGCGGTGCCGGGGCTGATCCTCGCGGTTTTCATGTTCTTCATCAAGGAGCCCACACGCGGTGCCGCGGAGAGTGTGCAGGTTTCCCAGGAACGTGTAGACCGGCCGATCCGCCGAGTGCTGGCCGTACCGACATTTTTGTGGCTGGTCTTGGCTGGCCTGTGTTTCAACTTCGCCACCTACGCCTGTAACTCGTTTCTGGTGCCGATGCTGCAGCGTTATTTCCTGATGCCATTACAGGAGGCTGCGGTGGCCACCGGGGTGATTGTGGGTGTCACCGGGTTGGTCGGTTTGACGCTTGGCGGCTGGATTGCGGACAAGATTCACCAGCGAGTCGCTAATGGTCGCCTGCTGTTTGCCGCATTCAGTCTGATTGTTTCTACCGTCTGCACCGCTTGGGCGCTGCATGCCGGCCGCATCGAGATCGGTGTTTTTGTGGCAGTGTTCAGCCTGGGCTGGTTGTTTGCTTACAACTTCTACACTTGCGTCTACACGGCGATCCAGGACGTGGTCGAACCGCGTCTGCGGGCCACGGCGATGGCGCTGTTTTTTGCCGGGTTGTACTTGCTGGGTGGTGGCCTGGGGCCGGTGGTGGTGGGCGGATTGTCCGATCACTTTGCCCACACGGCGATGTTGACGGCCGGTGCCGAACAAATGACCGAAGCTTTCAAAGCGGTCGGCCTGCATGACGCGATGTACCTGATCCCGGTGGCGCTGTTTTTCACCGTGGTGTTTCTGGTACTGGCTTCGCGGTGTTTTGTGCGCGATGCCAAGCGGATGAAGGAGGGGTTGGTTGGGGTGGTTGAGCCAGAGGTTGCACCGGCGACTGCATGATTGCTAGCGATGAGGCCATCGGCATCACCACAAAAGTCAGATGGAAAAAGGCCCGCATCGCTGCGGGCCTTTTTGTTTACAAGAGTGGCGCAGGGGACTTAACCCGCTACCAACACCCGGATCGCTTCCAGTCGCAGCGCCGCCTTGTCGAGCATGGCCAGGCCTTGCTCGCGTTGTTTGCGCAAGGCAACCAGTTCGCTGTCACGCACGGTCGGGTTGACCGCTTGCAACGCGGTCAGGCGCGCCAGTTCTTCGTCGGTATCGGCTGCCAGGCGACGTTGCGCCTCGGCAACACGTTCGGCGTGGCGCGGGAAGATTTTCGCTTCGCCGGCGTTGATCCGTGGCGTCAGTTGATCGCGCTGGGCCTGGATGAACTTGTTGGCGCTGGCACGCGGCACGCTTTCCAGCTGATCGTTCAAAGTCTCGAACGATACGCGGGCCGACAAGTCGTTGCCGTTGGTGTCGAGCAGGCAGCGCAGGGCTGCCGGTGGCAGGTAACGGCCCAGTTGCAGCGAACGCGGGGCAACCACTTCGCTGACATACAGCAGTTCCAGCAACACGGTGCCAGGTTTCAGCGCCTTGTTCTTGATCAGTGCCACGGCGGTGTTGCCCATGGAGCCGGATAGCACCAGATCCATGCCGCCTTGAACCATCGGGTGTTCCCAGGTGATGAACTGCATGTCCTCGCGGGACAGCGCCTGGTTGCGGTCGTAGGTAATGGTCACGCCTTCGTCGTCGCCCAGCGGGAAGCTGGCGTCGAGCATTTTTTCGCTTGGCTTGAGGATCAGCGCGTTTTCCGAATGGTCTTCGCTGTCGATACCGAATGCATCGAACAGGGTTTCCATGTAAATCGGCAGGGCGAACTGATCGTCTTGCTCGAAGATGTCTTCAACCAGTGCATCACCTTCGCCAGCGCCACCGGAGTTGAGCTCCAGCAAACGGTCGCGACCGGTGTGCAGTTCTGCCTCCAGACGCTCACGCTCGGTGCGGGCTTCGTCGATCAGCGCTTGCCACTCTCCGTCGTCCGCTTCTTCGAGCAACGGCAGCAGGCGCGGGCCGAACTGATGTTGCAAGGCGTTGCCGGTTGGGCAGGTGTTGAGGAACGCGTTCAGTGCTTCGTGATACCACTGGAACAGGCGCTCTTGCGGGCTGGTTTCCAGGTACGGCACGTGCAATTCGATGATGTGCTTCTGGCCGATCCGGTCCAGGCGACCGATACGTTGCTCCAGCAGATCCGGGTGGGATGGCAGGTCGAACAGCACCAGGTGATGGGAGAACTGGAAGTTGCGGCCTTCGCTGCCAATTTCTGAGCAAATCAGCACTTGCGCGCCAAATTCTTCGTCAGCGAAGTAGGCGGCGGCGCGGTCACGTTCGAGGATGTTCATGCCTTCGTGGAACACCGTGGCCGGGATCCCGGAACGTACGCGCAGGGCGTCTTCCAGGTCCATGGCGGTTTCGGCATGGGCGCAGATCACCAGCACTTTGGTGCGCTTGAGCATTTTCAGCTGGTCGATCAGCCACTCGACGCGCGGGTCGAATTTCCACCAGCGCTCTTCTTCGTTGGCGTCCGGCTGGGCCTGGAAGCTGACTTCCGGGTACAGCTCGGCGTGATCACCCAATGGCAGTTCAAGGTATTCGTCGGGACACGGCAGCGGGTACGGGTGCAGCTTGCGCTCCGGAAAGCCTTGCACGGCGGCGCGGGTGTTACGGAACAGCACACGGCCGGTGCCGTGGCGATCGAGCAGTTCGCGCACCAGGCGGGCGCTGGCTTCGGTGTCGCCATCATTGACTGCGGTCAGCAGGGCTTCGCCTTCGTTGCCGAGGAAACCGTGGATGGTCTTGTGCGCTTCAGGGGACAAGCGACCTTTGTCGAGCAGTTCCTGAACGGCTTCGGCCACCGGGCGATAGTTTTCGCTCTCGGCGCGAAAGGCCTTCAGGTCGTGAAAACGGTTCGGGTCGAGCAGACGCAGACGAGCGAAGTGGCTGTCCTGGCCCAACTGTTCCGGGGTAGCGGTCAACAGCAGCACGCCAGGAATGGTTTCGGCGAGTTGCTCGACCAGCGAGTATTGAGGGCTGACCTGATCTTCATGCCAGACAAGATGGTGAGCCTCGTCAACCACCAGCAAGTCCCAGCCGGCCGCGAACAGGGCGTCCTGAGCTTTTTCGTCATCCACCAGCCATTCCAGAGCGACCAACGCAAGCTGGGTGTCTTCGAACGGGTTGGAGGCATCGCTTTCGATGAAGCGTTCTTCGTCGAACAGCGCGACCTGCAGGTTGAAACGACGGCGCATTTCCACCAGCCATTGGTGCTGGAGGTTCTCCGGTACCAGGATCAGCACGCGATTGGCGCGGCCAGAAAGCAGTTGGCGATGGATCACCAGACCGGCTTCGATGGTTTTGCCCAGGCCTACTTCGTCGGCCAGCAGCACCCTTGGTGCTATGCGGTCGGCGACTTCGCGGGCAATGTGCAGCTGGTGCGCGATCGGTTGTGCACGCACGCCACCCAGGCCCCACAGCGAGGACTGCAACTGGCGGCTGGTGTGTTCCAGAGTGTGATAGCGCAGGGAGAACCAGGCCAGCGGATCGATCTGACCGGCGAACAGTCGGTCGCTCGCCAAACGGAACTGGATGAAGTTCGACAACTGGGTTTCCGGAAGAGTGACTACTTCGTTCTGCGCGTTGAGGCCGTGGTAGACCAGCAAGCCATCGACGTCGTCGACTTCGCGAACGGTCAATTTCCAGCCTTCGAAGTGAGTGATGGAGTCACCCGGCGAAAACCGCACACGGGTGAGGGGCGCGTTCCTTAGCGCGTACTGGCGAGTGTCGCCAGTGGCCGGATAGAGCACGGTCAACAAGCGGCCGTCCTGTGCCAGAACGGTGCCTAAACCCAGCTCGGCTTCGCTGTCACTGATCCAGCGTTGCCCCGGTTGATACTGCTGCGCCATGCTGCCTGACTCCCACCTTGAAAAAGCGGGCTATCTTAACGGAATGAGGGCTTCAGGGCCAAAGGACTCTCAGAAAAACTCACAGTCTTACGTTAGCCCACTCACGCAGGGAGCGCAGTTCGGGGCACCAATGCGTGCCAATTGAGTCACAGTTTGCGACCGATGGCTCAAGTCGCCATCCGCGCAGCCGACAGCCTGCTGAAAGGAGACTGAAAATTATGCTGCCACCGATGCTCCCCTTGAGTGCCGTGCCGATCACTTCGCAACATGACCCGATCCGCCAGCGTCCGGATATTCCCCCTGTAGTGCCGGTACAGGAAAGCTCCGGGGACAGCACTATCAATCTGCAGAACCGCGATCCTGAGGAGTCTGCGTTGCTGCTGCGTGAGGAGCAGCGCCGTAAACAGGAGCAGGAGCGCCGCCGCCGTGAGGCCGATGAAGACCCTGATGCCTATCTGGCTGTTCCGGGGGACGAACTCAATAGCGACAATACCGTGCCGGTCGCGCCATTGATGGAAGACCAGCCACGCCAAGGGTTATGGGTCGATATCGAGATTTGAGTGCGCGACTGGTCAGCGCTGGCGTCAGGACGCATTATTGGCACCATCCTGCCCAAGATGCGGCATCTGAAACTTACATATCAAGCGATGCACTGAACGCCATGAACCAAGACGACAAACTGATTGACCTCAACGCTGAACGCGCCAAACGTGTTCACGACCTCAATGACAAACGGCTCAACGAAGTGCGCCAGGCGTTCGAGCAGGCTATGCCATTGGGAAAAGCCAAGAAAAAGCCGAAGAACAAACCTAAAAAACGCTGATCTTCCCCCCCGCATTGATTGATGCGGGTCAAACTTTCCCCTTCCTCTTGCCCTGCCGAGGGCAACATTGATCCCGGTCAATGTTCTCTCCTGCCCGTTTGGTTAACTTAGCCCCATCGCAACACGGCAAGTACAGGAGACGCGTCATGTTTTTCGACAACGTGGTGATCGCCGGAGTGCTGACTGTCAGCCTCATGTTTGTATTTTTTGCAGGGTTCGGACTTTTTATCTGGAAGGATTCGCACAAGCGGAAGTAAACCGTAGTTCTTTCTGGATGTAATGAGCACGCAAGGCATTTTGGGCAACTTCGGTTGCCCTTTTTTTTTTCTGAAAGAATTTGCTGTCATCCACCGTCCCCTGTAGGAGCGGGCCTGCTCGCGATGCGTCGTAACATTCAACGGATTAGTTGGCTGTAACACCGCCATCGCGAGCAGGCTCGCTCCTACACGGGGGGTGTAGTGACAGGGAAGTTAGCGACCATAAAAAAGGCGCGGTCCTTGCGGAACGCGCCTTTTTTCGTTGGGCTCTGTATCAGCTGCCCAGTGCCTTCGAGGCCAGCCAGAACAATCCGGCCGACAAGGCAATGGTGGCTGGCAGGGTCAGCACCCAGGCCAGCAGGATCGTTTTCACGGTGCCACCCTGCAGGCCGCTTTTGTTGGCGACCATGGTGCCGGCCACGCCTGAGGACAGGACGTGGGTGGTGGACACCGGCAGGCTGAAGATGTTGGCCATGCCGATCAGGCTGGCGGTGGTGATCTGCGCCGACATGCCCTGCGAATAGGTCATGCCTTGCTTGCCGATCTTCTCACCGATCGTCAGTACCACACGCTTCCAGCCAACCATCGTTCCCAGGCCCAAGGCCAGTGCCACTGCCAGAATCACCCAGAACGGAGCGTATTCGGTAGTGGTGGTCAGGTCCTTGCGCAATTTGTCCAGGTCAGCCTTCTCGCGGGCTCCCAGGCTTGGCAGTTTGCTGACTTTCTTCGCGGTGTCATCCAGGCAAAGCAGATAGCGACGCACTTCGATGCGGCTTTCCGACGACAGCGAATGGTAGTCGGCTACACCCTTGAGCGTGCCCAGCAGTGCGGTAATTGTCGGTTCGGTCTGTTGCGGATTGCAACGGAATTTCTCCGGCAGGTCGCCTTCAACACTCTTGCCAAGGGCCAGGAACTCACCCAGGGTTTCGGAATTGCGCTGGTAGAACTGGTTGAGGTGCAAGGTAGCGTCGCGGGTCCGCTCGATCTGATAGGTGGTGCTGTTCAGGTCGAGTACGAATTGCGCTGGCACGATGCCGATCAGCACCAGCATGATCAGACCGATGCCTTTCTGGCCATCGTTGGATCCGTGTACGAAGCTCACGGCCATGGCCGAGATCACCAGGACCAGGCGATTCCAGAACGGCGGATGTTTCTTGTCGTCGATCTTACGGCGTTGTTCCGGTGTCTTGTGCATCTTTGACAGCGGACGCCACCATTTAAGACCGATCAGGATCAGTGCAGCGATCAGGAATCCGGCCATCGGCGAGAACACCAGCGAGGCAGCGATGTCGATCGCTTTCTGCCAGTTCACCCCGTCAGCCAACGGAATGTCATTGATCAGGGCATTGGCCAGACCGACACCGAGGATTGAACCAATCAGCGTGTGAGAGCTCGAAGCGGGGATGCCGAAGTACCAGGTGCCCAGGTTCCAGGTGATGGCAGCCGCGAGCAACGAGAACACCATGGCCAGGCCGTGACCGGTGTTCACGTTGATCAGCAGTTCTACCGGCAGCAGGTGGACGATGGCATACGCCACGCCGACCCCGCCCAGCAACACGCCGAGGAAGTTGAACACACCGGAAAAGAACACGGCCAGGTGTGGCGGCATGGCTTTGGTGTAGATAACGGTAGCCACCGCGTTAGCGGTGTCATGAAAGCCGTTGATGAACTCGAAGGCGAGGACAAAGGCCAGGGCGAGCAAGAGGCTCACAAGCACCCAAGCATCCAGTCCGCTGAATAAATCGATCATGAAGGTTTTCTGACCCGGTCGTAAGGGGGCGCGATTATGCCAGAAAAGTCTGACAATCAACGCATTCGCTGCTCATCGGTAACATTCTTCAACGATTTTTCTTCGAGAAGGGGCCCAATTCCCAGGCATCTGCTGTGACTTGCAAGTCATTGATATTACGTGCAAAGCCCCGTACTGCCGGCGTATTGCTCTCGACAGGGAAAGCCTGAAGAGCCTGTACGAAATATCTGATAAGAAGGTCAGATTTAGGTGTTTTTCCGTAGCGAGTGTCACAGATGGCCGCTGCCCGCTCGTAGCGGGCGCGAAAGGCAACATCAATACATCCCGCTTTTAACGGGGGTAGTGGCAGGCCCTTGAAGGATCAGGCCGAAGCACTCATGGCTCTTCGGCTTTGAGTTCCTTTTCAATTTTTTGAATTTCCTGCTGGAAAACCTGATCCTGAACCGTGGCGCGTTTACGCCAGGGTTTGCGTTCCGGTTCCGGCTGAGCGGCGTAGGTGGTGACTTCTCCGCCGTAAACTTCCTTGTAACGTTGTTCCTGGCGCTCAAGTTCCGCGCGCAGTTCGTCTTTCGTCACAGTAATACCTGTTTGAGTTGAGATTATTTCTGGTGAAACGCGCTGCATCAAATCGACTGATCGCGCTCGACGAATGGACAATACCTTTCAAAGGCATCGTTCTTACGACAAGTGATCAATGCTTCCATGTCGCAGGCGGCCACGGCACCAGAGTTAAACGGCTGACGTAGCATCAGTTTCCTTTTCCAGCGAACGCACTGGCGAAATCCATGTATGGAGGTCAGGCGCTTGCTGTGATCGGCAACGATAAAACACATCATTGCCAGGTTGCAGCGACGGCAAGTAAAAGGCGCGCTACTGAATTGTATTATAGCGGGCCATTTGAAGAACACTATCTCCAAACAGTTAAAAGTGGTGCAGGGATGTGACCGAATTGTTGCTGGAAACTTAACGGACGATAAGAAATCTGGCAGATATCAGATGCGGGGCGATGCCTTTCTGACGCCATTAAGTCGGTCAATTCAAGGTAACTATATCGTCTCCCTAACTGTGGAGACCAGGCGGCGAAAATTCAAGTTGGTGATTGAGGGAACGCGCTTTGATTGCGATCACTCAAGGGAGGCAAGCGACTGGATTGCGATTATCGGGCGCGCGTTCGATAATCGCCCATTGTTGATTGCCCGGGGTTGTGCGATGAGTGCCAGCCCCTTGTAATAGCCGCTGATCCGTGCGGGAAAAGGACCTTATATGAACGATCAATTGCGCAACTCTTTCGCTTCCGTCGCCCCGCCCATCGTCGCGTCGCCGGCCAAGCGGATTCAGGCATTAACGGGTGATCCGGATTTCATGACCTCCCTGGCCCGTGGCCTGGCCGTGGTGCAAGCTTTTCAGGAGCGCAAGCGGCACCTGACCATCGCCCAGATCAGCCATCGCACGGAAATTCCACGTGCCGCTGTGCGTCGTTGTCTGCACACGTTGATCAAGCTCGGCTATGCCACCACCGATGGCCGCACGTATTCGTTGTTACCTAAAGTGCTGACCCTGGGCCATGCCTATGTATCCTCGACGCCGCTGGCGGTTTCTGCCCAGCCGTATCTGGATCGCATGAGCGAGCAGCTCCACGAGGCATGCAACATGGCCACGCTGGAAGGCGACGACATCCTGTACATCGCCCGTTCCGCAACAACCCAGCGGCTGATCTCGGTTGATCTGTCGGTAGGCGGGCGCCTGCCGGCGTATTGCACATCGATGGGGCGGATTCTGCTGGCAGCGCTGGATGACACGTCTCTGGGCGAATACCTCGATCACGCCGAATTGCAGGCCAAGACCAGTCGTACAATTCACACCCCCGAGGCCTTGCTCGAATGCCTGCAAGAAGTTCGACAGCAAGGCTGGTGCATCGTCGACCAGGAACTCGAGCAAGGGCTGCGTTCGATTGCGGTCCCGGTGTACGACGCCTCCGGCCAGGTGGTCGCCGCGCTCAATGTGAGCACCCATGCCGGCAGGGTCAGCCGCAACGAACTGGAACAACGGTTCCTGCCGGGCCTGTTGAGTGCCAGCCGCGACCTCAGCGCGCAGCTGTTTGCCTAAGCTGTTCGATAAACGCACAAAGTCGCGTTTATCGAATTGACGCTGTTTCCTCTGGCTCATTACTGTCGCGGCTTCGTCAGAGTCTGCTGACACCGTTCGCCTGCGATTTGTGGAAATAAAAATAATGAACCAGCCTCAGTCTGCTGTAGGAAACTGCCTCGACGTGCAGTCCTTCATCAATGCCCAACCCATTTCACGCTACCAGTGGCGCGTGGTGATTCTGTGTTTTCTGATTGTCTTCCTCGATGGCCTCGACACCGCAGCCATGGGCTTCATCGCGCCGGCGCTGTCTCAGGATTGGGGTATCGACCGCGCCAGCCTTGGCCCGGTGATGAGTGCGGCGTTGATCGGCATGGTCTTCGGCGCGTTGGGCTCGGGTCCGTTGGCTGACCGTTTCGGACGAAAAGTCGTACTGGTCGGCGCGGTACTGTTGTTCGGTGCCTTCAGTCTGGCTTCGGCGTACAGCAGTAATGTCGAGCAGCTTCTGGTGCTGCGCTTCCTGACTGGCCTGGGCCTGGGTGCCGGCATGCCGAACGCCACGACGTTGTTGTCGGAATACACCCCGGAGCGTAAGAAGTCTTTGCTGGTGACCAGCATGTTCTGCGGCTTCAACCTCGGCATGGCCGGTGGCGGATTCATTTCGGCCAAGTTGATTCCCGCGTTCGGCTGGCACAGCCTGTTACTGATTGGCGGGATTCTGCCGTTGATTCTTGCGGTGGTTTTGCTGTTCTGGTTGCCGGAATCGGCACGTTATCTCGTCGTCCGAAACCGCGGCACCGACAAAGTACGCAAAGCGCTGGCGCCGATTGATCCAGGCGTGGTGGCGCAGGCGTCCAGCTTCAGTGTGCCGGAGCAGAAAACCGTCAAGGCGCGCAATGTGTTTGCGGTGATTTTCTCAGGCACCTACAGCGTGGGCACCTTGTTGCTGTGGCTGACCTACTTCATGGGCCTGGTCATTGTTTATCTGCTGACCAGTTGGTTGCCGACCCTGATGCGCGACAGCGGCGCGAGTATGGAGCAGGCGGCCTTCATCGGTGCGTTGTTCCAGTTTGGTGGTGTGCTCAGTGCGGTCGGAGTGGGCTGGGCGATGGATCGGTTTAATCCGCACAAGGTCATCGGCACCTTTTACCTGTTGGCCGGGGTGTTTGCCTACGCGGTGGGGCAGAGCCTGGGCAACATCACGATTCTGGCGACGCTGGTGCTGGTGGCCGGGATGTGCGTCAACGGTGCGCAGTCCGCGATGCCATCCCTCGCGGCGCGGTTCTATCCGACCCAAGGCCGTGCAACCGGGGTCTCGTGGATGCTCGGCATCGGACGTTTCGGCGCGATTCTCGGTGCCTGGATGGGTGCCACGCTATTAGGGCTTGGCTGGAACTTTGAGCAGGTACTGACGGCGTTGGTGATTCCCGCGGCGCTGGCGACCGTAGCGGTGGTGATCAAGGGCATGGTCAGCCATGCGGATGCGACCTGATTCGGGTTTGAAATAGTGGTGTAGCAGTAAAAGATCGCAGCCTGCGGCAGCTCCTACAGGGGAATGTATAAATCTGTAGGAGCTGCCGCAGGCTGCGATCTTTTGGGGGCAGCGCATAAAGATAGCCAAACAACAATGTGTTCGATAAACGAACACTCAGTCGATTATCGGATTGTTTGACGTTTTTCAGGGGCTTAATCTTCAGTCATTCCGGCGTCGCGCATCGGCGCCTTTTTCATCCACTGTTGGTTAATAACAAATGGGAGCCTGCCCCAATGGCTGAAATCCTTTCGCTGCACGACGCGGTGAAGCAATTCGTAAACGACGGCGATACCGTCGCGCTCGAGGGCTTTACTCACCTGATCCCTACGGCGGCGGGTCACGAAATCATTCGCCAGGGCAAGAAAGACCTGACTCTGGTGCGGATGACCCCTGACCTGATCTATGACCAGTTGATAGGTGCCGGTTGTGCTCGCAAACTGATTTTCTCCTGGGGCGGCAACCCGGGCGTTGGTTCGCTGCACCGTCTGCGTGACGCTGTCGAGAAGCAATGGCCCCACGCGCTGGAAATCGAAGAACACAGCCACGCCGACCTGGCGAATGCCTACGTCGCCGGGGCTTCTGGCCTACCGTTCGCGCTACTGCGTGCCTACGCCGGTTCCGACCTGCCGAAGGTCAACCCGCTGATCAAATCCGTCACTTGCCCATTCACCGGTGAAGTGCTGGCCGCCGTGCCTTCGGTGCGCCCGGACATTACCGTGATTCACGCACAGAAAGCCGACCGCAAGGGCAACGTGTTGCTCTGGGGCATTCTCGGCGTGCAGAAAGAAGCCGCGCTGGCCGCCAAGCGCTGCATCGTCACCGTTGAAGAAATCGTCGACGATCTCAATGCACCGATGAACTCCTGTGTATTGCCAACCTGGGCCTTGAGCGCAGTCTGCCACGTACCTGGCGGCGCGCATCCGTCCTACGCCCACGGTTACAACGAGCGCGACAACCGTTTCTACCAAGCCTGGGACCCGATTGCCCGCGACCGTGAAACCTTCACCGCGTGGATCAACGAATACATCCATGGCAGCGCTGACTTCAGCGAGTTCCAGGCCAAACTGGCCGCCGCTTCGGAGGCTAAGTAATGACTTACACCACTAATGAAATGATGACCGTCGCCGCTGCCCGCCGTCTGAAGAACGGTTCGGTGTGCTTCGTAGGCATCGGTCTGCCGTCGAAAGCAGCCAACCTGGCACGCCTGACTTCTTCGCCGGATGTAGTCCTGATCTACGAATCGGGCCCGATTGGTGCCAAGCCAAGCGTATTGCCCCTGTCGATCGGTGACGGTGAACTGGCGGAAACCGCTGACACCGTGGTGCCGACCGGTGAGATTTTCCGTTACTGGTTGCAAGGCGGGCGTATTGACGTCGGTTTCCTCGGCGCGGCGCAAGTCGACCGTTTCGGCAACATCAACACCACCGTGGTCGGTGATTACCACTCGCCGAAAGTGCGCCTGCCAGGTGCCGGTGGCGCGCCGGAAATTGCCGGTTCGGCCAAGAGCGTACTGATCATTCTCAAGCAATCGGCACGTTCCTTCGTTGATAAGCTCGACTTCATTACCTCGGTCGGCCATGGCGAGGGCGGTGATTCGCGCAAGCGTCTCGGCCTGCCTGGCGCCGGTCCGGTCGGCATCATTACCGATCTGTGCATCATGGAGCCGGAAGAGGGCACCCATGAGTTCGTGGTCACTGCACTGCACCCGGGCGTCACCCGTGAGCAAGTGGTTGCCGCCACCGGTTGGGCGATTCGTTTTGCCGACCATATCGAGCAAACCGCTGAGCCGACTGAAGTCGAACTGACAGCGCTGCGCGATCTCGAAGCCCGCACCGCTGCCGCCCACGGTCAAGCCCCGGGAGAAGCGTGATGCGTGACGTATATATCTGCGATGCGATCCGCACACCTATCGGCCGCTTCGGCGGTGGCCTGTCGACGGTTCGCGCCGACGACCTGGCTGCCGTGCCGATCAAAGCCTTGATGGAGCGCAATCCGTCGGTGGACTGGAACGCGGTGGACGAGGTGTTCCTCGGCTGCGCCAACCAGGCGGGTGAAGACAACCGCAACGTGGCGCGCATGGCACTGCTGCTGGCCGGACTGCCGGAAACCATTCCGGGCGTGACCCTCAACCGCCTCTGCGCTTCGGGTATGGATGCCATTGGCACTGCCTTCCGCGCCATTGCCAGCGGCGAAATGGAGTTGACGATTGCCGGCGGCGTCGAGTCGATGTCCCGGGCGCCGTTCGTGATGGGCAAGGCCGACGCGGCGTTTTCGCGCAATATGAAACTGGAAGACACCACCATCGGTTGGCGCTTCATCAACCCGTTGATGAAAGCCCAGTACGGCGTGGACGCGATGCCGCAGACTGCCGACAATGTCGCGGATGATTACAAGGTCTCCCGCGCCGATCAGGACGCGTTCGCCTTGCGCAGTCAGCAACGTACCGCCGCCGCGCAAGCTGCAGGCTTTTTCGCCGAAGAAATCGTTGAAGTGCGCATTGCCCACAAAAAGGGTGAAACCGTGGTCAGCCAGGACGAACATCCTCGCGCCGATACCACCCTGGAAGCCCTGACCAAACTGAAACCGGTCAACGGCCCCGACAAAACCGTCACGGCCGGCAACGCCTCCGGTGTGAACGATGGCGCTGCCGCGTTGATCCTGGCCTCGGCCGAAGCGGTGAAGAAACACGGTTTGACCGCCCGTGCCAAAGTGCTGGGCATGGCCAGCGCCGGTGTGGCCCCGCGTGTGATGGGTATTGGCCCAGTGCCAGCGGTGCGTAAACTGATCGAGCGCCTCGGTGTGGCGGTCAGCGATTTCGACGTGATAGAACTCAACGAAGCGTTTGCCAGCCAGGGTCTGGCGGTGCTGCGTGAACTGGGAATCGCCGACGACGCGGCCCAGGTCAACCCGAATGGTGGCGCCATTGCCTTGGGTCATCCGTTGGGCATGAGTGGTGCGCGATTGGTATTGACTGCGTTGCATCAGCTGGAAAAGACCGGTGGCAAGAAAGGTCTGGCGACCATGTGTGTCGGTGTTGGCCAAGGTCTGGCTCTGGCTATCGAGCGCGTTTGACGCGCTCTGAAGACTTATAAGAACTGAGGAATGTTTCATGACTGACAAGCCTGGTTACCGTCGCCCGCAGGAAGGCACTCAACCGCCGTACCTGCATCCGACTTACCAATCAACCAACCTGCGCTCGCCGTCGAAACCGTTGGTGTTCCTGCCGCATTCATTGTCGGAAATTACCGGTCCAACCATCGGTGCCGAACGCATCAATGAGAAGGACAATGACCTGACTGCCCAGCATGACGCGGAACCTCAGGGTGAGCGCATCATCATCCACGGCCGTGTGCTGGACGAAAACGGTCTGCCTGTGCCGGGGATTCTGGTAGAGATCTGGCAGGCCAACGCCGCCGGTCGCTACGCCCATGCCCGCGACCTGCACGACGCGCCGCTGGACCCGAACTTCACCGGCACCGGTCGCACCGTGACCGACGCCGATGGCTGGTATCAATTCCAGACCATCAAGCCTGGTGCGTATCCGTGGGGTAACCACCACAACGCCTGGCGCCCGGCGCACATCCATTTCTCGTTGTTCGGGCCGAGCATCCTCACGCGTCTGGTCACGCAGATGTATTTCCCGGGCGACCCGCTGCTGGCCTACGACCCGATTTACAACTGCGTACCCGACACCGGTGCAAAAGAGCGCTTGATCGCCACGTTCGATCTGGAAAAAACCATCCCTTCCTATGCCCTCGGTTATCGTTGGGACATCGTTTTGCGCGGCCGCGACGCCACGCCGATGGAGAAATAAGATGACGCTGACTGCGACCACGTCCCACACCGTCGGACCTTACTACCACATCGGCCTGACCTGGCTGAACCGCGAAAACCTGACCGTCGAACAAACCCTGGGCGAGCGCGTGGCGATCACCGGGCAAGTGGTTGATGGCAACGGCGATGTCGTCAACGACGCGATGCTGGAAGTCTGGCAGGCCAACGCGGCCGGCAAATACGACCACCCGGAAGACGACCAGGACAAACCCCTGGACCCGAATTTCGAGGGATTTGGCCGGGTGCCGGTGGATGCCGAAGGGCGCTTCCGTTTCACCACGATCAAACCGGGTACCGTGGAAGGCCTGAAAGGTACGATCCAGGCGCCGCACTTGGTGGTGCTGGTGTTCGCCCGTGGTCTGGTGAAACACTTGCTGACACGGATCTATTTTGATGGCGAACCGGCCAACGTCGACGATCCGCTGCTCGAATGCGTACCGGCCGAACGCCGCAGCACGCTGATGGCGAAGCAGGATGCATCAGGTGTTTACCAGTGGAATGTGATTCTGCAGGGCACTGATGCCGAGACGGTGTTCTTCGATTATTGAGTGAGCACCGTGCCCCCTGTAGGAGCCGGCTTGCTGGCGATTGCGGTGTCAGTTTCATCAATGTTGAATGACACAGCGCAATCGCCAGCAAGCCGGCTCCTACAGAGGCTCCTGCATCTGCGGAACGGGACTGTTGCAAAGTGTGCCTAGACTCTCACTGTCCCCATTGAGTGAAAAACGATGACAACCCCGATTTCTACTACAGCTTTATATACGGGCGAGGAGCGCAGCAAGCGGATCTTCGCCATTGTCGGTGCCTCGTCCGGCAACCTGGTCGAATGGTTCGACTTCTACGTCTACGCCTTCTGTGCGATTTATTTCGCCCCAGCCTTTTTCCCGTCCGACAACCCCACGGTGCAGCTCGTCAATACGGCGGGCGTATTCGCCGCCGGGTTCCTGATGCGACCGATCGGCGGCTGGATTTTCGGGCGTGTCGCGGACAAGCACGGGCGCAAGAACTCGATGCTGATCTCGATTCTGATGATGTGCTTCGGCTCGTTGTTGATCGCCTGTCTGCCGACCTACAAGGACATCGGTGTCTGGGCGCCGATCCTGTTGCTGTTCGCGCGTTTGCTGCAGGGCCTGTCCGTGGGGGGCGAGTACGGCACCACCGCAACCTATATGAGTGAAGTGGCGCTCAAGGGCCAGCGTGGGTTCTTCGCTTCGTTCCAGTACGTGACCCTGATCGGCGGACAGCTGCTGGCGGTGTCGCTGGTAGTGATCCTGCAACAATTCCTCACTGAGGACGACCTGCGCGCCTACGGCTGGCGGATTCCGTTCGTGGTCGGTGCCGTGGCGGCGCTGATTTCGCTGTTCCTGCGTCGTTCGCTGAAAGAAACCACCAGCAAGGAAATGCGCGAAAACAAGGACGCCGGCAGCATCAAGGCGCTGTTCCGCGATCACAAAGCCGCGTTCATCACCGTGCTCGGTTACACCGCCGGTGGCTCGCTGATTTTCTACACCTTCACCACGTACATGCAGAAGTACCTGGTGAACACCGCCGGCATGCACGCCAAGACGGCCAGTTACATCATGACTGGCGCGCTGTTTCTTTATATGTGCATGCAGCCGATCTTCGGCATGCTCGCGGACAAGATTGGCCGACGTAACTCTATGCTCTGGTTCGGCGCGCTGGGTACCTTGTGCACCGTGCCGATCCTGCTTAGCCTCAAAAGCGTCAGCAGCCCGTTCATGGCTTTTGTGCTGATTACCCTGGCGCTGGCGATCGTGAGTTTTTACACCTCGATCAGCGGCCTGGTGAAAGCCGAGATGTTCCCCCCGGAAGTGCGCGCACTGGGCGTTGGCCTGGCGTATGCGGTGGCGAATGCGATCTTCGGTGGCTCGGCGGAATACGTGGCTCTGAGCCTCAAGGCCGTAGGGATGGAAAACTCCTTCTATTGGTACGTGACGGTGATGATGGCAATCGCCTTCCTGTTCAGCCTGCGCCTGCCGAAACAGGCGAAGTATCTGCATCACGATCTTTGATCTTCACGCGCGGGTCGGCAAGGCCCGCGCCTTCAGGAACTGTTTATGAACCAGCGACCGGGCAATCAATTGTTCGATGCCTATTTCACTGCCCGCGAGATGCGTGAGGTGTTCTGCGATCAGGGCCGGGTCCAGGCCATGCTCGATTTCGAAGCGGCGCTGGCCCGTGCCGAGGCTCGGGTTGGCTTGATTCCGGTGAGTGCTGTCGCGCCGATTGAGGTCGCGTGCAGCGCCGGACATTACGACTTTGCCGCTCTTGGCGAGGCGATTGCCACGGCCGGGAACTCGGCGATTCCGTTGGTCAAGGCGCTAGGCAAACAGATCGCTGCGCACAATGCCGAGGCTGAACGTTACGTGCATCTTGGCGCGACCAGTCAGGATGTGATGGACAGTGGTCTGGTTCTGCAATTGCGCCGAGCGCTGGAACTGATTGAAAAAGATCTCGCCGACCTGGGCCAATCCCTCGCGGTGCAAGCCCAGCGCTACGCCGCCACTCCCCTGGCAGGGCGTACCTGGTTGCAACATGCGACCCCGGTTACCCTGGGCATGAAAATCGCCGGTTGGCTGGGCGCAGTGACCCGCAGTCGTCAGCGGTTGCAGGAACTCAAGCCGCGCCTGTTGGTGCTGCAATTTGGCGGTGCGTCCGGAACCCTTGCAGCCCTTGGCGAACAGGCGATGCCGATAGCCCAGGCGCTATCTGAAGAACTGCAACTGACCTTGCCAGACCAGCCGTGGCACACCCAGCGCGATCGCGTGGTGGAGTTCGGTTCGGTTCTGGGTCTGATCGCCGGCAGCCTCGGCAAAATGGGCCGCGACATCAGCCTGTTGATGCAGACCGAAGCCGCCGAAGTGTTCGAGCCATCGGCACCGGGCAAGGGCGGTTCCTCGACCATGCCGCACAAACGCAACCCGGTGGGCGCGGCGGTGTTGATTAGTGCGGCGACCCGTGTTCCCGGTTTGCTCTCGACGCTGTTCAGCGCCATGCCGCAAGAGCACGAGCGCAGCCTCGGTTTATGGCACGCCGAATGGGAAACCCTGCCGGAGATTTGCTGCCTGGTGTCCGGCAGCCTGCAACAAGCGCTGCTGGTTGCCCAGGGACTGGAAGTGGACGCCGAACGCATGACGCGCAACCTCGACCTGACCCAAGGCCTGGTGCTTGCCGAAGCGGTGAGCATCGTCCTTGCGCAACGCGTAGGGCGCGATACCGCACATCATCTACTCGAACAATGCTGCAAACGTGCCGTGGCCGAACAGCGTCATCTGCGAGCGGTGCTCGGCGACGAGCCGCGAGTGACTGCCGAGTTGTCGGCCACCGAACTCGATCATCTGCTGGACCCCGCCCATTATCTCGGTCAGGCCAAAACCTGGGTCGAGCGAGCGGTGGCTGAACATTCTGCATTGACTGCCTGAAGGAGATTGCTGTGGCTTTCGTTCAACTCGCCGATGGCGAACTGCACTACCAAATTCAAGGGCCGCAACTCGACGGACCGGTCGACGCGCCGGTGCTGGTGCTGTCCAACTCTCTGGGCACCGATCTGCACATGTGGGACGCGCAAATCCCGGCGTTCACCGAGCATTTTCGTGTGTTGCGTTTTGACACTCGCGGCCACGGCCAGTCCTTGGTGACACCGGGGCCGTACAGCATCGAGCAACTGGGTCACGACGTGCTGGCGCTGCTGGATGCCTTGCACATCGAGCGCGCACATTTCTGCGGCCTGTCCATGGGCGGGTTGATCGGCCAGTGGCTGGGCATAAATGCCGGCGAGCGCCTGAACAAGCTGATCGTGTGCAACACTGCAGCGAAAATTGGCGATCCATCGATCTGGGACCCGCGCATCGAGATGGTGCTGCGCGATGGTCAGGCGGCCATGATTGCCCTGCGTGATGCATCGATTGCACGCTGGTTCACCCCGGACTTCTCCGAAGCCAACCCGGCGGCGGCCAAGCAGATTACCGACATGCTCGCGGCCACTTCCCCACAGGGTTATGCAGCCAACTGTGCAGCCGTGCGCGATGCCGATTTCCGCGAGCAATTGTCGTCGATCAAGGCGCCGCTGCTGGTCATCGCGGGCACCGAAGACGCCGTGACGCCACCGTCCGGCGGCCACTTCATTCAGGAACACGTGCCGGGTGCCGAGTACGCCGAGTTTTACGCCGCGCATTTGTCCAACGTCCAGGCAGGCGACGCATTCAGCGAACGCGTGCTGACGTTCCTGTCGGCTCAGTGAGGGATTTTCCGTGGACGAAAAACAACGTTACGACGAAGGTATGGAAGTCCGTCGCGCGGTGCTGGGCGACGCCCACGTCGACCGCAGTCTGACCACCCTGACCGAGTTCAACTCGGAGTTTCAGGAGATGATCACCCGCCACGCCTGGGGTGATATCTGGACCCGACCAGGCCTGCCGCGCCACACTCGCAGCCTGATCACCATTGCCATGCTGATCGGCATGAACCGCGAGGGCGAACTCAAATTGCACCTGCGCGCCGCCGCCAACAACGGCGTCAGCCGTGGCGAGATCAAGGAAGTGATCATGCAGAGCGCAATCTACTGCGGGATTCCGGCAGCCAATGCGACGTTCCACCTGGCGGAATCAGTGTGGGATGAGTTGGGGGTTGAGTCGCGGGAGTAAGTTAAGGCTTAAAAAAGATCGCAGCCTGCGGCAGCTCCTACAAGGGAATGTGAACACCTGTAGGAGCTGCCGCAGGCTGCGATCTTTTGACTTTAAAGCAAGCTGATCGGATAGCTGACGATCACGCGGTTTTCATCGAACTCGTTGTTGCTGTAGTCCCGGCGCATGGTCGAGTTGCGCCACTTCACGTTCAAGTCCTTCAGCGCACCGCTTTGCACGGTGTAGCCCAGTTCCGATTCACGTCCCCATTCCCTGCCATCGGTGATGGTGCCGGTGTGCACGTTGTCACCGCTGATGTAGCGGTTCATCAGGGTCAGGCCCGGCGCGCCGACGCCGGCGAAGTTGTAGTCGTGGCGTACTTGCCAGGATTTTTCCTGGGCATTGTCGTAGCTGGAGTTGTAGCTGTCGTTGGCCAGCGTCCCGCCGCTGGTGCCGTTGACGCGCATCCAGGCGCTGTCTCCGGTGAGTTTTTGCAGGCCGACATAAAAGGTGTTGCTACCGTATTTTGCCGAGAGCATCCCGGACCAGGTCTTGTTGTCCAGATCGCCGGCCCGGGCGCTGCCGTCTTCCTTGCCGTAGAAGTAGCCAAGGTTGGCGCCCAGGGTCCAGTCGCCAAGGGGCTGGCTGTGGATCAGATTGACGTATTGCTGGCTGTAGATGTCCTTGAGTTCAGCGTTCCACAGACCGATCTGGGTGCGCTTGTCGTTGAACACGTACTCGCCGCCCTGGAAGTTGAAACGGTCGGACGTGAACGCGGCTTTGCCGGTCATCGACATGTCGCCCATGCTGCTGTCGTCACGCGGGCTGTTCTGCCGGAACTGGCCGCCGTAGAGCGTCAGGCCATTGATCTCCTTCGAGGTGATCTGGCCGCCACGGAAGGTTTGCGGCAGCGAGCGACCATCATCCGAGCGCAGGATAGGCAGCACCGGCATCCATTCGCCGACCTTCGCTTCAGTCTGCGACAGCCTGGCCTTGAACGCGACGTTGGTGCGGCCGAAGTTGTCTGCCGGGCGACCATCGCTATCGAGCGGCAGCAGTTGCGTTCCGCCAGTGCCCTTGCCGCCATCAAGCTTTACCGAGTACAACCCCAGCACATCCATGCCAAACCCGACGATGCCTTGAGTGAATCCGGACTTGGCATCGAGGATGAAACTTTGCGTCCACTCCTCAGCCTTGCCCTGGGCCTTGGTCGGGTTGGTGAAGTTGCGGTTGAGGTAGAAGTTGCGCAGGTTCAGGTTGACCTTGGCGCCTTCGACAAAACCCGGTTCCTCGGCATGGGCAGGCAGGGTCGCGCTGGCCACGGCAATGGCGATCAGGCCGGGAACGAAATACTGCGCAGGAGAAGGCTTCATGGGGTTGGGTCTCTCTAATTCTTTGGGGTGAAACGGGGCGATGCCGCAACCCGGGGTTGCAGACGAACAGTCGATCAGGACAAGCGAAGCGGATCAGCCAGAGAGGGCAGGGCGCGGGGGCATGGTGTCGAACCTGTTGTTTTTGGTTTTGTGGTTCGGATGGTGTGGGAAATGTACTGGATGGTTCAATTGCTAAGATTGGGTTTTGGGCGATTATCGAACGGCAAAAGATCGCAGCCTTCGGCAGCTCCTACAAGGGAACGCGAATGTCCGCGTAGGAGCTGCCGAAGGCTGCGATCTATTAATTTTAACCAACAAAAAGCCCACCAATCGGTGGGCTTCGTGTTTTCACAGCGCTATCAGAACAACTTCAACTCCGGCGCTTCTTTTTTCAACGGCTCGTTCTTCGCCGTTTGTTCGTTCCAGCCACCGCCCAAGGCCTTGTACAGATTGACCTGGCTGACCAGCTGCGCCAGACGGTCAGTGATCAGCACTTGTTGCGCGCTGAACAGCTGACGCTGGGCATCGAGGAAGGTCAGGTTGCTGTCGACACCGATGCGGTAACGACGCTCGGCCAGGCGGTAGTAGTCCTGGTTGGCACTGACGAAATCTTTCTGTGCCTGCAACTGCTGGACGTAGGTCTGGCGCGCGGCCAGGCCGTCGGCGACTTCCTGGAAGGCCGTTTGAATGGACTTCTCGTAATTCGCCACGCCGATGTCTTTCTGGATTTTCGAGTAATCCAGGCTGGCACGCAGGCTGCCGGCGTTGAAGATCGGCAGGTTGATCTGCGGCTGGAACAGCCAGGTCCCCGAACCACCGTTGAACAGACCGGACAGGTCCGGGCTCAAGGTGCCTGCGTTGGCCGTCAGGCTGATGCTCGGGAAAAACGCAGCCCGCGCCGCGCCGATGTTGGCGTTGGCGGCCTTCAGGTTGTATTCGGCCTGGAGGATGTCCGGACGACGTTGCAGCAGGTCCGATGGCAGGCCAGGCGGAACGTCGCTCAGCAGATCGTCGTTCAGCGGTTTGGCCGCTTGCAGGTTGGCTGGAATGCTGGTGCCGAGCAACAGCACCAGGCTGTTCTCGTCCTGGGCGACCTGGCGGGTGTACTTGGCCAGTTGCGCACGGGCGTTTTCCACCGAGGTGCGCGATTGCGCCAGGTCCAGGGCCGAAGCGACGCCGACTTCATTGCTGCGGGCGGTGAGCTTATAGCTCTCCTCGAATGCAGCGAGGGTGTCCTGGGTCAGCTTCAGCAGTTCCTTGTCGGCCTGCCAGGTCAGGTAGGCGTTGGCTACGCTGGCCACCAGGCTGATCTGGGTGCTGCGGCGACCTTCTTCGGTGGCGAAGTACTTTTGCAGCGCTTCTTCGTTCAGGCTGCGAACGCGACCAAACAGGTCGAGTTCGTAAGCACTGACACCCACAGTCGCCGAGTAGGAACTGGTGATGCCGGATTCACCGGTCTGCGAAGCGTCGGCCGGAACCCGCTGGCGGCTGCCGGTGCCGTTGGCCGAAACCGCCGGGAACAGATCGGCCCGGGAGATGCGGTACTGCGCCGCAAAGGCATCGATGTTCAAGGCAGCGACGCGCAAGTCACGGTTGTTTTCCAGCGAGATCTGAATCAGCTGTTGCAATGCCGGGTCATGGAAAAACTGCTTCCAGCCTTGTTCGGCAGCGGCCTGAGCGGGAGCCTGGGCCGGCGAATACGCCGGCCCTTCAGGGTATTGGCCCGCCACCGGAGCGTCCGGCTGCTGATAGTCAGGTATCAGCGAGCAGCCACCGAGCACGAACGCGGCAACTGCCAGGGAGAGTAGCGACTTGCTCATTAGCCAGCCTCTTTAGGAGTTTCAGTAGCGTCATCCTGGTCGACGTTTTTACGCTGACCCATGGCAGACACAGTGACGAAGAACAGTGGGACCCAGTAGATTGCCAGCACGGTAGCCGTGATCATACCGCCAATCACACCGGTACCGATTGCATGCTGGCTACCGGAACCGGCGCCCGTGGAGATCGCCAGCGGAACCACACCGAGGACGAACGCCAGTGAGGTCATGATGATCGGCCGCAGACGCATCCGGCAGGCTTCGATCGCTGCATCGCGCAGGCTGCGCCCTTGTTCATGCAGCTCCTTGGCGAATTCGACAATCAGAATGGCGTTTTTCGCCGCCAGACCGATAGTCGTCAACAGGCCCACCTGGAAGTACACGTCGTTGGACAGACCGCGCAGGCTGGTGGCCATGAGCGCACCAATGATCCCCAGCGGAACAACCAACATCACCGCGATCGGAATCGACCAGCTTTCATACAGCGCCGCCAGACACAGGAACACCATCAGCAGCGACAGGGCATACAACGCTGGCGCTTGCGAGCCGGACAGACGTTCCTCGTACGACAGGCCGGTCCAGGAAATACCGACACCGGCCGGCAGTTTCTTGGCAATGGCTTCAACTTCGGCCATGGCTTCACCGGTGGAGTATCCCGGAGCCGGGGCGCCGAGGATTTCCATCGCTTCGACGCCGTTGTAACGGGCCAGTTTCGGCGAACCGTAGATCCACTCGCCCTTGGCGAACGCCGAGAACGGCACCATGGTCCCGGTGCTGTTGCGCACGTACCACTTCTGCAGGTCTTCAGGGCTCATGCGAGCACCGGGCTGGCCTTGCACGTAAACCTTCTTCACCCGACCGCGGTCGATGAAGTCGTTGACGTAGCTACTGCCCAAGGCAATCGACAAGGTGTTGTTGATGTCAGCGATGGTCACGCCCAACGCGCTGGCCTTCTCGTCATCGATTTCCAGCTGGTATTGCGGTTCGTCGTTCAGGCCGTTCGGACGGACCTGCGACAGGATCTTGCTTTGCGCCGCCATGCCGAGGAACTGGTTGCGCGCTTCCATCAATTTTTCGTGACCGATACCGGCGCGGTCCTGGAGGAACACGTCGAAACCGGTGGCGTTCCCCAGTTCCAGTACCGCCGGTGGCGCGAAGGCAAACACCATGGCGTCACGGAAGGTGAAGAAGTGCTGCTGGGCACGGGCCGCGACCTTGAACACGTTGTTGTCGGCGTTACGTTCATCCCACGGGCGAAGCATGATGAACGCCATACCCGAGCTCTGGCCACGGCCGGCGAAGTTGAAGCCGGTCACGGTAAACACCGAGTTCACCGCATCGCCTTCACCGCCATCCTTGCCCGGACGCAGCAGGAATTCGCGCATTTCGTCCACGACCACCTGGGTACGCTGGGCCGTCGAACCGGCTGGGGTTTGCACCTGGGCAAACAGTACGCCCTGGTCTTCTTCCGGCAGGAACGCCGTTGGAATGCGGGTGAACAGCCAGATCATGCCGACGACGATCAGCAGGTACGCCAACAGGTACGGTGCCTTGTGCTTGAGCATACTGCCCACACCGCGCTCGTAGCTTCTGACACCGCGGTCGAAATTGCGGTTGAACCAGCCGAAGAAGCCGCGTTTCGGGGTGCCATGTTCGCCTTTGGCAATCGGCTTGAGCATGGTGGCGCAGAGTGCCGGGGTGAAGATCAGTGCAACCAGGACCGACAGGGCCATGGCCGAGACGATGGTGATCGAGAACTGCTTGTAGATCACGCCGGTGGAACCGCTGAAGAACGCCATCGGCAGCAGAACCGCCGACAGTACCAGGGCAATACCGACCAGTGCACCCTGGATCTGGCCCATGGATTTCTTGGTGGCTTCCTTGGGTGACAGGCCTTCTTCGCTCATCACCCGTTCGACGTTTTCCACCACGACGATGGCGTCGTCCACCAGCAAGCCGATGGCCAATACCATACCAAACATGGTCAGGGTGTTGATGCTGAAACCGGCCGCCGCGAGGATCCCGAACGTACCGAGCAATACCACCGGCACGGTCATCGTGGTGATAATGGTGGCGCGGAAGTTCTGCAGGAACAGGAACATCACCAGGAACACCAGCGCGACCGCTTCGACCAGGGTGTGAACCACGCCTTTGATCGATTCGGTCACCACCGGGGTGGTGTCGTACGGGAATACCACTTCCATCCCTTCCGGGAAGAACGGCTTGAGGCTGTCGATGGTCGTGCGCAGGGCTTTTGCGGTGTCGAGGGCGTTGGCGCCGGTGGCCAGTTTCACCGCCAGACCGGACGCCGGAGCGCCGTTGAACTGGGCGTTGATGCTGTAGTTCTCACCGCCCAGGCCGACTTCGGCGACATCTTTCAAACGAACTTGCGACCCGTCCTTGTTGACCTTGAGCAGGATCTTGTCGAATTGTTCGGCGGTCTGCAGGCGGGTCTTGCCGATGATCGTCGCGTTCAGCTGTGTGCCGGGCAGGGCCGGCAAACCGCCGAGCTGACCGGAAGACACCTGCACGTTCTGTGCGGCGATGGCGGTCTTGACGTCGATCGGGGTCAGGTTGAAGTTGTTCAACTTGGCCGGGTCGAGCCAGATACGCATGGCGTACTGCGAACCGAACACCTGGAAGTCGCCGACACCGGCGGTCCGTGAGATCGGGTCCTGCATGTTCGACACGATGTAGTTGGACAGGTCGTCCTTGGTCATGCTGCCGTCACGCGACACCACGCCGATCACCAGCAGGAAGTTCTTCACTGCCTTGGTCACGCGGATACCCTGTTGCTGCACTTCCTGCGGCAGCAGCGGGGTGGCCAGGTTCAGTTTGTTCTGTACCTGAACCTGTGCGGTGTCGGAGTTGGTGCCTTGCTCGAAGGTCGCGGTAATGGTCATGGTGCCGTCGGAGTTACTTTCCGACGAGACATAACGCAGGTTGTCGATACCGTTGAGTTGTTGCTCGATCACCTGAACCACGGTGTCCTGCACGGTTTGCGCCGAAGCGCCCGGGTAGGCTACGGAGATCGCAATCGCCGGAGGCGCAATGCTCGGGTATTGGTTGATCGGCAACCGGAGGATCGATAGTGCCCCGACCAGCATGATCACCAGGGCAATTACCCAGGCGAAAATCGGACGGTCGATAAAAAATTTCGACATGGGTTACTCCCCTTTGCCGCTGGAAGCCTTGTCAGCTGCCTGTGCGGGGGCCGGGTTTTTTGTGGCTACGTTGGTCGCTTCCCTGGCGTTGACTTCGATGCCGGGTTTGACGAATTGCAGGCCTTCGGTGATCAGGCGATCGCCAGCCTTCAGGCCGTCTTCGATCAGCCATTGGTTGCCGACGGTGCGGTTGGCCTTGAGCTGACGCAGTTGGACCTTGTTGTCCGGGCCGACAACCATTGCGGTCGGCGTGCCCTTGAGGTCGCGGGTCACACCTTGCTGTGGCGCCAGGATCGCCGCGCTGTTCACGCCGGCTTGCAGTTTGGCGTGTACGAACATGCCCGGCAGCAGGGTGTGGTCAGGGTTCGGAAACACGGCGCGCAGGGTGACGGAACCGGTGGTCTGGTCAACCGAAACTTCGGAGAACTCCAGCTTGCCGTCCAGCTTGTACTGGCTGCCGTCCTCAAGGGTCAGCTTGACCGTTGCGGCATTGTCACCGGCCTTTTGCAGACGACCACTTTCCAGTTCGCGGCGCAATTGCAGCATTTCGACCGAGGACTGCGTCACGTCGACGTAGATCGGGTCGAGTTGCTGGATGACCGCCATCGCGTCGACCTGGGCATTGCTGACCAATGCGCCTTCGGTCACCGAAGAGCGCCCGATGCGACCGCTCAGCGGTGCGTAGACCTTGGTGTAGCGCACGTTGATCTGGGCGGTTTGCAGCGCGGCTTCCGATTGCAGGCGGTTGGCCACGGCGGTGTCGTATTCCTGACGACTGACAGCTTGCTCGTTGACCAGTTGCTGGTAGCGGTCGGAGACCGACTTGGTCGAACGCAGGTTGGCTTCAGCGCTTTTCAGTGTCGCTTCATAGACCGACGGATCGATCTGATACAGCTGCTGGCCGGCCTTGACGTCGCTGCCTTCCTTGAACAGGCGCTTGAGAATGATGCCGTTGACCTGAGGGCGAACTTCGGCCATGCGGAATGCGCTGGTGCGCCCCGGCAGATCAGACGTCAGGGTGAAACTTTGCGGTTGCAGGGTTACGACTCCGACCTGAGGGGGCGGTGCGGCTGGTGCTGCCTCTTCCTTTTTGCATCCGCTGAGTAGCGATGCCAGGGCGACGGCGGCGACCAGAGCGGTAACAGCTGGCTTGAATTGCATGAAAATCCTCGGGTCAGGCGCGCAAGGTGCGCACAAGAAAGGTGGAAGGTTTAAAAAATGGGTGCCGAGTGGATAAGTAGCTTGCTAAGGAATATACTTACGTACATGGTTGTTTGTAAATACCTTGGCTGTGTACACATACCGTTACAGTGGCCGTGGAAAGGTTCGAATTGTAGGCCGGGGACGAGACTCAAGAACGCTCGCCCCACTCTTTTTCAGCAGATATTCAGACATCGCTGAAGCACCCTGATTGAGGTTGTACTGCCATGGTCCGTCGTACCAAAGAAGAAGCTCAGGAAACCCGTGCCCAGATTCTCGTGGCGGCGGAGAAGGCCTTTTTCGAACGGGGTGTGGCGCGTACCACGCTGGCGGACATCGCAACCCTCGCCGGTGTCACTCGCGGTGCCATCTACTGGCATTTCAGCAACAAGGCGGACCTGGTGCAGGCCATGCTCGATACCTTGCATGAGCCGCTGGAGGAAATGGCCAAGGCCAGTGAGAGCGAAGATGAGCTCGATCCCCTGGGGTGCATGCGAAAGCTGCTGGTTCATTTGTTTCATCAAATTGCGCTGGACCCGAAAACCCGACGCATCAACGAAATTCTGTTTCATAAGTGCGAATTCACCGATGAAATGTGCGACCTGCGCCAACAGCGCGTGACAGCCAGCCTCGACTGCAACGTGCGCATTGGCGTGGCCCTGGGTAATGCAGTCAATCGTGGGCAATTGCCGGAAAACCTCGACACTGCCCGTGCGGCGATCAGCCTGCATGCATACATCGACGGCATCCTGTACCAGTGGTTGCTGGCCCCCGACAGCTTTGAACTGCACACCGAAGCCGAGCGTTGGGCCGATACAGGGCTGGACATGCTGCGTTTGAGCCCCAGTTTGTGTAAATGAAGGAACATGCGTAATCGACGTATTGTGTGTCAACCGTCGAGACCGTAAATGAACTGTTCTTCACGTGCCCTTCGACAATGGGCTGCTTTTATATACTTACACTCGGCCCGTTGACAGGTTGCGAGCTCAGTAATTTGTAGGAGTTTTGTGTCGAGTCTGTGAGCAAGTCCTTTTCGCGGTCCCCGTAGGGGATGGTGTCAAAGCCATAATATTGTTTTCAAATAACAAAAAGCCCCTGCTCTTTCGAGTCGGGGCTTTTGCATTTCCAGGATGACTGATTACAGCGTCGGGTAGTCGATATAACCAACCGGTCCCTTCGCATAAAACAGCTCCGGACGCGCTTCGTTAAGCGGCGCATCGGCTTTCAAGCGCGCCGGCAAATCCGGATTGGCGATGAACGGCACACCGAATGCGACCGCATCGGCCTTGCCACTGGCCAGCCATTCGTTGGCGCTGTCCTTGGTGAAGCGTTCGTTGGCAATGTACGGGCCTGCGAAAGCTGCTTTCAATTGTGGGCCGAGGCTGTCAGCGCCTTCTTTCTCGCGTGAGCAAATGAAGGCGATGCCACGCTTGCCGAGTTCACGAGCAACGTAAGTGAAAGTTTCAGCCAGGTTGTCGTCGCCCATGTCATGGGAGTCGGCGCGTGGAGACAAATGCACGCCCACGCGACCGGCGCCCCAGACTTCGATCGCCGCGTCGGTCACTTCCAGCAGCAGGCGTGCACGGTTTTCCAGGGAGCCGCCGTAATTGTCGGTGCGCTGGTTGGTGCTGCTTTGCAGGAACTGGTCAAGCAGGTAACCGTTGGCTCCGTGAATCTCCACGCCATCAAAACCAGCAGCCTTGGCGTTTTCAGCACCCACGCGATAAGCGTCGACGATGTCGGCGATTTCAGCGGTTTCCAGTGCGCGTGGGGTAGGGTAGTCCGCCAGCGGACGCACCAGGCTGACGTGGCCTTTTGGCTGGATGGCGCTGGGTGCAACCGGTGCTTCACCATTCAGGTACGTCGGATGCGAAACCCGGCCGACGTGCCACAGTTGCAGGAAAATCTTGCCGCCTGCGCCGTGGATGGCCTTGGTCACGTTGGACCAGCCACGTACTTGATCGTTGGACCAGATGCCCGGGGTGTCCGGGTAGCCGACGCCCATGGGTGTGACCGACGTGGCTTCGCTGAGAATCAGGCCAGCGGAAGCGCGTTGTACGTAGTACTCGGCCATCAGTGCGTTTGGCACTCGACCTTCATCGGCGCGGCAACGGGTCAGCGGCGCCATGATGATGCGGTTGGCCAACTCGAGGTCGCCCAGTTTGATCGGATCGAAAATAGTCGTCATGTAATGCAACCCTCGTGAGGTAATGGTTGATCAGTTGGTAGCAGGAGCCAGATCGGGATTACCGCTCTGACGGAACGTAATCAGGGTCACCAGCAGGGCGAGTACCGCCAAAACAGCCGCTGCGAGCGGCACGCTGGTCAGTCCGAAACCGTGGGCGATCACGCTGCCGCCGACCCAGGCACCCAACGCATTGCCGACGTTGAATGCACCGATATTCAGGGTCGACACCAGGTTCGGAGCCGCTTTGCCAAAGGTCACGACGTTCACTTGCAGGGCAGGCACTGCGGCGAAACACGCAGTGGCCCAAAGGAACAGGGTGATTTCGGTCGGGATCAGCGCGACGCTGGTCCAGGTCAGGACGGTGGAGATCACAGCCATGGCGATGAAGACGCCGATCAGGGTTGCCGCCAGGCCTTTGTCGGCCATCTTGCCGCCGATGATGTTGCCGACCGTCAGGCCCAGGCCGATCAACATCAGGGTCCAGGTCACGCCACGGGGCGAGACGCCGGTGACTTCACCCAGCAACGGTGCGACGTAGGTGAACAGCGTGAACACCGAGGCGGCGAACAGTGCGGTCATGCTCAGCGACAACCAGATTCCGGCACCCTTGAGCGCGGCCAATTCAGCACGCATGTCGAGTTTTTCTTCGTCGCGCTTTGCCGGCAGGAAGCGGATCAGGCCGATCAGTGCGATTACGCCGATCACGGTTACCGCCCAGAAGGTCGAGCGCCACCCGGCTTCCTGACCGAGCGCGGTACCCAGCGGTACGCCGAGTACGTTGGCCAGGGTCAGGCCGGTGAACATCAGGGCCACAGCCGAAGCACGTTTGTTCGCAGGCACCAGGCCCGCGGCGACCACCGAACCGATACCGAAGAAGGCGCCATGGCACAGTGCTGTGACCACACGGGCAAACATCAGCACGTTGTAGTCGCCAGCCACTGCGCAGAGCAGGTTGCCGACAATGAAGATGCCCATCAACGCCACCAGTGCGGCCTTGCGTGGCAGCCTGGCGGTGGCCAGCGCCATGAACGGCGCACCGATCGCCACGCCCAGGGCGTAACCGGTCACCAGCCAGCCGGCACCGGGGATCGACACACCAAGGTCCGCCGCGACGTTGGGCAGCAAGCCCATGATGACGAACTCGGTGGTACCGATGGCGAAGGCGCTCAAGGCCAATATGAGTAGCGAGAGAGGCATTGTTTGATTCCTTGTCGGCTGGCTGACGTGGGGGGCGTTCTCAATTGGCCTACCCGTTGCTGTGTGAAAACCAATTGAGAACCGCCCCCACAGGGTCAGAGCTCTTTACTGAAGGTTTTGAGGAACTCCTGAATGGTTTCCTCGTTGCGCTTGAAAAAATGCCATTGGCCGACTTTGCGGCTGCTGATCAGGCCGGCGCGTTGCAGGGTCGCCAGGTGTGCGGACACTGTGGACTGCGACAAACCGCAACGTTGATCGATCTGCCCGGCGCAAACGCCGTGCTCGTTGCTGTGGGACTGGTCGGGAAATTCGACGGTCGGGTCTTTGAGCCAGTGCAGGATTTCTCGCCGTACTGGGTGTGCCAGGGCTTTTATTATTTCGTCGAGATTGATGGTCATGATGTGGGCTCGTGATGTTTGAAACGCTATATCGCGATGAAGCGAACTTTAAATCGGTATTTCGCGATATACAAATATGATTTGGCTCTGACCAGCTCACATTTCGGTATATCGAGTTATAACGATACGTTGAGTGTAACAAGGGATGGCCGCAGTGCTAAGCTGCGCCCATGAACTATCTCGCACATCTTCACCTCGGTGGCCAGCGCCCCGGTCAATTGCTCGGCAGCCTGTATGGCGATTTCGTCAAGGGCAGGCTGCAAGGGCAATACGATCCGGAGATCGAAGCCGCCATCCAGCTGCATCGCAGCATCGACGTGTTTACCGATCGGCATCCGCTGGTGGATGCGTCGTTGTCACGGTTTTCCCTGACGCGCCGGCGTTATGCCGGGATCGTGCTCGACGTGTTTTTTGACCATTGCCTGGCGCGGGACTGGAAGTTGTATGCGGACCGGCCACTGGCGTTGTTTACCTCGGATGTTTACCAGGTGCTGTCCACTGAACCGCAGCTCCCGGAGCGCTTGGCTCGCATTGCGCCTTATATGGTGGCCGATGACTGGTTGGGTTCTTACCGGGAGTTCGACGTGCTGGAGCAGGTGCTTCGGGGTATTTCACGACGGTTGACCCGTCCGGAGGAACTGGCGGGCGCGATGCAGGAACTGCGGCGGTTGTATGAGCCTTTGAGCGAGGATTTTCGGTTGTTCTATCCGCAGTTGCAGGATTTTGCGCAGAACTACCCAGTACGCTGAACCCCCTGTAGGAGCGAGCCTGCTCGCGATTGCCATTTGTCATTTGTCATTGAGCATCATCGTTGAATGTAAATCCGCTATCGCGAGCAGGCTCGCTCCTACAGGGGGAATGTGTTTACGCGGCAATCGCGGGGCGCAGGGGAACTCGTTGCGATTCAACAACAGCACCAAACAACGCCTTTTGCACCACCTGCTGCGCCTCGAACGCCAGTGCTGCGCGTTCCCGACCTTCGCAAGCGATGGGCTTGAGCAGATGAATCTCCACGCCGCCGCGATCATTGGCAAACAACCGCATCAGGTGCGACAACAGATCATCGTCGCCAATGAACGGTGCCAACGCATCGAGTTCGCCGTTGCGCACATAACGAATCGCCACCGGTTGCATCGCCACTCCGGAATCGATGGCGGCGGACAGCAAGCGGCCATGAAAGGTGCGCAGTGAACGGCCATCGGTGGTAGTGCCTTCCGGGAACATCAGCAGCGGATGCGCCGTTTCCAGATGACAGGTCATCTGTTTGCGGAGCAATTGGCTATCACCCGAACCACGTCGGATGAACAGGCTGCCAGCCTTGGCCGCCAACCAGCCAGCCACCGGCCAGGTGCGCACTTCGGCCTTGGACAGGAACGACAGGGGCGTGAGCATCCCCAGCAACGGAATGTCGGTCCAGGACACGTGATTGCAAACCCACAGCATCGGCGCCTTTGGCAGCTCACCGTGGACCGTGACGTCAAAGGGCAGGGCGTTGCTCAGGCGAGCCATGAAAAATCGCGACCAACGCTGGCGGCGTTCCATCGAGTGCGCCATGCCCAGGCGCTCGAACAACCCGAACACACTGGCCATGCTCAGCCCCAGCGCCACCACCAGCAAGACCCGCGCAACTCGCGTGTATACGCGCAACCGGCTCATCACACAGCTGCCTTGAAGTGTTTGGCGTAGCGCGGGCAGAGTTCGTCGCGCTTGAGCAGGATGAACACGTCGGCGACCTGGAAGTCTTCGTCCCAGCACGGCTCGCCGCAGATCTTCGCGCCCAGGCGCATGTAGGCCTTGAGCAGGGGGGGCATTTCGGCGATCACGTTGGAAGGGATGTCCAGGCTCGGCAATGGCTTTTTCGGCTCGGCCCGCAGGTGTTCGGTGCACAGGTAGCGCTCGCGCAGACGCTGCATGATCGCGTGGGCCTGGATGCCGCCATCCTGCATCGGAATGCTCGCGCAGCCCATCAAATAGCTATAGCCGCCCTGGTTGAGCACTTCGGCCAATTCGCCCCAGAGCACGGCAATGGTGCCGCCGTTGCGATAGGCGGGATCGACACAAGTACGACCGATTTCCAGGATCGGGCCCTGCAAGTGGATCAGGCCATTCAGGCTGAACTCTTCTTCGCTGTAGAACTTGCCCAGGCTGCTCGCGGCGGTATGGTCGAGCAAGCGGGTGGTCGCCACCAGACGTCCGGTGTTGAGGTCGCGCACACCGATGTGGGTGCAATGTACGTCGTAGTCATCCATGTCCAGACCCCGTTCCGCGCCTTTGAGCCTGGCGTTGAATTCGCCGCTGAACACGTTGAATCGCAAGGCCTGGGCTTCTTGCAAAGCCTCGGCGCCCACCAGGCGTTCGGCTTGCAGGCGGCGTTCGTTGCCGGTGTCGCTGATGCGGGCGATCTGAGTCATGGCGAATCTCCATTCGGGTTGCTCACCCGTCTTTGGGCTACAGCGAATCGACTTTCTTTGTCTAGCCGTGTTGTGCAAAGTCAGGCTATGTAGCCCCGGTGTCATCGCCATTAAGCTTTGGTGATGCTTATATGACAGCCCACAAGGAGCCTCTTATGCCCTGGCAAACCCTGTTGAACCGTGGCGAGCGCCTGCCCGCCAATCCTGATCTGGCCGAAGGTTTTGCAACCTTGTTGCAGCAACTGGGTAGCGTTACACCGTTCGAGTTGGCGGTGGCGGGCGCACGCTTGATGGCCACACCGGGTTTGGCGTTTCTGGTGGGCTATCAAGCCGCGTTGCGCATGCTCTGGCCGAGCGCCCCGGCGAGTCTGGGCGCGCTGTGCGCCACCGAACAGCGCAGCCTGCGCCCGGTGGACATGCAGACCCGACTCAGTGGTTTGCGCCTGAGCGGCCGCAAGGATTTTGTCACTGCTGGCGATGCCGCCGACTGGTTGCTGGTGGCTGCACGCAGTGAAGAGCCCGACGAAGATCCGCGTTTGAGCCTGGCGGTGATTTATCGTGATGAGCCGGGTGTGCGGGTGGAGCAACTGCCGGCGATCCCATTGATGCCGGACATCAGCCATGGCCGGCTGTTTCTGGAAAACGCGTTATGCGAATTGCTGGCGGGGGATGGTTGGGATGCCTACGTCAAACCGTTCCGCACGCTGGAAGACATTTATGTACTGAGTGCCATGACCGCGTGGTTGTATGGCGTTGGCCAGCAGAGTGATTGGTCGCAAGGCTTGCAGTTGCGTTTGTTGGCTTTGCTCGCCGGTTGCGCGGAAGTCAGCCGACTGCCGCCCACCAGCCCGGCCGGGCATGTGTTGCTGGGCGGGTTGTTTGCGCAGTTCGAGGCCCTGAAAAAACCAATCAATGAAGCGCTGGCCGAGGGACCTCCAGAGTGGGCGGCAATGTGGCAGCGCGATCAGGCCGTGATGGATCTGGCGGCGGGGGCGCGGGGCAAGCGGTTGGCCAAGGCATTGGCGGGCCTCTGAGAATTTTGGGAGCTGTCGAAGGCTCGGGCCGCGTTCGGCAGCTCCTACAAGGGGTCGCCTGAGTGTCATTTGATTGGGCTAGGCTAACCCGGTTATTTCCCATGAGCCCCCGCCATGCTGAAAGGCTTTTCCCTGATTTTCCTGCTGTTTTTTAGCGTCTTCGCCCACGCCGAACAGTGGCCCGCCGAGCAATGGCCGACCGGCCCGACCATCACCGGGTCTGCGCGAGAGGCGCTTGAGTCCTACGCCTTCCCACCTCGCGACGATAGTACCCGTCAAGGCATTCGCACTGACGCCTTGGTCGTGATCCACGACGGCCAGTTGATCTACGAACGCTACGCCGGCCCGACCACGGCCCAGACGCCACACCTGACGTGGTCGATCAGCAAGAGCCTGATGGCATCCGTCCTTGGCATGGCTTACGGCGAAGGGTTGTTCAAGCTTCAAGACCCGGTACAGAAGTTTTATCCGCCGCTGCACAAATACCCGGCCATGACCCTGGCCGACCTGCTGCACTGGGCCTCGGGCATCGACTGGCAGGAAGACTACGAATACGCACCGTTGAAATCCTCGGTTGTGGCCATGCTCTACACCCGGGGCCGTAGGGATATGGCTGAATTCACCGTCGATCACGACAGCTATGCAGCGCCGGGCCAGGCGTTTCGTTATTCCAGTGGTGACAGCAACCTGTTGTCCGCTGCGTTGAAAAACATCGTCGGGCCCAATCGCTACGCCGACTATCCATGGACTGCGCTGTTCGAGCCGTTGGGTATTGGCCATGCCGTGTGGGAAACCGATGACACTGGCACTTTCGTTGCGTCTTCGTATGCGTATCTCACGGCGCGGGATCTGGCGCGCGTCGGCTTGTTGATGGCCCGTGACGGGCGTTGGGGCGATAAACAACTGTTGCCCAGAGACTGGATCGCGTTCAACCGCGAACCCTTTGCCAACTATCGTGCCCGTCAGGATGACGCCGTGCCCGGTGGCCACTGGTGGCTCAATCGCGCAGCTGACGGGGCCGCCCAACCTTGGCCCGATGCGCCTGCCGACACCTTCGCTGCGTTGGGCCATTGGGGGCAGGCGATGTACGTGATACCCAGTGAAAAACTGGTGATCGTGCGCTACGGCGACGACCGCGACGGCAGCTACCGGCACAACGAAATGCTCAAGCTCGCGCTGAAAGCCGTCGCCACAACGGTGCAGCCATGAGCGGATTTCTTCGACGCCGACCGATCAGCTCGCTGTTGTTGATCCTGCTGTTGGCATTGCTCGGCTGGATCTGGCATGAGCGCGTGGCGTTAGGGGCGTTCCCCGACATCATCAGCGCCTACACCGCCAAGGAGTATTGCTCGTGCCGTTATGTGATGAACAACCACCCCGAGTATTGCCGCGGGTATGTGAAACAGTGGTTGCCGACCAGCGGCTTCACCGATGACATTGCCATCAAGCGTGTAACAGCCAGCGGTATGGGGCGCAGCAACAGCGCACAGTGGATTGGCGAGCATCAGGGCTGTCGCTTGCTGCCCTGGAAGCAATGAAGCTTGCTCGCCACAAAAGCGGGTTGGGTGGCGTAGATGGCTTGCAATGCGCTGAGGGCCAGTTAAGGTTCAGCACAGGTTTATCTGCCCTCACGAGTTTTTATGTTCAAGTGTTTCACTTTGAAAACCCTATCTTTCCTGCTGTTGGCTGGCGCTACGCTGTCGGCCCACGCCGACTGGTACCTCGACGGCGAATCCTCGCGGCTGTCATTTGTCAGCACCAAAAACGCCAATGTTTCTGAAGTGCAGCGCTTTCTGGTGCTGCATGGCCAGGTCGATCCCAAGGGTTTGGCGCGAGTGGAAGTCGAGATGGATTCGATCAACAGCGGCATCCCGTTGCGCGATGAGCGCATGCGCAAAGAGCTGTTCGAGATCGAAAAGTTTCCCGAAGCCTTGATCACCACCCAGATCGATTTGCGTCCGATCAACGATCTCGCTCCCGGTGCGCAACTGGAATTGCGCCTGCCGCTGACCGTCGATCTGCATGGCAAGCAGCACACGTACAACGCCCAGTTGCTGGCCACCCGTCTCGATGACCGGCGTTTCCAGGTGGTGACGCTTGAGCCGGTGGTTATCAGCGCTGAAGACTTCGAGCTGGCGCCTGGCCTTGAAACCTTGCGCAAATTGGCCGGGTTGTCCGCGATCGGTCTGTCGGTGCCGGTGGGTGCGGTGCTGATTTTCACGGCGCGCTGACATGGCCGGACCGATATTTCCCTGGCGTGAAGGCAACCACTTCGAACTGTTGATCGACGGCCCGCAGTTCTTCCCGCGCATGCTGGTGGCGATTGCCCGTGCCGAAGAACAGGTTGAACTGGAGTTGTACCTGGTCGAGGCGGGCGCTTGCGCCGAGGAGATGGTTCAGGCGCTGGTCCAGGCCGCCGAGCGCGGCGTGCGGGTGCGGTGCCTGTTCGATGACTATGGCAGCCTGGCTTTCACACTGGCCTTGCGCCAGCGCCTGACGTCCGCCGGGGTCGAGTTGCGGTTCTACAATCGCCTGAACTGGCGGCGCTGGGTCGGCAACTTCTACCGTGATCATCGCAAGCTGTTGTTGGTCGATCAGAGCCTGGCCGTCGTTGGTGGCACTGGCGTTACCGATGAGTTCTGGATGCCTGGTGAAGACGTCAGCGAGTGGCACGAAGTCATGGTGGAAATGTCCGGGCCGCTGGTGCTCGACTGGCAGTTGCTGTTCGACCGCCAATGGATCGCCAACCGTCATCGCCGCGCCTGGCGCCCGGCTTCGCATTTTGGTTTGCCACGCTTGCCGCGGGTACCTTCGGTGGGTGAGGGCATGGGCCGCGTTGCCTACGCCGACGCCCGCCAGCACCGCGATATTCTGCAATCGTTGATTCGCGCATTGAATAGCGGCCAGCGTCGGATCTGGCTGGCCACGCCATATTTTCTGCCGACCTGGAAAGTCCGTCGCTCATTGCGCCGTGCCGCTGCCCGAGGCGTCGATGTGCGCCTGCTGTTGACCGGGCCGCGCACTGATCACCCGTCCGTGCGTTACGCCGGGCATCGCTACTATCCGCGACTACTCAAGGCCGGGGTGCGGATTTTTGAGTACCAGCCGTGCTTCCTGCACCTGAAAATGGTCCTGATCGACGACTGGGTCAGTATTGGTTCGTGCAATTTCGATCACTGGAACTTGCGCTTCAACCTGGAAGCCAATCTTGAAGCGCTGGACCCAAGCCTGACCCGGGCGGTAGCGGCGAGTTTCGAACGGGACTTTACCCAGAGCCTGGAAGTCAGTCTGGAGGCATGGCAGCGTCGACCGCTGTGGAAGCGGGTCAAACAGAGGATCTGGGGGTGGGTGGATCGGCTGGTGGTGAATCTGCTGGATCGGCGGGGATAAAGTTAAAGCGAGATCAAAAGATCGCAGCCTTCGGCAGCTCTTGCAGGGGTATGAGGTGTTCCCCGTAGGAGCTGCCGAAGGCTGCGATCTTTTGCGTTGAGGGTTACAGCAACTCAAAACTCTGCTGCGTCACGTCCTGGGAATCCAGGCCGATCTGCACGTTGAACTTGCCGGGCTCCGCTGCGTACTTGAGCTGGGTGTTGTAGAACTTCAGATCATCCTCGGTGATGGTGAAGTGCACGACTTTCTGTTCGCCAGCCTTGATCATCACTTTCTGGAAGTTCTTCAACTCCTTGAGCGGCCGGATCATCGAACCGGTCACGTCCTGAATGTACAACTGCACCACGGTTTCGCCGTCACGCTTGCCGGTGTTTTTCACCGTGACGCTGGCGTCGAGCTTGCCGGTCTTGTTCAGCGTGGTCGACGACAGTGCCATGTTGCTCAGGTTGAAATCGGTGTAGCTCAAGCCGAAGCCGAACGGGAACAGCGGGCCGGTGGTGTCATCGAAATACTGCGACGTGTAGTTGCCCGGCTTGCCCGGCGTGAAGGGCCGGCCAATGCTCAGGTGGTTGTAATAGGTCGGAATCTGGCCTACCGAGCGCGGGATAGTGATCGGCAGTTTGCCCGACGGGTTGTAGTCGCCGAACAGCACGTCGGCAATGGCGTTGCCGCCTTCCGTACCGCTGAACCAGGTTTCCAGGATCGCGTCAGCCTGTTCCTTCTCTTCGAGAATCGACAGCGGGCGGCCGTTCATCAACACCAGCACCAACGGTTTGCCGGTAGCTTTCAAGGCTTTGATCAATTCGCGCTGGTTGGGCGGGATGTTGATATCGGTGCGGCTCGATGATTCGTGCGACATGCCGCGGGACTCGCCCACCGCTGCGACCACCACATCGGCATCCTTGGCGGCTTTCACCGCTTCGTCGATCAGCACTTGCGCCGAACGCGGATCGTCTACCACTTCCGGGGCATCGAAGTTGAGGAAGTTCAGGTAACCGAGGATTTTTGGATCGCTGGTGATGTTGGCGCCACGGGCATAGATCAACGTCGATTGCGAACCCAGTGCAGCGGTCATGCCGTCGAACAGCGTGACCGATTGCGCAGGGCGACCGTTAGCGGCCCAGCTACCCATCATGTCGATCGGTGCCTTGGCCAGCGGACCCACCAAAGCGATTTTCGCGGTTTTTTTCAGCGGCAGGGTTTCGCCCTGGTTTTTCAACAGCACCAGACTGCGGCGCGCCACGTCTCGGGCCTCGGCCCGGTGCAGGCGGCTATCGGCATTGGTGTCGGCCGGATCTTGCTCGGCTTTGCCGATGCGCAGGTACGGGTCCTTGAACAGGCCCATGTCGTACTTGGCCGCCAGCACTTCACGCACGGCGTTATCGATGTCGCTTTGTTCAATCTCGCCGGCCTTCAACAGCCCTGGCAGCTCTTTGCCATAGAGGGTGTCGTTCATGCTCATGTCGATACCGGCCTTGATCGCGAGCTTCGCGGCTTCGCGGCCATCGGCGGCAACGCCGTGCTTGATGAGCTCGAAAATTGCCCCATGGTCACTGACGGCCAGGCCTTTGAAGCCCCAATCCTTGCGCAGCAGGTCATTCATCAGCCAGGTGTTGGCGGTGGCCGGCACGCCGTTGATCGAGTTCAGTGCAACCATCACCCCGCCAGCACCCGCGTCAATTGCCGCGCGGTAGGGCGGCAGGTAATCCTGGTACATCTTGACCGGGCTCATGTCGACAACGTTGTAGTCGCGTCCGCCCTCGACCGCGCCGTACAAGGCGAAATGCTTGACGCTGGCCATGATGCTGTCGGCCGCGTTTGCACCGGAGCCCTGGAACGCCTTGACCATGACGCCGGCAATGCGCGACACCAGGTAGGTGTCTTCGCCGAAGCCTTCGGAAGTACGGCCCCAACGTGGGTCGCGGGAGATGTCGACCATCGGCGCGAAGGTGAGGTCGACGCCGTCCGATGAGGCTTCCTTGGCGGCGATGCGCCCGGACAGGGCAATGGCGTCCATGTCCCAGCTCGAGGCCAGGGCCAGCGGGATCGGGAAAATGGTGCGGTGACCGTGGATCACGTCATAGGCGAAAAACATCGGGATCTTCAGGCGGCTGCGCATCGCCGCGTCCTGCATCGGCCGGTTTTCCGGGCGGGTGATCGAGTTGAACGTGCCGCCGATGTTGCCTGCCGCGATTTCCTTGCGGATCAGCTCCCGGGGCATTTCCGGGCCGATGCTGATCAGGCGCAGCTGGCCGATTTTTTCATCGAGGGTCATTTGCTTCATCAGGTTGCTGATGAAAGCGTCCTTGTTCTCCAGGGGTGCGGGTGTCGTGGCGGCCAATACGTTATGACTGGCCAGGCCGACGAACAGGCCCAGCAAACACAGCTTCTTCATGAATAGTTTTCTCAAGGGCCCAAACGGCGATGAACGCGCCGGCCAGCCAAAAGTTAGGGAGCGACTATTGTTGTTCGGGTGCTGACTGAAAAAACCACAACCGAAGTCCGCACGCGTTTTCGCGCAGGGCCTCTTTTTAGCCCATCGGCCCGTGGCAATCCAGAGGCGCGGGCGATTATGCCCCAAGAGCCGGCTGAGAAGGTTTCACGGTCGGGTTTTTCATGAAATGTATAAGGGAGCTTGATCCTGATGAATGTCAGTCCAATCTATCGTTCGCGCCTGCAGGTCGCCACGCTGCTCATGCTGGCCACACTGCTGAGCGCCTGCGGCATCAACAATATCCCGACCCTGGACGAACAGGCCAAAGCCGCGTGGGGCCAGGTGCAGAACCAGTACCAGCGCCGCGCCGACCTGATCCCCAATCTGGTGGAAACCGTGAAGGGCTATGCGGCTCACGAGAAGGAGACCCTGACTGCCGTCATCGAAGCGCGGGCCAAAGCCACGTCGATCCAGGTGGACGCCTCGACCCTGGACAACCCGGAAAAGCTCAAACAGTACCAGCAGGCCCAGGACCAGCTCAGTGGCGCCTTGAGTCGGTTGATGGTGGTGTCAGAGCGTTATCCGGACCTCAAGGCCAACCAGAATTTCCTTGCCCTGCAATCGCAGCTTGAGGGCACCGAAAACCGCATCAGCGTGGCCCGGCGCGACTTCATCCTCGCGGTGCAGAAGTACAACACCGAGATCCGTACCTTCCCCGGTCGCCTGTGGCATACGGTGATGTACAGCAGCCTGCCGGTTCGCGAGACCTTCGAAGCCACACCGGGCTCGGAAAAGCCCCCAGAGGTCAAGTTCTGAAAACGGGATGAACATCACGACAAGAGGTTGCCAATGCGTGTGTTGAAAGTGGGCTTGATGCTGGTGTTGGGGATGCTGGCCGTTACCGCTCGTGCCGAGCTGGTTTTTCCGGCGTTGACCGGGCGGGTGGTGGACAACGCCCAAATGATCGAACCGTCGGTGCGACAGCAACTGACCCAGCAACTTCAGGCCCACGAAACTGCCACTGGCGAGCAACTGGTGGTGGTCACGTTGCCGGATTTGCAGGGCACCGACATTGCCGATTTCGGTTATCAACTTGGCCGCCACTGGGGCATTGGCCAGAAGGACAAGAACAATGGTGCCTTGCTGATTGTCGCCCGGGACGAGCGAAAACTGCGTATCGAAGTCGGCTATGGTCTGGAGGATCGCCTCACCGATGCCCAGAGTTCGGTGATCATCAATCAGGTCATCACGCCGTCATTCAAGGCTGGAAACTTCAGCAAAGGCATCAGTGATGGTGTTGCGGCCATGCTGGTGGTACTGGGCGGCAATCCATTGGACGAGCCGTCGACCGTCTATGAGTCTCGAGGTGACCCGGGGGACGATTTCGTCTCGCGCCATCCCGGGGTCTTCGTGTTTTTGCTGCTGTTGTTCATCCTGACAGTCTTTGTTGGGCAAATGCTCGGTATCCTCCCTTCCGGCCGTGGCGGTTCCGGAAGGTCCGGCGGCGGTTTTGGCGGAGGGGGTTTTGGCGGTGGCGGTGGCGGGGGCTTCAGCGGCGGTGGGGGCAGTTTCGGCGGTGGCGGTTCTTCCGGCGGCTGGTGAAAATAATTCCGATCAGGCATTTCACGACATGGCATTACTGACTGAACACGAACAACGCAAGGTCGCCGAGGCGATTGCCCGGGTCGAGCGCGACACCGATGCGGAACTGGTGACCGTGCTCGCGGCCCGTGCCGACGACTATGCCTACATTGCGCTGCTATGGGCCAGCCTGGTGGCGCTGCTGGTGCCAGGCATCGTGCATTACCTTACCGGCTGGCTGACCCTGCACAGCCTGCTGCTGATGCAATGGATCACCTTTATCGTGTTGTGCCTGGTGTTTCGCCTGCCGAAAGTGACCACCCACCTGGTCCCGCGTTCGGTGCGTCATTGGCGTGCCTCAAACCTGGCCCGCCGACAGTTTCTGGAGCAGAACCTGCACCACACCGAAGGCAGTACCGGCATGCTGATTTTTGTCTCAGAGGCCGAACGCTATGTGGAAATTCTGGTGGATGAGGGGATTTCCAATCGTCTCGACAACAAGAATTGGGACGAAATCGTTGCCAGTTTTACCCGGCAGGTGAAGCAGGGCCAGACCCTTCAAGGGTTTGTCAGCTGCATCGAGGCTTGTGGCGAGCTGCTCAAAGTGCATGTTCCGGTGACTCATTTGCGCAATGAGTTGCCGAACCGATTGGTGGTGCTCGCTTAAATCTTTTCATGTCGTCCTGTAGCGCTCGCCGCTACAAATCCCGTCAATTGTCCGGGATTATTCTACTCGTCAGTATTTCTCTCTATTAGCGGACGCCCAGCGAAGGGCGCTTCGACGTAGAGGGATTCTTATGTCAACCCAACAATCGATCGACTCTCTGGCACGGTTAGGTCCTGGCACAAAGAAAAGCGCACCGTCGGTGAAGTTGACGGTGAAAGAAACACAAATCCTGATGTGGTGTTACAGGGGAAAGACGACCTGGGAAATCGCCCGGATCGAGAATTGCGCGGAGTCGACCGTCAATTTCCACTTCGCCAACATTCGAAGAAAATTCGACGTCAACTCTCGCAGCACTGCGTTACTCAAGGCGATCGAGTCAGGAGCGTTCAAGGTCGATTCTGTCGCCCGGCGAGGTTCCCATGAGCCTGACTGATTCGATATACCACAGCATCAGCGCACTTATGTTGGCGTTGGGAATTGCAACATTGCCTGTTCTTGACGGAGAGGTTCTGTTCGGTGCAGCGCTCGGCGCGTGGCTGGTCACGACTACTCGCAGCAACCTCAAAACCTGGCAGCGTATAGGCTCATGGTTGCTTTCTGCCGGTGTCGGTTACCTTTTCACGCCTGTCGCACATCCGTTGGCGCCTTTTCTGACTGCCGGCGTAACGGCCTTTCTTTGCGCACTGATCGTTATTCCCGTCAGTATCAAGCTCATGCAGTGGGTCGATGGCGCCGGTATCGGCGACATCATTCGGCACCTCAGGGGGCGACGATGAAAGGGCCAGGAAATTTGCCTTGAAACAATGAAGAGCGGATTTTTCTTCAAGTTTCGCTCGAAGGTTTAAGTGTCGCCAGAATCGTGGCCATTTCGCAAAGCTTGATTTCCATGTCTCGTAGCCGTTGCTTTTCCTCCAGTGTGTTTTGGATGGCGCAACGTCCTTCTTCGTCGAGCAACCGCCATAACGCGAGAATAGTGTTTTCCCGTTCAGTGCTTGGCGGAGGGCTTGCCGAAGTATCGGTCATGGCTTGTCTCAAAATCGGACCCTCACCCAGCAGCAACCAGTCGAGGGAGATGCCACGCGCTTGAGCAAGATCTACGCATAATGAGTATGGTGTGCTGTCGCGACCTTTCCAGCTACTTAAGGTTTGTGGGCTGATCTGAAGGGCAGAAGACAATGAGGCGTCGGTTTTTGTGCCGGTTACCTGTTTAAGTCTGGCCAGAACAGCTTGTGATTTTTTGCTACGCAATTTGAGCCTCTTCCTTTTGACTTATGCTTTTTGAGTGCCTAATTTATGCGTAATGAGTACTTATTTTCTTGCAAGTAATCAATCATCAACTATGAGACAGCAAAATACGATGTCGAAACTTCCCAATGGTATCAGGGTGATTTCCTACGAGCATGGTTCAAGCCCATTACGCGTCTGCCCGATGCACTTCCTTATGTCTGGCAGACATTGTTCGCAAGATCGAAACGCTGCGATGAGCGTTTTAAACAGTATTACGGTTGATCACGTTGATTGCCACCAAGTGACTATCGGGAATAGAGCATGAGTACTTATAAAATGGTGTGTCCGCACTGCTTGAACAGGATGCGCATTCGCACCAGCGAGGGTCGCCATATTTTTCTGCGCGTGGCGTATCTGCAATGCACGTCGGAGGCCTGCGGCTGGTCCGTTCGTGCCGAATTTGAGATGACCCACGAGCTTTCGCCCAGCGGCATGCCCAATCCAGCCGTACGCCTGCCTTGCGCAGGACCCGATTTGCGCCATGCCGCGCGTCCTGTCGTTGTGAATCCTGTCACGACCGATGCACCGCAGGTGGCGAAAGCATGAAGGAGGATGAAAAGGCCGATCTGAATGAGGAGTTGCTGGCGATTGCCCAAGCGTATCTGGTGCGCCATGAAACCGAAGGGGGAGTCGATGATCAAGTCTTGTTCTGTCGCGCGGTCAAACATTTGCAGAGCGTGGATGTGCCGATGCATGTGGCGGAAAAACTGGTCAGTCATGCTTACGGCGTACTCAAATCCAGCAACGACCGTCGACGTCTGGACATCGCTGCAAGCTCTGAAACGGTCGCCATGGTGACTGACCCGGTCAATGGCCTGACCTGGGCGGTGCCGGTAGGACTGATTGTCAAACACATCATCAATTCGCCGAGTAACCGCAAGCTTCGCCTGGTGGAGCGCTGACGTTTCAAAGGCGGTATCGAGGTCCTGGCGTCATGACCGGGACCAGCAACAAAAATAACTCCGTGCCCAAAGTCCTCCTCGCCCTTAAAATAACGGCATTCTCCGATTTGCATCGCCCGAGGCCGTTTTCCATGTCTGTCACCGCTACTCCCGCCAGCCTCGCGCCGGATCATCACGCCCAGTTCATCGATCTGTTGCAAACCAGCCTCGATCAAAACGCCTTTATCAAGCTGGTGCTGGCCAAGTACGCAGGCACCGAGGCAGACCTGCAGCGGCTCATCATCAAGCCGGTCACGGTCAAGGCGCAGCCGTGCCTGTCCTTCGTCTACCGGTACAAGACCCGCGACATCACCAAAAATCTACCCGTGGCCGAAGGCGTCGCGAGCATTGCCGAACTGCTGCCCGCGGCATTCAAAAATGCGCATTTGTTATCGTTGACAGACGAAGCCCAGCTCGAATACAGCAAAAAGGGCAAGTCTTCGCTGTTCAAGAGCAAACCCCAGCAATTGCGTGAAGCACCGTCTGCCGAACATAACCGCGAGAAAAACCGGTTTCTCGATCTGAATCGGCCGTTTCTCGCTGACCTCGGCGTCACCAACAGCAAGCATGAACTGATCCCGGCGATGTCGCGCAAGTGGAAGCAGATCAACAAATTCATCGAAGTCTTCAGCCATGCCCTGACCTCGTCGCCATTAGCGCTGGACAAACCGGTGCGGGTGGCGGACTTCGGTTCAGGCAAGGGCTATCTGACGTTCGCCATCCACGATTACCTGCGCAATACCTTGAAGGCCGAAGGTGAAGTGACCGGCGTCGAGTTGCGAGAAGACATGGTCACCCTGTGCAACACCGCGGCGGCAAAGCTCGAGCATCCGGGGCTGATCTTCAAGTGCGGTGATGTGCGCAGCGTGGCGCCGAGTGAGCTGGATGTGATGATCGCCCTGCATGCCTGCGACATCGCCACCGATTATGCGATCCACACCGGTATACGTTCCGGCGCCTCGATCATCATGTGCTCGCCGTGCTGCCACAAACAGATTCGCCTGCAAATCCAGAGCCCGGCGTTGCTCAAGCCGATGTTGCAATACGGATTGCACCTGGGCCAGCAGGCAGAAATGGTCACCGACAGCTTGCGTGCCTTGTTCCTGGAGGCTTGCGGTTACGAGACCAAGGTGTTCGAGTTCATCTCCCTGGACCACACCAACAAGAACAAGATGATTCTGGCGGTCAAACGCGCCGAGCCGGTAGATCCGGGCCAGCTGTTGGCGAAAATCCAGGAACTGAAGGACTTCTACCACATCACTGAACACTGCCTGGAAACCCTGCTGCGTGCTGATGGTTACCTCTGATCCTGTAGGAGTCCGGCTTGCCGGCGATAGCGATCTCGAGGACGCCTTCGCCGGCAAGCCGGGCTCCTACGGGGTTAAGCGGTGGCAGCTTGCGCCGGGTGCACTGCGGTCTTGCGCCCCAGCACTACCGTCACGATCACACCCGCCGCAAACACCCAAGTGATCGGTTCAACGTGTTCACCGAAGAACAGTGCTGAAAAGGCGATGGTGAAGAAGATCTGCAACAACTGGATCTGACTGACCCGGGCAATGCCGCCCATGGCGAGCCCGGCATACCAGGCGAAGAACCCGATGAACTGCGAAAACAGAGAAACGTAACCGAAAGCCCACCAGGTCTTTGACGAGATTTCACCCTGATGCTGCAGCGCCAGGTACATCACCGGCCCGATCAGCAAGGGCGTCGACAATACCAGCGCCCAGCAGATGACCTGCCAGCCGCCCATCTCCCTGGCCAATCGACCACCTTCGGCGTAGCCAAGGCCGCCCACCGCAATGGCTCCGAGCATCAACAAATCCCCGGCTTGAATACTGCCTGCGCCGCTGATCAGCGCATAACCGAGCACCAGCGCACTGCCTAGTGCTGCACAAGCCCAGAAGGCTTTCGACGGTCGCTCATGGGACAACCACGCGGCATAGAGCGCTACGCACAGAGGCTGCAGGCCGTTGACCAGTGCCCCATGAGACGCCGGCAAGGTTTGCATGGCCCAGGCTGACAGCACCGGGAAGCCCAGGATCACCCCTGCAATCACCAGGCTCAGGCCTTTGACCTGTTTCCAGGTCGGCCACTTTTCCCGTCGCCACAGCAACAGCAAAGCCGCCGGAATCGCTGCGAACAACGCCCGCCCCAAGCCATTGAGCAGCGGATGAAGTTCCTGCACGACGATCCGTGTGAAGGGCAGGGTAAGGCTGAAAATCACAACGCCGAGCAGGCCCAGGGCCATGCCGGTGTTTTCGCGCGAAGACATGTTGGCAACCAGAATCGTGGAGGGTGGTGGATGTTTTTATCTAGCCATAAAACCGGGGCTTTGGCGCTTACAGATGGCCGCAGAAATATCCGTACAGTTTGAGATCGGCATCGCTTCAGGTAGTAGCCGGTTGTTACCCGACCCGCTGGATAAGGACTACCTTGAATACTCCTACGCATTTTCCAGAGGAGTCCTCCCCATGGCGGCGAAAAAAATTCTGATGCTGGTCGGCGATTACGTCGAAGACTACGAAGTGATGGTGCCTTTCCAGGCGCTGCTCATGGTCGGCCACACGGTGCACGCCGTTTGTCCGGACAAGGCTGCCGGTCAAACCGTTCGTACGGCGATCCATGACTTCGAAGGCGATCAGACCTACAGCGAAAAACCCGGTCACCTGTTCGCCCTGAACTTTGATTTTGCCAAGGTCAAGTCTGCTGACTATGACGCGTTGTTGATTCCGGGTGGTCGTGCTCCGGAGTACCTGCGCCTGAATGAAAAAGTTTTGGAGCTGGTCCGGGATTTCGATAAGGCGGGTAAACCGATTGCCGCGGTATGTCATGGCGCGCAATTACTGGCGGCAGCGGGAATTCTTGAGGGCCGTGAATGCAGCGCCTACCCCGCCTGCGCCCCGGAAGTTCGCCTGGCCGGCGGTACATTCATCGACATCCCGGTGACGGACGGCCATGTTCAAGGCAATCTGGCCACTGCACCGGCCTGGCCTGCGCACCCGAACTGGCTTGCCGGTTTCCTCGGGTTACTGGGGACCCAAATCACGCTGTAACGAGGGATTTGCCATGTGCGAGCTGTACGTCAAAGCCGACCCGATTCTCTACGAGTCGCGCTCGCGCTCGCTGCGCATCTGCGGGGTGGTCACGACCCTGAGACTGGAGAATCAGTTCTGGGACATCCTCAGCGAAATTGCCGAGGTCGACAGCATGACCACCAATCAGTTGATCGCCAAGTTGTACGAAGAGGTGATGGACTATAGAGGAGAGGTGGTCAATTTCGCTTCGTTTCTGCGGGTGAGTTGTACGCGGTATTTGAGTCAGCGACGCACGCAGGCGCCAGAGTTATCGGTGGTGCGGGCGGTGGTGAAGTAACTGCTACCGCATGGACTACCGCGAGCAGGCTCGCTCCCGCAGGGATTACGCTGAACCTGTGAGAGCGAGCCTGCTCGCGAAGGGCCTGGACAGGCGACAGAAGCCTGGTGCTGGTCTTTACTCTGAAGCGCGCATCCTCTCAATTGTCCAGGAGAAACAGCATGTCCGGATGGTACGAAGTCAGCAAAAGCAGTAGTGGTCAGTTCAGGTTTGTGCTGAAGGCAGCGAACGCCGAAACCATTCTGACCAGCGAGCTGTACACCACCCGCGCCGCCGCCGACAAAGGCATTGCATCGGTCCAGGCCAACAGCCCGCTGGATGAACGCTACGAGAAAAAAACCACCAAGGATGGCCATCCTTACTTCAATCTCAAAGCCGGTAACCACGAAATTATCGGCAGTAGCGAGGCCTATTCATCACCCGTGGCCATGGACAAAGGCATCGCCAGCGTGAAGGCCAATGGGCCAACGACCGTGATCAAGGACAAGACCTTGCCCGTGCTTTGAACGTCCCCTTCAAACCCGACTCGCCCCCACATTGAAATGCATTCCACTGTGGGGGCGAGCCTGCTCGCGAAGGCGTCATCCGCCGCTAAAGCTCGACAGGAACCGTGAGCTTCGGGCTGCCCAAACCATGCGTCTTCGAATCAAAAAACCGCAACTCAACCCCCGTCCCTTCGAACACCTTCGCGTAATGCCGCTTCTGATGCTGGATGAACGCCTTGCTGCGCGGATAAATCGAGATCGCCACCACCTGCGGTTTCGCAAGGCGCAAGGCATGGATGATGTGGCTGTCCTGCTCGCCCAGGGCATGGCCGAAAATACACAGCGCCTGGTCATGGCCGAGTAACTGCTCGTAGCAGAACGACAGATAGTCCGAACTGCGAATGGTCTTGAGCTTTTCCGCACTCGGCCCTTCGTTGACGAACAATGGCACATCGTCGAGGGTCTTGATCGTGTTGTTGATGGCGAAACTGCCCAGCAACGTGCCTTCGGTCGACATCAATTTTCGCGCGGTTCCGTCCTGATTGCGCACCAGGTGCAAACCACCGTGCAGGTACAGCAAACGGGTTTTGTCGGTGGCCGTGGCGCTGAGGTCAAAACCGGGCTCGGCGCCCTGAAACAGATCAGTAATCGCGCCGGGTTGATGCTGCAATGCCCAATAGTTGAGCAAGTCGTAATTGGTGGTGAACACAGTGCGGTAGCTGGCCATTTCCTGATTGATCGTTGCCAGTGTCGAAGGCACTACCAACCGCCATGGGATGTGCACCGCATGCACCGTGTTGATCAGCGCTTCCTTGATCGCGTAATAACGATTGCGCGGTGCGGCAGAACTGACGGCCAAGGCCTTGTTGACCCGACTGGTGATTTTCAGCGCGCTCAGCACTTGCTCGAAACTGCGCGTCTGCATCGCATCGAACACACTCAGTTCCGAAGGGCTCAGGGGTTTTTCTTCAACGGTGCGAGCGTTCTCGAACAACGACTCGTACCCAAAGTCATCCCACACCGCCCGGCTGGCACCGTTACCCACCAGCAAACCGCTGAACGAAACGGTGCTGCGCAAGGCGTTCCAGTCTTCAAGTTGGGCATCGACATCCTGGAAATCGGTCATTGCGATCAAAGTCTCACGGCAAAAGGGGGCTGATGGGCGGCGACTTTATCACGAGCCGATGCCGAGCCCGATCAATGCGCGCTTTGACCCCTCGAAGCGAGTACACAAAACATCGCACCCAAAGCGAGGAAGGTGCATAACAGTGACAGAACCACGAAAGCGTTGACGCCCAAGGCGCCCAGGAAATACGCCGCACTGATGGGCCAGCCCAGTCACCCGTAATCCACTGCCGACCACTTGAAGAGGCCCTGCAGAATCAACGGTGCTGCCGTGTTGAATGCGATGATCACGCCATACCCCAAACCTCCGGCGAGTGTCGGCAACAGGAAGGCTCGATCACGCAGTATTCGCCAGTAATTTGGCCAGGCGAATAACTGTGAATTTTCTTCGGTCGGCTTCGCAAATCTGATTCGCATCACAGTCGCGAGCATCAACAGGGTCACACCACCCAAGAGGTAAAAAATCCAAGGCCAACCCAGGCCAGACTGGATGATTGAGCCCAGGTACTGGCCTACACCCAATGCCACCACAAAGGAAATCGAAATCCAGGAAAGCGCTTTGGCCAGCAAAGCGCCACTGAAACTGTCGCGGATCAGTACCCGGGCCATCACCGAAATCCCGCTTGCGCCGACGCCTTGAAGCAGGCGAAGGATCAAAAAAGATTCCAGCGTCGAAGACAGAGGCAAGACAAGATTCGCTGAACCATAAATTCCCAATGCTGCCAGTAACACCGGTTTGCGCCCTATGCGCTGGGACAGACTGCCCCAGAACAGCATCGGCATCGCCATTCCGATCAGATACACCGCTAACCCCCAGGATGCCTGCGAGGCGTCGGCTTTGACATATCGAGCAATCTCCGGCAGTGCTGTCAGGTAAATGCTCATGCCTAGCTGGGCGAGAAACACCGTGCTGCAGGTGACGAGGAGGGTGGTGGTGTTTTTCATGGACCTGGCGTCTTTTCTAAACAAGTACTTTGATCGCTGCGTGGCCGGTTATGAATAGTCCCGATCCTGTAGTGGTGTATGGCGTGGTTAAGAGCCGCGTAGGACAATTCGCGATGAGCGTTGGAGGTGTTGGGTTTGCATTTCGCGACATAAAGCGAGATATCCTGCCAATTCAACCGATCTCTATTTAACGAGTCCCAGATGCTGCAAAAAAGCCTGATCCGTCGTCTCGACCTGATCACTCTGCAACTCTTCGTCGCCGTGCATGAAGAGGGTACGCTGACCCGTGCGGCGACCCGTGAAGCCATTGCGGTGTCGGCGGCGAGCAAGCGTCTGATGGAGCTTGAAGAGGCGCTGGGCATCAGCCTGTTTGTGCGTCAGGCCAAGGGCATGACGTTGACGCCGGCCGGCGAAACCCTGCTGCACCATGCGCGGCAGATGCTGTTCAACGTCGAGAAGATGGGCCTTGAAATGGGCGAGCACAGCCACGGTGTGCGCGGTTACGTGCGGATGCTCGCCAATCTGTCGGCGATCATTCAGTTTTTGCCCGAAGACCTGCGCGATTTTTCCGAGCGTCATCCGCAGGTCAAGACTGACCTTGAAGAGCGGCCAAGCGCCGGGGTAATCCAGGGGGTGCTGGATGGCGTGGCGGATCTCGGGATCTGTTCCATCGACAGTGACGTCAAGGGGTTGCACAGCGTGTTGTATCGTCAGGACAAACTGGTGGTGTTGATGCCGTCGCATCATCCGTTGGCGAGCCGTTCGAGCCTGGCTTTTGCCGACACCCTGGACAGCGATTACGTCGGTCTGCACGCCGCCAGTTCGATCAACATGCGCACCCATGCGGCGGCGCGTGAATCCGGCAAGGTGTTGCGCCTGCGCATTCACGTGCCGGGGTTTGATGCGATGTGCCGGATGGTTCAGGCCAACATGGGCATCGGCATTTTGCCGCACAAGGCTTACGAGCTGTTTGGTCGGGCGTTGGGATTGCATGCGGTGCCGTTGACGGATCAATGGTCGGATCGGGCGTTGATTCTGGTGGTGCGCGATGAGGCGTTGCTGTCGCCGGTGAGCCGGATGTTGTTTGAGCATTTAAAAAGTACCTCTCCCCCGTAGGAGCTGCCGCAGGCTGCGATTCTTTGATCTCGATCTTCCAATGATCAAAAAGATCGCAGCCTGCGGCAGCTCCTGCGGGAGCGTTCGCGTTTCGCGAACGCTTGTTGCCAACTGAAGGTTGGATTCCTCAGGGCTCGGTCCTCTAGCCTTGGCATCAATTCCAAGAACAACCAGAGGTACCCCGCGATGACTGCCCCCTTGAGTGCAATCAAAGTGATCGAGATCGGCACGCTGATCGCCGCGCCATTCGCTGCCCGCATGCTCGCCGAGTTCGGCGCCGAGGTGATCAAGATCGAAGCCATGGGCCAGGGTGATCCCTTGCGCAAATGGCGCAAGCTGCACGAAGGCACTTCGTTGTGGTGGTACCTGCAATCACGTAACAAGAAATCGTTGGCGCTGAATCTCAAATCCCCCGAAGGCATCGAACTGGTCAAACAACTGGCAACCAGCGCCGATGTACTGATCGAAAACCTGCGTCCCGGCGCGCTGGAGAAACTCGGCCTTGGCTGGGACGTGCTGCATGCCCTCAATCCCGATCTGACCCTGGTGCGGATTTCCGGTTACGGCCAGACAGGCCCGTACCGCGACCGTCCGGGTTTCGGCGCGATCGGCGAGGCCATGGGCGGGATTCGCTACACCACCGGCACCCCCGGTTCGCCACCGGCAAGAGTGGGTGTCAGCCTTGGCGATTCCCTGGCGTCGCTGCACGCGGTGATCGGCGCGCTGATGTCGCTGCTGCGGGTCAAGACCGGGCAGGGCGGTGGGCAGATCGTTGATGTGTCGCTGGCCGAAAGCGTGTTTAACGTCATGGAAAGCCTGGTGCCCGAATACGACATGCTTGGCCATGTGCGTGAACGCAGTGGCGGTGCTTTACCGGGAATCGCACCTTCCAATACTTACCTCACTGCCGATGGCGCCTACGTGGTCATCGCCGGTAACAGCGATCCGATCTACAAGCGTCTGATGCAAACCATTGGCCGCTCCGATCTGGCCGAGGCGCCGGAATTCGCCCATAACGACGGGCGTGCAGCCAAGAGCGGTTTGCTCGATGCTGCCATCACTCGCTGGACGAGTAGCCTGCCCATCGACGACGTGCTGGCCGCGCTGGAAGCCGCCGAAGTGCCCGCCGGGCGCATCTACTCCGTGGCCGATATCGTCGCCGATCCGCACTATCAAGCACGAGACATGCTGCTCAACGCCGAGCTGCCCGGAGGTGCCATGGTGAAGATGCCGGGCATCGTGCCGAAACTCTCCGAAACCCCCGGTGGCGTGAATTGGTCCGGGCCTGGCCTGGGTCAGCACACCGACAGTGTCCTTGTGCAATTGGGTCTGACAGTGGCCGACATCGAACGTCTGAAAACAGAAGGAGTGGTGCAATGATCACCGATTATTCCGAGCGCCTGATCGTTCAGGAAGTGTCTGCGCGTGACGGCCTGCAGATCGAACCGACCTGGGTTGAAACCGTGGATAAGATCGCCTTGATCGATCAACTGTCGCAAGCCGGTTTCAGTCGTATCGAAGCGGGTTCGTTTGTCTCGCCCAAGGCTATTCCCGCATTGCGCGATGGTGAGTCGGTGTTCAAGGGCATCGCCCGCAAACCGGGAGTGATCTATGTTGCATTGATCCCCAACCTTAAAGGTGCGCAACGGGCACTGGCCTGTAGCGCCGATGAGTTGAACCTTGTGATGTCCGCCAGCCAGACCCACAACCTGGCGAACATGCGCATGCGTTGTGAAGATTCGTTGGCCGCGTTCGGTGAGATTGTGCAGTTCGTTGGCGACAGTCCGGTGCGACTCAACGGCAGCATCGCCACCACCTTCGGTTGCCCTTTCGAGGGCAAGATCGACGAGGACCGTGTGCTGCAAATCGTCGAGGTCTACCAGGAACTCGGCATCCAGGGCATCACGCTGGCCGACACCACGGGGATGGCCAATCCGCGTCAGGTCGATCGCCTCGTGCGTCGGGTGTTGCAGCGGGTTTCGCCTGCGGACCTGACCCTGCATTTTCACAACACTCGAGGCCTTGGCCTGTGCAACGTGTTGGCCGCTTACGAGGCCGGCGCTCGACGTTTCGATGCGGCACTTGGCGGGCTTGGCGGTTGCCCGTTCGCACCGGGAGCCTCGGGCAATATCTGCACCGAAGACCTGGTCAATCTATGCGATGAAATCGGTATTCAAACCGGTATCGATTTGCCGTTATTGCTCAAGCTATCCCGAGGATTGCCAGCGCTGCTGGGGCACGAGGTTCCCGGTCAACTGGCCAAGGCCGGACGCAACTGCGATCTGCATCCGATCCCTACCTGACATCAACCCCTTGTAGGAGCTGGCTTGCCAGCGATGAGGTCATCCCGTTCAACATTAATGTCGACGGGTACACCGCTTCGCCAGCAAGCCGGCTCCTACAGAAACACGCACCTCAACCAGACAACAAAAACAATGGGACCCCCATGGGAAGTCCGCCTGGAGAACCACAATGAGCCTGAATGCACTGGAGGCGAGCGCGAGCCCGTCCGTTAGCCACGACGAAGAAAAAGCCCTGGTCAGCAAAGTCGCCTGGCGATTGATGCCCTTGATCATGGTCTGTTACCTGTTCGCGTTTTTCGACCGAATCAACATCAGCTTCGCCAAGTTTCAGCTACAAACCGACCTGAGCCTGAGCGACACCGCTTACGGCCTCGGTGCCGGGTTGTTCGTGGTCGGTTACGTGATTTTCGAAGTGCCAAGCAACATGATGCTGTACAAGGTCGGCGCCCGTCGCTGGATCGCCCGGATCATGATGTCCTGGGGCCTGGCCACGGCACTGATGGTCTTCGTCAACAGCGAATGGCAGTTCTATGCCCTGCGCTTCGTGATTGGCGCGATGGAAGCGGGTTTTGCGCCGGGCGTGCTGTATTACCTGACGCTCTGGTTTCCGCAACACTACCGCGGTCGCATCACGTCGATGCTGTTTCTGTCGTCGGCGTTTGCCGGTCTGGTGGGGGCGCCGTTCTCCGGTCTGGTGCTGCAACACCTCGACGGTGTGCTGCAAATGCGTGGCTGGCATTGGCTGTTCCTGCTCGGCGGTGTGCCGTGCATCGGCCTCGGTTTGCTGGTGCTGACCTTGCTCAAGGACCGCATCGAAGACGCCCATTGGTTGACGCCGTCGGAGAAGACGCTGCTGGCCAGCCGTATCGCTCATCCCGAACCGCACAAGAGTGGCGGCTCACTGCTTGCGGCGCTGCGGATTCCGGGGTTTCTGACACTGGGGCTGATCTACTTTCTGATTCAGGTTGCGTCCTATGGACTGAATTTCTGGGCCCCGCAATTGATCCGCAGTGCAGGTACCGAGAGCCCGGTGATGATTGGTCTGCTGACGGCCATTCCGTACATCTGTGGCGCCATCAGCATGGTGGTTATCGGACGGTTGTCCGACGCGACGGGTGAGCGGCGCAAATTCGTTGCAGGTCTGGTGGCCGTGGGTGCGATTGGCTTCTTCTGCGCCGGGATCTTTGCCGATCACACGACCTTTCTGATCGTCGCCCTGGGCTTGCTAGGTGCCGGCATTATCGCCTCCATCCCGAGCTTCTGGACCTTGCCGCCAAAACTGCTGGCCGGTGCTGGCGCAGGTGCCGCGGGCGGGATCGCGGTGATCAACACGTTGGGCCAGTTCGGCGGTATCGTCAGCCCGGTCATGGTCGGACGGATCAAGGACCTGACCGGCAGCACTACGCCGGCGCTGTATGTGATTGGTGTGTGTGCGCTGATCGCCGTGGCGCTGCTGATGTGGGGGTTGCCGCAGAAGCTGCGCACCCTCGACAAGTTTTAAAAAATCGCAGCCTTCGGCAGCTCCTACAGGGACCACGCATCCCCGTAGGAGCTGCTGGAGGCTGCGATCTTTTGATCTTCAAGAAGTCGCTACCACTGCTTTCCCCACCGCATCACCAAACTGAATCAACACCACCCCCACAATCAACAACACCGCTCCAAACACCTTGGGTAATGTCACGTGCCGTTCCACCAATCCAAACCAGCCAAAGTGGTCGAGTAACATCGACGCCACCACTTGCCCCGCGAGTGCCAATGCCATGAACCCCGAAGCCCCGAGCCTGGGCAGCAGCACCAGCGCCAATGAAATAAAACACGCCCCGAACGCGCCACCGGCCCATATCCACAACGGCGCCTTGCTGATAAATGCCAGTGACGGCAACGGCAAACGCAACGCCAACATGATCGGCAACAGCACCAGAATGCTCACCACGAGTGAAGCGAGGGTAGCCCACAACGGATGACCCAATCCGCGGCCAAGGTTGACATTGATCGCACTCTGAAACGGCACCACCGCCCCGGCGAATGCGGCCAGCAGTAAAAGGCCAGCCCAGTGCAACGTACTCATGTTCATCCTCCAACAGGTTTTGCTGGACTCTAGAGTATTCGTCGCGCAGATTTAAATTCCGTTTTGCTATTCAGAACATGCATGAAATGAATGATCTGCGCTGCATCGACCTCAACTTGCTGGTGATCCTGGACGCCTTGCTCAGCGAGCAACACGTCACCCGCGCCGCCGAGCGCTTGCATTTGAGTCAACCGGCAGTCAGCCATGCCTTGGCGCGTTTGCGCGATCTGCTGGGTGATCCGTTGCTGGTCCGCGCGGGCGCGACTCTGGTGCCTACTGCGCGCGCATTGGAGTTGGTCGCGCCACTTTCGCAAGCGTTGGCCCAGGTGCAATCCTTGCTGGCACCGAATGCCTTCGATCCGGCCACCGCCAAGCGCACCTTTCGCTTGGCCATGTCCGATTACGGCGCGGCCATTGTTCTGCCGGGATTGATCCGCACCTTGCGCCGCGAAGCGCCAGGCATCGACCTGCAAATCAGCCACGCCAGCCGCGAAGGCATGCTCGAAGGCGTGGTCAACGGTGAAATCGATATCGCCGCCGCGGTATTTCCAGAGTTACCGAACGAGTTACGCAGCACACCGCTGTTCGAAGAGCACTACGCCTGCCTGGTCGACCACAACAGCCTGTCCGACAGCGGCATCCTCGATTTGCCCACCTATTTGCGTCGTCCCCATGTCCTGTTGGAAATGCGTGGCAGCGGCACGCCGGAAATCGAACGCGCCCTGACCAGTCTGCGCGAACGCCGTCGAGTGGCAGTCAGCCTGCCGCACTGGCGTGTCGCCCCGGAGCTCATCAGCGGCACCGACCTGATCCTGACTGTCGCCTCCCGTGCCCTGCGTGATATCGATGAGTCGACGTTGGTCGTCGTGCCGCCGCCGTTTCAGATACCGTCGTTCACGTTTGTCCTGGTGTGGCACACGCGGCGGGGTGGAGATCAGGCGTTGAACTGGTTGAAACAGCAGATCGTGCAAGGGATTGAACCTTGATGTGTTTCTTCGGCAATCTGGCAGTCCAGAGCCAAAGACCTGGGATAGACTGGCGAGCATTCAACACCGCGTATAAAAAGGAGCCCCGATGACCCCCTCGCTACTCATGGCTGTGCTCGCCTCGGGTTTTATTTACGGCATAACCCCGGGGCCCGGTGTATTGGCAGTTTTCGGCATTGGCGCAGCGCATGGACGTCGGGCCGGTGCAGGGTTTCTTTGCGGGCATTTGCTGGGCGATGTGGTCTGGTGCAGCACTGCGCTGGTGGCTATTGTCGGTGCACGGGAAGTCGGCAGCACCGCGTTCGATGTGCTCGGCGTACTCAGCGGGCTCTATCTGTTCTGGCTGGGTTGGCGCGCTGTACGGGCGCAGCGCAGTGGCAGCGAAGCACCGCAGGGCCCGGCGCGTCAGCCGTTCTGGCACGGCATCCTGTTCGGTCTGACCAACCCGAAGGCTTATCCGGTGGCGGTGGCCACGTTCACCGCGTTATTGTCGAGTCGCGCCGAGTTGCTGACCTGGTCGATGTTGCCGTGGCTGATCGTCCTCAGTTTCCTGGGCGGTCTTATCGCCTACGCTATCCTCATCGGCATCGTCGGTGCCCAGCGGGTACGTACCTTGTACCAACGCCATGAACTGGCAATCACCCGACTGTGCGGGGTAATGTTCATCGGTTTCGCCATCAATGCACTGGCACATGCGTTGCCAGGGTTGGTGGCGAACAAGGCTTGACACTGATCGCAGGGAGGCGACAGTCATACCGTCAGCGCAGGGGCGCCTGAGCGGTCAGGGACGGATTTGATTGCTACATTGTCCGGAAGCGCTCTCGGTACCATGGCAACCAGAAACTCTGCGCCGCTGGCGAGCTACATCGATCTGTTGCTGGACGCCGTTTGCGCGGTGGATAAACAGGGCCGCTTCGTCTTTGTCAGCGCGGCCTGCGAACGCATTTTCGGCTACTGCCCCGACGAGTTGATTGGCCAGTCCATGATCGATCTGGTGCACCCGGCCGACCGCCAACGTACTCTCGATGCTGCGCGGGAAATCATGGGCGGCGAGCCAAAGCTCAATTTCGAGAATCGCTATATGCGCAAGGACGGTCGGGTGGTGCACATCCTCTGGTCGGCGCGTTGGTCGGAAGTCGACCAGTTGCGTATCGCCGTGGCGCGCGACATCACCGAACGCAAACAGGCCGAATCCCGGCAAGCGGCACTGTATGCCATTTCCGAAGCGGCCCATGCGGCTGAAGACCTGCTGGCGCTGTTCAAACGCATCCACATGATCATTGGCGAATGGCTGCCGGCGCTGAATTTTTCCGTGGCGCTGTATGACGAGCACTGCGCGCAGCTGAATTTCCCCTATCACGTCGATGACCAGGAGCCACAACCCGGGCAGCCGGGAACGCTGACCGGGCGCTTGTGTGCTGAAGTCATTCGCTCGGGCCAGCCGATTCTGTTGACGCCAGACCAGATTGCACCTGGTTTTGAAGCGCTCATGAGCGCTCATGACGCGCCCTGCTGGCTGGGCGTTCCGCTGAACTCGCAAAAGGGCACCATCGGTGCGCTGATCGTCAAAAGCATACCGGGCGGGGAGCGTTACACCGAGCAAGACATGGAACTACTGCAATATGTCTGTGCCCAGGTCGCCACCGCGATCGAGCGCAAACAATTGCATACACGTCTGCAGCATATGGCCCAGTACGACCAACTGACGCAACTGCCCAATCGTGAGCTGCTGCGCGACCGCCTCAAGGCGTCATTGGAGATCGCCCAGGAAACGAATGGGCGCCTGGCATTGTTGTATGTCGATCTCGACCGCTTCAAACAGGTCAACGATACCCACGGCCACGCGGTCGGCGACATGCTGCTGCAAGCGGTGGCCAACCGCCTCAAGGGCTGCGTGCGGGAAACCGACACCGTGGCGCGCATTGGCGGCGATGAATTCGTGGTGTTGCTGCACAGCATCCACGCTCCGGAAGATACGGACATCGTGGTCGGAAAAATCCGTCAGGTGCTGGTTCAACCCCTACGGCTGGACGGTCATAGCCTGTGCATCCAGCCCAGTATCGGGGTCGCTCAATATCCGGATCACGGCACTGAAGAGAAGCAGCTGTTCCGGCACGCTGACGAGGCCATGTACACCGCCAAGCGTGAGCAGCACCTGCGGCTCGTCTGAAAACATCGTCACCGTTCGTCGTGACGATTTCAGCTTTTCTAAACCTTTTGGATGGCAAAAATTCAGATTCTATGCGGGCTACAGCTCGCCGCGATCAATACCAAGAGGAAGAGAATCATGCCTAACTCAAGAAACTCGAACTCGGGAAACTTCGCCAACGATCGAACGAAGGCGTCTGAAGCCGGTCGCAAAGGTGGGAAAACGACCACCACGACTGTCGACAAAGAAAAACCCGACATGGGCCGCAAAGGCGGACAAGGCGGGCAAAAGTCTCGCTAGTGGATGAAGGTTGTTTTGATTGAGAAGCGGGGGCGAAAGCTCCCGTTTGAATTTGAAGAGGAGGGCGCGACCATGAACCGGATGGCCACCCGATTGCGTAATGTCAGTTTTGTCACGTTGTTGGGCCTGTACGCCAGCAGTGCGTGCGCCCAGTCGCCCGCCGAGTTCATCAACGATGCGTCGGCCCAAGGTATGGCGGACATCGAAGCCAGCCGCCTGGCGCACCAGAAGTCCGAATCCAAAGAGGTCAAGGACTACACCATTGTCGTGATCAACGACCGCACCACCGCCAATCAGCACCTGGCAAAAATCGCCAAACAACTGGACCTGCCGGTGGCACCGCGAGAAGAGGTCGTCGAAAAAGCCAAGGCGTTGATGCCAGAAGTCCTGGAGGGCGCCAGTTTCGATGAGGCTTATGCTGCCAGTCAGGTGAAAACCACCGAGCAAGCTATCGAACAGCTGGAGCAGACGGCGCAGACCACCGACGTGCCGCAGATCAAGGCGTTTGCCGAAGAGACCCTGCCCAAGCTGCAAAACCATCTGCAAATGGCCCGGACACTGCAAGCCAGTCGCTAAGGCTTGAGTTGCGCAGGTGACGACGGTCACCTGCGCTTTTTATCAGCAGTCTTTCAACCCGGACTTACCTTTTTCTTCGACAACGGTACCGTCCAGCGAAATGGTCTGGCCTTCGCCGAGGGTCCGATATTGCTTTCTCAGCGCTTCCAACTCCTTGAGGTCCAGCGCTTCAAGCCCAAGCATTGCGTTCTGCGCTTCCTTGGTCACCCGCAGCAATTCATCGACCTTCAAATGCAGAATGTCCGTGTCGCGGTTCTGCGTGTTCTGGATCAGGAACACCATCAGAAAGGTGATGATGGTGGTCGAGGTATTAATGATCAGCTGCCACGTATCGTTGAAATGAAAAATCGGCCCGCTCAATCCCCACAAAAAAATCAGGACAATCGCCCCCAGAAACGTTTTAGGGCTACCGGTCCATAGGGCGAGTTTCTGTGCGACTTTTGCGAATTTCATGGCCGTTTTCCTTATTGGGGATGAACCTGAAATTCAGACATCGGGGGGGAGATGAAAATTCGGCAGTGATTGACGCGTAACTGAAAAAGCGGAGTTCTGAACCACTGGCAGTGACCATCGCGCTATCGTAGTGAACCGGTTGTCGGTCCACGTTCCGACAACGCACTGACAGGAGAACGCAATGACCTGGTCCGCCAAACAATACGTCGCTTTTGAAGATGAACGCACCCGTCCGGCCCGTGACCTGCTGGCGGCGATCCCCGCTGCTGATGTGCGCTCGGCCGTCGATATCGGTTGTGGCCCCGGTAACTCGACGCAGTTGCTGGTGGAACGTTTCACCGGCGCGACGGTGCGCGGGCTGGACAGTTCGAGCGACATGATCGAGGCGGCCCGCAAGCGTCTGCCGCAGGTGAAGTTCGATCTCGCCGACATCGATACCTGGAGCGAATCAGGTCCGTTCGACGTGATTTTTGCCAACGCAGTGTTGCAGTGGGTGCCCGATCACGCCACGTTGTTGCCTTCACTGGTGAGCAAGCTCGCGCCCGGGGGCAGTCTGGCGATCCAGATGCCCGACAACCTCCAACAACCTTCGCACCGGTTGATGCGCGAGGTTGCGGCTGACGGCCCATGGGCCAGCAAATTGGCAAAAGTCGCCGGGCAACGAACCGAAATGGCCGACGCCGGTATTTATTACTCGATGCTCAAAGCCTGCTGCGCGCGCGTCGATGTGTGGCGCACCACCTACCATCATCCACTCGCGGACGGTGCAGCCGGCGTGGTTGAGTGGTTCAAGGGCAGTGGGTTGCGCCCGTTTCTCGAACCGCTGGATGAGGCGCAAAGGGTGCAGTATCTCAAGCAGTATCAAACGGCGATTGAGCAGGCTTATCCGGCATTAACCGATGGTTCGGTGCTGTTGCCGTTTCCTCGGTTGTTCATCGTCGCGACTCGCTGAGGCGAAAAGGTACCCCGACATTGTGTGGCGAAGAAACAAGGTTCCTCGCCACAAGGTCGCGTCAGGATGGCTCTGCATCCATGCGCCGAGCGATCACATCCAGCTCATCGCAGCCATCGCGCAACGGTTTGCAGCACAACAATGCGAAGTCGCTGAGGATCACCGAGTCAGTGCTGATTTCACCGCGCATCGCGAGATTTTCGAGCACCTGTGTCACGGCGCCGATTCTATAACCGGCTGTGCTGAGGAGGGAGTGCAGTGGCTGGGTGGTGTTGACGTAGAGGGCTCGGAGGTTCCTGTGCTTTGCCATCGAGTCGCCAAACCCGATACGCCATTGGGGCGCGCTCGGACTATAGGGCTCATGACAAAGGCACAGCAATGCGCAAGTCTACGGACAATTCCCTGTGTCGTGTAGGACATTGCTTTTTCGAAGAGACTTGGTACGCGCCTTCAAAAATGGGGCCCTTGATATCGGTCCAGGTGGACGTTCCACAAATGCCCACCCCAAAAAAAACCGGCCACTCGGGCCGGTTCATTCATCGCTCAAGCAAGGTCTTCAACTCTGCTGCAACACTTTCAATGCCGCCGAGGCCAAAAAACCCGAACGGCTTTTTTCTTCCGGATGGTGCAACACGTACTCATCAATACGGTTGAGCAGGTAACCCGGCAATGTGATGTTCAGCTTCTGGGCCTTGCCCAGATATTTGGTGACGTCGATGTCGACCAGCGCCCACGCACACCCGGCGTATTTTGGGTTGGCTGCATGCAAGGTCACTTTATTGGCTGGTGGAATGGGCGAACCGTCTTCGGCCAGAATTTCGAAATGGCCTTCAATGGCTTCCCGCGCCATGGCCATCGCGTCATCCAGATCTTCCCCGGCGGAAAAGCAGCCCGCAATGTCGGGGACTTCAACGCCCCAGGCGTGCTTGTCATCGCCCATTGAAATCGCAATCGGGTAAAGCATGTTGTTTGTCCTCCGCGGACCTGGCGCATCGGCTCCTGGAGCAGCGCCTGTTGCAAAATACTGATGGCCGTTTTCTTCAGCAGATCTTTCTTTGGATGAGGGACAGTCACCAGCCCCGGTTTGGTCGGGTGCTTGAAGTGGTGATGGCGGCCTCTGATTCGTACCAGATACCCGCCGTCCGCAACGAGTTGGCTTATCAAAAATCGGCTGTTCACATCACCTCCTTGTGGTGTGCTTGTGGTTGCTATACCTACTGTTTTTCTGTAATCAACACTATAACCACCGAAGCTTCCTGATTCGGCGGTTAAGGGATTGGTATCAAGCCTAGGGGGCCGTTGTGGGCTGGGCCTTGGACAAGCCTGAAATGATCGGCCTGGTGTATTGCGGGGTTTTGCTGAAGCGTGGGGCCCGAATTTCAAGCACAAAAAAACCGGCCACAAGGACCGGTTTTTTTGTGTCTACATCCCCGTCAAAACCCTCTTGACGTGAGACTAAAATTCGATTGGAGCGGGTGAAGGGAATCGAACCCTCGTTATCAGCTTGGGAAGCTGGAGTAATGCCATTATACGACACCCGCTCAGAGCGGTGACTTTGTACCAGATGTGCGCGGGGAAATGAAGTTTTTCTTTGCGCCAGACGGGTTTAGCGCAGATGAAGCCAGGCAAAGACCGGTAGCGGTCGTTCGCGGGCAAGCCTCGGCTACAGGAATGGAATCAACACTGTAGCGCGGAGCTTGCTCGCGATGACGCTGTTTCAGATGGACAATGCATGGTGGTCCTGGACGTAGTGGTAACGCGGTCGGCTTTCATTCTGCGCCGGTTTCAGGAACCCCATCAGTGCGTTGCGGCTGTCCCGGCAGGCGGCTTTGTGCTCCATGTCGAGAAAGTGCCCGGTGGCCTGGAGGGTGCTGAAGGTGCTGTGTTGCACGTGGCCGGCGAACAGTCGGGCGTCATCTGCGGCGGTGTATTCGTCCCATTCACCGTTGAGGAACAGCACCGGCACGTCGATCTTCTTCGCCGCGTTCAAGTAGCACTGGCGATCGCTGTGCAGCACGTCGTTGATGTGGAAGTGCATCTGCCCGTACTCGTGCTCGGCGAGGGAGCTGACGTGGCGGTAGTTGAAGCGTTTGAACAACGACGGCAAGTGTTTACCGATGGTGTCGTTCACCAGGTGCCCGACCCGGTCCCCATCGCGGCTGCCGAGGTAGTCGACGCCGCGCTCGAGGTAATCGAGCATGTGCGCGTTGATCACCGGAGAGAACGAGCTGATCACGGCTTTTTCGATACGCCGTGGCCTTTGCGACAGCGCCATCATGGTTGCCGCGCCACCCCAGGAAAACGACAGCACGTGTTCGGCGGCGAAGTGGTCGATCAGCTCCAGGAGGATCTGCCCTTCGATTTCCTTGGTGAGCATTTTTTCATGCAGGTTGTGGGCTTTTGACCTGCCCGCGTAGGGCTGGTCGTAGCAGACCACGTTGAACTGCGGATAGAGGTTTTTCACGGTTTGTGCAAACGACGCAGTCGTGGCCATCGAGCCGTTGACCAGGATGATGGTCTTCTCTGCGGCGTCTGCGCGATAGAACTCCGTGTAAACCCGGTACTGACCCTGTATATCCAGCACAGCGATTTCTGGCCTCATGTCATAAGACTCCTGGCAAGCGTGTATGCGCGCAAATGAGATTGCACGAGCTTTGTGACAGGTAGGCATACGCCTGGAATTTGAGAGGCCCATGTCGATCCACTGCAGTCCGGTCGACGGGTATTGTTATTGGCGGGCAGTCTGCCGGATGAGGCCGGAACCCAAGGGTTCCTACCGGCAAAAAGTTTCTTAGAAGTATGGGGTGACTCGTCGGTCACATTTCGGCCGACGTCCTGATTCAAGCAGGGGTCACATCAATGTGCAAGTGCCGTTGGTAAATTGTTCGACAACTTCTGCTGAGCGGTCGATTGCTTAGATCAATCCGATCTCTTCATCGCTCAATGGACGGTATTCGCCCGGTTTCAACGCGTCGTCGAGCACCAGGGGGCCCATGCGTTCTCGGTGCAGGCGCAGCACCTTGTTGTCGAAATGACCGAACATGCGCTTGACCTGGTGATAACGGCCTTCGACGATGCTCAGGCGTGCACACTTTGGTCCGAGCAGCTCTAGTCCGGCAGGTAGGGTGGTGAGGTCTTCGAAGGCGAAGTACAGGCCTTCACTGAATGTGATGGCGTATTCGGCGCCGATGTCCTGTTCGGTTTCGACGTAATAGACCTTCGGCAATTGGGTCTTTGGTTGGGTCAGGCGTCGCGACCAACTGCCGTCGTTGGTGATCAGCATCAGCCCGGTGGTGTTGAAATCCAGGCGTCCGGCGATGTGCAGGTCGTCCTTGTTCGGCTCATCGATCAAATCGAGCACGGTCGGGTGCTGCGGGTCACGGGTGGCGCTGACGCAACCGGCAGGCTTGTGCAGCATGAAATGGCGCAGGGGTTTGCCCACTTGAAGCACATCATTGTCGACTTCGATACGGCTGAATTCGCGAACTTCGCTGTGCGGGTCGCTGACGATTTTTCCGTCAACCCGCACGCGTTTTTCCACCAGCAACAGGCGCACCTGCTTGCGGTTGAAGCACGGCAGGTTGCTGAGGAAACGGTCGACGCGCATGAACGAATGATCATTGAAGTAAGGGGCGCGCATCTTACTTCAATGGCTGCGCCGCCGCTTGCAACTGCGCCTCGACTTCGGCGCAACGCGGGCACAGGCAGGAAGCATTGCGCAGTTCGGTCGGCAACGACTGGAGCACCGCCGGGTCGATAGTGACGCTGTAGCACCAGCAGGTGCGGTCGGCGGTTCGCGGATCGGCCAGGGTGCAATCGTTGGCGGCGCCACAGGCTGGGCAGAGGTCAGGCGGGTTCATGATCGAGGTGAGGCATTTCCATACAGGTGCGGTTACGGCCACTTTGTTTGGCCCGGTACATCGCATGATCCGCCCGCGACAGCAGGCTGTGCAAGGTGTCATCGGACAGCAGGGTGGTGAGACCGATGCTGACGGTCACTTGCAGGGTCTGATCGTTGTAGGCATAGCGCTGTTGTTCCACGTGCCGACGAATTTTCTCGGCGATCATCCGACCGGTCTCAGCGTCGGTGTCCTTGAGCAACACGATGAACTCTTCACCGCCCCAGCGGCAGACGATGTCGGAGTGCCGAAGGCAACTTTCCAGATCCCGGGCAAAACCGATCAGCACCTGATCGCCGGCCAGGTGACCGTAGGTGTCGTTCAACGCCTTGAAGTGGTCCAGGTCGAGCAATAGAGCGGTCAGCGGCAGGGGTTCGCGTTGGGCTTCGTGCATGGCCTGAGCGGCCAGCAGGTCGAAACCCCGACGGTTGGGCAGCTCGGTCAGGCTGTCGAGGGTCGCCTGGGTCTGGATCTTGTCCTGATAACGTCTGATTACCCGGTTGAGCAGCACCAGCACGCTCAGCGTGACCAGCAGGCAGATCAGCAGGTTGAGGTACAGCGACTGGCGGATTTCAGTGAGCGCGCCGTCTTCACGTTTATCGACGAACAAGTACCAATTGAGCTCGGGAATGTAGCGCACATTGAGGAAATGCCCCTGGCCCTGGACCGAATATTCGTAGCTGCCGCTATGGGGCTTTGGCAGCCGGCCGAGCAGGTCTTTCATGCTGTCGAGCTCGCTGAGTTTCTGCCCGATGTGCGCACCTTGCGGCCCGCCTTCGGCACCTGTGAGCACCAGGCGCCCGAAATTGTCGACGAAGAACACGCTGCGTTGATAACGCTGCTGGTACTTGTCGATCAGCTTGATCACCGCATCCACGGTCAGACCGACGCCCGCCGCGCCGATGAATCGGTCGTTGTAGTCGTAGACCTTGTAGTTGATGAAGAAGGTCAGGTTGTCCTTGTTGGCAAGGTCCGGGTCGACGTTGATCTCGTAGGGATCGTTCATGTCGCGCACGCGAAAGTACCAGGCGTCGCGGGGTTCGGAGACCTTGACCTGTTTGAGCACACCCTTGGCGTGATAGTAGGTCAGGCTGGTGTTGGAAATGAAGAACGCGGTGTAGGCCCCGTAATGGGTCATGACCTCGTTGAGGTAGCGGGTCATCTGGTCGGAGTCTTTTTCACCGTTGACGACCCAGTCACGCATGAAGGTGTCGCGGGACATCATCGAGGAAATCAGGATCGGTCTGACAAGGTCTTTCTGGATTTCCGAGTAGACCGTGTCGGATGTCAGTGGCAATTCGGTATTGACGATGCTGTCGCGGATCGACGCCCGCGAGGCGTAGTAACTGAGAAAGGAAGTAGCAAGATAGCCTGCGCCCAGCAACGCAACCAGCGTGAAGACCAACGAACGTTGAGAATACAGCGGCGAGCGAAGCGGCATGGCAGTTCCATTGGCAGTCATCCGATGGTCGCATTCTAATGGCACTGCGGGGAAAAAACTGCTCCATGTGCGCCGCGAATAGTCGTTCCAGTGGTTGCGTCATCACATAACTCTGTAGGAGCTGCCGCAGGCTGCGATCTTTTGATCTTTAAGTTCAAGACCAAAAGATCGCAGCCTGCGGCAGCCCCTGGCAAGCGCGTTTATGCCAGTGTTTTCAGGTAAGCCCGCCATCCGCCCAGATGGCTGATTTGGGTCGCGCCCTCCAAGCCATAGGCCTCACAGATAAACCCGCTTTCCCAGCGACCGTCCGCCAGTTGCACTTTGCCCAGCCCCAGCGGTGCAGCAATCCCGGTCAGGAATGAGCCCAACTCCGTGCTCGGCAACTCCCAGACTTCCACGCTAATCGCCACGCCACCGTCCTTCACACGAACCATTCCAGGACGAAACGGTGGGCCGCCGGCCAATGCGTAGAGCTGATAGTCAGGCGAGCTAAGTGTCGTTTCCAACAACCGGGCGCCACGCTGCTTGAGCTGCCAGTTCAGCGCCAAGCCGTCCAGGTGTGCGCCGCAAACCACCAGCCGCGCCCGATCATGGCGCGCCACGGCCGTCAAGGCTGGTGTCGCCAAAGCGTCCTGGCGCTGCAAGCCATCGGCCACGCTCAACAAGTACTGATCGGTGAAAGCACGACCAAACAGTGTCACGCCCCACGGCAAACCGTTGCCCATGAAACCGCTTGGTACGGCGATCGCGGCGTAGTCGAGCAGGTTCATGAAGTTGGTGTAGTAACCCAGTTCCGAGTTGCGCAGCACGGGTTCAGCGTCGAGTTCGGCCAGGGTGACGGGACGGCCAATGGTCGGCGTGACGACGCAATCGAGACCCTCCAGCGCTTTATCACACACGGCTTTGAGTGCTTGCAGCCGGTATTGGGCGCGGAAGGTTTGCACGCCGTTGACGGCGGGGGCCTGGGCCAGAACGGCGCGGATCACTGGCAGCACGGCTTCGGGATTTCGCTCCATCAGTTCACCCGCCACGCTGTAGCGTTCGGCAACCCATGGGCCTTCATAGAGCAGGCGCGCCGCTTCCAAAAATGGCGACAGGTCCAGTTCCACCGCTTCACCGCCTAACGCCTTGAGCCGATCGATGGCATCACCGAACAGCAGCGGGCCTTCAGGGCAGCCGAAGAACTCAAGGTCCTGCGCACGCGGTACGCCGAAGCGGAACGGGCGTGGAGCACCGAACGCCGAGCCGTCATTCCACGAAGGATTATTGCGACTATACGCGTCCCGAGGGTCGAGGCGTGCTGTGAGCGACAGCAGCTGACTGGCCTCCCGAGCCGTCGCGGTAAACGTGGTCACACAATCGAGGGTGCGACAGGCCGGGACCACCCCGGCGGTGGAGATCAGTCCCTTGGTGGCTTTCATGCCTACCAGATTGTTCAGCGCTGCCGGCACGCGTCCGGAGCCAGCGGTGTCGGTGCCTAGCGAAAAACTCGCCACGCCAAGCGACACTGCCAGCGAAGAACCGGCGCTGGAACCGCCCGATGGATACTCCGGCAACACACTATTCGGGCAGGCGCCATAAGGCGAACGGCTGCCATTGAGGCCTGTGGCGAATTGGTCGAGATTGGTCTTGCCCAACGGGATTGCGCCCAGCGCCAGCAGTTGCTCGACAATGGTGGCCGAACGTTCCGGAACATAGGCGAACGCCGGGCACGCCGCCGTGGTTGGAATGCCCGCCAGGTCGATGTTGTCCTTGATCGCGAACGGCACGCCGTACAGCGGCAGGCTGTCGATGTCGCGGCCATCGAGGGCGGCGAGGTAGGGTTCCAGTTCTTCGACACTGAGCAAGTGGATGAACAGGTGATAGTCCGGGTTCAGCGCCGCGGCTTTATCCCTAAGGTGCAGCAGCAGTTGCCGGGGCGTGGTGCTGCCGTCGCGGTAAGCGCAGCGCAGGGCGTCGAGTTGCAGATTGATGTTCATGGTGTCAGTCCTTATCAAAATGGCTTCAGTCGAGTTCCAGCACTGCGACGCGCTGTCCGGCGCGCACCGCCGAACCGGGTTGCACGCGAATCTCGCGCACCACGCCGGCCATCGGGGCGAGCAGGGGGATTTCCATCTTCATCGACTCCAGGATCACCAGCACATCGCCGGCCTCGACCCGGCTGCCGGCCTCTACCTGCACCTGCCAGAGGTTGCCGGCGATGTGGCTGTCTATGCTCAGTTGGCCGTTGCCCAGCGGCGCGTCTTCGGTTGGCTCCGGGGCGGCTTCCTCACTCTCGAAATGCGCCTGGCCGCTGGCAATCCAGCGCTCGCGTTCGGCGTTGAACGCACCTTGTTGCTGCTTGCGAAACGCCTCGATGCCGCCGGCCTCTTTCGCCAGAAACGCCTGGTAATCCGCCAGGTTCAACTGGCTGTGCTCGATGTTCAAATCGAAGCGGCCGAGGGGGAAGTCGCGGCGGATGCGCAGCAGTTCATCGGCACTCACCGGGTAGAAACGGATCTGGTCGAAAAAGCGTAGCAGCCATGGTTTGCCATCGAACGCAGCGACTTCGCGGTAGCGGTTCCACATCTGCAAGGTGCGGCCGACAAACTGATACCCGCCGGGGCCTTCCATGCCGTACACGCACATGTAGGCGCCACCGATGCCCACCGAGTTCTCGGCGGTCCAGGTGCGGGCCGGGTTGTACTTGGTGGTGACCAGACGATGGCGCGGGTCCAGCGGGGTGGCGACCGGTGCGCCGAGGTAGACGTCGCCCAGTCCCATCACCAGGTAGCTGGCATCGAACACCGTGCGCTGCACTTCATCGAGGTTCGGCAGGTCGTTGATGCGGCGGATGAATTCCAGATTACTCGGGCACCACGGCGCGTCCTTGCGCACGGTGGTCATGTATTTCTCGATGGCCAACTGGCACGCCGGATCGTCCCAGGACAGCGGCAGATGCACGATGCGCGACGGTACTTGCAGGTCCTTGGCGGCGCACACGGCATCCCATTCGCCTGCGACGATACCGAGCAGGTCGCAGAGCGACAGTTGCTCAGGCTGGTAATGGATTTGCAGCGAACGAATGCCAGGCGTGAGGTCGATCACGCCGTGCAGGGTTTTACTTTCCAGGGCTTGCATAAGGGCGTGGGCGCGGAAACGCAAAACCAGATCGAGTTCGGGTGCGCCTATCTCAAGCAGTAGATGAGTATCGCCTGAGAGTCTTGCAACCAGCCGCGTATCGTCCTGACCGATATCCAACACCACAGGCGACACAATCCCCTGTAGGAGCCGGCTTGCTGGCGATGAACTTGTAGCGGTTTCTGCCAGGGCCCCATCGCCAGCAAGCCGGCTCCTACAAGGGGCATCCCATTTCAAGGCGAGGCTTCGGGCAGTCTTGAGGTCGATCGGTGAGAACTGCACTTTGTCCCCGGCCTTGAGTTGCCCCAACTGCCAAAGATCCGCTTCGATCACCGTCACCGGGCACACGAACCCGCCAAGGCTCGGGCCGTCCGGCCCAAGGATCACCGGCATGTCGCCGGTAAAATCCACGGCACCGATTGCATACGGATTGTCGTGAATATTCGACGGGTGCAAGCCCGCTTCACCGCCATCGGCACGCACCCATTCCGGCTTCGGCCCGATCAGGCGCACACCGGTGCGGCTGGAGTTGAAATGCACTTCCCACTGGGTGGCGAAGAAGGTGCCGATGTAGTTTTCAGTGAAGTACTCCGGCGCGCCGTGGGGGCCGTAGATCACTCGAATCTGCCGCACCGCCGGTAGCTCGGCGAGCTGCTCTTCAGCCAGTTGCTGACCGACGCTGTGGTCACTCAAGGCCGGTACATGCAACACGTCGCCAGCACGCAAGGCGCGTCCGCCATGACCGCCGAACTGGCCGAGGGTGAAGGTGCTTTTGCTGCCCAGGTAATCCGGTACTTGCAGGCCACCGCGCAGGCACAGGTAGCTGCGGGCACCGGCACCGGCAATCGTACCGAGGCTCAACGTTGCCCCCGATTCAACCAGCAGCGCGGTGTTCATCGGCACGGTTTCGCCATTCAAGGTCAGAGGAATAGCGGCGCCGGTTACGGCCACGACCGCAGCGCAATTGAAGCGCAGCATCGGCCCGCTCATGGTGATTTCCAGCGCCGCAGCGCCTTCGTCGTTGCCCAGCAAGCGATTGCCCAGACGCAGTGCGCGGCTGTCCATCGGCCCTGATGGCGGCACACCGACTGCCCAGTAACCGAGGCGGCCAGGGTAGTCCTGAACGCTGGTCTGGGTGCCTGAGCTGATCACCTCGAAGGTGTTGGCCTGATACACCAGGCCTTCCAGGCAACGGGTCCACGGCTGGCCGCTGGCGAACGGCGCATCCAGCAGAATTTGCCGCAGGTAATCGCGGTTGGTTTCGACGCCATACAGTTGGATGTCGCCGAGGGCTTGATGCAGATCGGCGCGAGCCTGTTCCCGAGTCGGCGCCCAACTGATCACCTTGGCGATCATCGGATCGAAGTAGGGCGGGATCTCGCAGCCAGCCTCGACCCAGGTGTCGATACGCAGCTGAATGCCATTGGCCGCTGGAAAGTTCACGGCAGTGAGCAATCCCGGGCTCGGCTGAAAATCCCGGCCCGGATCTTCCGCATACAGCCGCGCCTGAATCGCATGCCCCTCCGGTTTCAACGCCTCAACCAACTTGCACAGCGGTGGCAGATCACCAGCGGCCAATTGCACCATCCAGCGCACCAGATCGACGCCCCAGACCTGTTCAGTAACGCCGTGCTCCACCTGCAACCGGGTGTTCACTTCCAGAAAATAGAAGCGCTGTGCCTCACTATCGAACACAAATTCGACGGTGCCTGCACTGCGATAATTCACCGCTTTGGCGAGTTTGATGGCCGCCGCGCACAGTGCCTCGGCCATGCCGTCGGGCAGATTCGGTGCCGGGGTTTCTTCGAGGACTTTCTGGTTGCGGCGCTGTACCGAACAGTCGCGCACGCCGAGGGCAATCACCTCGCCACGGCCGTCACCGAACACCTGAACTTCCAGGTGACGAGCACGCTGGATGTACTTCTCGATGAACACGCCCGCGTCGCTGAAGTTGTTCTGGCCCAGACGTTTGACCGCTTCGAAGGACTCGCTCAACTCGGCTGCGCTGCGGCACACGCGCATGCCAATGCCGCCGCCGCCGGCGGTGCTCTTGAGCATCACCGGGTAACCGACCTGTTCACCGGCTATCAGGGCCGCATCGAGGCTGTCGAGCAACTCGGTGCCTTCGAGCATCGGCACGCCGTGTTGCTTGGCCAAGGCGCGGGCGGTGTGCTTGAGGCCGAACACACGCAGTTGCTCAGGCGTTGGGCCGATGAAGGCAATCCCGGCGGCTTCGCAGGCTTCGGCGAACGCGGCGTTCTCCGAGAGAAAACCGTAGCCAGGATGGATCGCGGTAGCACCGCTGGACTTGGCGATGGTGAGGATCTTGTCGACCGCCAGATAAGTGCCGGCCGCCGCGCCTTTACCGAGGCTGTGGGCTTCGTCGGCTTGCAGGATATGCAGGCTGGCGGCATCGGCTTCGGAGTACACGGCAACACCCTGCACATGCAGTTCGCGCAAGGTGCGCAGGATGCGGCAGGCGATGGCGCCACGGTTGGCAATCAGGACTTTTTCGAACATGGCATAACCCCCGGAGGCGATAGCGCATCAGCCTCGACTTGGGATGCGGGCCGTCCCGCAGTTTTTCGAAAGGCACCGGGGTCGTCCCCGTTGACAGAAATACACAGCACCCTTGTAGGAGCTGGCTTGCCAGCGATAGCGGCGTGTCAGCCGACATCATGGTTGAAGGTGCCGGCCAATCGCTGGCAAGCCAGCTCCTACAGGGGAACGGTTACTTGATGCACTGCCCCGAACGGGCCTGGCACAGGGCAAACAACCATCTACGCAACCGCGCTAATTTCAGTTCCATACCAGCAGCTCCGCAGGGGTCGGGTTGTAGGCGTTGCACGGGTTGTTCAGCTGCGGACAGTTGGAGATCAGCACGATCACGTCCATTTCGGCACGCAGGTCAACGTACTTGCCCGGTGCGGAAATCCCGTCTTCAAAGGTCAGGCCACCGTCAGCGGTGACCGGCACGTTCATGAAAAAATTGATGTTCGGACCGATGTCGCCTTTACCCAAGCGGCCGTCATGTACACAGGCGCGCAGGTAGTTGTCGCGGCAGCTGTGCATGTAACGTTTTTCCAGGGCATAGCGCACGGTGTTGCTCTCTTGTGCGCAGGCCCCGCCGAGGGTGTCGTGGCGGCCGCAGGTGTCGGCGACGATGGTCAGCATCGGTTTGCCCAGGTTGGAATACAGCACGCTGCCGGTGCTCAGGTACACGCTGTTCTGACGGCGCAAGGTGCGCTGCACGTCGTAGCGCTCCTTGGGGTTGGCAACGCTGTAGAACAACGTGTCGACGGCCTGATTGCCTTCCAGATCGAGGATGCGCAGCGTTTGCCCGGCCTTGACTTCCATCAGCCAGGGTTCACCGGCCGGGATGGTGGCGCGGTAGATTGCGGCTTCAGGCTGCTTTTCAGTGGTGATGAGAGCGAGTGACATGACAGCGATCCTCAGGCGAACAGACGGTCGGTGTTGATGAAGCCGCGCTCGTTTTCCGGGCGCAAAGTTCGGCAGTGTTCGGCGATGCTGGCGTCGGCGTTCATCCAGCTGAGCTTCAAGGGTTTGGGGGCGTATTCCGGCGATGGATCCATCGGGTGTTGCAGGGCCGTGAGCACCACCAAGGTATCCATCGGTGCGTACAACTCGATGTAATCACCGGCCTTGGAATTGCCCTCAACGAAGTGGAAACGCCCAGCGTCATCGACGTTCACCCGGCTGAACAGGTTGAGGGTCATCAGCAAGTCCGACAGGCCCAGGCCCCACTTGCCCAGCTCCACCAGCAGGTTGTCGGTGCCGTTGCGGAAGAAACCGTTGCGCAGCTCTTGATAGCGACCGGTACCGTATTTTTCTGCGACCTCTTCAGCGCAAAGCACGCCGCCGAGGCTGTCGCTCCAGCCGCAGGTGTCGGCAGTGATTGCGGCCAGCACGCGACCCATGTCCGAGTACAGGCAATGGCCGGTGGTGAGCTTGGCGGTGTGTTGGCATTTGAGGCTGTCGGGCAGATTCAGGCGCTCGGTTTTTTCATTGGCATTGAGCAGCGTCAGGCTGACGTTGGCGCCACCGCGCAGGTCGGTCAGGCGCAGCAACTGGCCGCGTTTGAGCACGAAGGAGCGATGGCCGCCGCCGGGGAGCATTTCGTCGGCGAAGGGCGGGAACAGTTGGGTCGAATCAGTCATCGGGAAAATCCTCTCAAGCGGTTCGAAGTGAGCCCGCCAGTTGCACCGGCAAGGCGTCGACGGCGGCACGGCTGATGCGGCGGTCGCTGTTCAAGGGAATGTCGTAGGTGATGCGCGCGCCATACGCGCCCGGGGCGTGCGGGTCGACGCGGACCTTGTCGAACACCAGCAGACGGGTGCCGAGGCTGAAGCCTTCGGACAGGTCATGAGTGACCATGAACACCGTCAGTCGCGTCTCGCGCCACAGCTCCAACAGCAAGGCGTGCATGTCTTTGCGGATGCCCGGGTCGAGCGCGCCGAACGGCTCGTCGAGCAGCAGCACTCGCGGCTTCATGATCAGCGCCTGAGCGATGGCCAGTCGTTGCTGCATGCCGCCGGAAAGTTGCGCCGGGTACTTGTCCAGCGAATGGCCGAGGCCGACTTTGTGCAGCAGCACCGAGGCTTGTTCGCGGGCCTCTTTTTTGGCGCTGCCGAACAAGCGCCCGAGCAGTGGCGAGCGCGGCAGTTCGAGACCGAGCGTGACGTTGTCCAGCACGCTCAAATGCGGGAACACCGAGTAGCGCTGGAACACCACGCCACGGCTCGCGTCCGGCTCACCGGCCAAGGGTTGATCATCGAGCAGGATCTCGCCGCGACTGGCGCGCTCCTGGCCGAGCAGCAGACGCAAAAAGGTCGATTTACCACAACCGGACGCGCCCACCAGGGTGCAGAATTCGCCCTCGTTGACGTTCAGGTTCAGGCCTTCGAGCACCACCTGGTCGGCGTATTGCTGCCAGACGTTTTTTACCGTGATAAAACTCATTTGGCGGCCCCTTCATACCAAGGGAAGGCGCGACAGGTGAGGTACTTGAGGCCCCAATCCATCAGCCAGGCGAGCAGGGTGATCCACACCACATAGGGCAAAATCACGTCCATTGCCAGGTAGCGGCGCACCAGGAAAATCCGGTAGCCCAGGCCGTCGGTGGAGGCGATGGCTTCGGCGGCAATCAGGAACAGCCACGCTGAACCCAGCATCAGGCGCAGCGAGATAAGCAACCGTGGCAGTAACTGCGGTAGCACCACCCGTAGCATCAAGGTCCAGGTCGAGGCACCAAGGGTCTGGGCCTTGATCAGCAGTTCCACGGGGATTTCCCGGGCGCGCTGTTCCAGGTCACGGGCCAGCGCCGGGGTGATGCCGATCACGATCAGCATCACCTTCGACAACTCGCCCAAGCCGAAAACGATGAACAGGATCGGCAGGATCGCCAGCGGCGGCACCATCGACAGCACCGTCAACAAGGGCGACAACGGTGCGCCAAACAGCGGCAGGGTGCCCGCGGCGATGCCCAGGCACAGACCGGCCAAGGCACTGATGCCGAGGCCGATGGCCAGCCGGCGCAGGCTGGACGCGGTGTCTTGCCAGAGCAGGTATTCGCCGGTGCGGCTGTCGGCGACAAACGCCAGGCGTTTCACCGCGTCGCTCATCTGCACGGCGCTGGGCAGCAGCTTGTCATTGGGGTTGTCCGCCAGCCGCTCGGCCGAGCCCATGAAGTAGGCAAACAGCACCAGGGCGAACGGCAGGATCACCAACAGCAGGCGACTCGGGCGATCCGGGTGTCGATTGATCAGGCGCATGGCCAATTCTCCTGATTACAGCTTGGCGTCGGCGGCCATCTGCACGTAGCTCGGGTCGAAGCGCAGCTTGAGGTTACTTTTGTCGCCGCTGGTCACGCCGTTGGCGAAGGCCATGCCGACCGCGCTGGTGTCCTTGGCGCCTTCACCCAGCAAACCGTGCTGAAAGGAAAACTCGGCGACTTTGCGCATGGTCTCCGGCAATTGCTGGCTGGTGCTGAAAGCCAGAGCTTCCTTGGGGGTGGCGAACAATTTGGTGGAGTCCAGTTGCGCCTGGAAACCCGCCAGGTCGGTGCCCGAGGCCTTGGCCATGTGTTCCAGCGCGGCTTTGCTCGCGGCGTTCCTGGCATTCATCAACTCGACCACTTCGAACCACGCGCCAGTCAGCGCTTTGCCCAGTGCCGGGTTGTCTTTGAGGGTGGCGCTGTTGACGACCATCATGTCCATGATTTCGCCGGGGATCTGGCTGGAGTTGAAGACTTCGGTCACCGCAGGCTTGGCCTTGATGTCCGAAAGCATCGGGTTCCAGGTGGTGACGGCGTTGACTTGATCGGTGTTGAAGGCGGCCGAAATGTCGGCGTCGGAGGTGTTGACCACTTTCAGGTCTTTCTCGGTGAGGTCCACCGAGTCCAGCGCCCGGGCCAACAGGTAGTGCGAGACGGACAGTTCGACCAGATTGACGTCCATGCCCTTGAGGTCGGCGATTTTCTTGCCTTCACCCTTGAGCACGATGCCGTCATTGCCGTTGGAAAAGTCGCTGACGATCAACGCGGTGCTGTCGACGCCACCGGCCGCCGGAATGGTCAGGGCGTCCATGTTGGTCATGGTGCAACCGTCGAACTGGCCGGCGGTGTATTGATTGATGGATTCGACGTAGTCATTGAGCTGCACCACGTCAATCTTGATGCCGTACTTCTTCGCCCATTTGTCGACGATGCCCTGACTGCCGGCGTATTCCCAAGGCATCCAGCCGGCATAGATCGTCCAGCAAACGCTGAAGTGATCTTTCTGGGCGGCTTGGGACGAAAAGCTCACAAGGGCTGCGAACGCAGCGGCGAGCAGGGCGGGTAAACGAAGCTGGGACATGGTGGTTCTCCAGTTGATCAAGGGCGGACAGGAAGGCAGCGACACCGCTAGCGGTGGCTTGTCTCCCGGGCTTTTGTCCCGCCGTGTAACCTCAACTGGAGGTCGCCAACTCTCGGACCAGCCACTCGCGCTTGCGAGCCGGAACCCTAGTCAGCCATTTTCAGATTGTGGTGCCGCGAACCTGTGATGACTCCTGCACGGACTTGCTAAAGCGAGAGCCGTGCCAAGTCTGTTCGAGGCGTCTGGCACGGGGATCAAAGGACGGGGTGGTGGGCGCGATCATGGGTTGCTGCATTGTGATGGTGCGTCCTTGCACCGAGATGCAGCGCGCTGCGCCATTGATCCGAAGGTCAGCACCACCAGGCACTTGAAAGGGGGAACGTCAGTCAAAACAGGTGTCAACCGGCCTGGGCCGGTTGTGGGTCTTTCAGGAGGCCGTCATGTTTCGTCGACTGTTGCTCAGTGCTGTTCTCGGTCTTGGGTTATCCGGTTGCTACTATTACGCCGGCTCCTACGACGTCTACTCCGCTCCGTATTACTACCCTGGTTATTCGCCCTATTCCTACTATTACAGCCCACGCTATTACTACGGCGGCCCGCGCTTTTATGGTGGATATCGATACTATTATCGGGGTGGTCACGCGCCCAGGTATCACGGCGGTGGATATCACCATGGCCACTGATCAATGCGTGAAGGGATGAAAAACCTTTCATCGGGCAGATGTTTCAACTTGTTGCGTGAACGCACCAGATTCGGAAAACGGTGTCTGATCTATCGACAGTCACCGAATCTTTGATTGTCGCCTGCCAGCGTCGCTGGTGTGGCTCACTCGCGGTCCAGGAGGCCGCTATGTATCGCCGAATTCTTCTGATTGCAGTGTTGGGATTATCCCTTGGTGGGTGCGTGCCTTATTACGATGAAGGAGGCAGTTACTACAGTTCCGAAGTCTATACCTCGCCGTCACCGGCCTATTACGCCGGGGGCAGTTCCTACTATTCCAATGGCGGCGGTTACTACACGCCACCGCCCCGGTACTACGCGCCGCCAGCGCGCTACTACCAACCGACGCCGCGTTATTACTATCAACCGCGTGTCTATCAACCGTCTCCACGCTATTACCAGTCGGCCCCGCGGTACCATCAACCATCGCGCAATGACTACCGGGCGCATCAGAGCCAGGGATGGGACGGCCGCAGTCGCGGTGGCTGGGACAATAACAAAGGCCACGACGGACGACGTGGCGGTCGAGGCGACCATAACGGTCGTGGCAATCACGACGGTCGTGGCAGTCACCGCTGATCGTTACAACAGTGCATTTTCCAATGTGGGAGCGAGATTGCTCCCCCATTTTTTTGCAGACTTCAGTAATTCAACAAATCCGCCAGCGGATGCCGACCTTCCCATACCTTGTGAAAATGCGCCTCCACCACCGCGTCCGGCACGTTGTTGATGTCGGGCCAATGCCAGCGGGGCTTCTGATCCTTGTCGATCAACCGCGCGCGCACGCCTTCGCTGAATTCCGGGTGGCGGCAGCAGTTGAGGCTCATGGTGTATTCCATCTCAAAGACCTGGGCCAGCGACAGGTGTTTGGCGCGAATGATCTGTTCCCACACCAGATGCGCAGTCAAGGGCGAGCCTTCGCTCATGGTCCTGGCGGCGCGACTCATCATCGGGTCGCTGTTGTCGCGCAGGGCGCTGATGGCTTTCCAGGCGCAGCGCACATCACTGACATCCAGCAGCTCGTCGATTTGCTGGCGACGCGGCAGCCACTGGGCCTGGGGCATCTGTGCCACGGCTTCCTGCTGCAAGGCCTTGAGCAAGCTGTTGAGCTGCATCGGTGTTTGTTCCTGCCAGTTCAATTGCAACAGGCCTTCGATCAATTGCGCTTGCTGCTCATCGAGCAGAAAACGATCTGCCAGATCCAGGTCGATGGCATCGCGGCCATTCATGTGCGCGCCGGTCAGGCCCAGAAACAAGCCGAGCTTGCCCGGTAGCCGCGACAGAAACCAACTGGCACCCACATCCGGATACAGGCCGATGCTGATCTCGGGCATCGCCAAGCGACTGCTCGGCGTGACGATACGCAGGCTTGCACCTTGCAACAGGCCCATGCCACCGCCGAGCACATAGCCATGGCCCCAGCAGATCAACGGTTTCGGGTAGGTATGCAGGTTGAAGTCCAGACGATATTCCGCGGCGAAGAATTGCGCGGCCAGCGGTGGCACTTCGCCCGGGTGGGCGCGACAGGCCTCCACCAGGCTGCGCACTTCACCACCGGCACAAAAGGCCTTGGCACCATTGCCGCGTAACAGGACGCAGACGATTTGCGGATCCTTGGCCCATGCGTCCATTCGGTCGCGTAAAGCGTTGATCATCGGCAGAGACAGGGCGTTGAGGGATTTTTCGGCATCCAGGCTAGCGATGCCGATACGGGCGCCGTCGGTGCCGGTGAGCTCTTCGAAGTGCAGATTCATCGTGACCTCGATCGGGAATTTGAGGGTTAAGTATGATCGCTGTGTAAGAAAGTGCCGGATCTGCATCAGATCATTTGACAAGCGTGGTGCGCTTTCCTAGGGTTCGCCCCATTGTTTTTGCCGGATGTAACCATGACTGCTGACGACCGTATCAAACTCGAACCGAGCTGGAAGGAGGCGCTGCGTGCCGAATTCGACCAGCCCTACATGACAGAGTTGCGAAATTTTCTGCAGCAGGAGCGAGCGGCCGGCAAAGAGATCTATCCGCCAGGGCCGATGATCTTCAATGCGCTCAACTCCACGCCGCTGGACAAGGTCAAGGTCGTCATCCTCGGTCAGGATCCCTACCACGGTCCGGGTCAGGCCCATGGCTTGTGCTTCTCGGTGCAACCGGGCGTGCCGGCGCCGCCGTCGCTGGTGAACATCTACAAAGAGTTGAAGCGCGACCTGAACATCGACATCCCCAACCATGGCTACCTGCAAAGTTGGGCGGATCAGGGCGTACTGATGATCAACACCACCATGACCGTCGAGCGGGCCAATGCCAACGCGCACAAGGACAAGGGCTGGCAGTTTTTCACCGACCGGATCATTGAAGTGGTCAGCCAGCAGCAGCCGCACCTGGTGTTCATGCTGTGGGGTGCCCATGCGCAGAGCAAGCAGAAGCTGATCGATGCGACCAAGCATCTGGTGCTGACGTCGGTGCACCCGTCACCGCTGTCGGCTTATCGCGGCTTTCTCGGTTGCGGGCACTTCAGCCGCACCAACAAATTTCTCGAGCAGAATGGCGAGACGCCGATCGAGTGGCGCTTGCCGCCGGTTTGAAAAGCATCGTCGGAGCGGCGCCCGCAGAAGGCTGGCTCCCACATTGGTTTTGCGGTGTTTACAAACCTGTGGGAGCCAGCCTGCTGGCGATGAATTCAACACTGTCTTTACTCTGGATTGCGGTTCCAATACTTGAACAACGGCTCTGCCAGAAACAACACAAACAACAGCCGCATCACCTGCATCGCCGTCACCAGCGGCACCGACAATTGCAGGGTCTGCGCCGTCAGGCTCATTTCGGCAATCCCGCCGGGCATCATGCCCAAGGTCAACGAACGCAGATCAAGATGGGTCAGCGCACTCAAGCCCATTGCCGCCACCGTGGCGATCAGCATGGTCAGTACCGTGCCAATCAATGTCCGCCCCATGAACGAAGGCGCACGCCGGAAAAACTGGCGGTTGAAGTGACAGCCCAGCCCGCTGCCGATCAACCATTGGCCGATCTGGCTGCCGCCGTCAGGCAAGCCAATGTGCAAGTCCCAACCGATACTCACTGCCGCACTCACTAGCAAGGGGCCGAACAGCCACGGGTTGGGTTGACGCAGACGCTCCCATATCCAGGCAGCCAGTGCCCCTGCGGGAAACAAAACCGCCAGCCAGCGCCAGTCGATGCTGCCAGCGTGTGAAATCGACGCGCCGTCGCCCAGCAGATATTTGAACGCCGCGGGAACACACAGCACCACCACCAACACGCGCAGACTCTGGCCAGCCGCTACCCGACTGAGCACCGCGCCGTTACGTGCGCCGAGGTTGACCATCTCGCCGGAACCACCGGGCATGCTGGAAAAGAACGCAGTGGCGCGATCTTCGCCAGTGCGCCGCATCAGCCATACGCCGACCACCGCCGACAGGCTGGTGACCAGCGCACCGAAGAAAATCAAGCCGAAATGACTGAGGACCTGCTCCATCACCACAGGAGTGAAGTGCAAGCCGATACCGATTCCGACGATCCACTGGCCGCACTTGCGCCCACCAGGGATTTCGGCCAATTGCCAGGGTGTCAGGCAGCGCACGAGGATGATGGCCAGCAACGAGCCGACCATCCACGGCAAAGGCCAGCCGACCTGGCTGGCGAGGTAACCGCCGAGCAGGCCGACCAGCGGGGTTCCCCACCAGGCTTTGAAAGGTGTTCGATCAGACATCGGCAATAACGCGCCGCGCAACTGAACGTTTACGCCAGATGCGCACAATCGGCACCAGCAACATGACCGCGATCAACCCCCAGACGCCGACGGTGATGCCGCTCGACCAGAGAATGTCCAGCGAACCGTTGGAAATCGACAGCGCTCGACGCAGGTTCTGCTCCATCAACCCCCCGAGGATGAAACCCAGCAGCACCGGCGATAACGGGAAGTCCAGCTTGCGCAGGATGTAGCCGAAGATGCCGATGCCGATCATCAGGAACAGGTCGAAGGTGGTGGCATGCACCGCGTACACACCGATGGCAGTGATGATCGCGATCATCGGCACCAACGCCCAGTTAGGTACGGCGAGGATTTTGGTAAAGATACGGATCATCGGGATGTTCAGGATCACCAGCATGATGTTGGCGATGAACAACGATGCGATCAGGCCCCAGACGATGTCCGGCTGCTGTTGAAACAGCAGCGGGCCGGGTGTGATGTTGTAGAGCGACAGCGCGCCGATCATCACTGCCGTGGTGCCAGAGCCTGGAACGCCAAGGGTCAACATCGGAACCAGTGCACCGCAAGCCTCTGCACCAATGGCGGTTTCGGGGGCGGCCAGGCCGCGTTTGTCGCCTTGTCCGAATTTTCCGCTTGGGCCAGCGATGCGTTTCTCGGTCATGTAGGCCACGGCGCTGGCCAACGTTGCGCCAGCACCTGGCAGCACACCCATGATGAACCCGAGCACACCGCAACGCATGTTCACCCAGAACACCGAAGCCGCTTCCTTGAAGTTGAACAACATTCGGCCGGTGGCCTGGAACGCTTCCTGACCACGGTGGGTTTTTTCCAGCAGCAGGAGGATTTCGCTGATGGAGAACAAGCCCAGCACCAGCACCACGAACTGGATACCGTCGGTGAGGTGGATGTTGTCCCCGGTGAACCGGTACACACCGCTGTTGGCATCAATGCCGACGGTCGACAGGAACAGCCCGATCAGTGCCGCGATAAACGTCTTGAGTGGCCGGTCACCCGCCATACCGCCCAGACAGACAATCGCAAATACCATCAGTACGAAGTATTCCGCGGGACCAAAGGCAATCGCCCACTTCGCCAGCATCGGCGCGAACACCACCATCCCGCAGGTCGCAATGAAGGCACCGATGAACGAACTCCACGCCGACAGCGACAACGCGACTCCGGCCAGACCCTGGCGGGCCATCGGGTAGCCGTCGAGGGTGGTCATCACGGTGGACGCTTCGCCCGGGATGTTCAGCAGAATCGAACTGATCCGGCCGCCATATTCGCAACCCAGGTAAACCGCGGCCAAAAGGATCAAAGCCGACTCCGGTGGCAGACCCAACGCGAAGGCGATCGGGATCAGCAATGCCACGCCGTTGATCGGACCCAGGCCGGGGAGCAGGCCGACGACCGTACCAATCAGTGTGCCGCTGAGTGCAGTCACGAGGTTGTAAGGGGTCAGTGCGACGCCGAAACCGTGACTCAAATATCCAAGCGTATCCATATCAGTTCTCCAGATCGTCGAGCAGGCCCAGAGGCAGTGGCACGTCCATGACTTTGTCGAACAGCAGGTACAGGCCGATACTCATCAGGCTGATGATCACCGCGCCCGGCAGCCAGCGCCCGCCGTACAGGCGAGCCAGCGGAATGCCAACCAGCATGCTGCTGAGGATGAAGCCCAACGGTTCGAACAGCCCGGCGAAGACCAGCAGCAACAGCACGCAAACACCAATCTTGGTCAGGGTCTCGCGATCCATCGGCGGATCTTCATCGGTGTGTTTGATCGGCGAGGGGCGATACACCATGTAAACCAGGGCCAGGCCCATCAGTCCCAGCATCAATAGGGGGAACGCGCGCGGGCCGATCGGCTCGTAGGAAAAAGGTGCCTGGTAGGGCAGGGCCATCAGCATCAGGCTGATGCAGGCCAGCAACAGCACTGAAGCAAAAATGCGTTGTAAGAGCATGGGGAACTCCTGTGCTGCGGCTCCGCCGAACGGAGCCGCAGCCGCTAGACAGAGGCGATCACTGGATCAGGCCGAACTCTTTGGCCAGCACTTTGTAGTCCGCGACTTGCTTCTTCACATAGGTGTCCAGTTCCGGGCCGGTCATGGCGAACGGGAACAGTTCACGCTGATCGCGCAGCTTGGCGAACTCGGGTGATGCCAGCAGCTTGTCGAACGAGTCTTTCCACCAGGCGTAGTCTTCATCGCTGACTTTAGGCCCGACGTAGAAGCCGCGAACCACCGGCCAGACGATGTCATAGCCTTGCTCGCGGGCGGTCGGAATGTCCTTCATTTCCGGCTCGTCCAGACGCTTGTCGGAGAACACCGCCAGCAGGCGCATGTCGCCGCTCTGGATGTGCGGCATGGAGTCGGAGATGTCGGTGCTGCCGACCTGAATGTGCCCGCCGAGCAGGGCGGTGGCGATTTCGCCACCGCCTTCGAGGGCGACGTAACGCAGGTCACGCGGGTTGATACCGGCGGCCTTGGCGATCAGCGCGGTTTGCATCCAGTCCTGGCTACCAACGGTGCCACCAGAACCGATCACCACTTTGCTCGGATCTTTCTTCAGCGCCTGTACCAGATCGTCTAGGGTCTTGTAGGGCGAATCGCTTTTCACCGCGATGGCACCGTAGCTGGTGCCAACGGCAGCGAGCCAGCGTACGTTGGTTTCATCGAAGCGACCGAACTTGCCTTGCGCCAGGTTCAACAGCGAACCGCTGGACCACGCCACCAAAGTACCGGCATCCGCAGGCCGCTGCGCGACCACCGCGTTATACGCCACCGCGCCGACACCACCGGGCATGTAGGTCACGCGCATGGGTTTGGTCAGCAGCTTTTCGTTGATCAGCGCGCTTTGCGCCAGTTTGCAGGTCAGGTCGAAGCCACCGCCAGGTGACGCCGGGGCGATGCATTCCGGGCGTTTTGGCTCGGCCATGAGTTGGCCGGCAAACAGCATGCAGCTGGCGGCGAGGGCGAAACGGCGCAGTGATCGATTCATTGTTGTCTCCACAGGAGTTTTTGTTTTTCGGGATGATTCAGGTGCGTCGATTTCGCACAGTGCTGGTGTGTTCAAGTCCACAAGGACTGAACGACGAACAGCCGGCTTCGGCGCTGGCGATTACGAGAGTTGGAATTGGATCGAAAGGATGGGGCGGGTAAGCCTGGAGCTGTCTGGACAGCATGCTGCAGTACCTCGGTTATTGTTCTTATTGGCGAAAACGCTTCAAGGCGTTTTTCGAGAGCTACATTTCACAACAGGTTACGAACGACGGAGAGGATGTCGGCAATCGGAACATCCCGTAACCAGACTCTAACGGCCCAACCTTTCGCTAACCTTTCAGCGGGCCTTCGCGTTTTTTCGGGCTTCACAGCGACGGATGCCGCTGTAAACTCCGCGCCAAAGAATGGCGTCGGCCGTCCCTGAATGAGGTAAATATCCATGCGTGTTCTGCTCGTCGAAGATCATCTGCAGCTCGCCGAAAGTGTCGCCCAGGCGCTCAAAAGCACCGGGCTGACCGTGGATGTGTTGCACGATGGCGTGGCTGCCGATCTGGCGCTGAGCAGCGAGGAATACGCCATGGCAATCCTTGATGTCGGGCTGCCGCGCATGGATGGATTCGAAGTGCTGGCGCGCCTGCGGGCGCGGGGCAAGAACCTGCCGGTGTTGATGCTGACCGCCCGCAGCGACGTCAAGGATCGGGTCCATGGCCTGAACCTCGGCGCCGACGATTACCTGGCCAAGCCGTTCGAACTGACCGAACTCGAAGCGCGGGTCAAAGCCTTGCTGCGCCGCAGTGTGCTGGGCGGTGAGCGCATTCAGCGCTGCGGTGTGCTGGCTTATGACCTGGAAACCCGGCGTTTTACCCTCGGTGAAGAATTACTGACCCTGACTTCCCGCGAGCAGGCCGTATTAGAAGCCCTGATCGCACGTCCCGGTCGGGTGATGAGCAAGGAACAACTGGCTTCCCAGGTATTCGGCCTCGACGAAGAGGCCAGCCCCGATGCGATCGAAATCTACGTGCACCGCTTGCGCAAGAAGCTCGATGGCCAGCCGGTCGCCATCGTGACCTTCCGCGGCCTCGGCTACTTGCTGGAAAGCCGCGATGCATAAGCCCAGCAGCCTGCGCTGGCGGTTGCTGTGGAACCTCGCGCTGTTGCTGGTGGTATTGATGCTCGCCAGTGGGCTGAGCGCTTACTGGAATGGTCGCGAAGCTGCCGACACTGCGTATGACCGGACTTTGCTGGCCTCGGCGCGGACCATCGCTGCCGGCCTGTCCGAACGCGACGGTAGCCTCAGTCTCGATGTGCCTTACGTGGCCCTCGATACCTTTGCCTACGACAGCGCCGGGCGGATTTTCTACTTGGTCAATGACATCAACCAGAAGCTGATCTCCGGTTACGAAAATCTTCCAGCCCCGCCCCCGGGAACGCTGCGTACCGATAACTATCCCGCCCTGGCGCGTTTTTACAATGCGACGTATCAGGGGCAGAACGTGCGTGTGGTCAGCCTGCTCAAGGCGGTCAGCGAGCCGAACATGAATGGCATGGCGGAGATCCGCGTGGCGGAAACCGATGAAGCGCGGGTCAGTATGGCCCGCAGTCTGGCGGCCGATACCTTGTTGCGCCTGGGCATGCTGGCGATCGGTGCATTGATGCTGGTCTGGTTTGCGGTCAGCGCCGCATTACGCCCGTTGGAGCGCTTGCGCACGGCGGTGGAGGAGCGACAACCCGATGATCTGCGGCCGCTGCCGCTGGTCGAAGTGCAGCGCGAATTGTGGCCGCTGGTGCGAGCGCTCAATCACTTTACCGAGCGTCTGCGCGAACAATTCGAGCGGCAAGCGCAATTCATTGCCGATGCGGCCCACGAGCTGCGAACCCCGCTGGCGGCATTAAAGGCGCGACTGGAACTGGGCATGCGTTCGGCTGAGCCCGATACCTGGCGCAGTACGCTGGAAACTGCCGCCCAAGGCACGGATCGCCTGACCCATCTGGCCAATCAATTGCTTTCTTTGGCGCGAGTCGAAAACGGCGCACGAGCGATCGCCGAGGGGGGCGCGCAGTTGCTGGATCTGAGTCAGTTGGCGCGAGAGCTGGGCATGGCCATGGCCCCGCTGGCCCACAAGCGCGGTGTCGCTCTGGCGCTGGAAGCGGACGAGCCGGTGTGGTTGCGAGGCGAGCCAACACTGCTCAATGAGCTGCTGAGCAATCTGGTTGATAACGCCCTGGCCCATACACCAGCGGGTGGCAATGTGATTTTGCGCGTCACCGCGCCGGCGGTGCTGGAGGTCGAGGATGACGGCCCGGGCATTCCCATTGACGAACGTGGCCGCGTGTTCGAACGTTTTTATCGGCGCAACCAGCAAGTCGCCGGATCAGGTTTGGGCCTGGCGATCGTCGGTGAAATCTGCCGCGCACATCTGGCGCAAATCAGCTTGCACGATGGTGAGCACGCCGGGTTGAAGGTGCGGGTGAGTTTCATGTCCGGGGAGTAACACGGCAACACCACACCTGTGGCGACGGGCAAGCCCTCTCGCCACATTGCTCAGTAGAACATCGAGCGGGTTTCTTCCAGATCGGCGCACATGACCCTGTCGTCAAAGTCGATGCCGAGCGTCCTGAATACCGGCACGTCGCAGACATCGACACGGGCGAACGGGTGGTCGGTGTCCTTTTGGCAATACAGGCTCGCGATCTGCACCAGGTCCGCGTAGTCGACTTGCGCTGACTGACGCCTGAAGTCCAGGTAAAGCCGCGGCACCTGTACGAGCTTGTCCGGGAAATCCCAGACTTTGAGCAATTTTTCCCCGATCAGCGGATGAATCTGGTCAATCACATGATTGAGGCTGACCGGGTCGGACAGCAATTCATAGTGATCTTCGGCGTAGGTCAGAATCGGCAGCACACCGATCTGGTGCACCAGTCCACCCAGAGCGGCCTGATCAGGTTTGAGCCGGGTATAGCGGCGGCACAGCGCATAGCTGACCCCGGCGATCTCCAGGCTTTTGCGCCAGACATCACGCATCTTCTGTTCCACTACATCGGAGCGGGCATGGAAAATCTGCTCCATCACCAGGCCGATGGCCAGGTTACAGCTGTAGTTGATGCCCAGGCGCGTGATTGCCGTGTGAAGATCGGTCACTTCCTGAGTGGCGCGCAGAAGCGGGCTGTTGACCACTTTGATCAGGCGCGCCGACAGCGCGGTATCGCGACTGATCACTTTGCTCAGGGTACTGACGCTGACTTCCGGGTTTTCAGCGGCCTTGTGAATCTGCAGGGCCACCTCCGGCAACGTTGGCAGAACCAGGTCATCGTTATCGATGGCCTCAACCAAATCCTGTTGGACCTTTTCCGCCAGCTCGCTCATTTAGTTTCTCTAGGTGTTGCACAAAGTGCTGCCGTTATCGCTGGATTTCGCGATCGCGGTCCAGTTCGTACGGCAGGTCGAGCAGTTTTAAAGCGGGGCCTTCAAGTGCGCCCAGGTGGATATCCCCATTTTCTGCTGCTTCGGCTTGCAACACCGCCAGGAGTTCAATGTTTTGCCCGGTGTGTGCGGCGAGCACCACTTCGCCGATAGAGCTGCCGTGGGTTGGGGAAAACAGTTGAACGCCTGGATCCGGCAGTTCGTCGGCGATGAGCTGCAGGCGATACAAGCGGCGCTTGAGTTTGCCCAGATACTGCATCCGCGCGACGATTTCCTGGCCGGTATAGCACCCTTTCTTGAAACTCACGCCACCAATGGCCTGCAGGTTGAGCATCTGCGGAATGAACAGCTCGCGGGTAGCTGGCATGACCTGGCCAATCCCGGCGCGGATCTGGCCCAGCAACCATTGGTTCAGATCGCCTTCACTCAATGCTGCGGACAATTTGCTCTTGATCGCATCAGCCTGATCGGCGGCCACCCACAGCTCGGCCCGCTCTGGCGAAACGCGGAGGGCGATCAAGCCATTGCTGCGAACAACACTGTCGGTTTCTGTCGGCAGCTCCAGACCGAAATCGGCCAGTGTCGCGTCGCCGTGCGCAATGCCGAAACGGACCCAGGCGGCACTTTCATCGGTCAGCCTGGACTTGGAGAACACCGCATATTTTTTCAGGTCCGCCAACTGCGGTTCAAGTAACTCGGTGGCCATGGCCATCAGTACGCCGTCGCCTTCAAGCAGGATGCGAAAACTCGATTGCATCCGGCCTTTTTGCGTACAGCGCGCGCCAAGGCTGGCCCGGGCGTCGCTCAGATAATTGAGATTGCAGGTCAGTTGGCCTTGCAGGAATTTGCTGGCGTCCGCGCCGCGAACCGCGAGAACACCTTCGTGAGACAGGGTGCAGAAAAAAGCAGAGTCGGCCATGGGTCATCGCAGGGTAAAAAGTCTGGTAGACATCATAAGGGGGCGCCTTCGAAATGGGTAGTTAACAAAGGCTTGTCGATGCCCGACCAAAGCCGACTGTGCGGCGAGGTCCGGGCCTGTATACTTGCCGCCTATTTGAGGAGCGCTCCATGGTCGAAGATGTTGAACTGAACCGCCTCTTTTGGCATAGCCGCCGCGGCATGCTTGAACTTGACGTGTTGCTGGTACCGTTCACGAAAGAGGTTTACGCAACGCTCAATGAGGTGGATCGTGCGTTGTACGTCCGCCTGCTGACGTGTGAAGATCAGGATATGTTCGGCTGGTTCATGGAGCGTGCCGAATCGGAAGATCCAGAGCTTCAGCGCATGGTTCGCATGATCCTGGATCGTGTCCAGCCCAAGTAAAACGTACGAATGCCGCTGGCATGCCTCACGGCAGTTGCTGGCGGCATACCTGTTGGCCCAGCTGTTCGCGCTGGGTTCGCTGTTTCTACTCTCTATCCCACTCAGGGCCAGTGTGCTCGGGGTTGTGCTGTGCGTGGTTCACGGTATTTGGTCGTTGCCCCGGCAGATCCTGTTGACACATCCGCAGGCATTCTGCGGCTTGCGCCGCGAGGCTGATGGCTGGCAATTATGGCGTCGGGCTGGGGGATGGCAGCCGGTTCAACTGCGTCCGGACAGTCTGGCATTGCCGTTGATCGTGGTGTTGCGATTTCGGTTAAATGGCGAGCGTCGGGTCAGGTCCATTTGCGTGCCCCGGGATTCGCAAGCGACGGATGTGCACCGGCGCCTGCGAGTCCGGCTCAAGTTCAGCCGGCGAAGGTGGGAGGTACCAGAATAGTGTCCAGCGCGACCGGCAACAGGTTCGGATAGTCGAGGGTGTAATGCAGGCCTCGGCTTTCCTTGCGCTCCATGGCTGACAGAATCATCAACTCGGCAACCTGGGCCAGGTTGCGCAATTCGATCAAATCCCGGCTGACCTTATAGTTGCTGTAGAACTCGTCGATTTCATCGAGCAATAGTTGCACCCGGTGCTGAGCCCGTTGAAGGCGCTTATTGGTGCGCACGATGCCGACGTAGTCCCACATGAATCGGCGCAGTTCATCCCAGTTGTGCGCAATGATCACGTCTTCGTCGGAGTCGGTGACCTGGCTCGCGTCCCACGCGGGGAGGCAGTCTGGCATGGTTACACGGGGCAATTGTTCAATAATGTCCATTGCCGCCGAACGTGCGTAGACAAAGCATTCCAGCAACGAGTTGCTGGCCATGCGATTGGCCCCGTGCAGGCCAGTGAAGCTGGTTTCGCCAATGGCATACAGGCCCGGCACGTCGGTGCGGCCCTGTTGATCAACCATCACGCCTCCGCAGGTGTAGTGCGCTGCAGGCACGACCGGGATGGGTTGTTTGGTGATATCGATCGAAAACTCCAGGCAGCGTTCATACACTGTCGGGAAGTGTGTCTTGATGAACGCTTCGGGTTTATGGCTGATGTCCAGATAGACACAATCGACTCCCAGGCGCTTCATCTCATGGTCGATGGCGCGGGCAACGATATCCCGTGGCGCCAGTTCGGCCCTGGGATCGAAGCGCTGCATGAAGCGTTCACCGTTAGGCAGCTTCAAGTGCGCACCTTCCCCGCGCAAGGCTTCGGTGATCAGGAAGCTCTTGGCCTGCGGGTGATAAAGGCAGGTCGGGTGGAACTGGTTAAACTCCAGGTTCGCCACCCGGCAACCCGAGCGCCAGGCCATGGCAATGCCGTCACCGCAGGCACCGTCGGGGTTACTGGTATAGAGGTAGACCTTGGCTGCGCCGCCGGAGGCGAGAATGACAAAGCGTGCGCCATAGGTGTCGACTTGTCCGGTGCCGCGATTGAGCACATAGGCCCCGAGGCAGCGATCGCCTTCCAGGCCCAGACGCTTTTCGGTGATCAGATCGACCGCGACCCGCTGCTCCAGCAGTTCAATGTTCGGTCGTTTTCCGGCTTGATCGAGCAAGGTCCTGAAAATCGCCGCCCCCGTGGCATCCGCAGCGTGAATGATACGTCGATGACTGTGTCCGCCTTCGCGAGTCAGATGAAACTCGAATGCGCCATCGTCTGTACTGGAGTGCTCATCGCGGGTGAAAGGCACACCTTGGTCGATCAGCCACTGGATGGCTTCCCTGCTGTGCTCGACAGTGAAGCGTACGGCATCTTCGTGGCACAGACCGCCGCCAGCGTTGAGCGTATCGTCGACGTGGGACTCCACGGTATCGGTATCATCCAGAACGGCAGCAACACCACCCTGTGCCCAGAAGGTCGAGCCATTGGCGAGGTTGCCTTTGCTCAATACCGCGATGCGCAAATGACCGGGCAAGGTTAGCGCAAGGCTCAAGCCGGCAGCGCCGCTGCCAATTACCAGAACATCGTGTTGAAACTGTTGGCTCATTTCAGGATTCCGCTCAAAGCGACCCGGGTCGGGGTTGGCGCACCTGGACTGGCGAGTCGAGGCAGCCGCACAGCCCACTAGTATATAGAGGGGGGGAGCGGCACAATACCCGAGCGGGCATGGCATTGTGAAACTACTGTGACGGAAAATATCGGACGCTTCGTCGGATGGTTTTTCTGCCATTTGGGCGACACGAGGACTGTATCGTCGATTTAACAGTATTTTTCCCTGCAGGGTTGCACAATGTCGGGGTGATGCCGCATAAATATTTGGAACTTTTGCCAAAGGGCCAAGATCAATAGACCGTTGCCTGAATCAAGGGACAGTGTCGGTTTCGGTGCGGGATCGGGGTTTGATCCTTGCCGGTGAATCCGATAACAAGATTATTCGCGCAGCCGGGTCAACTCGCGCTGCGCTTTTCGTGCGTGCCAAATCAGAGCCCGCAGGAAACTTGCCTGGAGGGGGAGAACTTTTGCGAAAAGCCCGAGTCTATGTTTGCAAGTCTGGTGGTTTAGTTCTGCAAGCCTCCTCCGAGCTTATCGAGGAGTGTTCATGCTAACCCAGGAAGAGGATCAGCAACTGGTCGAACGCGTTCAGCGCGGCGACAAGCGCGCTTTCGATCTGCTAGTGCTGAAATACCAGCACAAAATTCTCGGGTTGATCGTGCGTTTTGTGCACGACACCCATGAAGCCCAGGATGTGGCACAGGAAGCCTTTATCAAGGCGTACCGTGCACTTGGAAATTTTCGCGGAGACAGTGCGTTTTATACGTGGCTTTACCGCATCGCCATCAACACGGCGAAAAACTATCTGGTTTCACGCGGCCGTCGGCCGCCGGATAGCGATGTCAGTTCTGAAGATGCAGAGTTCTACGATGGCGATCATGGCCTCAAGGATCTCGAGTCGCCAGAGCGGGCGTTGCTGCGGGATGAGATCGAAGGCACCGTCCATCGAACCATTCAGCAACTGCCGGAAGATTTGCGTACGGCCTTAACTTTACGTGAGTTTGATGGTCTGAGTTACGAGGACATTGCGAGCGTCATGCAATGTCCGGTGGGCACCGTGCGCTCCCGGATCTTCCGCGCCCGGGAGGCCATCGATAAAGCCCTGCAGCCGTTGTTGCAGGAAAACTAAAGACAGCGGCGACAGCCAAGAGAGGAACGCCATGAGTCGTGAAGCCCTGCAGGAATCGCTGTCCGCAGTGATGGATAACGAAGCGGACGAATTGGAATTGCGTCGGGTATTGAATGCCTGTGACGATGTTGAAACCCGTGAAACCTGGGCTCGTTACCAGATCGCTCGGGCAGTGATGCACAAGGATCTCTTGCTTCCACGCCTGGACATCGCTGCGGCCGTTTCAGCTGCACTGGCGGACGAAGCGGTGCCGGCAAAAGCCACCCGTGGACCATGGCGCAGCCTGGGTCGTCTGGCGGTCGCTGCTTCGGTGACGCTTGCAGTGCTGGCGGGTGTTCGCCTGTATAATCAGGACGAGATCGCCGGTGTCGAACTTGCGCAGCAATCGAACCAGCCAGGCTTGACCGTTCCTCAAGTAAAAGGCCCAGCTGTTCTGGCCGGCTACAATGAAAGTTCGGAAGCCACCGGTCCTATGGCCAATGGCGTTCTGCAAGGTCAGCCAGGCTGGCACGATCAGCGTCTGCCAGGGTACTTGCGTCAACACGCACAACAGGCTGCATTGAAAGGTACGGAGAGCGCGCTGCCTTACGCTCGTGCTGCAAGCCTGGAAAACCGTTAAGGAGGATCATGCGCGCCATACCTCTACTTACGCTTCTGCTCGGTGGCTGGTTCATTGTTCCAGCCCACGCCGATGAGGCCCAGGACTGGTTGAACCGTCTTGGCCAGGCCGAGCAACAGCAAAGCTTTAAGGGTACTTTCGTCTACGAGCGTAACGGTAGTTTTTCTACCCACAACATCTGGCATCGCGTCCAGGATGGCAAGGTCCGTGAGCGGTTGCTACAGCTCGACGGGTCTGCTCAGGAAGTCGTACGCATTGATGGGCATACTCAATGCGTTAGTGGCACACTGATATCGGGGCTTGGAGATTCACCCAGTTCTGGCGCTCGTGCACTCGATCCCCAAAAGCTCAAGAATTGGTATGACCTTGCGGTGATCGGCAAGTCGCGTGTTGCCGGGCGATCCGCAGTGATCGTTTCGCTGACGCCACGCGACCAGCATCGATACGGTTTTGAACTGCATCTGGACAAAGAAACCGGCCTTCCACTCAAATCCTTGTTGCTTAACGACAAGGGTCAATTGTTGGAGCGTTTCCAGTTCACGCAACTGGATACCGCGCAGATTCCATCCGACAGCGCGTTGCAACCCGGCGCCGATTGCAAGCCCGTCAATCTTGAAAATGACAAGGCTTCCGCGGTCAAGGCTGCACAGGTTTGGCATTCCGACTGGCTGCCCCCAGGTTTCGAGTTGACCAGCAGCTCCGCGCGCAAAGATCCAGACACAAAAACTCAGGTCAACAGTCTGATGTACGACGATGGTCTGGCACGCTTCTCGGTGTTCCTCGAATCGCTCAATGGTGCACCCGTCACCGATATTCGCACTCAGTTAGGCCCCACCGTTGCCGTGTCTCGACGCTTGACTACCCCGCAGGGCGATATGATGGTGACCGTGGTTGGCGAGATACCGGTCGGCACCGCTGAACGGATTGCGCTTTCAATGCGCACCGATGCCGCTGCAACCAAGCAGTGAGCTGAAATCGAAATGTTTGGTGAGCATTTCAATTTGCATAAATCCCTAAAATTTCTTATAGGTCACAGCCCCTCGGCTCTGGCCTTGTTTGTTGTTCCCGGAACAAAAATACCGGCGTATTGTTCCCGGTGTTCCTTGCTCCATATCGCTTAACCCTGCTCGTCGTAACGGGAGCCGTATGTCGATACCACGTTTGAAGTCTTACCTTTCCATCTTTGCCACTGTGTTGTTGCTGGGGCAGGCAGTCACCGCTCAAGCGGTCGAATTGCCTGACTTTACGCAGCTGGTCGAACAAGCCTCGCCTGCGGTTGTGAACATCAGTACCACGCAGAAACTGCCGGATCGCAAGGTGAACCAGCAGATGCCTGATCTCGAAGGCTTGCCGCCGATGCTTCGCGAGTTCTTCGAGCGCGGCATGCCGCAGCAACCACGCTCGCCACGCGGTGATCGTCAGCGTGAGGCTCAGTCCCTGGGTTCGGGGTTCATCATTTCACCTGACGGCTACATCCTGACCAATAACCATGTGATCGCCGACGCCGACGAAATTCTCGTGCGCCTCGCTGATCGCAGTGAAATGAAGGCCAAGCTGATTGGCACGGATCCGCGTTCCGACGTGGCGCTGCTGAAAATCGAAGGCAAGGATCTCCCCGTTCTGAAGCTCGGCAAATCCCAGGATCTGAAAGCGGGTCAATGGGTTGTGGCGATTGGCTCGCCATTCGGTTTTGACCATACGGTCACCCAGGGTATCGTCAGTGCCGTGGGGCGCAGCCTGCCGAACGAAAACTACGTGCCGTTCATTCAGACTGACGTGCCGATCAACCCGGGCAACTCCGGTGGTCCGCTGTTCAACCTGAACGGTGAAGTGGTGGGCATCAACTCGCAGATCTATACCCGCTCCGGTGGTTTCATGGGGGTGTCGTTCGCGATCCCTATCGATGTGGCCATGGATGTTTCCAATCAGTTGAAATCCGGCGGCAAGGTCAGCCGTGGCTGGTTGGGTGTGGTGATTCAGGAAGTGAGCAAGGATCTGGCCGAATCGTTCGGTCTGGAGAAACCAGCCGGTGCGCTCGTTGCTCAAATTCAGGATGATGGCCCGGCTGCCAAAGGCGGCTTGCAGGTCGGTGACGTGATCCTGAGCATGAATGGCCAGCCGATCGTCATGTCGGCGGATCTGCCGCATTTGGTAGGTGCATTGAAGGAGGGCGCGAAAGCCGATCTGGAAGTGATTCGAGACGGTAAGCGCAAGAATGTCGCGTTGACAGTTGGCGCCATCCCGGATGAGGACAAAGAGCTGGATGCCTTGCCTGGTTCCAGCATTGAGCGCAGCAGCAACCGATTGGGCGTGTCGGTGGCTGAACTGACCGCCGAGCAGAAGAAGACCTACGACCTCAAGGGTGGTGTGGTGATCAAGGAAGTCCAGGACGGTCCTGCTGCCCTGATCGGCTTGCAGCCTGGCGATGTGATTACCCACCTGAACAATCAGGCCATCGGCTCCGCCAAGGAGTTTGCGGACATTGCCAAGGCGTTGCCGAAGAATCGTTCGGTGTCGATGCGGGTGTTGCGTCAAGGTCGTGCCAGCTTCATCACCTTCAAGCTGGCTGAGTAATCCGGTTGTTGGCTGAATAAAAAACCGCCTCGAAAGAGGCGGTTTTTTTATGCCAGAAAGAATCAGCCCATCATGTCCTTGATCATGCGTTCCTGCTCCATCAGCTCGCGTTGGCGTGCATCGATCCTTGACGACAGCGGGAAGTTGGTACCCGCTTTGCGTTTGGCGAAGTCCAGTTGTTGGATTGCCTGGCGATAATCGCCAACCAGTGCGAAGTATTCCGCACGAGCCTGATGCAGCCCGATGATATTGCCAGACAGGCCGCGAGTCTCTGCAACCTGGTACCACACGTCCGGGTCGTCCGGACGCGACTTGAGCAGGCCTTCAAGGGCCTTTTCCGCATCGGCGGTACGGTTCTGCTTGAGCAACAAATCAACGCGCACCTGATTCAGTGGATAGTTGCCGGGATACTGGGTCAGCATCCGGTCAACCCGGGACTGGGCATCTGGTAGGCGATTGTTGGTGATGTCCAGATCGACCTGAGCGAGGTTGTAGATGATCTCGTTCGGCGCCCTGGCCAGCAGCAACTTGAGATTCTCCCGGGCCTCATTCAGTTGGCCGCCCTTGATTTGAGCGATGGCCAAGCCATAACGGGCTACGTCGCTCTTGGGGTTTTCCTCAAGTTGAGCGCGAAAGCGTTTGGCGCCAAGGCCTGGGGTTTCTTCGTAGATCAGTTGGACTCGCGCACGAATCAATTGATAGCGCAGAGTGTCCTCGATGCCGCCTTGAGGGGCCTGCTCGGCGCGGTTGCGGGTGTCGGCGATCCGCGATTCGGTGACCGGGTGAGTCAGCAGAAATTCCGGCGGCTTGGCGTCAAAGCGGTACTGACGCCCCAGACGCTCGAACATGCTGGGCATCGATCGCGGGTCGTAGCCGGCCTTCTCCAGGTTGAGAATGCCGATGCGATCGGCCTCCTGCTCGTTTTGGCGCGAGAACCGTCGTTGTTCCTGAATTGCCGCCGCCTGCGTACCCGCAATGGCCGCGATCCCGGCATCGCCGGCGCCTGCTGCGGCAATCACGATGCCGGCCAGCAGGGCAGCCATCATCGGCACTTGCATACGCTGCTGGGCTTCGACGCCGCGGGCAAAGTGGCGTTGCGACAAGTGAGCCAATTCGTGCGCCAGTACTGAGGCATACTCGCCTTCGGTCTGGGCGTTTAGGAACAAACCGCCGTTGACCCCGACAATCCCACCCGGCGCCGCAAAGGCGTTGAGCTGAGGGCTGTTGATCAGAATGAACTCCAGTCGCCGGTCACTGACCTGGCTGGTTTCCACCAGTCGATAGACGCTGGATTCGACATAGTCCTTGAGTTGCGGATCGTTGAGCTGCGATACCTGGCTGCGCAGCATCGCCAGCCAGGCGCGGCCCAACTGGTATTCCTGTTGCGGCGAGACAATGGCAGAACTGGCGTCGCCGAGTGACGGCAAGTCGTCGGCGAAGCCCGGTGAGGCGAGCAGGCAAGCGAGCGTCAGCAGGGTAGGGCGCAAAAAAGTCATGCACAAAGCCTTAAAAGACAAAGACCTTACTGTAGCCGGACACCAGCGTTGCGACCAGATATTCTAGGCGACCCAAGCACCTGACACCGGAGTGATGCAATGATCGACGCTGTAGAGCATGACGTTGAGCTGGACGCCAGCGGCCTGAATTGCCCTTTGCCTTTGCTCAAGGCCAAGATGGAACTCAATCGGATGGCCAGCGGCGCGGTGCTCAAGGTGATTGCCACCGATGCGGGTTCGCAACGCGACTTTCGCACCTTTGCCCGATTGGCCGGTCATACGCTGCTTCGTGAAGAAGATGAGGCGGGTGTTTACCGCTATTGGTTGAAAAAAGCCTGAAATCTGCGGCGTTTTGTTCTTAAGGAATATTGATGTTCAAAGTGTTTCGCGACTGGATCCAGCGCTATTTCTCCGATGAAGAAGCGGTGGTGTTGGCCGTCCTGCTCTTTCTGGCGTTCACCGCTGTGCTCACGTTGGGCGGTATGCTCGCGCCGGTCCTGGCCGGGATGGTGCTGGCGTATCTGATGCAGGGACTGGTGGTGTCACTTGAGCGCCTGCGTGTTCCCGGAGGCGTGGCGGTGGGGCTGGTTTTTGCTTTGTTCATGGGGTTGTTGCTGGTATTCATCGTGGTGGTCGTACCGTTGCTGTGGCATCAGTTGATCACACTGTTCAATGAGCTTCCGGGCATGCTCGCCAAGTGGCAGTCGCTTTTGTTGCTCTTGCCCGAACGTTACCCACATCTGGTGTCCGACGAGCAGGTGCTGCGGGCCATCGAAGTGGCGCGGGGGGAAATCGGCAAGTTCGGTCAGTGGGCGCTGACCTTTTCACTGTCGAGCCTGCCTCTGCTGGTGAATATCATGATCTATCTGGTGCTGGTGCCGATTCTGGTGTTCTTCTTCCTCAAGGACCGCGCAATGATCGGTGAATGGGTACGCGGATATCTGCCGCGTGAACGGGCATTGATCACTCGGGTCGCACATGACATGAACCGGCAGATCGCCAATTACATTCGCGGCAAGGTCATCGAGATTTTCATTTGCGGCGGTGTTACCTACCTCGCTTTCGTCGTGCTGGAGCTCAACTATGCGGCGCTGCTGGCGTTGCTGGTGGGGATTTCGGTAGTGGTGCCGTATGTCGGCGCTGTTGTAGTGACGGTCCCGGTGTTTTTGATTGCGCTGTTCCAGTGGGGGTGGAGCGATCAATTCATATACTTGATGGCAGTGTACGGAATCATTCAGACGCTGGATGGCAACGTACTGGTTCCGTTATTGTTTTCGGAAGCCGTCAACATGCATCCGGTCGCGATCATCTGTGCGGTCTTGTTGTTTGGCGGGTTGTGGGGCTTCTGGGGGGTGTTCTTTGCGATTCCCCTGGCGACACTGTTCAAAGCCGTACTGGATGCCTGGCCGCGTAAAGAGCCTGTGGTGGCGCCGCTGCTTTAGATTGTAAAAAGATCGCAGCCTGCGGCAGCTCCTACCGGGAAATGCGTAATCCCGTAGGAGCTGTCGCAGGCTGCGATCTTTTAAGAATCAGGCTTTATTCAATGCCTGAGCTGCAGCCAATACAGCATCAACATGCCCGGGCACCTTCACGCCGCGCCATTCCTGACGTAGCACGCCATCCTTGTCGATCAGGAACGTGCTGCGATCCACGCCCATGTATTCCTTGCCATAGAGCTTTTTCAGCTTGATCACATCAAACAGTTGGCAAAGCGCTTCTTCTTTGTCGCTGATCAGCTCGAACGTAAAGGCTTGCTTGGTCTTGAAGTTTTCGTGGGACTTCAGGCTGTCGCGAGATACGCCGAACACTTCGGTGTTAGCCGCTTTGAAAGCGTCCAGTTGATCCCTGAAGCCCTGGCCCTGAGTGGTGCAGCCTGGCGTGCTGTCCTTCGGATAGAAATAGAGCACCACCTGCTTGCCCTTCAGACCCGAGAGGCTGACGGTCTGCCCGCTGGTCGCGGGCGCTTCGAAATCGGCAACCGGTTGGTCGATGGCAACGGCCATGAAAGCTTCCTTACATTGGGTTCTGTGGGCGCCACGGCTCGATCAGGGCATCAAGGTTCAACGCGTCAGCGAAGTCCAGGAATTGATCACGCAGCCAGCTGATCTGCACACCCGCCGGCAGGGTCACGGTAAACGTGGCATTGAGCATGGTGCCGCCGGTTTGCGGTGCCTGATAGGTATCGCAGGTCAGGTTTTCCAGTTCGACGTTGTGGTCGGTGAAGAACTGGCAGAGCTCGTTGATGATGTCCGAGCGGTAGGCCGAGCTGACGTAAGCGACGTACGGCAGGGCTTGCGGGCGGTTTTCCAGGGCGGCGCTGCGCACCACGTTGACGGTGAATGCGTGTCGCTTGGCCAGGATGGGGAGGCTGCCTTCAAGGCGTGCCAGTGCATCCCAACTGCCGGTGATTTCCAGTACGAGTGCACTGCATTCGCCGTGACGGGTCAGCCGGGAGGTGACCACGGCGCAGCGGTTTTCATGGCTGGCGCGGCACAGGACGTTGGTCAGCTCCATGGGGTTGGCGCCGAGGGCACTGATGACAAGGAATTGTTCGCGAACTGTGGGGGTGGACATGCAGCATTCCTAAAGCGATGAGCGGTCGGTACATTCAGGGCTGTATTTTTCGTGAGCAAGCCTGCGGATGCGAATTCAGAAAGCCTCACGCGCTGGTTGCACGTGCTCCAGTATGGCAGGAGCGAGGAGTGGCAACGCTGGAATGGGGCTTGTGATGCCGAAAATGGAGGCTGAAACCCGACGGACGAGCTTGTCAGTACCGATCAAAGTCTGAAGGGTAGCGAAAAGCGGCGCCAAGGGGAATGGCGGCAGCGCAGTACTTCGCTTGTGCAAGCATCTTGGCGCCAGTACCATTACCGCTCTCTTTTTCCGGCAGGAGCGGTTTCATGATTGCGGGCAGTATGGTGGCACTGGTCACACCCATGGATGCACAAGGGCGTCTTGACTGGGACAGCCTCAGCAAACTCGTGGACTTCCACCTTGAAAACGGCACCCATGCCATTGTTGCCGTCGGCACTACCGGCGAATCGGCAACCCTCGATGTAAACGAACATATCGAAGTCATCCGTGCCGTGGTCAAGCAAGTCAACGGCCGTATCCCGGTAATTGCCGGTACCGGCGCCAACTCGACCCGCGAAGCTGTCGAGTTGACCCGTAACGCCAAAGAGGCCGGCGCCGACGCCTGCCTGCTGGTCGTACCGTATTACAACAAGCCGACCCAGGAAGGCCTGTACCTGCATTTCAAGCACATTGCCGAATCCGTCGATATCCCGCAGATCCTCTACAACGTGCCTGGCCGTACCTCCTGCGACATGCAGGCGGAGACCGTGATCCGTCTTTCCACCGTGCCAAACATCATCGGCATCAAGGAAGCGACTGGCGACCTGAAGCGTGCGAAGGCCATCCTTGATGGCGTAAGCAAGGATTTCATCGTGTTGTCCGGTGATGATCCGACCGCGGTTGAGCTGATCCTGCTGGGTGGCAAGGGCAACATTTCCGTTACCGCCAACGTCGCTCCGCGCGAAATGGCAGACCTGTGCGAGGCCGCGCTCAAGGGTGACGCCGAGACTGCACGCGCCATCAACGAAAAACTGATGCCGTTGCACAAGGACCTGTTCATCGAGGCCAACCCGATTCCGGTGAAGTGGGCCTTGGTCGAAATGGGCCTGATGCACGAAGGCATTCGCTTGCCGCTGACCTGGCTGAGCGCACCCTGTCATGAAACGCTTCGCACGGCCCTGCGCCAGTGCAGCGTCCTGGTTTAATTGAGGAAGTACAACGCATGAAGCGAATGGCCGGACTTTCCGCACTTGCCTTGATCATCTCCAGCACGAGTGGCTGTGGATGGGTCTGGGGCCCGGAAGGTTATTTCCGTGACCGTGGTAGCGACTACCTGGAAGCGCAACAGACTGCACCGATGCAATTGCCGCCGGACATCACCTCCGCCAAGCGTCTGGACCCGTTGCTGCCGATCCCGCGCAACGTAGCCGATGACACCGTCAAGGGTGAATACATCGTTCCTCGACCGCAACCGTTGACGGCGGCGGCTAACGCCAGTGCGTATTCCTTGCAGAAGAGCGGTGACTCGCGCTCGATCCTGGCGCAAAACCCGCCGGCCGAAGTCTGGCCCGTGGCCGTTCAGTTCTTCCAGGACAATGGGTACCGCCTGGATGAGCAGCGTCCGCAAACCGGCGAATTCACTACCACCTGGCAACATTCCGATGAACTGTCGGCAGCCATGGCCAAGCGTCTGAGTGCGGCCGGTGTCAGCACCGACAGCGAAACCCGAGTGCGCGTGCGCATCGAGCCGGGCGTGCAACGCAACACCAGTGAAGTCTATGTGGTCAGCGCCGAGCGGCCCGCCGGCAGCACCGCCGACGTCGATTTCACCAACCGTTCGGTCAATACCGGTCTGGACGCGGCCCTGGTCGACGACATGCTCGCGAGCATGAGCCGCATCTCGGAGAAGGGCGGTTCGGTTTCCATGCTGGCTTCGCGAGATTTCGATGCGCCTAGCCGTGTGAGCCTGAGCGAGGACGGCAGCGGTAACCCGGTGCTGAACGTCGGTACCGATCTGGATCGTGCCTGGTCGAGTGTCGGTCGTGCGCTGGAACAGGGTGAATGGCGCGTTGAAGACATCAACCGCAGCCTGGGCCTGTACTACATCAACCTGGCGGAAAAAGCCGAGAAGAAAGACGACAAGCCTGGCTTCTTCAGCAGCTTGTTCGGCAGCGCGCCGAACAAGGAAGAAGTTGAAGCCCGTGCCGAGCGTTATCAGGTTCGCCTGAGCAAGGTCGGCGAGAACATCCAGGTTACCGTCGAGAAAAACATCAACACCGTCGCGCCTGCTGATGTAGCGCGCAAAGTGTTGAGCGTGATTCAGGACAATTTGGGCTGATGACATGCGTTTTGCCGTTCTCGGCAGCGGTAGCCAAGGGAACGGCACGCTGATAGCCAGCGCTGATACGTACGTGCTGGTAGATTGTGGTTTCTCCCTGCGGGAAACCGAAAAACGCTTGCTGCGCCTGGGTGTGAACCCGGCGCAGTTGAGCGCGATACTCGTGACCCACGAACATGCCGACCACGTGCATGGCGTGGGTTTGCTGTCTCGGCGTTACAATCTGCCTGTCTACCTCAGTCGCGGAACCCTGCGCGGGATGCGCAAACCGATTGAGCCTGCGGGCCTTCTGGCAGGCGGCGAGCAGCTGCAAATCGGTGACTTGAGCATTGGTGTCATCGCCGTGGCCCACGATGCGCAAGAGCCGACGCAATACGTGTTCAGTGATGGTGAGCGGCGCTTCGGCCTGTTGACCGACCTGGGGTCCTATTGTGACAAGGTGCTGGAGGGCTATCGGGACCTCGATGCATTGATGATCGAGTCCAATCATTGCCGTGACATGCTGGCTCGGGGTCATTATCCGTACTTTCTCAAGCAGCGGGTTGGCGGTGAGCTGGGACATTTGAATAACCACCAGGCGGCATTCCTGGTGTCCGAGTTGGGCTGGCAAGGCCTGCAACACCTGGTCCTGGCCCATCTGAGCAGCAAGAACAACCTGCCGCAGCTGGCCCGGCAATGTTTTGTCGACACCCTCGGGTGCGACCCGGACTGGCTGCAACTGGCCGATCAAGATTCAGGGCTCGACTGGCGACATATCGCCTAGCCCATCTACTTAGCAAGCGGAGCCCATCATGGAAAAACGTGAAGAACTCTACCGCGGCAAAGCCAAATCGGTTTACAAGACCGATGACGCTAACCGCTTGATCCTGCTGTTTCGCAACGACACCTCGGCGTTCGACGGCAAGCGCATCGAGCAGCTCGACCGCAAAGGCATGGTGAACAACAAGTTCAACGCCTTCATCATGCAGAAACTCGAAGCGGCCGGCGTACCGACCCAATTCGACAAGCTGCTGGGCGACAACGAATGCCTGGTCAAGAAGCTGGACATGATTCCGGTCGAATGCGTCGTGCGTAACTATGCCGCCGGCAGCCTGGTCAAGCGTCTGGGCGTGGAAGAGGGCATGAAGCTCAACCCTTACACCTTCGAACTGTTCCTCAAGGACGACGCCAAGGGCGACCCGTTCATCAACGAATCCCACGTCGTGGCTTTCGGTTGGGGCACGGCTGAGCAATTGGTTCGCATGAAAGAATTGTCGCTCAAGGTCAACGAAGTGCTGAGCAAGCTGTTCGACGACGCTGGCCTGCTGCTGGTCGACTTCAAACTTGAGTTCGGCGTATTCCACGACGGCAGCATCGTCCTGGGTGACGAATTCAGCCCGGACGGCTGCCGCCTGTGGGACAAGGCTACCGGCAAGAAAATGGACAAGGACCGCTTCCGTCAGGGCCTTGGTGACGTCATCGAAGCCTACGAAGAAGTCGCCAATCGTCTGGGCGTACCGCTTTAATCGACGCAAGCATCTGATAGCACAGAAATATTTCGCCAAGGGGGTTCGCTTCCGACGAAAGTGTTGTTATGATGCGCGCCGTTGGAGAGATGCCAGAGTGGCCGAATGGGACGGATTCGAAATCCGTTGTACCTTCACCGGTACCTAGGGTTCGAATCCCTATCTCTCCGCCATTATTTATAGCCTTATCAGTGACTTACGTTTTTTTGAAAGAATCTGATAGGGCTTGCAAGGGAACCGTGATCCCACCACGATCCCACTGAACCCGCATCATGCTTTAGCATGGTGCGGGTTTTTTGTTTGGGCGAATGCCTTCCGGTCACACCTCAGCTAGATTGTCGCCCGCACATGTCGGGTGCTATCTGCTCGACTTTCCCGCTTCAGGCGTCCTCATTGGTATCTACTGGCCGCGAACGCAAGACAGTCCTCATAACGCATAGGTTTAACAGGATGCGCTGATAGTGGAAGCTGGAACTCCTTGAGATTTCTTGCCGCATTTGACAGCAGAGAGGAGGGGGAAATCAAAATGCCCCGGGTCGCTAAAAGGCTACTGATTGGTGTGATATCGTAGACAGCGTTTTGTACCATGCCCGCGAATTTAGCTTATGGAGCCTAAGCTGGCAGCGCACAGGGAGTCACCGCTAGGTCCGGGCAATTGCGTAAATAAAGTGCCAAGGATCAATGAGCGTTGAACTATCAACGACACTTCAAAATTTGAGCGTATATGAGAAGTCCGAGACAGCAACCGACAAAAACCGCGCAAGAGGTGGCGAGTGCAGAAGCACAAATTGTCGAGCTTTCAAAGCGTATTGAGTTCTACTTAACTGAATACTCAATCGAGTTGCTAGCTAAAAAAATGCATGAAAACGACTTCGTTGTCCCTTCATATCAACGTGAGTTCACTTGGGAAAGTGAGCGAAAATCTCGATTTATTGAGTCTCTACTCCTTGGGCTGCCAATACCATTCCTGTTTTTTTGGGAAATGCCGGATGGGAAGTTGGAAATCGTAGATGGTTCTCAGCGGTTGCGTACCATTGAGGAGTTTGTTCACGGTAATTTCCGGCTTAACGAGTTAGAAAGTTTAACCCACTTATCAAATTTTGTGTTTACGGATTTGCCTCCGTCTAGACAACGTAAGATTCATAATAGATCGATTCGCGGTATTGTTTTGAATGAGCATGCAGACGAACAGGCTCGATTCGATCTGTTTGAACGGATTAATACTGGAAGCAAGATTGCGAATAAAGCAGAGGTTCGCAGGGGGGCTCTTGCCGGGCCGTTCATGAATCTCGTAATAGAGCTTGCGGAAACCGATATTCTTAAGAAACTTGCGCCAGTGTCCCGTAAAAATGCTGATGAGAGAGGGCGTGAAGATTTGGTTACTAGGTTTTTTGCCTATGGCGATGGACTTGATGGATACAGAGACCGTCCCTCGGAGTTTCTTTTTGATTATGTCAAAGCGATGAATAAGAGTTTCGAAAAAACTCCTCTTCTTAGCAAGAAATACAAAAAGATCTTCAACGACACGATGGAGTTTGTAGATAAGTTTTTCCCATATGGATTTCGGAAGACCGCAACTGGGAATGCTACTCCACGCGCTCGATTTGAAGCGATTGCTATCGGTTCAAGGCATGCTCTTAGCGAAAAGCCAGCTATTGCTAAAAAGCGAGCTATAAATGTTAATTGGTTGAATGAAGCGGAATTTATAAAAGTTACAGGCTCCGACGGCGCGAACGCAGTAGCTCGCTTGCGCGAAAGGATCAGTTTTGTTCAAAGAAAATTGTTAGGCAATTAATATGGACGAGTTGATTGCAGCATTTGAGGAACGGCTGTCAGAGGTTGAAACTTATCTGGATTTTCTCCAGGTGATGCAAGGTGTCGCGCAGCAGGGACCACCCAAATTTGAGGGTGCAGCACACCCTATTACCACGCAGCAGCAAAAAATATTGTACTCTAGTGTTTATTTGCAGCTTTATAACTTGGTGGAGTCGACAATGACTCTATGCATTGATTTCGTGGCTACGGCGACCACAAACGAAGCAACATGGGGGCCACAGCACCTAAGTGATCAATTGTTGCGGGAGTGGATTCGGTTAACTGCTAGAACGCATACCGAACTGACTCCTGAACATCGATTGGAGTGTGCTCTGAAGTTGTGCGCGCAGTTGATCTCTCCAGATCCTATAGCCGAGTTCTCTATAGAAAAGGGCGGTGGAGGGAATTGGGATGATAACGAGATAGAGGCAATAAGCAAACGCTTAGGTTTTAAGCTAAAAGTTAAGAAGAAAATCTACGATGATGTTAAGCGCCCATTTAGAGATGACTTAGGGCCGTTGGCTCTAGTCAAGCGGTTGCGCAATAGGCTTGCCCATGGATCCATCTCTTTTACCGAATGCGCAGAGTATGAAACAGTAATGCGCTTGGCTGAACTTAAAGATAAGACCGTGAGTTACCTTCGCGAAGTGATATCTTGTTTTTGTAATTATGTTGAGAAACATGAATTTCTTATTCCTGAGCGGCGACCAGCTTGAATCAGTTAGTGCAAATTGATATACAAACAGATGTGAAAATTTCAGCTGTAGATTTGTTTTGCGGTGTTGGCGGGCTTACGCATGGGCTAGTACGTGGTGGGATTCAAGTTGCCGCAGGGGTAGACTTAGATCCCAACAGCCGGTTTCCATTTGAAGAAAATAACGCGGCGCAGTTCATCGAGCGCGATGTTAGCCTCTTGCAAGCGAGTGAAATTCGACCTTATCTGAGTCAGTCCGATTTCAGTTTGTTAGCCGGATGCGCTCCTTGCCAGCCATTTTCGACATACAGCCGCAGTGGTCGTAATAGCCAGTATGAAACGCAATGGCCGTTAGCTCTGGCTTTCGGGAGTTTAGTAAATAAACTAAAGCCAGATCTGGTTGCGATGGAAAATGTTCCACAGCTAGCAGACCATAATGTTTTTCAAGACTTTGTAAAAAGCCTGAAAGGTTATCATACATGGTGGGCGGTGGTTGATTGCTCTTTGTATGGTATACCTCAGACACGAAAACGATTAGTTCTCCTTGCGTCTCGACTCGGCAGTGTAGGTTTAAAGTTGGAGCCCACACATAGCAAGGCCGTTACTGTAAGAGATACGATTGCGGGACTTCCTTCAATTCGTGCCGGGGAAAAAGATTCCTCTGATGCTATGCATTATGCCTCTTCATTAAGTGAGCTGAACTTAAGGCGAATTGAAGCCTCAACCCCCGGTGGAACATGGAGGGATTGGCCAGAGGAATTGCAGGCGGCTTGCCATAAAAAAGCTACCGGTGCTACGTATCCTAGTGTTTATGGCCGGATGGAATGGGATAAGCCAGGTCCGACAATAACTACTCAATGTTTCGGGTTTGGGAATGGGAGGTTTGGACATCCTGAGCAAAGTAGGGCGATCTCCCTAAGAGAGGCTGCTATGCTTCAAACGTTTCCTGCCAACTATAAATTTGTACCTTCAGGGACCCCAATTAGATTCAATAAGATGGGGCGACTTATTGGAAATGCCGTGCCGGTAAGATTGGGGGAAGTAATTGCACAAGCATTAATTTCGCACGTTAATAACTATCGATAAGACAGTGTTAGTTGGGTTCGTTAAAAAAAGCGGCTACTAGCCGCTTTTTTATTTCTTCATTCCGAATTCTTCAATTTTGGAGGGTGCCTTCTTAAAAGGGCTAGAGGTTTTGTTGTTGGTTTTATCTCCGTCTGTTTCTTCGCTTGAAGCATAAAGTTTTTGTGCTGCGGTTTCGGGCATGTGTTGGAAGATAAGTCGTTCTTGCAGTTCTTGAGTCCTATCTTGCATCCTTAATAAAAGCACTCTTATTTCCGACATGGTATTGAAATACAGGAGCGCCTTCTCGTGGATTTCTTGAACGTCATCAATGTAATCTATAATGTCCTGCTCTAGTGCTGTTCTTGTCAAGTTCATGGCTGTATCACCCTAGCGGCTGAGTAATTTATAAAGTTATGTAAGAGAGAGTGAAGAAGATAGGTTGTGGGAAGTGACGCTAGCGGTCCGAGAAAATACCCTAAATATGTTTTCCAGGTAGCAGGAGGTGTCTCTATTAGCTCAAAGTCTTCTTCGTCGGGAGCTGAAGTTTGTATTGGGTTATTTGAAGTTTTCATAATGAGGGACCTATTATTTCTTGTTTTTGTTGTTGGGCGTTTCTCATATTCATCGCGGAAGCATCCGCGCGCTTGCTTCTTATCACTCGATCTGCATCCGCATCACCACTATCAGTATCGCCCTCAATACTAGCTGATTCAGCGCCATAACATGCAGGAGTGCTCGGTATAGAAATATACGTATTTCGGTTCAGTGGTTCCGGTGCAATTTTGCGACTTGCATCGTGAGCAACGCTAGTTGCCCGTTGAACGTCACGACCTGCAGTTTCTAAGCGAGTCCAGCAGTGATCTGTCGATCGATCTGATTCGCATCGTTGTAATTGGGACCATCATCTGACCGACACCAACGCACGAACGCTTGCCAGCGATTGTCTGTTGGCGCCGACGCTGAATTGACCAAGTTACCTAGATGCCACTGACTCAGTCTGATTCCTCGCGAACCAATTCCTGTGCTGGATTTCTGCCGAATGGAGTTGGGTCAGTCTTGCTTTGGCACCTAGGTCAATTCGGCGTCGGCGCCAATAGCCACCCTCTATATGTGTAAAGGAATGGATTGAGCTGTATGGCACTGCAACTGAACTCCGAGCAATCCGCAGCACTCACTGCCATCAAGGTGTTCTTACAGTTGGCCGGACGCTTAGTGCACCAGTGAAAGCTGGCGGAAGATAGAAGATCATCAGCCTGGGCTTGCTGTTACCGAATGCACTGGTCGGGCAGTTTTTGGTCACAGTGACGTACATGATGGCAGCTCGTTGACTCTCACGGGCGGGCTGCAACTGTTCTTCATCCGGTTACACCGTCTGTCCACGGCGCTGGAAGACCTGGAATACGATGCCTTCATGTTGTCATCGCGGTAGCGGTTCTTACGGGTACAAAAAAGGCACTGGCGATTATCGTCAGTGCCTTTTTTCTGTCTACCGGTTTTGATTTACAGTTGATCAAGGTGCTTCGAGCACGCCGGCAGCCGCTGCTCGTTCAGTAATTTGCTGCGATGCCTGGCGCATGAGCTCCAACAGTTTGTTCTGGTCGATCAGCTCGAACCGCGTGGTCGAAGTGACAAGGGCCAACGCCGCATAACTATCCTTGGCCGAGAGTTTGACCGGTACGGAAATGGATGAGATGCCGGCCTCCAGCTCACCATTGGAAATGTAAAAACCTTCGCGGCGGATCCGGGACATTGTTTCCTGAAAATCTTTCCAGGTCGTTCCCAGATCAATTTGGCCGATTTCTTCGACGTGTTGATCATAAAGGCTGCGCAGCCTGCGCGCCGGTAGGTTGGCGATGATCACTTTGGGGGCGCTGCCCTTGAACAGCGGGCGAGGTCGGCCTCGACCGTAGGTCAGTTGCAGATCCTGGGGCACGCCTTCATGGTGCAAATCGAGAAAAACGGGGCCGTCCATTCTCGACAGAATGCAGCGGCAGTCGGTTTTCTCGACCAGTTCACGCATGATTGCAATGCTGATCTCCAGCAGCGGATCAGAGCTGCGGATGATGTAATCCAGCAAAGCGATCCGCGGCCCCAGTGCGTAAGAACCGCCGTTGAGACGTTGCAATAGACCCGCTTGCATCAGCTCCTTGACGTAGCGATAACCCGTCGGCGTCGAGCAACCGATGGCGTCGGAAATCTGCTCGGCGTCTAGTTTCGGCTGCTCGGCACTGAACAGGTTCAGTACCGAGAGCATGCGGCTAAGGCTGGTCATGCAGGCTCCAGAGAAAAATCTCATTGTAGCGCCTGGCGTCGTTCGGGATGGTCATTGAATGCTCATCAAACGTTCCATTTTTTTCTCCCATTCATCTCTCGGGCAGAACCCCGGCAGCGAGCGCGCATGCTGCTCGACAAAGCCCATCAATGCCTCGTCGCCCAAGTTCATGTCCACCGGAACTTTCATCGGTTGGCTGACGTACCAGGGTGTGTCGATGAACAGTTCAAGACGGTTGCCTTCCGGGTCTCGCACGTAAAACGAAATCGCATTGCCGTGGGTAATCGCGTCAATATCGGGGGCTCCCGACGCGATAAATTTCCGATGAATCTCTTTCAGGGTGCTCAGCGAATCGGCGGACAGTGAGATCTGATTGATGGGGTTGTAGGGGATCTCGGCGGGTCTACCGCTGGCCAGGACAATTTGATGGTGCGTGCGAGGGTCGCGGCTGAGAAAGACCAGGTTGACCAGTCCCTGTGGGCCTTGAAGCGATCCGCGGTCAGTCACGGAGAAGCCCAGGAATTGCGTGTAGAAGCCTTCCATGTTGGCGAGGTCATGGACGTAAATGCCCATGTGATTGAAAGAAAGACCTGATTTTTTCGTCATTTTTATCACCATTTAATAATTGTGTTGACGTTAATCTAGCTTGAGTGCAGGATTTGCTCAACAAATTATCGTTATTTGATAAAACAAAAGGTGGTGGTCGATATGAAACTGGTGAGCTTCGAAGTCTCTGGCAAGGCAAGCTTCGGCGTGGTCGAGGATGGCAATGTCTATGATCTGGGCCTGCGTCTGGCAGGAAGTTACGCAGACCTCAAGGACTTGATCGGAGCCGACGCTTTCGCTCTGGCAGCCGCAGAAGTCGGCAAAGGTATACCTGAGTATCGTCTCGACGATGTGGTGCTTTTGCCGGTGATTCCGAACCCGGAGCAAATTTTTTGCATCGGCCTGAATTACGCCGACCACGTTGCCGAAACCCAGCGTCAGTCCACCGAACGCCCCATGATTTTCATGCGCGTCCCAGCCTCACAAGTGGGCCACAACCAGCCCATGTTGCGCCCTGGTGAATCGGAGAAATTCGACTACGAAGGCGAGATCGCAATCATCATTGGCAAGGGCGGTCGCCGTATCAGTGAAGAGGAGTCCTGGGATCACATCGCCGGTTATGCCTGCTACAACGATGGTTCGATTCGAGACTGGCAGCTGCATACGGCGCAGTGGGGGCCGGGGAAAAACTTCTATCGCACGGGCAGCTTCGGGCCGTGGATGGTCACCGCCGATGAAATTCCGGCGAATGCCGAGATGACACTGGTCACCCGACTCAACGGCGTAGAGTTGCAGCGCGCCACCACGCCGCAGCTCATTCACAGCATTCCCAAGTTGATCGCCTACATCTCGACATTCACGCCATTGAGCCCGGGTGACGTCATCGTGACCGGCACGCCAGGCGGTATCGGCCTCAAACGCACACCGCCGTTATTCCTCAAGCCAGGTGATGTGGTGGAGATCGAAGTCGATCGAATCGGGACTTTGGTCAATACCGTGGAGAATGAACTCTAACCCTTGGGCAAGGCCCGGCGCGCCGCGGCTTCCTGCCTAGCGGCCGCCCATCGGCAACGTGATTATGATGAATAACAATAAATCTCTTATCGATACCTCCGCTTGTGAATATGACGTCGCGATAATTGGCTTCGGGCCCACGGGGGCCGTACTCGCCAACCTGTTGGCCCAGTCGCAATTGAAAGTGCTGGTGCTGGAACGCGAAGCGGATGTGTTGCAACTGCCCCGTGCGATCCGTTTTGATGCTGAATGCATGCGAGTCTTCCAGACAATTGGCCTGGCCGACACGCTGCTGGAACAGGTCAGCGCGGCGCCTGGCATGAAGTTCGTGAATGCCCAGGGCGATCTGTTGATCGAATGGCAGCGCCCCACAGAAATCGGCAGCCATGGCTGGAGTTCCTGCTACCGGGTTCACCAACCTGAACTTGAGCACGCACTGCGCCAGCGACTGACGCAAAACCCGCTACTGAACATCAAGACGCGTCATGACGTCTTCGCCCTCGCGCAACACGAAGACCACGTCCGTATCCAGTATGAAAACATGCGCAACGGTGAACTACTGGCCGCTAATGCGCGCTATGTCGTGGGATGTGACGGTGCTCGCTCGCTGGTCCGACGGCTCATGGGTTCGTCGCTCAGTGATCTGAAATTGCACGAACGCTGGCTGGTCGTGGATCTGCTGTTAAAGCGGCCAATGCCCGAGTTGGGCGAATACTCGATCCAGTACTGTGACCCGCAACGACCGTCCACCTACATCTGTGGCGCGGGTGAACGCCGCCGCTGGGAGATCATGGTCATGCCAGACGATGACCTGGCGAAGATCAACACCCCCGAATGGCTATGGCAGCAATTGGCGCGCTGGATTACACCCCGGGACGCAGAGATCGAGCGGTCGGCGATCTACATGTTTCACTCCGTGGTTGCTCATCAGTGGCGTAATTGCCGGTTGTTGCTTGCCGGGGATGCGGCTCATCAAACGCCGCCCTTCATGGGGCAGGGCATGGCCGCAGGTATCCGTGACGCCGCCAATCTGGCCTGGAAGCTGCGCGACGTTATCAACGGAAGCGCTGCGGATTCACTGCTCGATACCTACGAGTCGGAGCGCAGCCCGCATGTGAAAGAGTTTATTGAGGGCGCCGTCCGTTTTGGCGAAATCATCCAGACGACGGATCTGCAGGCCGTTGCCGACCGCGACACTCTGTTATCCAGCGCGATCGAAAATTTCCGCACACCCGAACCGAGGCTCGGCCCCGGCGCTCATGATGAATGCACTCAAGGCGTCTGCGCACAGATCGCGCCGCAATTCAGCCTGGAGAATGGCGAGTTGATCGACAACCATGTTGGCTATCAACATGTCCTGCTGGTGACCGAAGAAGCGGCGTCAGCGGTGAGCGATCATCGATGCGTCGTGTTGCAAGGGCAGGCTATCAAAGCATGGCTGCAGTCCGTCGGCGCCTGTGCAGTGTTGGTTCGCCCTGATCGCTATGTCTTTGGTCTGGCGCATAGCCCTTCGGAAATAACCGCACTTCTCGATCGCGCCTTTACTGGCGGAACGAGATCGTCGATTGAACCTCAGCGACAGAGGCAGGCCGCCAACCACTGATCCCCTAAGCGGAAAGATCCGTTCTGGGCGGCGACATGCAACGCGCCGCCCGCGCCCGGAAGCACCGATACAAAAACAATATGCATGCCTGAAGCGTGCCGGAGTGCTCAACAATGCAAAGTCAGAAATCCATCACGATGGACTCGGCGACGATTGTTCATGATCCCGAAGAGATTCAAATGGTCACGTCCGTGATGAGTAAGGTGTCCCGACGATTGCTGGGATTCTTGTTCATTCTGTTCATGTTTTCCTTCCTGGACCGAATCAACATCGGCTTCGCCGGGGCTTCCATGAGTAAGGACCTGGGCCTTAGTGCTGCCGCCTTCGGCTTGGCCAACACGGTGTTCTATATCGTCTACATCACCTGCGGCATTCCCAGCAATCTGATGCTGGAAAAAGTCGGGGCGCGCCGCTGGATTGCCTTGCTCGTGGTGGCCTGGGGCGTGGCTTCCACCTGCACAATGTTCGCCCGAGACGAGTACAGCCTGTATGCGCTGCGTGTACTGGTAGGAATTACCGAAGCGGGTTTCTTGCCGGGCATGCTGCTGTATATCAGTCGCTGGTTTCCCGCTAGTCACCGCTCACGGGCCAATGCTAAGTTCATGATTGCAATGCCTGTGACGGCTATGCTCGGCTCGATCGTTTCGGGTTTCCTGCTCGACCTGGATGGTCTTCTGGGCCTCAAGGGCTGGCAGTGGCTGTTCATGCTCGAAGGTCTGCCCTGCGTATTCCTCGGTGTGTTGGTGTGGCTGCGTCTGGATGATGATCCCGCCCAGGCGAAATGGCTGTCGGATAAGGAAAAAACCGTACTCGCCAACCTGATGGAGAAAGATCGCCGAGAAGCCCGGGTTTCAGGTCAGACATTCGACTCCATGAAGTTGATTCACCAGTTGCTGTCACCGGCCATCATCAAGTTCGCGCTGTTGTACTTTTGTATGGTCACCAGCATGGGCATGGTTAATATCTGGGGGCCGCAGATGATTGCCGGTTTCAACACCGGCAGTAATAACGTCACCACCGGTGTGTTGGTGGCGATACCGCAACTGTTCACGATCATGGCAATGCTGTGGTTGGGCTGGCATTCGGATAAGTATCAGGAGCGCAAACTGCATACGCTGTTTCCGCTATTGATAGGCGCCTTGGGGTGGTTGAGTGTGGCCTGGATTCATTCACCGGTTCTCCAACTGATGGGGATCACGCTGGCTTCGGCGGGTGCATTTGGCGCAATGACAGTGTTCTGGGCATTCTCCGATCAGAATCTGTCGACCCACGCTAAGGTCGTCGGCATCGCTTTCATCAATGCTTTCGGCAATGCGGCGACCATTGTCAGCTCCTTGATGGTCGGCGTACTCAAGGACCTCACCCACAGCTTTACCGCTGGGTTGATCTATGCCGCTGTCCTGCTCATGATCGGCGCACTGATCACCCTGACCCTGTCCAGAAGTACGGTTTCAACGCTCAACGTCTGAGATGTTTCTCCCGTAAACACACTGCAAGCAAGACTTGCAGTGTGTTCAATCACGCCTGAAAAAAAGAACAAGAAGAGCATGAAAAACACACATAGCATTGCGTTAAAGGCTGCGTTGATCGTTGCGACTACACAAGTCCAGGCCCAGGGTTTTCTGGAGGACAGCAGCGGCAGCGTTCTCATTCGTAACTATTATTTCGATCGCGATTTTCGTGACGGCAGTGGTCAATCCCAGGCTCAGGAATGGGCGCAAGGTTTCATTCTTAAATTGAACTCTGGCTACACCGAAGGGCAGGTCGGGCTCGGCCTGGATCTCACCAGCAGAGCCGGGTTCAAACTCGATAGTTCTGCGGATCGCACGGGCACTGGCTTGTTGCCTTATGGCTCATCAAGCCACGAACCAGAATCTGAATTCGCCGAGGCGGGATTAACGGCAAAAATGAAGCTGTCGCGCACGGAGCTACGTGTGGGGGAGGTCGCCCCCTTTCTGCCCGTCATTCTGCCTGTGACGTCCAGGTTGTTCCCGCCGAGCTTTCGCGGTGTAGATCTGACTTCAAAGGACGTGGAAGACCTGACCCTTCACGTGGGGAAAATTGATCGCATCAATCTGCGTGACTCAACAAACTGGGAACCGATGCGCGTCTCAAGTCAATTTGGCCGGTTCAACTCCAGCGCCCAATCGAAGAATTTCGATTACGCCGGTGGCGACTGGAAAATCGGCGCGGACACTACGGCCAGCTATTACTACGCGCAGTTGGAGAATATCTACCAGCAGCACTATGTCGGGTTGGTCAAATCGTTCTCGCTGGGGTCGGGAACGCTCAAAACCGATTTGCGCTTCCACGGCAGTCAAGCAAATGGTGATGCGCTGGCCGGGCGAGTGGATAACCGCACTTATCAATACAACCTCAGCTACAGCCTGGGCGGTCACACTGCCAGTTTTGGACAGATGCGGCTGACCGGTGATACGGCGCTGCCCTACCTGGCCGGAACAGACGTCAATGTGATCACCGAAGGGTCGCTGGTCTCAGAGTTCAGCAATCCACATGAAAGAGTCTGGCAGGCACGCTACCTCTATAACTTCGCCGCCGCCGGCATACCTGGCCTGACGTTCCTGTATCGCTACATCGATGGTTCGCATGTGGACCTCGGAAGCAGTGATGGCAAGGGCAATGAAATCGAACGCTCCTCCGAACTCGCCTACGTCGTGCAATCCGGTCTGTTGAAGGATGTGGGGTTTCGTTTTCGACAAGGTCATTACACCAGCAACTACTTCCGAAACGTCGACGAAACGCGGGTCAATATCGATTACACGTTGGCGCTGTTCTAAGAGAACCTAGCGTCATGCAAAACCATGAGGATTTAGGAAATGAACCAGCAGGCAATCAAGCAAGTTCTCGAAAAACTGGAAACACTGCGTTGTGAGTCGACAGTGAACGGCGATCTGGAAACGCTGCAACAGATATTTGGCGAGGAACTTTTGTTTGTTCAATCTGCGGGGTATTCCCACAATAAAACCAGATTATCTGGGATTCCTGTCGAAAAAAATAAAAATGCTCAAGATTGCGCGCCCTGCGCCTTTGGATTACCGGTTTCTCGGCGAAGCGGTAGTGTCCTACGGACCTTTGGACCAGTTGTTATAACGACGCATTGATCAAAAACTTGTCCCGATCAAGGCGATGGTCACTCAAATATGGACAAGGCAAGGCGACGATTGGAAACTTTCACATCTCCACTCGACTCGCCGTCCGGAATGAACGGGGGCGCTGAAGTAGGCGGAGGTTGCCTGATGTGTCCCCTTATCCGGCATTACGCCTCATTCAGCTATCAATTGCGCTGGGCTCTACGTTAGGCGGCCTGCTGTTCGACGGCAGTGTCTGTTGCATGACTGTTGGCGTCGCCAAATCACCCCAGTCACCGAGATGCCACTGACCCAGTCTAATTCTTGCGAACCATTTCCTGTGCTGGATATCTGTCGATTGGAGCCCATACTCCAGCCCATACCTTGGACCTTGGCTTCCCGTAGTCGTGCTTGGACCATCAATGAAAAAATATACTCCAACTATATGATTTTATAGAATATATATAGAGGTCATTAAACTTCTATGGACTTCTAGAAATACTAAAGTGGGTGCCTTCCTCTCCGCCATTATATAGAAAAGGCCCCGTAACTGAAAAGTTACGGGGCCTTTTAATTTGTGGCGTTTTTTAGTCGTCTTGCTGCTTGGATGAACGATTTTTTCTGAGCTGGGCAACTAGTCCCGCATGGATTTCATGTTAGGCACCATTTTTTGAGTGGGGCTGAGGCCGCCGCTTTAATCGAGCATATCGTCATTCCTTTCAGCATCTCCTGCACACCAGCTCTTGAATGCGTGCTGCAGTGTTCGCAGTCTAAATGTTGCTACTTTTTTGTGTTGTATATGGTGAGGTGAACCTCCTGAGATCGATGCTGATTTCAGAATGCTTTATATTGACAGCATATATGGGCTGCATATTTCGTGTTTTTCAGTGCTCAAGTAACCGCTAAGTAGATTTCGCGTTGGTCGAAGTTGTCGAGTCTGACTCGTTAAAGGTTGTAAGTTAACTGCAATTTTTTAGGAGGTGTCCTGCATCTTCCTGCGCTGTTTCGTATTGCGGTGTATCGATCTGAATGATTACCTTGCTTCAACTCGTCAATGATTGGCGGGCCAACCATTTATTCAAAACCATGGAGAGTTTATGGCTAATGGTATTTCTTTGCCGGCACTCAATATTAATGCGGTTGCACCTGCCTTTTCCTCATCTACACTTGGCCTTGCTCCCCCAATGCCTAATCCAGCGGCTGTCGTAGCTTCGCAGCATCTCGTCGTCTACAACTGTATGCCGAAGTGTATTGGAGAGAGATGATGATAAAGCATATGGAGGAGTGAATAGGCAGATCCAGAATGGATGGCGTTATATTCCGACTGCAGAGTAGGAGTTTGATCTGGTTAAAGTTCCAATTGCTGACAAATACATGAGCCTTAATCCTTGCGCGCTCTCAGCCGAAGCAGTGCGGGAGGCAATATATGGATGGGGCTATAAGAGAAAAAATTCTGAGGCTCGTGAATTATCAGGAGGGATTCTAAATTCGCGGCATGGTCTCATTATCTTGAAGGAAGTGGAGTGGATGTAGCTACCCACCTAAGTCGTTTAGGGCTTAATTTATCGGTTACCAAAATTCCTGCGCTAGAAAGTGCTTTCGCTTCCGCAATAGTTGGGACCCCGCCTGTTAGCCTGCCGAGCGTGTCTTACAATACTCGTCAGGACTCCTACATTACGTGGGCATGGCTGGGCCATATCACTCTTAAGATTGAGAGCACAGTGCATAAGGGTCACGATGGTCGTGTATCTTTTGATGGAGTTGCGCGGGCATATCACGATACGTATGATTTCAATCCAAGCACCCACCGCTCTGAAATTGGAGAGATCGCCACTGCTGGTGCTAAGCTCTTGGATAACATTAATAAAAGGTAAGCCTTATCAGGTGATCATTCAGGGAGAGCTAGCGATCTCCATTCGAAGGTGATCTAGAAAGTTATATTCTTAATTTGATCGAGAGAATAATGCCCGGAACGGAAAAGCGTTTAATTGAGAAAGGCTTCATTGCCTCTATTTTGCTATTTAACGTGGTTACTTTGATTCCGTGGGTGACATTTTTTTGGCATAGCCAGGGCTATGACGCCGGAGGTGATGGCCCGGCTGCCATGTTTTTGCTGGTTGTTACGGCAGTCGGGACTGTGTTTATTATGCCGGTTTACAGTTCGGCAATTTATTTGACCGGGATTATCAATCCAGGAGATCGCTTAAAGTGGGTAGTGGATCACTGATCTGCAGTTACCAGCCATCGCAAGGAGCGAACGATGTATTTTGAGATCTACAGGCAGACCCGAGGGACTCTACAGACTGGCAAGGGGCAGTGGCGCTGGCGCTTGAGGGCGGGCAATCATGAAACGGTAGCCAGTGGCGAGGCTTACGAGAAAAAGGTGATTGCGTGCACGCCATCAGTTTGATCAAGGGTACGCATGATCAGACGCCAACCAAGGAGTCTGATGGTGTGTGGTGAAGCTGCTCGCTCAGAGCAGCTTCGCTTCAACAGATCTCAGGGTTGTGAATAGACGCCTGTTGTGTCCACTACCTAAACTGTCAGCAGACTTAGGGATTGAGGGGGGCAATGGATGAATCGCAACGAGCTACGCAAGGCCGATATCAACCTGATGGTGGTGTTCGAAACGCTGATGCTTGAGCGCAACGTTACTCGCGTAGCGGAAAAGCTGTTTTTGGGTCAACCGACCATCAGCTCTGCGCTCAACCGTCTGCGGGCGATGTTCAATGATCCACTGTTTATTCGGGTTGGACGTCGCATGGAGCCAACGGCGCGAGCCGAGGAGATCATCCGGCATCTGTCTCCGGCGCTGGATTCGCTGTCAGTGGCTTTGAGCCTTACCCATGATTTCGATCCTTCCAGCAGCACCATGACCTTTCGTATCGGGCTGTCCGACGACGTCGAATTTGGCCTGTTGCCGCCCTTGCTGCGTGCGTTGCGCCAGGAGGCACCCAGCGTGGTGTTTGTGGTGCAGCATGTCGATTACTGGCGGATTCCCGACCTGTTGGCGTCCGGCGATATCACGGTGGGTATCAGCCAGACCCGCGGCCTGCCGGCCAATGCCAAGCGCAAGTTGTTGCGTCACATCCAGCCCAGCATTTTACGGGCCGACGCCTCCGACACGCCGCTGACTCTGGATGAGTATTGCTCACGCCCCCATGTGCTGGTCTCCCATACCGCCAACGTCAGTGGCTACGCCGATGAGTGGCTGGCGGAGATTGGTCGTACGCGACAGGTGGTACTCTCCGTTCCGCAATACAGTTCGTTGCCGGCCCTGCTGGCCGGGACCGATCTGATTGCCAGTCTGCCGGACTACACCGCTGAGGCGATGGCCGTATCCGGGCATTTGTTCAAGGAGCCGTTTCCGTTCAAGACGCCGACCCTGGACCTGTCCATGGTCTGGCTCAGTCATGTCGATACCGACCCTGCCGAGCGCTGGTTGCGTTCGCGTCTGGAAGGGTTCATGAGTGAGCGAGCTGTGTTGCCGCTGCCTGAGTGAGCAGGGCGTCGCCGTGATATATGTAGGATCTTTCCCCCCCCCACTATCAGGATCAATGCCATGCCTCACCTGCACATGGAATACACCGCCAATTTACCTGAACTGAATGCCGACGTAGCGTTGATGCGGCTGAACAATACGCTGGTGGGGTCCGGTCAGTTCGGCGCCGAAATCGACATCAAGAGCCGTGCAGTGAAGGTCGAGACATTCAAGGTCGGTACGGCGTTGACAGAACGGGCGTTCGTGCATGTGAAACTGGCGTTGTTGAGCGGTCGTTCCGCGCAGATCAAGCAGCAATTGTCGCAAAGTTTATTGGCTGTGGTGCAGGAGTTGTGTGAATGGCCGGCGGGTGTCGAAGTCCAGTTGTGTGTGGAAATCCTCGACATCGATCGCGAGTCCTACAGCAAGACGGCCATCAACAACTGAATCTCAGGCAATTTCCTGTTCTGTGCAGGCCTGGATCACTTGTTCGCGAAGCCATCTGTTGGCGTCGTCCTGATCTAGGTTTTGACGCCATTGCATATCGAGGCTGAACCCGGGCAAGCCATCGGGTGCTTCGCAATGATTGAACGCCGCGTCGGTGGCGAGCAATTGCTGAATGCGCCGAGGCAGGGTCAGGATGAAGTCAGTACTGGCGATCATCTTCAGCGCCGCGCTGTAACTGTTGGCGCGCGCGACGATCTGGCGTCTTTGTCCCTGTTGTGCGAGCCAGCCATCGACCATGTTGGTGGTGGAGGTCCAGGGTGTCGGAAATACATGCCGGCGTTCAACGTACGCTTGCAGGTTTAAATGCTCCAGCGGTGTAGCGCGTTTATCGAATACACACACCAGATCGTCTTCAAGCAGCGTGCGCGATTTGAGGTCGGCGTGGTTGCGATGAAAATTCGGGCCGAAGCAAATCACCAGGTCAAGACGGCCATCGCGCAAGGCGTCGACAGGAATGTCGGCGTCGAGCTTGTGCATGTTGACCGTCACCGGAAGCTCGGCGAGAGCAAAGCGTTTCAACAAGCGCGGCAGGATTAGCTGTTCGAAGTATTCCGGTGCGCAGAGGTTGAAGGTCACTGAGCGCAAGGTCGGGTCGAACGTCGGTGAGCCGGCGTGACACAGGTTGATGCTGTCGAGGATCCTCAGGATGTGAGGGTACATCGTGCCTGCCTTGTCAGTTGGCTGCATGCCTGAGCGGGTATTGATGAACAGTTCGTCATCGAAGCAGTTGCGCAGTTTTTTCAGGCAGTAACTCACCGTGGACTGGCTGACGCAAAGCCTCTCGGAGACATCGGTGACGTTGTTTCGCTCGAACACGGCGACGAACACCATGAGGTCCTGCATGTCGAGCTTTCTGAGCAAATTGCTGTTCAGCATCCTTTCTGTCTCGCAGAGCTACTGGCGCAGAACGTGCGCAAGGTATGTGAGTGATCCTAGCGGAGCAGAGGAATCAGGAGAATGCCTTGTGGGACTTTTCATGCAGGCTCGCGTCAGCCTTGTACCGTGACCGGTACGGATCGGCGGCTGGATCTCAACAGGGCCAACATACCGATGGCCACCAAAGCGGCCCCGGCAACCTCCCATGGCAGTGGCAACTGACGCCCCAACAGCCAGTGATACATCGTGATGAACAGCGTGCTCAGGTAAATGTACGAAATCACTGAGGAGGGTGCGATCTCACCGATAGCACGATGCAGCAGCCAGAAAGTCGCCAGCGTCGCAAACAACGCCAGATAAATCAGCCAGAAAAAGTCGTGGGCAGTCAGCATCGACGCTGAGCGCCAGCCGCCGCTGAATCCGCAGAACACCAGCAGAAACAATGCGCCGAACAACATGTTCCAGAACGTCATTGCCACCGGGCTGCGACCCTTCAGGCTGCCAGCTTTAAAACGCTGGCTCAGTGGCGCGTAAAGTGCCATTGCCAGACAACCGACACCAAACACCGAGAGTGCGTAAAACGATGGCGGTTCGTCGGGCCCACTTCCCTTCATGATCAGCAGAACAGCGCCTGTAGCGGCAGTCAGCATGGGCAATATTCGTTGTTTCAGGCTGCTGTCAGGTGTCAGCACGGACTCGAAAAACAGGGTCAGTAATGGCACCAGCGTGAACACGGTCCCGGTGTTGACCGCCGAGGTATAGCGCAGAGCCTCGAACAGCGACCCGAAGTACATCGCCAACAGCAATCCGAGGACGCCATGCTCAAGCAGTCCGCGAATAGTCACGCCTGTATCGCCTTTAACCAGTAGCAACGGCAGAAACGCCGCCGCGCAAAACAGCAGTCGTAATCCGGTCAGCAGGACCGGGTCTATGACCTGGCTGACCTGTGCTGCCGCGGAAAATGATGCGGCGACCAACAAGGCCCAAAGCAGCATGCCGAGGTGGGCGGCGGCGAAGCCGGTGGTTTTCATGGAGGCATTCCGAGTCAGTGGGGGAGATTGGCGTGGGTGAAATGAAGTTCGATTAGGCGCGCAAGATCGGGAGGCTGCAAATCAGAATGTGCAGAATGAAATCCAGAAATTAAATAGCGCTGGTGCGGATCGTGGGTGGGTCATGCATTTGGACGGCAGTTGATGAGCAGTTGAGCGTGCTTATTTAAGTAATTCCTGAACAAAAGCTGAACCATTCTCAAATGGTATGGAAGTTAAGCTCGATATCAGTCGGCAACTAATCGTTGGCTTATTTTTCACAAAAAATTGATGGTTGGCTGCTTAAAGTTAGTGCTGTCTCGGTTAATGAAATTTTCACATTTACCGCAGGCGCTCTTTTTAGGAATAGTCAAACATCATGTTGAAGATTAAAGCCGTGCGCCCGGAATGGGTGACACTGATTGCCAGTGCCTTTTTATTAATGGGCTTCAATTTTGTTCTCTGGCAACATCTTTTCGAAATCACCGCGTCAGATGGCAAAGGCATCGTCCTGCGCGTGGCATTCGGGTTGATGATCTTCGCGGCGTTCAATATTTTGTTGACGCTGATGGCTTTTCGATCGCTGCTTAAACCCGTTCTCACACTGCTCTTCCTGGTCAGTGCAAGTGTGGCGTATTTCATGGGCCAATACGGTGTTTTGCTGGACGCCGGCATGTTGCGTAACTTTGCAGAAACCAATGTCACTGAAGTGCGTGGTTTGCTGTCGATCAAGTTGTTTATCTATATTCTTCTGCTGGGTGTCCTGCCGTCGTTATTGTTGTGGAAACTTCCGATTGCATATCGTCGCTGGCACCGCGAGTTGCTGAGCAAAGCTTTAGTGTCGCTGGCGTGCGCAGCGGTTATCGGTGGTGTCGCATTGATTAACTATCAAGGCCTGTCTTCACTGTTTCGAAATCACCATGAATTGCGTTTGATGGTGGTGCCGAGCAATTACATCGGCGCGACGGCCAGGTATCTGGGTGAGCAGCTGGTGTCAGCGCAGCAGCCGTTTGTCAAAGTTGGCGAGGATGCGCAGTTAAATTCGAGTTGGCAAACTCATGGTCGTAAATCCCTGACGGTACTGGTGGTGGGAGAAAGTGCGCGCGCGGAGAATTTCGGCGTCCTCGGCTATGACCGTGATACCACGCCAAAGCTCGATAAGGAACGCGGCCTGATAGCGTTTACCGATGTGACCTCGTGTGGCACTGAAACCGCTGTATCGGTGCCTTGCATGTTTTCCAATATGGGTCGCAAGGATTACAACGCGAGCAAGGCAAAGAATGAAGAAGGTTTGCTGGATGTGCTCAAGCGTGCCGGACTGGAGGTAATCTGGCGTGACAATCAGTCAGGCTGCAAAGGCACCTGCGATCGCGTCACCCTTCAGGATGTGAGTAATCTGAAAGACCCGGGCCTGTGCGCCAACAGTGAATGCCGCGACGAAATCCTGCTGCAGGGACTGCAGCACTTTATCGATACTCTGGATAAGGACACGGTACTGGTATTGCACCAGATGGGCAGTCACGGTCCGGAGTACTTCAAGCGCTATCCGAAAGAATATGAACGCTTTACCCCGGTCTGCGAAAGCAATGCACTGAACAATTGCAGTCGCGAAAGCATCATCAACGGTTATGACAACACGTTGGTGTATACCGATCATGTGTTGTCGACCCTGATCGATTTACTGCGCAAGAACCAGGACAAGGTTGATACCGCCATGCTGTATCTGTCGGACCATGGTGAATCCCTGGGGGAATACAACCTGTTCCTCCATGGTACGCCTTACATGTTGGCGCCAGAGCAACAGAAGCGTGTGGCGATGCTGGCCTGGTTCTCCGACAGCTATCAAAAGTCGTTCTCGGTGGACACTCATTGCCTGCAGCTGAGTCGCGAAAAACCCTTGAGCCAGGATAATTTGTTCCATTCGATGTTGGGTCTGCTGGAGGTCAACAGCAAGGTCTACAACCAGGACCTGGACATGTTTGCCGGGTGTCGAAGCGCAGTGATCGATGGCGTGCTGGCCAAAGATTGAGGGCAGCGTTGGCGTTTCACTCAATGGCCGCAAGCCTGTAGATCGTTCACCAAGAGTCATTGCACATGTCCGCTCAACCCCCATCCGCCATAGAGCTCGAGATCACTCGGCGCTACGTTCAGGAGCACGCGCGCGTCTGCCTCCAGCCGCAATCCCCAGGCCTGGCCGGGCGCCTGACGCTCTGGCGCGAGGAACGCCTGGTTCGCAATGCGCTGAAGATTGCCGGCGAACCGGGCCTGATCCTCGACGTTACATGCGATGTCGGCCGCTTCTGGCCTGTGCTGGCCGAGCACGCGAATCGGGTGGTGCTGGCCACCGCACCCTCGCAAGACATTCTCGATCACGCCCGTACTCACCACCCCCAAAGTTTGTTGAAGCGGGTCAAGACCTTTCAAAGTTCTGCATTCACCATTGGCTTGTCGGAAAACGCGGTCGACAGCATTTTTTGCATGCGACTGTTTCAGCACTTGGTCAGCCCCGAGCATCGTTTGGCGATGCTCGGCGAGTTTCATAGGGTCAGTCGCGATACGGTCATCGTTGCTGTGCGGATCGACGCTCGATTCATGCCGCAAACTGCCGGTGCTCAGGGCTCGGCGCCCCAGCGGCAGGCGAGCAAAGCCCAGGTGGAAAGCGAATTCAGACAGGTCGGGTTCCGTTTGATCAGCCATCAGGATTTCCTGCCCGGTTGCACGCGAATGCGCATTTACGTGCTCGGTAAGCCCAACTAACGCAGCTTTGTCGGACTATTCTTTTTGTCTGGCATGAATTTTCGCTAATGCTCTTGTTCAGTGGATGCGCGGAAATCGCCGGGGGCGATATATACTGCGCGCCATTCTTCAAGGGAGAGCCGTGTGGCCATCGATATTCACTGGATTCGCGACAACGATAGCCTCGGTCGGTTTTGCACCGAGTGGCAACAGCTGCCTTTCGTTGCCCTCGACACCGAATTCATGCGGGTCGACACCTTCTACCCGATTGCCGGCCTGCTGCAGATCGGCGACGGCCAACGCGCTTACCTGATTGATCCGCTGACCATCAATGACTGGAAGCCCTTATCCGCGCTGCTGGAAAATCCGGCCGTGGTCAAGGTCGTCCACGCCTGTAGCGAAGACCTCGAAGTCTTGCTGCGCCTGACCGGCAGCCTGCCGGTGCCGTTGTTCGATACGCAATTGGCTGCCGCTTACCTGAACCTGGGTTTCTCCATGGGGTACTCGCGGTTGGTGCAGGAAGTGCTCGGTATCGACCTGCCCAAAGGCGAAACCCGTTCCGACTGGCTGCAACGTCCGCTTTCCGATACGCAGATCAGCTATGCCGCCGAGGACGCCCTGCACCTGGCGGAGGTTTTCGTACAGCTGCGTCCGAAGCTTTCCGACGAGAAATATGCCTGGGTACTGGAAGATGGCGCCGAACTGGTGGCCAACCTGCGCCGCGAAATCGATCCGTACGAGGTCTATCGCGACGCCAAGCTGGCCTGGAAGTTGTCCCGCGCCCAACTCGTCGTATTGCGTGAGCTCTGTGCCTGGCGCGAGAAGGAAGCCCGCGCCCGTGACCTGCCTCGCAACCGCATCATCCGTGAGCATTCGCTGTGGCCGCTGGCGCGCACCCAGCCGGACAACCTTGGCGCACTGGCGAAAATCGAAGACATGCACCCGCGTACCGTGCGTCAGGACGGCGAGTTTCTGCTTGATCTGATCAAACGCTCTGGCAGTGTGTCGCCTGATCAATGGCCGCCAGCCGTGCCGGAGCCATTGCCGGTGGACGCCGCCGCGTTGCTCAAGCAAATGAAAGCCATCGGCCAGGCTGAGGCCGAGCGCCTGAACATCGCGCCGGAACTGATGCTGCGCAAGAAAACCCTGGAAGCGCTGCTCAAGAGCGGCTTCCCCAATGGTCCCTACCAATTGCCTGATTCGCTGCGTGGCTGGCGCCGCGAATTGATGGGCCAGGCGCTGCTCGACAGCCTGGCCACCGCCGGAGAACAGCCTTGAAACGAATTTGCTCGATCTATCGCAGTACCAAAAGAAACGAAATGTACCTGTATGTGCTCAAGAGCGATGCCCTGGAGCGCGTGCCGGAAACGTTGATGGCCGCCTTCGGCAAAGCCATTCACGCCTTTGACCTGGTGTTGAGCCCAGAGCGCAAGCTGTCGCGGGAAGACATCACGGTCGTGCTGGAAAACCTTGATAAACAGGGTTATCACCTGCAAATGCCGCCGGCCGAAGACGAGTACATCGAACATTTGCCGGAAGAGTTGTTGCGCCGCAACGATCCGATGTGATCGGCAGACAGGCTCCGTTCAGAGCCACTGTGAAACACTGATTGATTTTGGCGATGGCCGCATCGATGGATTGATACTTTATCGACGGCTGTCCGCACCGCTTTTGAAAGGTTGAAGCATGCGCGTTCTGATTGCTGAACACGACCACCCCGAGTACGCCCGGTTGTTGCGCGAGGCAGCGCCGGAACTGGACGTGCTGACCAGCGGGGATTCTGCTGAATTGGCCAGCCAGGCCGTCGATTGCCCGGTCTGGCTCGGTCAGCCTGATCTGCTGGCGACGCTGTTGCGTCAGGGCCATCAGCCACAATGGCTGCAATCGACTTGGGCGGGCATCACGCCGCTGCTGGCCGACGGTTTGCCACGGCACTATCGTTTGACCCGCGCGGTGGGGATTTTCGGGCAGGTCATGGCCGAATATGTGCTCACGTACATGCTCGGGCACGAGCGTGAAGTGCTGGCCAGGCTGGTCAGTCAGGTCGAGCGCAAGTGGGACAGTCGCCACGGCCAGAGTCTGGCGGGGCGCAAGGTGTTGATTGTCGGTACGGGTGATATCGGGCAAACCGTCGCGCAATTTCTCGTGCCGTTTGGCGTCGAGTTGTACGGTGTTGCCAGTAGCGCTCGCGAGCAGGCGCCGTTTGTCGAAGTCGGTTCGCTGGCGGATCTGCCGCGCCTGGTCGGTGAAATGGATTTCGTGGTCAACCTGCTGCCCAATACGCCAGACACCCACGACATTTATGATGCCGCGCTGTTCAAGCAATTCAAGGCGACCGGGTTGTTCATCAACGTCGGACGCGGCGTGGCGGTGGTCGATGCGGATCTGGTTGAAGCTTTGAAGGAAGGGCATCTGGCGGGGGCAGTGATTGACGTGTGCCGCCAGGAGCCGTTGCCGCAGCGCCATCCTTTCTGGACTGCCTGGGGCTTGCTGCTGACCGGTCACAGTTCCGCGCCGACATCGCCATCGATGATGGTGCAGTTGTTTGTCGAGAACCTGCGGGCGTATCAGGCGGGCGAGGCGTTGCGCGGAGAAGTGGATTTCAATCGCGGGTATTGAGGCGCAGGAAAAAGATCGCAGCCTGCGACAGCTCCTGTAGGAGCTGTCGCAGGCTGCGATCTTTTGCTTTTAGAGGGTGAAATCACCTTCCGCCGCCAACTCGCTCAACGGACGACGCGGGCTTGGCTCCTCTCGCGCTTGCAGGTACTCCGCCAGGCTGGCCTTGTCGCCCAGCTTGCCGACGGCCACGGCCGCGTGCAGCGCGTAACCTTCAGGAATGTTCAGTTCTTTGCGGGTCAGTTCCTGATCGAAACCGGCCATGCCGTGGGTGTGCCAGCCGCTGATGCTCGCTTGCAGCGCCAGATGACCCCAGGCGGAACCTGTGTCGAAGGTATGCCACAGCGCCGGGGTTTCTTCGCTGGCACCAGGCGCGGCGAAGGTGGTTTTCGAGATCACGATCACCAATGCCGAAGCATGCTGTGCCCAGCTGCGATTGAACTCGTTCAGCAGGCCCAGGTAACGCTCCCAGTTTGGCGTATCGCGACGCGCGTAGAGAAACCGCCAAGGTTGAGAGTTGTACGCCGACGGTGCCCAGCGTGCAGCTTCGAAGAAGCTCAGCAGGGTTTCTTCGGGAATGGCTTCGCCGGTGAAGGCGCGGGGCGACCAGCGATCGGTGAACTGTCGGTGGATGGCGTATTCGGCAACGCGTGGGTTAGCACTCATCAAGAGATTCCTTGCTACGTTTGAAGGTGGAAGCGACGCGAAACCCTACTTGGCGGCGCTAAAACTGACAAGCACGTTCTACCGGCAGTCGCCAATGCTTGGCCGCAAGGCCTGCGGGCACTAGACTGGCGGCCTTTTCACCATCTGATGTCGATGCTCGAACCATGGCTGCCAAAGTAGAACCGTTCTGGATACGCAAAACCCTCGATCAACTCGATCAGGAGGAATGGGAATCGCTGTGCGACGGTTGTGGCCTGTGCTGCCTGCAAAAGCTTGAAGATGAAGACGACAACAGTGTCTATTACACCCGCATCGCCTGCAAACTGCTGGACCTGAAAACCTGTCAGTGCAGCGATTACCCGAATCGTCGCGATTCGGTGCCGGACTGTATCCAGCTCACGCCGGGCAAGGCCGACGAGTTCAAGTGGTTGCCGCCGACCTGCGGCTATCGCCTGGTCAGTGAAGGCAAGGACCTGCCGCTGTGGCATCACCTGGTGTGCGGTGATCGCGATGCGGTGCACCACGAACGCATCTCCCAGTCCGGGCGCATGCTCGCCGAGGGCAGCGTGTCGGAAGACGACTGGGAAGATCATCTGATTTTCAGGGCTGGCTGATCGCCCACGGATCTGACGTTTCACGAAGGAGTGTGTATGGCTGTGGGATGGCGGCTGGCGTTGACGGTTGGATGTCTGCTCTTGGGCTCGCCCGTGTGGGCCGCTCAGAAGGTTGATCTGGATTATCACGTGCGCCTGTTGCCGCAAAGCGACCAGGCCGAAGTGCGCCTGACGCTGGCACGAGGTTCGGTGGTGCGCAGCCTGGATTTCGACCTCGGCGACGGCAGTCACTACAGCGACTTCAAGGCCGATGGGCAATGGCAGCTGAGCCCAGGCAAGGAGGCGCGCGGTCTCTGGCGACCGGCCGCCGACAAGGCCAGCCTGACCTATCGCGTTCGTATCAGCCACGGTCGCAAGAGCGGCAGTTTCGATACGCGCATGACACCGAACTGGGCATTGATACGCGGCGACGATCTGGTGCCGGCCGCCCGCCTCGATCAGCAGGACGGTATCGAATTGGTTTCACGTCTTGAGCTCGAGCTTCCCGGCGGCTGGAAGAGCGTCGAAACTGCCTGGCCGCGGATCGGCAAAAATAAATTCCGTATCGATAATCCGTCCCGACTGTTCGACCGACCCACAGGCTGGATGCTCGCTGGTCAACTTGGTAGCCGTCGCACTCGACTGGGCGAAACCGAGGTCACCGTCAGCTCCCCGCAAGGGCAGGGCATGCGCCGGATGGATGTGCTGACGCTGTTGACGTTTGTCTGGCCGCAAGTGCAAGCGGTGTTTCCTCGTCATCCCAACAAGCTGTTGATCGTGGGCGCCAGCGATCCTATGTGGCGCGGCAGTCTGGCGGCACATGAGTCGATCTACCTGAACAGCCGTCTGCCGTTGGTCAGCGAAAGCGGCACCAGTGCGTTGGTGCGGGAGTTGGCACAGGTATTGGGGCGGATCAACGACAAGCAGCGCAGCGACTGGATCAGCGAAGGGTTTGCCGAGTATTACGCCATTGAACTGGTGCGCCGTGCTGGTGGCATGAGCGATGAACGGTTCGACAGCTTGCATGGAAAACTGCTGAAGAGCAGCCAGAAGGTCACGACCTTGCGCGGTGAGCAGGCCAGCCCGGCGCAGGTGGCCAAGGCCGTTCTGTTGTTGCAGGAGCTGGATCGCGAGATTCGCTTGAAGACTCGCAATAAGCGATCACTGGATGATGTGCTGCGCGGCGCGATGCGTCTGGAGAGCGTTGATACCAAGGACTTTGTTGAGCTGTCAGAAAGTGTTATCGGCGACTCCTCCAAAGTCCTCGATACCGGGTTGCTCGAATAGGGAGCAGAAGATCGCAGCCTTCGGCGCCTCCTGCAGGGTGCGTACACCCATAGGAGCCGCCGAAGGCTGCGAGCTTTTGCTTTGAATCATCAAACGCCGGTTTTCGGTGAATTCAATGAATCATTGCCCGTCACCGTTGCGGTTTTGGTTGCCGCCTCAGCATTGGCTTTCAACTGGCTCAGCTCTTCACCCGCCCGCTGGATTTTCGCCCGCACGTTGTTCATGTCCTGACGGCTTTTCTCCAACAGGCTTTTCGCCGAACTGTGGCCGGTAATACCACGGGCCAGAGCAACACCGCCGATGGCGACCTGGATCAACCCGAAGATCCCGCCGCGACGCAGGCCCTTACCCACCATCACTACGCCACCGGCGATAGAACCGATGCGTTCCCAGCCCTGAACATTCTGATCGACAGGGGTCTGGAATGGGGTGGATTCGATTCGTTCGACGCGCTTGAGTTCTCTCATGATCTTTCTCCAGGCAGGAAGGGCTGCTTCAGACTCGATAGTAAAGCTGACTGCCGGGGCGGGCCGCTTGTTCCATCGAATATGCGTTGACTCAGCGAAATTTCGGTCCCGAGCGGGTGTTGAGCCCTTTGGCCATGCGGTCGTAGAGCACGACGTTGACCGTCGCGGCCAGGTTCATGCAACCCGTGGTCGGGATGTACACCACGTCTTCGCACCAGTCGCGAATCTCTTTATCCAGCGAGCCGTCTTCCGGACCGAAGATGTAAAGCGCGCGATCGGGGTGGGTGTACTCCGGCAACGGACGGGCGCCATCGACCAGTTCCACGGCGACCGGAACGCAGTTCAGTGGCAGGATTTTTTTCAGGTCGTCGATGCCGATCAGCGGGATATCGTAGTGGACACGCTTGGTATCGGTGACGAAATCGGCGGCGCGTTCATAGCGCTTGCCGGTGTAAAACACCGAGGCCACGCCATAACAGCCAGCGGCGCGCATCACCGAACCGACGTTCTCCGGTGATTTGGGGTTATACAAACCAATGCAGCTGTACCGTTTGTCTGCCACGAGCGGGGTGCCTTTCTAAAAAAAGCGCGATTATACGGGGATTGGGGGAGGGTGGTCAGTTTGTAGATTGGTGGTGTTCGGACGGCCGCCTTCCCGGGCAACTGCGCTCCCACAGGGGATTTTTTTACTTGGAACATTACAGGCGGTCTTGCAGGTGGCTGCGCAGCTCTTGCAGATCGGCTTGCAATTTTTGCAGGCGCTCGAGCGTCAGGCCGCTGGCGCCGAGGATGCACTGGGGAATATCCCGGGCCTTGTCCCGCAAGGCGCGACCCTGCTCGGTCAACTCGACGTTCACCACCCGTTCATCTTCGCGGCTGCGAGTACGGCTGAGCAAACCTTCAGCTTCCAGGCGTTTGAGCAGCGGAGTGAGTGAGCCAGGATCGGTCAGCAGTCGCGTGCTTATTTCGCCTACGGTCAAACCGTCCCGTTCCCACAGCACCATCATTGCCAGGTATTGCGGATAAGTCAGCCCCAGTGTCTGCAGCAGCGGTTTGTAGACCTTGGTCATCATCAACGACGTGGAATGCAGGGCGAAGCAGACCTGATTATCCAGCAACAGCTGCTCGCAGTTATCCGGTGTGATGCGCTCGGTGGTCATGTGGAAACCTTTTTCAGTGATCCTTGGAATCTAGCGGGCAAATCTTTAATGCGCCAGATAGTTCTGGCCGGCGTTGAGGCGAGTATCGCGAAGTCGATAGGTTGCTTTTTATTTCCGCGCCAGAATCATCTGCGTAGGATGAAAGGCCTGACGCAAAGGGAAAATCGCTTGTGATTGAGTTTTTGATGTACCTGGTTTTTGGCGCAGCCCTGGGCACGCTCGGTGGACTGTTTGGCATCGGCGGGGGATTGATCGCCATCCCGCTGCTGGGTGTGCTGTTCGGCCTCGATCAGCAGATTGCCCAAGGCACAGCTCTGGTAATGGTGGTGCCCAACGTCATGTTGGCGCTGTGGCGCTATCACCAGCGCAACCGTATTGTACTGCGCCACGCACTGCCGCTGGCTTCGATGGGTTTTTGCTTCGCCTGGCTCGGGTCCATCTGGGCGGTAGGGATCGATGCCCAAACCATGCGTATCGGTTTCGTTGCGTTCCTGGTGGCGTTATCGGCCTACAACCTGCTGAGAATGTTTTCCGCCAGCGCACCGGACGCGTCGCAGATGAACTATTCCTGGCCCTGGTTGGGTGTGCTCGGCGCTGCATCCGGTGCGATGGGCGGTCTGTTCGGGGTGGGCGGGGCGGTAGTGGCGACGCCAGTGCTGACCAGTGTGTTCGGCACCAGTCAGGTAGTGGCTCAGGGGTTGTCGCTGGCATTGGCGCTGCCCAGCACGGGCGTCACACTGGTGACGTACGCCGTGCACCACCAGGTTGACTGGTTGATTGGCATACCCTTGGCGATCGGAGGCCTGATGAGCATCAGCTGGGGGGTGAAAATTGCCCACGCGTTGCCTGAGCGACGATTGCGCGGTCTTTTTTGCGGCTTCCTGGTGTTTTGCGCAGTGATGCTCGCATTTAAAGTTTGAAGCCCTCGATGATGTGCTCGGCCAGGCATTCGGTAATGGGCGAAGGGTTGTGCAGGTTACGCACCAGCATGATGCTGGCCTCTGGCAGTACCGGGAGATCTTCGGCCTCACCCAGAATGCGCATGTCCGCAGTGATCAGGCTTTCCAGTTGTGCGGTGACGGCCAGACCTGCGCTGACCACGGCCATGATCGCCGACAGGCTGTCGCTGTTGTACGCGACGCGGTAATCGCGCCCCTGGGCATCGAGCGCATTGCACGCCCACAAGCGGCAGAAGCAATCACTGTTGAACATAGCCAGCGGCAGGGGCGTCTGTTCATGGGCGCTGTAACACTGTGCTTCGGCCCAGACAAACCGTTCCTTGCGCAACAGCTGGCCGATCTCGCTACCCGGCTCGCGGGTGACGATGGACAGGTCGAGATCCTGCCGCATCAACAGCTGTTTTGAGGATTCGCAGTGCACTTCGATCTGGATCAGCGGATAGGACTGGGCAAACTGCCGCAAAATCCCGGGCAGGAAACGCATCACATAATCGTCCGGCGTGCCGATGCGCACCATGCCGACCATGTCCGGTTCGCGCAGCGTATTGAACACCTCGCTGTGCAGCTTGAGGATTCGTCGCGCATACCCGAGCAATACCTGACCTTCGGCAGTCAGGCGCACTTGCCGCCCGTCACGCTGGAATAACTGACGTTGCAGCACGTCCTCTTCCAGTCGCTTCATCTGCATGCTCACCGCCGACTGGGTGCGATTGACCAGTGCACCGGCGCGGGTAAAACCGCCCTGGTCGGCAATGGCGACGAAGGTGCGCAGTACATCGGTATCGATACTCGGGTAGGCCGACATGCATCAATCTCCGAGATATGTGACATCAGAAACATTCGTTGGATTGATCTTAGACCTGGCGCGAGACTGGAGCCATCCAAACGGAGGGCAACAAGATGAAAGGTCAACATGAGTTTCATGGCGCAGAACACCATTCGGTTCACCTGATCTCCGATCTGCTGCACAAGGTCAGCCGCTGGTACGAATTGCATCGCGAACGCGAATTGCTGGCGAGCCTGAGCGACGAGGCACTCAAGGACATCGGCATGAGCCGTGCGGATGTGGAGAACGAGTCGATCAAGCCGTTCTGGAACGACCCGATGCATAAATGATGGGAGCCACGCTACACAAACCCCTTACCGGTGAGGTAGGTTGCGAGCAGACAAGGAGATGCCCATGCCCGCAACATTGTCCTTTACCCTCAAACAGGCTCGGCGTCTGGCGCTGGCCGCCCAAGGGTTCAATGGGCGGTCTTCGCCAGCGACGATCAAAGCTGTTGCGCTCAATCGCCTGATCGAACGGCTGGGCATTTTGCAGATCGATTCAGTCAATGCGTTGGTGCGATCGCACTACCTTCCGCTGTTTTCCCGCCTCGGCAACTACTCATCCGATTTGCTTGATCAGGCTGCCTGGAGTCAGGGCCGACGACGTACGTTGTTCGAGTATTGGGGGCATGAAGCTTCGTTGCTGCCTCTGTCGATGTACCCGTTGATGCGCTGGCGCATGCAGCGCGCGAGCCGTGGCGAAGACATTTATCAGCAATTGGCGCGTTTTGGTCATGAACAGCAGGACACGATTCGTCGGGTGCTGGCTTTGGTCGAGGAGCGGGGCGCGCTGGGGGCGGGGAGTTTGTCGACCCGTCAGGAGCGGGCCGGACCGTGGTGGGACTGGAGCGCAGAAAAGCACGCACTGGAATGGCTGTTCGCCGCTGGCGAAGTGACCGTGGCCGGACGTCGCGGATTCGAACGACTTTACGATTTGCCGGAGCGGGTGATTCCCTCGGCGATCCTCGCGCAACCGCCTCTGAATGAAGCCGAAGCGCAGCGTGGACTGTTGCTGCATGCAGCGACCGCGTTGGGTGTCGGCACGGAAAAGGATCTGCGCGATTACTTTCGACTCAATCCCGCGGACAGTCGTCCGCGATTGGCGGAGTTGGTCGAAGCGGGCGAGTTGCTTATCTGCGAAGTTCAAGGCTGGAAGCAACCGGCCTATTGCCTGTCCGAGCCCAAGGTGCCGCGCAAGGTCGAGGCCAGTGCATTGTTGTCACCCTTCGATTCGCTGATCTGGGAGCGCAGCCGGACGGAGCGTCTGTTCGACTTTCGCTATCGGCTGGAGATTTACACGCCGCAGGACAAGCGGGTCTACGGCTATTACGTCTTGCCGTTTTTGCACAACGAGCGAATTGCTGCACGGGTTGATTTGCGTGCGGAAAGGGCGGCGGGGCGATTGGCGGTGCACGCGGTGCATGAAGAGGAGACGGAGCTGGATGACGAGGGGATGCTGGCGCTGGCGGTCAATCTGCGGCAGATGGCGGATTGGCTGGGGTTGGCGCAGGTTCAGTTGAATTGCCCTAGGGCGAGTGCGGACAGGTTGCGGGTTGCATTGGCACAGGTTGGTGGCGACTGAGCTGACGCCATCGCTGGCAAGCCAGCTCCTGCAAGGGGTTGCACATTCCTGTAGGAGCTGGCTTGCCGGCGATAAGTGCGACGCGATTTAGCGTCGAACCTGCTTCAAGGTTTCGGCAATCAAAAACGCCAATTCCAGCGACTGATCGGCATTCATCCGCGGGTCGCAATGGGTGTGGTATCGATCCGACAATCCATCCTCGGTAATCGGCCGAGCACCACCGATGCACTCGGTAACGTTCTGCCCGGTCATCTCGATATGGATGCCGCCGGCATAGGTGCCTTCCGCTTCGTGGACCTGGAAGAATTGCTTCACTTCCCCAAGGATCTGCGCGAAGTCGCGGGTCTTGTAGCCGCTGCTGGCCTTGATGGTATTGCCGTGCATCGGGTCCGAACTCCACAGCACTTGCTTGCCTTCACGCTGCACCGCGCGGATCAACTGCGGCAAGTGATCGCCGACCTTGTTCGCGCCCATCCGCGCGATCAGGTTCAGTCGACCCGGGTCGTTGTCCGGGTTGAGCACGTCGATCAGACGAATCAGGTCGTCCGGGTTCATGCTCGGGCCGACTTTGACGCCTATCGGGTTGTTCACCCCGCGCAGGAACTCGACGTGGGCGCCGTCGAGCTGGCGGGTGCGGTCGCCGATCCACAGCATATGTGCCGAGCAGTCGTAATAATCGTTGGTCAGGCTGTCGCGGCGCACGAACGCTTCTTCGTAGTTGAGCAGCAACGCTTCGTGGGCGGTGAAGAAGCTGGTCTCGCGCAGTTGTGGCGAGGTGTCCATGCCGCAGGCGCGCATAAACGCCAGGGTTTCATCGATACGGTCGGCCAGGTGACTGTACTTTTCCGCCAGTGCCGAGTTGGCAATAAAATCGAGGTTCCACTTGTGCACCTGATGCAAGTCGGCAAACCCGCCCTGGGCGAAGGCGCGCAACAGGTTCAGGGTGGCAGTGGACTGGTGATAGGACTGCAGCAGGCGTTCCGGGTCCGGCACGCGGCTTTTCTCGTCGAAACCGATGCCGTTGACGATGTCCCCACGGTAGGCGGGCAGGGTCACGCCATCGATGGTTTCGTCGTTGGCCGAGCGGGGCTTGGCGAACTGACCGGCCATGCGCCCGACCTTGACCACCGGACAACCGGCCGCAAACGTCATGACAATCGCCATTTGCAGCAGCACCTTGAAGGTGTCGCGGATTTTTGCCGCGGAGAATTCGGCAAAGCTTTCGGCGCAATCGCCACCCTGCAACAGGAAAGCGCGGCCCTGGGTCACTTCGGCAAACTGACGCCGCAACTCCCGGGCCTCACCGGCAAACACCAGCGGCGGATAGCTGGCCAGGGTTTGCTCGACATGCTGCAAATGTGCGGCGTCGGGGTATTGGGGTTGTTGCTGGATCGGCAGGGCGCGCCAGCTGTCAGGGCTCCAGGGTTGGCTCATCACGGTCTCTAGTGTTTTTCGCTCGGACGGTCATGTTATCAGCAAATTAGTGCGTGACCTGTTCCCGTCGCTTCGCGGACAATCGCGCCTTTGCCGCTTCATGTTGCGGTTCAGCGCGTTGCCGGGCCAGGCAGCGATCAGGAGACGAAATGACTGAGGAGCGCGTCGAGCATCTGCTCGCCGAGGTGCAGGACGAGTTTGGTGTGATCCGCGTGCTGGAAGTGGCCGATTACCGTTTTCTCGAGTTCGGTGATGCCATCGAACAAAGCTGTGTGTTCACCGCCGATCCGAGTTGGCTCGAGTACGACTACACCCGCGCGATGCTGATCGGTGCGCTGTGCCATGAGCAGCCGGAAAGCGCGCTGTTCCTCGGCCTCGGTGCCGGTACGCTGACCCAGGCCTGTCTCAAGTTCCTGCCGCTGGAAGATGTCGAGGCCATCGAGTTGCGCCCCGACGTCCCGCGTTTGGCTATCGAGTACCTGGGGCTGGATGACGATCCGCGCCTGTACATCCGGGTGGGCGATGCGCTGGAATTGCTCGATACCGCAGAGCCGGCGGACCTGATTTTCGTCGATCTGTACACCGACGTCGGTCCCGGTGTCGGGCATCTGGCCTGGAGTTTCCTGGAAAACTGCCAGAAACGCCTGAACCCCGGTGGCTGGCTGGTGATCAACCAATGGGCCACCGACGATGGCAAACCGTTGGGCGCCGCCCTGTTGCGCGGGTTGTATCACCGCCATTATTGGGAACTGCCGGTGAAAGAGGGCAATGTGATCCTGATCGTGCCGTCGGAGCTGGATCAGGTGCTGGACAGGCAAGGCCTGGCCGCCCGCGCCGAAGCGCTGGCGCCGCGGTTGGGGTATTCGCTGGATTCGCTGATCAAGTGCATTCGCCCGGCGACTTGAGGCATACAAATCTCCGTGTAGGAGCTGCCGAAGGCTGCGATCTTTTGGTCTTGAACGTCAAAAGATCGCAGCCTTCGGCAGCTCCTACGCGTTTTTCAGCAGCCTTTGAAAACTCCGGGTCTGCGCTCCACCATCGACCGCACGCCTTCGGCAGCATCCTCGCTGGCCATCAGCTTCTTCACCAGCGGCGGCAACCCCTGCGCCGCTGCGGTTTCCCCTTCATAACGGGCCTGTCGCGCAGACATGAGCGTGGCCTGAACGCCAAGCGGCGCCTGCCGGGCAATGCGTTCGGCCAGTTCAATCGCCCGGGGGAGCAGATCCTCACTGGCCATGACTTCCTGCACCAATCCCAGGTGCAGCGCATCGTGGGCGTCGAATTCATCTCCAGTCAGCAACCAACGCATCGCATTGCCCCAGCCTGAGACTTGATGCAGTCGCAGGGTGGCACCGCCAAATGGAAAAATTCCGCGCTGCACTTCCATTTGCGCGAACCGGGTGTTGCTGGCGCAAAGGTTGATGTCGGCTGCCAGCATCAATTCGATGCCAATGGTCAGGCAATAGCCTTGCGCGGCGACAATCACCGGTTTATTGACTCGCGGGCCTGCGAACACGCCCCACGGATCGCAGCCGCCCGGCGGCGCCTGCCAGCCTTCAGTCAGGGTGACGCTGGCGTTCACCAGGTCGAGTCCGGCGGTAAAATGCTCGCCATGACCAAACACCACCGCCACCCGCGCCGCAGCGTCGGCTTCGAACTCGCCATACGCCAGGCTCAGTTCATTGAGCAGGTCGAGATCGAAGGCATTGCGCTTGGCCACCCGATCCAGACCGATCAAGAACACATGACCCTTGCTTTCGCGGCTGACACGACTGGAGCAGGGCTGATTCATGGAGCGGTCCTCGGGGTGGGAGAGGCGTGTCAGACAGGCGGTCTGCACAGCAAAGGGTGAAGCGTTTTAGCGCTATCACCTGCAAGGCCGGGCCTTTGAAAAATAGACGGCTGATCGATTATTCGCAAAGCCTGTGACACAAAGGTGTATTCGGTGCATATCTGATAAAAAAAGCTCCCTTTTCGAGCTAATTCCGGTATAGTGCGCGCCGGCCTTTAACCGGGCCGCGTTTAGGTAGCGCAATTCCCCGAAGCCAGCTTCGGCTGCACGTCCGCCCCGCGGACTCTTCCTTGACGATTCTTTTCATTCATTCGTTTTCGCAAATCCCCGCCGACAAAGCTGCCAGGGCGACTCTTGAGTCTCAACACGGCACGCGCAGCTTTGGAGCATGGGTCTTTGCGGATGCACTTAGAGGCAGACCCATGACCCAGGAAACCGGCGGCTTCGCCGCTTTTAATCTTAATCCGAATATTCTTGCAGCCGTCACCGCGACTGGCTACGAAGAGCCATCGGCTATTCAGCAGCAATCGATCCCGATCATCATGGCCGGTCACGACATGATTGGTCAGGCGCAAACCGGTACGGGTAAAACCGCTGCGTTCGCCCTGCCGATCCTGCATCGCATCGATCCTGCAAAGCGCGAACCGCAAGCCCTGATCCTGGCCCCAACTCGTGAGTTGGCGCTACAAGTTGCAACCGCTTTCGAAACTTACGCCAAGCAAATGCCGGGCGTAACTGTTGTGGCTGTCTACGGCGGCGCGCCGATGGGCCCACAATTGAAAGCAATCCGTAATGGCGCACAGATCGTTGTCGCCACTCCGGGCCGTCTGTGCGATCACCTGCGTCGCGACGAAAAAGTACTGGCGACCGTGAACCACCTGGTTCTCGACGAAGCCGACGAAATGCTCAAGCTGGGCTTCATGGACGACCTGGAAGTTATCTTCAAGGCCCTGCCTGCAACCCGTCAGACCGTATTGTTCTCGGCCACCTTGCCGCAGTCGATCCGTGCCATTGCTGAACGCCATCTGCGCGATCCGCAACACGTGAAGATCCAGACCAAGACCCAGACCGTTACCGCGATCGAACAGGCTCACCTGTTGGTTCACGCCGACCAGAAGACTTCTGCCGTTCTCAGCTTGCTGGAAGTGGAAGATTTCGACGCCCTGATCATGTTCGTGCGCACCAAGCAAGCGACCCTGGACCTGGCCAGTGCCCTGGAAGCCAAAGGCTATAAAGCCGCTGCGCTGAACGGCGACATCGCCCAGAACCAGCGTGAGCGCGTGATCGACTCCCTCAAGGATGGCCGTCTGGACATCGTTGTGGCGACCGACGTTGCCGCTCGTGGTCTGGACGTTCCGCGCATCACTCACGTGTTCAACGTGGACATGCCGTACGACCCAGAGTCCTACGTTCACCGTATCGGCCGTACCGGCCGTGCCGGTCGCGAAGGTCGTGCGCTGCTGCTGGTGACTCCACGTGAGCGCCGCATGCTGCAAGTGATCGAGCGTGTAACCGGTCAGAAGGTTGCTGAAGTTCGCCTGCCGGACGCTCAAGCCGTTCTGGATGCGCGCATCAAGAAACTGACCAACAGCCTGTCGCCGCTGGTGGCTGAGGCCGAATCGACTCACGGTGATCTGCTCGATCGCCTGACCGCCGACATCGGTTGCAGCCCACGTGCCCTGGCCGCAGCCCTGCTGCGCAAGGCTACCAACGGTCAAGCGCTGAACCTGGCCGCTATCGAGAAAGAACGTCCACTGGTGCCGAACAACGCACCGCGTGGCGATCGTCCAGAGCGTTCCGGTGATCGTCCTGAGCGTGGCGACCGCGAGCGTCGCGCTCCGATGCCACTGGGTGAAGGTCGTGCACGTTGCCGTACCGCGCTGGGTGCGCGTGACGGTATCGCTGCCAAAAACCTGCTGGGCGCCATCCTCAACGAAGGTGGCCTGGCGCGTGAAGCGATCGGTCGCATCCAGGTGCGTGACAGCTTCAGCCTCGTCGAGCTGCCGGAAGATGGTCTGGAGAAGTTGCTGACCAAGCTGAAGGACACTCGCGTTGCCGGCAAGCAGTTGAAGCTGCGTCGCTACCGCGAAGATTGATCCGCTCTCGGGCTGATTGATCGAACATAAAAAATCCCCGACTGGTTCGGGGATTTTTTTTTGCCTGGGAAAAAATTGCAGCCTTTGCCAGCTCCTACAAAGAAATGCGATCCCTTAGGAGCTGTCGAAGGCTGCGATCTTTTGCTTTTCCGCTAGCCGAATCGGTAGATGTCCATGCCCAGCGCGCCCAGGGTGAATCCTTGATGCGCAATGCTGAAATCGCCACCGGAGGCGCGAGCAAAGTACAGCGGCAACAAATGCTCATCACTCGGATGGTTGCGCACGGCGTTTGGCGCTTGCGCACGATAGTCATGCAGCACGGCTTCATCGTCCGCCGCGAGTTTTTCGATCATCCAGTCACGGAATGATTGCGCCCAGGGTTCAACGCTTTCCGGGCCGGCATGCCAGTCCAGCTCCCGCAGATTATGGGTAATGCTGCCGGAGCCGATCAGTAACACGCCTTGCTCGCGCAGTCCGGCCAAGGCATGACCGACGCGGGTTTGCAGGGCAGGGCCGCCACGGGTGGGCAGGGAAACCTGAACAATCGGGATATCCGCCTGCGGATACATCAACGACAAGGGGACCCAAACGCCATGGTCGAACGGTCGCTGGGTGTCGAGGCGTGCGGCAAGGTCATTGGACTTCAGCAGCTCGACAACCTTTGCGGCCAACGCTGGATCACCCGCTGCCGGGTACTGCACGTCGAACAGGGCCTTGGGAAAACCACCGAAGTCATGCCAGGTTTCAGGCTGCGGATTTGCGCTGACCAGCAGCTCATTGCTTTCCCAGTGCGCCGAAACAATCACGATGGCCTCGGGTTTCGGCATCTCGGCGGCGAGGCGCGCAAGGGCTGGTCCGCTGGCGCCGGGTTCGAGTGCCAGCATGGGGGAGCCATGAGATATGTATAGGCTGGGGAACATGAATAAGCTCCTGAGAGTTAAGATGCTGTCATCTTCAATCAGTCATTGATCTAAATCTAATATAAGTTTTAGGGTTTTTTGATCGAATTTTCGGGGTTATTTATGCAGCCGGAGTTTTGGCACAAGAAATGGGCGTCGAACCAGATCGGCTTTCATCTGCCGCAGGTGAACCCTTATCTGAAACGGTTCTGGCCAGCGTTAAGCCTGGAAGAAGGCGCGCGCGTATTGGTGCCCTTGTGTGGGAAAAGCCTGGATCTGCTGTGGCTCGCCCATCAGGGTCATGAGGTTTTGGGAATCGAACTGTCGGAAAAAGCCGTTGAGCATTTTTTCAGCGAACATGGCTTTGACCCGGCCGTCAGCGAGCAGGGACCGTTCAAGGTTTATCGGGCAGGTTCCATTGAGTTGTGGTGTGGCGATTTCTTTGAGCTGACGGCCGGGGATGTTGCCGATTGCTCTGCGCTTTATGATCGTGCGGCATTGATCGCATTGCCGACCGAAATGCGCGAGCGCTATGCCGCCCATTTGAAGCGGGTATTGCCGAAGGAGTCCCTTGGCCTGTTGATTACTCTGGACTATGAGCAGGCACAAATGCCCGGTCCACCGTTTGCCGTACTTGATGATGAGGTGCAGAGGCTGTTCGGGGATTCATGGGCGCTGAAAATCCTGGAAGATCAGGATGTGCTGGGCGAGAGCGGGAAATTCCTGGAGGCAGGTGTCACACGGCTTGAGGAGCGGGTGTATCGGGTTTCCAGCCGCTAATAAAGTTCCCAGTCCCGGCCTCATCGCGGGCTTGCCCGCGATGAGGCCCTGAAAAACACTGACTTTTTCGACCAGAAAAAAGGCCCGCATCGCTGCGGGCCTTTCAATTTTTGCTGTGAAGTCTCTTAGCCGCGACGACGCGCCAGCGCATCGATACGCTCTTCCAGTGGCGGGTGGCTCATGAACATGCGGGCAAACCCCTGCTTGATACCACCGTTGATACCAAATGCATTGAGGGTGTCCGGCATGTGCACTGGCAGCCCCTGTTCCGCACGCAGTCGCTGCAGGGCACCGATCATTGCGGCAGTGCCCGCCAGGTTGGCACCGGCTTCGTCTGCACGGAACTCGCGCTTGCGCGAGAACCACATGACGATGGCGCTGGCCAGGATGCCCAGAACCAGTTCAGCGAAGATGGTCGCCACGTAGTAGGCGATGCCCTGGCCTTCTTCGTTCTTGAAGATCACTTTATCGACGAAGTTACCGATGATCCGTGCGAAGAACATCACAAAGGTGTTCACCACACCCTGGATCAGCGCCAGCGTGACCATGTCGCCATTGGCGACGTGGCCAATTTCGTGGGCCAGGACGGCTTTCACTTCATCCGGCGAGAAGCGCTCGAGCAAACCCTGGCTGACGGCGACCAAAGCGTCGTTCTTGTTCCAGCCCGTAGCGAACGCGTTCGCTTCGTAAGCCGGGAAGATACCCACTTCCGGCATCTTGATTCCGGCTTCGCGGGACAGCTGCTCGACGGTTTGCAGCAGCCATTGTTCATGGCGAGTGCGCGGCTGGCTGATGATCTGGGTGCTGGTGCTCATCTTCGCCATCCACTTGGAGATGAACAGCGAGAACAGCGAGCCGGCGAAACCAAAGACCGCACAGAAAATCAGCAGCTGATTGAGGTTGAGATCAACCCCATTGGCCGCCATGAACCCGTTGAAGCCGAAAAGGCTCAGGGTGATGCTGGCAATCAGCACGACCGCCAGGTTAGTGGCCAAAAACAGCAGGATGCGCATCATGGTTGTAGAAATCTCCTTGAGCTAAAGATGTAGCGTACTGCGGGGTATATAAGGTGCTGCACCGGGGTATTCAACTGGGTGACTATTTCAAACTGTGTCCTACGGCAATAGCTTAGCTGTTTGCAGGACATTTCCGAGGCGCAAGACGGAAGTGTTTAAAAGTCGATTTACCTCGAAGTCCCACGGTCCGTCAGGCGCAAACAGGTACGGCGTTATCGGTTGAGGACGGCAGGGGCAGAGAATTGCGGGACGTCAGTATGTGTTGCTGAATGAATCACCGGGCGACGGACACTCACGTCGCGCGGTGGTAAGGCCGTTTACTGGCGGTAAGACTTGAGGAAGTTGCCGATGCGCCCGATGGCCATGTCCAGGTCGTCTACCCGTGGCAGGGTCACGACACGGAAGTGGTCCGGCCATGGCCAGTTGAACGCGGTGCCTTGCACCACCAGCAGCTTCTCGGAAAGCAGCAGGTCGAGGACAAATTTCTCGTCGTTGTGAATCGGGCACACCTTCGGGTCAATGCGCGGGAATGCATACAGCGCCCCCATCGGCTTGACGCAGCTCACGCCCGGGATGTCGTTGAGCAACTCCCAGGTGCGGTTGCGCTGCTCCAGCAGGCGGCCCTGCGGCAGTACCAGGTCATTGATGCTCTGATAGCCGCCAAGCGCGGTCTGGATCGCGTGCTGGCTCGGCACGTTGGCACACAGACGCATGTTGGCCAGCATGTCGATGCCTTCAATGTAGCTTTGGGCATGGTGCTTGGGACCGGAAATGGCGATCCAGCCGGAGCGGAAGCCGGCTACACGATAGGACTTTGACAGACCATTGAAGGTCAGGCACAGCAGGTCCGGTGCCAGGGAGGCGGTGCAGATGTGCACGGCATCGTCATAGAGGATCTTGTCGTAGATTTCGTCGGAGAACACCACCAGATTGTGTTGGCGGGCCAGTTCCAGCATGCCCAGCAACACTTCTTTGGAATACACCGCGCCGGTCGGGTTGTTCGGGTTGATGATCACCAGCGCCTTGGTGTTCGGGGTGATCTTGGCCTTTATGTCGGCCAGGTCCGGCCACCAGTTGGCTTGCTCGTCGCACAGGTAGTGCACCGGATTGCCGCCGGACAGGCTCACGGCTGCGGTCCATAACGGATAATCAGGTGCCGGCACCAGCACTTCGTCGCCATTGTTGAGCAAGGCCTGCATCGACATCACGATCAGTTCGGAAACGCCGTTGCCCAGGTAGATGTCTTCAATGCCAACGCCTTCCACCTGCTTTTGCTGGTAGTACTGCATTACAGCCTTGCGCGCGCTGAACAGGCCTTTGGAGTCGCTGTAGCCTTGTGCTGTTGGCAAATTGCGGATGACGTCCTGGAGGATTTCATCCGGCGCTTCGAAACCAAAGGGCGCCGGGTTGCCGATGTTCAGCTTGAGGATGCGATGGCCTTCCTCTTCCAGGCGTTTGGCGTGCTTGAGCACTGGGCCGCGAATGTCGTAGCAGACGTTGGCGAGCTTGTTCGATTTGCTGACCTGCATGGCGATGTGTTCCCGAAAATGAACGATCCAGGCGGCGTGTGAACAACCGTGCTGGGAATCCTGCGTATTCACACAGGCCTGACGCCTTGAGATGCGGCACCCATAAATCCGTTTGAATGCGCGCGGTCCGGCTGCCAGACTGGGCTTTGACGAGGCGCAATCATACGTGCCGCCCGATCCGTGGAAAAGGTACAGATCGGGCTTTTTCAGCTGCTGAGGTGTGATGATGGAAAAGTTGGAAAAAACCCTGGAAGAATGGAAGGCGATGCTCGATCCAGAGCAATACAACGTGTGCCGCCTCAAAGGTACCGAACGACCGTTCTCCGGCAAATACAACGACAGCAAGATCGACGGTATCTTCCACTGCATCTGCTGCAACGAGCCGCTGTTCGACTCCAAAACCAAATTTGATTCCGGCTGCGGCTGGCCGAGCTTCTACGCACCGATCGGTGACAGTGCCATGACCGAGATCCGCGATGTCAGCCACGGCATGATCCGTACCGAAGTGGTTTGCGCCAAATGCGATGCACACCTGGGTCATGTGTTCCCGGATGGGCCACCACCTACCGGCCTGCGATATTGCATCAACTCGGTGTGCCTGGACCTGGTACCGCGAGGGTAATGCGAGCCCCGTAGGAGCTGCCGAAGGCTGCGATCTTTTGGCCTCAAATAGAGGTGATTAAGAGATCGCAGCCTTCGGCAGCTCCTACGGGTGTCGCTGGGTTGATTATTTAAATTGCACACAATTCAATTGTTAGCTACCTTTACGGTTCTTCCTCCCATCGGAAACCTTAACCATGAGCGACAATCTGCTGAACATCCCTTGCACCACCATCAAGGGTGAGCAAAAGACCCTGTCGGATTTCGCCGGCAAAGCCGTGCTGGTGGTCAATACGGCCAGTAAATGTGGCTTCACCCCTCAATACAAGGGACTGGAAGAGCTCTGGCAGACCTACAAGGATCAAGGCCTGGTGGTGCTCGGTTTTCCCTGCAACCAGTTCGGCAAGCAGGAGCCGGGCAACGAAGGGGCAATTTCCGAGTTCTGCGAGCTGAATTTCGGCGTCACTTTTCCGCTGTTCAAAAAGATTGATGTCAACGGCTCTGACGCCCATCCGCTGTTTGTGCAACTGAAAAAACGCGCGCCAGGTGTGCTGGGTTCCCAAGGGATCAAATGGAATTTCACCAAATTCCTGATCGGCAAGGATGGTCAGTTGGTCAAGCGTTTCGCCCCGGCGACCAAGCCGCAGGACTTGAACCGCGAGATCGAAGCCCTGCTCAAATGAATACCTTGTCCGTCGATTCGCTGAAACTGGACAGCCAGCTCTGTTTCAAACTGTACGCCGCGTCCCGGGCAGTGATTCGTGCCTATAAGCCGATGCTTGATCAATTAGGCCTGACTTACCCGCAATACCTGGCGATGCTGGTTTTGTGGGAGTGGCAGGAAACTGCGCCGCAGCAGCCCACCGTCAAGGCGCTGGGCGAGCGTCTGGCCCTGGATTCCGGCACGCTGACGCCGTTGCTCAAGCGTCTTGAGCAGCTGCAATTGGTCCAGCGCCAGCGTTCGGCGCGGGACGAGCGTGAGGTGCATCTGAGTCTGTCGCCAGCTGGGCAGGCCTTGCGTGAGCAGGTTGGGCCACTCAAGGCGCAGCTGTTGTGTGACAGCGGGGTCGACCTGGATCGCTTGAATGACTTGCGCAATGGTCTGGATCAACTGCTGGGGCAAATCAAGGCGCTGTCGTAAGAGGGATCCATAAATCCAGCAGGGCTGCCAGTTCCTCGCGCCTGAAGGGTTTGGCCAGATAGTCGCTCATGCCTGCCGCACGGCAACGTTCGCGCTCTTCGGACATCGCGTTGGCGGTCAGGGCGACAATGGGCAAATGCGGCCAACGCCCGCTGCGACGGATATGTCGGCTGGCTTCATAGCCGTCCATCACCGGCATGTTGCAGTCCATCAGTACCAGATCGAAATCACGCAGCTCCAGATGATCCAGCGCCTCGGCACCGTGGGCGGCGGTGACCACCTCACAGCCGAGTTTGCCGAGCATGCCCTTGGCCACCAATTGGTTGACCGGATTGTCCTCTACAAGCAAAACGCGCCCGCGACGCTGAAGGTTCTGCGCGTCGGGACGAGCTTCGTTGAGCGTGTTGTGTTCCGGTTGCAGAATCCGTTGCAAGGACTGGTACAGCGCCGTACGTGCCAAGGGCCGAGCCTGTTGCTGCAACGGGGCAAGTGCGCTGACCTCTTCGCTGGGCATGAAGTTACCGTAGGCCGTCACTAGCAAAATGGGTGCGGTAACGGTAGGGCGCAGGTTGAACAGGCATTCGGGGCAGTCGGTGATCAGCACGTCGAGCTCCACGCCATTCAGCGGATCATCGATGGAGCGCCGCTGAAATTCGAGTCCCCAGCCAGGCAACACTGTGCCCAGCAGCTCTGCCAGGCCACTGCTGGCGGCAGTGATCGCGATAACCTTGCCTTGCAATGGCACAGGAGGCAAGAAACGAGTGTGACTGGGCAACGGCAGAATCGCGCAGAACTGGCTGCCAAAACCCGCCTCGGAGCTGATGGTCAGGCGCCCCTGCATGGCTTCGCAGAGGTTATAGGTCAACGCCAGACCCAGTCCTGTGCCACCAAATTGCCGTGTAATGCCGGCACCGGCCTGGGTAAATGGCTGGAAAATCTTGAACTGGGCATCCAGTGGGATACCGATGCCGGTGTCGCAGACTTCTATTCTGACACCGCCCTCGAACGTCGCCAGGCGTACATCGACCCGACCGAATCGGGTGAATTTGAGGGCATTTGACAGCAGGTTGCTGACGATCTGTCGAACGCGAGTCGGATCGCCGAGCACCAGTGCCGGGAATTGCGGATCGATCAGGCTGGTCAGCTCCACGCTTGGCGCGGCGTTTTGCGACAACAGGTTGGCGGTGTCTTCGATCAGCGAACCCAGGTCAAACGGAATGTTTTCGAGTTCGAGCTGGCCGGCATCGAACTTCGACAAGTCAAGGATATCGTTGAGCAGCTCCACCAGAACTTTGCCCGAGTCGTGGGCAATGGACAGTTGCTGCTGCTGTTCGGAATTGAGCGGTCCGTCGAGGGACAGGGCGATCATGCCGAGCAACCCGTTGAGGGGGGTGCGGATTTCGTGACTCATATTGGCCAGGAATACCGATCGCGCTTCGGCCATTTCCAGCGCGGTGCTGCGGGCGATCTCCAGTTCCTGATTGGACTGGCTGAGCCGGGCATTGATCGCCTTGAGTTCAGTGGTGCGGGCCGAGACGATGTTTTCCAGTTGACCAAGGTAATCGGTCAGGCGATTTTCGGCGTTGCGCCGCTGCTGGATTTCCGTTGCGATATTTTTGAATTGCTGGTTGGCAACCTTGACCAGCACGCCAATTTCATCTTTGGCATGCCCGGCTGGACACTCCAGCGTCGTCGGCTCAGCGCTGCGCGGATCTCGGCTACTAAGCTCGCGAATCACCCGCACCAGGGGTTTGGTCAACATCACATAAAACAGGGCCAGCAGGATGCCCGTCAGGATCAGGCTGCGCGCAAAGCCGTTGAGCAGCGTGACTTCGGCGCGACGCAGGAAACGGTTGCCGAAAGAGTAGGTGTCGACGTCGAGCTGCAACGTGCCGAGGGATTCATTCGGCAAGTGACTCAGGTAAAGACGATCCTCGAAGCGCCGATTGGCCCCGAACAGGTAGTCGCTGATCACCCGATAGTTGCTTTCCATCGGCGGACGCTTGACGTTGGCCAGCACGGTTGCGTTGTTATCGGTCAACTTCGCGCCGATTATTGCCGGTGAGCGCAACAGGCCCTGGGTCAGCTCCTTGGCGAGTTCGGCGTCGATGTTATAGGCAATGCGCGAGGCCGGATTGTGGCTGATTTCCAGTAAAGACAGGATTTCACGATTGATGGAGGCGTCTTCACTGGCATAATCGATGCTGATTTGCACCAGGCTGAGCAGCGTGCCCAGAATAAAACCGACCAGCACGGTAAGCCGGGCTTGTTTGTAAGATAGCCGGTTGGTGAATTTGATATCCATGGGCGGGTGTGTCACTTCCTTTTCTTTTCGCTGCTCAAGCATAGCCGATCATGCATGGCGACCGATGCTCTGACGAGCCTTGTGCAGCGGGGTGAGTCGCTTGTTGGACGCTGTGTTTCGTCGTTTTACCGCCATCATTACTGTGAACGTGCCCTAGGAGAAGTCGTGGATTCCCGATTGAATGCTTTTCTTGAACGTGCCGATTCCGTTCTGGCCCGCATCGAGCCCTTGCTGCCTGCTCCCCGGCAGGCCATTGACTGGACTCAATGCCTGGCTGCGCGCTGGCAGCGAGAAGGTCGCAGCGGATTTCTGTTACCACTGAAGGTCAGCCTCGACATGCGTCTGTCGGACCTGATCGGCGTCGACCGGCAAGTCGAGCAGCTGGGGCGAAATACCCAGCAGTTCCTTGACGGCATGCCTGCCAACCACGCATTGCTGTGGGGTTCGCGCGGCACCGGTAAATCGTCGCTGGTGCGCGCCTTGCTGGCCGAGCACGCCGCGGCGGGACTGCGTTTGATCGAGATCGAGCGTGATCACCTGGCCGACTTGCCCCGCGTCGTTGAACAGATCGCCAGGTTGCCCCAGCGTTTCGTGCTGTTTTGCGATGACCTGTCGTTCGAGTCAGGGGAAGGTGATTATCGGGTGCTGAAGAGTGTCCTCGATGGCTCGCTGGAGCAGGCTCCGGATAACGTGCTGCTGTACGCCACGTCCAACCGTCGCCACTTGGTGCCGGAAAAGGAAAGCGATAACGAAAACTGGAAACGCGTCGACGGTGAGCTGCATCCAAGCGAGGCGGTGGAAGACAAGATCGCGCTGTCGGACCGCTTCGGCCTATGGTTGTCATTCTACCCGTTTACCCAAGAGCACTTTCTCAACGTCGTCGAGCACTGGATCGGGCAATTGGCCGACAAGTCGGGACTGACGTGGCAGCGCACCGAAGAGCTGGACATTCTGGCCGTGCGTTGGGCCACGGGCCGGGGCAATCGCAATGGACGATGCGCCTATCAATTTGCCCGTTATTGGGTCGGGCTGAAACTGTTGGAGCACAAGGCATGATCGATTTACAAAAGAGCGGCCAGGGCCTCGAAGGCTACGGCATGTTGCATGCGCAACTGGAGTCCTTGTTGGCGCACGAGCGGGATTTCATTGCCAATGCCGCTCAGTTTTCGGCGTTTCTGTTCAATCAGCTCGATGACCTTAACTGGGCCGGTTTCTATCTCAATCGCAACGAAGAACTGGTGCTTGGCCCGTTCCAGGGGCAGATCGCGTGTGTGCGAATTCCGTTTGGTCGTGGTGTGTGCGGGGCAGCGGCGGCGACCTTGCAGACTCAGCGGGTGGAGGACGTACACGCGTTTCCCGGCCACATTGCCTGCGACAGTGCATCGAACAGTGAATTGGTCGTGCCGTTGGTAAAGGAGGGCCGATTGATCGGTGTGCTCGATCTCGATAGTCCGAAACTCGCGCGTTTCACCGCGCAGGATCAGGTGGGCATTGAACAGTTGGCAGCGATTTTTTTGCGCCTGACAGACTGCTGATCAACTCGTTAAACCAGCCTTGCTCAGCAAGCTTGCCGTGTCCACGGCGTCGATCTGCTGTGGATCGAGAAAACGCCGGGCGTACTGCAAATAGATGTGTGCGTCGAGAAATAGCCCGAACAGTTCCGGGTCGATGTGGGCGTCACGGCACATGAAGGCCATGATGCCCAGCGCTTCGCTCAAGGTCTTGGCCTTCTTGTATGGACGATCGGCGGCTGTCAGTGCTTCGAAAATATCGGCAATCGCCATCATCCGTGCCGGCAGGCTCATGTCTTCGCGTTTCAAGCGTTTTGGATAACCGGTGCCGTCCATTTTTTCATGATGCCCACCGGCCAGTTCCGCGACGGTACTCAGGTGGCCGGGGAAAGGCAGATGGTTGAGCATCAGAATCGTCTGCACCATGTGGTGATTGATGATGTATCGCTCTTCGCTCGTCAGCGTGCCCCGGGCAATGCTCAGGTTATACAGTTCGCCTCGATTGTACTTGTAGGTCGGTACATCGAGTTTGAATCCCCAGGGATTGTCTTCCGGGATTCGTTCGTTCTCGGGGCGCTCGAACAGGTGTTCGGCTTTGTCCGCCAGCAACGGTTCATCGACAGGCAGGGCGGGCGGCGGCGTTTGTGCCTGTCGCCGGTTTTCTTCCCAGGACACACCTAAACGGTCATCCAGGGTTCGGCTCCAGGTCCGTTGGGCCACCGCGCGCAAACGCTGCATGTCGGCCTCGGCCATGGCTTCGCTACCGAGGTTGCAACGGGCGACGAAGGCAAAATCATCATCCAGTTCGGCCAGTTCGGTACTGCGCTGCTGCACTAGCCTTTGTTCTTCGCCACCTTGGGCAAGGGCTTGCCAATAGTTGATCCAGACATCGCGTTTAAGCACCTCGAATCGGGTGCGGATTTCATGGATGCGATCATTCAGGGTTTCCAGTTTCGTGGCTTTGTCGACAACGTATTCCGGGGTGGTGACCTTGCCGCAATCATGCAGCCAGGCGGCAATGTGCAGTGCTTCCCATTCATCCTCGGTGGGTTGATAACTCTTGAAGGCAGGTGCCTGGCTGGCCGCTGCCGCCTGAGCGAGCATCAGCGTCAGTTCCGGCACTCGCTGGCAATGACCGCCGGTATAGGGACTTTTGGCGTCGATTGCTCCGGCCAGTAGTTGAATGAAGGCGTCCAGCAGTTGTTTCTGCCGAGCTTGCAGGCGCTGACTTTCGATACTCACCGCTGCCGCACCGGACACTGCCTGGAGAAACGCGATGCGGTCCGGTTTGAGTTTTTCCAGGTCACTCTGGCTACCACTGTCGGACAACAGGAAGACCAGCAGGCCAACCGTTTCATTATGCCGATTGTGCAGTCGGATACCGATCAGGTGAACCCGCGGACATTCCAGCGCGAGCATCACTTTTTGCAAATCCCCCGCCTGTTCGAACCCGAGACTGCTGACAACATTGTCGGCCTTTGCCAACTGTTGCAGCCATAACGGGCTTTGCGGGTCTTGGAGCGCGTGAGCCTGAATGTCGAATGACGACAAGTCCTCGGCGCTGTCGTTGATCACCAGTCCTTGGGGCTCCATGCGATCACCGTCACCCTCACGCAGGTAGATCAGCCCGGCCTGGGCCTGACCGATTTTCACTGTTTCAAATAGTACCCGTTGCAACAATGGGGCAAAGCGGGTTTCAGCACTGAGGCTGTCGGTGATCTGGAAGAAGCTCGCCAACGTGTCCTTCATGCGCGCCATGGACACGCTCAGTTGGTCCACCTCCAGAACCGGCGAGCGACGGGAAAGCGGAAAATTGAAATCGAAACTGCGAATTGCGTCGGCTTCCTGCACCAGCGCCCGTAGGGGTTTGACCAGGACTCTGGAGATCAGCCAACCCAGCGGCAAGCACAACAACAGTGTTGCCAATGTAATCAGGGCACCTTGCCAGCGCATGCGATAGGCATCAACGAGCAACTCGTCCTCGGGCACCAGCAATGCGAGTTGCAGTCCATTGGGCCCTCCCTCCTGCATGCTGCTGCGGGCCACGATCCACTGTCGGCCGTTGGCGTTCAGTCGATTGCCTTGCGGAGGGCTTCTGAGCAGGGCGCCAAGACTGGGGCTCAGGTCGGCAGCCTTGGCGAGGCGCGCCGTCTGATCGTCGATGATCAACTTGCGGCTGTCGGGGTAGGCGATGGCATTGCCTTGGGCATCGAACAGCACAATTTCAGTGTTGGGGGTCACGACGTGCTTGGCCAGGGTCGCGCTGAGTTCGGCCAGGGTCAGGTCAGCGCCGATGATTGCGTTATCACCGCTACGGCGGGCCAGTGTCGTGCCAACCTCATGGGTGGAAAAAAAGATATACGGCTCGGTGGTGATTTGATTGTCATCAAGGCGGGCCTTGGCAAACCAGGCGCGGGTGCGTGGATCGTAATTATCCCCCGGGTTGTCCTGACGGCTGAGCAGGGTCAGATTCCGATCGAAGAACAGGGATTTTGAGCGAGGCTGGCCGCTGTCGTCATGCTCGATGCTCCAGACCTGATAGTGCGCTGCCTCGGGAGCTTTGAGCAGGGCTTTCAGATCCTGGGTCCGCAGCGGACGAACCATGAAGAAATCACCGTTGTCATAGCCCAGGTATAACGAGGCCAGATCGGGATTGTCCTTGAGGGATTGGCTAAACGGCTTGAGCAGTGCCAGGCGTTGCTCCAGGTCCGACGACTGGCTCGCCGGGTTGGTCGCCAACAGGCTCAGCAGGTGTCGAATCGGTTCATAGGTGGCATGCAGGTCCAGGCGGACATCCTGCTCAATGCGGTTGAAGAGTTCTTCACTGCTGGAAAGGATGATTTGCGTGGTTTGCCGATAATTGAAAATGCCCAGCACCACTCCGGTCAGCAACAACAGGAAGGTGAACATGACGCTGATATGGACGTGCAGCGGAAACCGGCGTGGGTCCGGGCGCAGTGGGCTTGGCATTGCAGGTTCTCCAGGAGGGTTAACGCACTGCTTAGCGTCCAAGCATAGTTAAGGCTCTGTCATTCTGCTTTCGTCGTTTTTTCTGATTTGTATCCGCAATGCATGCTCCAGTTCATCCATGGCGCGCTGAAGGCTTTTTATGTAAACGGCCATTTCGTTGTCATTGAAGATCCCTTGGCAGGTAGTTTCGAGCGCCTCGCAACTTTCGATCAAGCGAGAGGCTTGCACGATCCGTGCTGCACCCTTGATTTTGTGTGCGATGTCGAGCAATGCCTGTTTGTCCCCGGTCTGAGATAACGACTGCAGTATTTGCAGGTCCTGACGGTTGCTGTCCAGCAACTCGGTCAACAAGCGCCTGTCCAGCACCGGGTTTCCTCCCGTCAGCAGGTGTAGCCCCTGCAGACTGAATGCAGGCTTGTCGATGCGCGGTTTTACCCCTTCAACCCATTGACTCAGGGCGTTCAGAGGAAGGGGTTTGAACAGGCAATCATTCATCCCGGCCTTTTTGCAGCGTTGTATTTCTTCGGGCTGAGCGTTGGCGGTGAAGCCAAGAATGGTGCAAGCAGGGCGTCTGTGTTGGTGCTCATGTCTGCGAATGGCTCGAGCCAATTCGTAGCCGCTCATGATGGGCATGTTGCAGTCCGCAATAACCAGATCAAACGGCTCGATTTTCCACGCATCGAATCCTTCCCGACCATCCATCGCGACTTGGTATCGATGTCCGAGAAACTCCAGTTGCTGGCACATGAGCAAGCGATTGGCCGAGTGATCGTCGACCACCAGTACATTCAGCGGGGCTTTGGCGACATTGATCTGTACCTCGGCTGGTTGTGCTAAATGCTGCACAGGCAGCGTTTCTAGCATGAGAGATACCTCGACCTGAGTGCCGACGCCCGGCTGACTGTTCAGTTGCAAGCTGCCGCCCATCATTTCGCACAAGTTACGGCTGATCACGAGACCTAGCCCGGCACCACCTCTGGCGGACTGCACGGCGTTGGCGGCCTGGGCGAAAGGTTCGAACAGGCGCTGTTGATCCTGATCGCTAATGCCAATACCACTGTCGTGGACTTGTAAACGTAACTGCACTTGTTCGGGCTTCGCGGCGTCTTGCAGCTCGACAATCACTTTGACCTGACCCCGTTCCGTAAACTTGATGGCATTGCTGATCAGGTTCGACAGCACTTGCTTGAAGCGTAACGGGTCGAGCAGAAGATCGATTGTCGGCCGGACGGGATGGAATTCCAGTGAAAGCTCGAGCTTTTTCTGTCGCGCCAGGCCATCGAATATTCGAACCACCGACGCCACTAGTTCACCTGGGTTGACGCGCTCAGGGCTCAGACTCAGGTGTCCGGATTCAATCCGGGCGATGTCGAGAATGTCGCCAATCAGATCCAGCAGATCCTTCGCCGAGTTGTACGCGACATCGATAGCCGGACGATCTGGATGCTGCTGATCAATGCGTTTTAGCGTCAGTTCGAGCATGCCGATGATCGCATTCATCGGTGTACGGATTTCATGGCTCATGGTCGCCAGGAACGTACTTTTGGCGCGGTTGGCGTCATCGGCACGCTCTTTCGCACACCGTAGATCATCGAACAGTTGTCGCCGTTCACTGATGTCGATCCAGCCGCCGATGATCCCTTGTACTTCACCGCGGGAATTGCGATAGGGAAGAATCCAATGATAAATCGTCAGCCGTCGCCCGCCGATGTGCAACTCCCGATCGACAATCAACGGTCGTCCTTCGGCGATGACCCGCTGGTAATCAGCCTGGTACTCCCGAGCCTCGAACACGTTGCTGATGGTCCCTTGCATGACACTTTTGCCAATGACATCTTCGCGTCTGGCACTGAACGCTCGCAGATAGCTGTCGTTGCAGCTTTGCAGCAGGCCCTGGCGATCGCGTACGTAAATGGGATGCGGTGTGCCATTGACCAGCGATCGCATGAACTCGTATTGGTCGTTCAGTGCACGCTCGGCTGCTTTGCGCTGCTTGATCTGACGCCGCATGTAATCGTTCCAGGCAACGGAAATCAGCAGCAACACACCTGCCCCGATGACGATCTGATAGAACACCCGGTGATAGTTTCGCCAAGTGCTTTGCGAGGATGCGGAATAACCCCGCCAGCGGCTGTTGATGATGCCCAGTTCTTCAGGCGCGATGCTCAGCAGTGCCTTGTCGAGAATGGCATTCAGCTCCTTGGCTTCCTGAGCGGTGGCGAGAGAGAACGCGGCCTGTTCGGTGCCGATGGTCGTGCTGATCTGCAATGTGTGTTCGAACAGTTGGGACGAGATGAAATAGTTGGCAGTAATCAACGAGTTCACCGCCCCTTCGGCCCGCCCTTCGGCGAGCATTTCAACAGCGCTGAAAGTGTCTGCAGTTTCAATCAATTTGATCCGGGGGAACTCCCTGCGCAGATATTCCATCAGCGGATTGCCTCGGGCAATTGCCAGGCGTTTGTCATCAAGTTGCGAAAGATTGATCGGGCTGTCGGTAGCTTTACGGGTCAACAGGACGTAGGAGTTTTCGAGAAAGGGGCGGGTGAAGTTCAGCGTGGTTTGACGTTGGGTGCTGGGAAGCAGGGCTGCGATCACGTCGGTCTGATTGTTTTTGATTTGTTCGATCATCTCGTCATCGCTTCGGCTGCGGCGGATATCAAAGCGCAAACCGGTGCGTAGTCTGATCAATTCAAGCAGGTCGGCCGTGACGCCGCGAAGTTTGCCATCGCTGTCAAAAAAGGTCAGCGGTGCAAATGCTTCATTGGCAACTACACGCACGATTGGATGTTGCATCAGCCAGCGCTCCTCACGGTCGGTGAGTTGCAGCTTTTGGTCGGTCAGGAGAATGTCGCTGCCCGCGCTCCACCGTTTGGCGATACTTTCTCGTTCACTGACCGGAATGGCGGCGATCAGCGTGTTGATGATGCCGAGCAGTTCCCGGTGACTCTTGCGTACGGCGAAGCTGAAACCATGGGCTTCGTGTTTGCCGAAGTTGGCCATGCGAATATTGTTCAGGTACCCCTTGTTGATCATGTAGTGGGTTGAAATGGTATCGCCCAGGAAAACGTCCGCCTGATCGAAGGCGACGGCGTTTATTGCGTTCTGGTAGGAAGGATAGGACGTGATCATTGCGTTGGGGTACAGCGCCTTGACCTCCGACAGCGGCAAATAGTGATACACCATGCTCAGACGCAGTCCTGCAAGACCTTCGGTCAGGGACCGGGTTTCTCCCTCCCGGGTCACCAGGACAGGCTGATCCACGGCATAGGGAGTGGAAAGGGCAATGTCGGCATTGCTGGCTTCGTATCCATTGGCGGTACCAAGCAGATCGACTTCGCCGTTTTCCAGTGCGGCGATTGCCGCCCCGCGCGACTCGAAGCGCTGAACCTTGATGGGCAATCCGGTAATTTTGCTCAGGATACCAGCGTAGTCAGCGGTGTACCCTTCGTAGTCGTGACGGCTGGTGGTCAGATCAAAAGGTGGATAATCGGGAGCCGAAGTGCCGAGACTCAGTTCGCGTTTCTGTTTGAGCCATTGTCGTTGTGATTCATCCAGTTGAACTTCCAGATTTCCGGCCTTTGAGCGTCCGAGCAACCTGTAGTTCTCACTGGCCTGCGCCGCGGACACAAGAATGCTCAGGCATAAACCTGTTGTTACCCGTATCAGATCATCCATTAAACGACTGGGCATTCAGGCTCTCACACAAGTGCGTTGCGTTTTGCCATCTCAATGAGTTCAACCAGAGATTTGGCCTTGAGTTTTTGCATGAGTCTTTTTTTATAAGTACTCACGGTCTTGTTGCTGAGGAACATGCCTTTGGCAATTTCCTTGTTGGTGCGCCCTTGTGCAAAAAGTTGCAGCACCATCAGTTCCCGGTCGTTCACCGACTTGAAGAGCTCCAGTTCGGCGCAGCGTGCTTCATCGCCACGCACGGGATTCAAGGCTTCGCTGGGAAAGTAGTTGTAACCTGATAACACCGCTTTAATCGCACTGACGAGTTCACTCAGGTCCTCTTGTTTGCACACATAACCAGAGGCTCCTGACTGCATGCAGCGAATGCCGAAAAGTGTCGGGCATTGTGCTGTCAATACGAGTGTTTTCAGCGGGGTACTCATGGCATTGAAACGGGAAAGTACTTCCAGACCGTCCAGCTTCGGGATGCTGATGTCGAGAATGACGAGGTCAGGCATGCATTCGCGAACCATTTGCATAGCGTCGACCCCGTTATCCGTTTCGCCGACAACTTTGTAACCTTCGTGTTCCAGTAACATTCGAACGGCAAGGCGGATGACTGGGTGGTCATCGACAATAAAAACGGAGTTCATAATAAAATCCCATGCGAGCTCAGATAAAGCGCGCACCTTAGCTCAGATGGTTTGGCTCACGTGTGAACGGACTGACCTGTAGCATCAATATAGGAAACATCCTACACTCGAAGGAGAAGCGGACTACATGGCAACTGGGTTTTTTATAAGAAATCTTGAAAGATCACACAAATTATCCGTGGTCTTGGGTGTCATCTCTTGTAAGCTTTATGAGGATTAGTTATCTGCTGTTTTGGTGGTGTTTTTTATAATGTTGCCAAGGTCAATAAATTTCTGAATTCTGTTTGTTTCAGTGGTTTGATCAAGTATCCGAGCAATGGCAGTCCGTATTCAGTCGCTTGTTTCTCGAGCCCGTCCAACTCAGTAGATGTCAGGCTGCTGAGAAGAATGGCTTGTCTGATCATTCCGCGATGACTGGCGAACTGCACCAGGTCGAGCCCAGTCAAGTCAGGTAAGCATTGATCACATAAAAGAATATCAAAGGGTTGCGCGGCTCCGAGCATTTTTTGCATGGCGCCTTTGGCACTGTCGGTGGCGGTCAATTGGGTGAAACCATAACTTTCCAGCAAGTATTGAGTCGCTCTGAGCTGGAAGGGGTGGTCTTCCACCAGGAGAATGCGTAGATCGTCGTCAGCCATGGAACACTCTCATCTGTCGAACAGAGGGAGGCTGATTGTTCCCTGATAAACGCCGACTTTGCGATCAGTTTGCTCGGCGTGAGCTGTAGGGCGATTCCGTTAGACTTGAGTGTATTTAAAACTGAGAGGGGGGATCCGCCATAAAGTAGGGTGATATGGCCGATCTATCGAAACTCAATTAGAGGTTGGAACGGTCGGTAACTTCAAGTGACACCTGCGGCGTGCCTTGTTGGTCAAAACAGGCGCGGGCAGCAGCGTTGGTCAGCTGCTCGATTGGTTCGCCGCGCAGACTTCTGGTGTTGTTGAGCTTAAGGGTTGTGACGCGTCAGTTCTTCAATGACACATCAAAGTAAATGAAAGTTGTTTTCTGAAAAAAAGCACAGCGGTTTGATAAATATTTTCGTGTGGTAGGTCTGAAGTTGAGTTCGTTTTTAAATTGGTAGGGTAGGGCGGTTTGTTATTGTGAATAGATAGCGATTGGCGGGCTGAAAATCAAGTCTTTGGGGGCGTCTTGAGTTTAGGGTTATAAATGGATTTTGAAATGTAATCCAAATAAGCTATTATGTCGGGTATTATATAAGTGGTTTGAGAGGCTGTCATGGAAAGTATGAGTTGGGATAAGTTGCTGAATAACACTCGTCTTGGCGGCCGGCCTCCTAAATCTGAGCTGGGCCGTTCACCTTTCCACTCGGATCATGACAAGGTTGTTTTTTCCGGGGCTTTCAGGCGGCTCGCAAGGAAGACTCAGGTTCATCCTCTCGCTACCAATGACCATGTTCATAATCGACTCACACACAGCCTGGAAGTCGCTTGCGTTGGTCGCACGTTGGGCGTGAGAGTAGGCCAAGAGCTGCTGAATGAAAGACTTATCCCTGGGCAACATTCAGCTTCTGATATTGGTGATATTGTCCAAACTGCTTGTTTGGCTCATGACATTGGTAACCCTCCATTTGGACATACAGGTGAAGAAGCTATTCGTCACTGGTTCTCCAATGATGTTGGAGCAAAGATGATTGAACACTTGCCATTCAATGAAGCTACTGATTTGCGTCGATTTGAAGGTAATGCCCAAGGGTTTAGGGTTTTAACCACCTCAGAGTATCATCCGTATGAAGGAGGGATGCGCCTGACCTATGCGTCATTGGGGGCTTTCATTAAGTATCCCTGGCTGTCGGGTGATGCTATAAACCTGCAAAGACCTCTCCAGAACAAATACGGTATTTACTGCTCTGAGTTGGATTTGTTCAATGAAGTGGCCGATGCGACTGGTTTGTTGAAACTGGGTGATGGTTGGCGGTGCCGTCATCCGCTGGCTAATCTGATGGAGGTCTCTGATGACTTCTGCTACGCCATTCTTGATTTGGAAGATGGTGTAGAGATGGGCATCCTTGAGTGGGATAAGGTCTTTGAAATCTTGTGCCTTGTCCTTGGTGACCACCAGAAAAATCAGCTTGTCAAAGAAATCCAGGGCATGAAGGTGGGTCGAAGGCTCTCCATGGTTCGCGGAAAGGTCATTTCAGCTTTCGTAGATGCTGGAGCGGCAGCTTTCATGAATAACCACAATGAAATCATGACTGGCACGGTATTAGGTATCTTGGACCTCTGTGATAAGAACGTGCGTGAATGTGTAACAGCTGCCAAAGGTCTTGCCCGAGATGAAATTTTCCAACACCCGCGCAAGGTTGAGTTAGAAATCGGGGCTTATAGCACCATTTCTACGTTGCTTAATGTTAGCTGCTCTGCTGCTTTGGATTATGTCAGAAAGGGCGGTGTAGCTGATTCCAAAACGAGAAGGGTGGTTGAGCTTTTTGGGTTGGACTTGAAAAATTTAGATGGTCATGCGGGTGTTTCCAGGGAGTACGGTGCAATCATGCAGGTTCTGGATTACGTGAGTGGTATGACAGATAACTACGCTATGCACTTGGCTCGCCAATTTAATGGAATGGGCGGAGAGCGTTGAGTTGCTAATGTTGATCTGCCAATTAGTTCAAGGTTGCGCAGCGTTTTTCCGAGGCGTTCGCGTGTAAGCAGGGTACGCACTCCATGTCAGATGGCCTGGCTTCCCGTCTCGGGGCGGGACCTGCAAGCGGAACGACTGTCCGCAGGTATCGATTTCGATGAGCAGCGGATTGTCGCCATTGAACAGGTGCAAGGGATTGCCTTCCTCTATAAAGAAAGGCGTCCCGCTATTATCGCCAGAAGGCGAGTGATCAGTTTTTTCGCGAAGAGCCCTGAACGATCAGCTTGATCAGCGGACCCAGCGTGGTGCCGAGACGGATCAATCGGGTGAGGCTATTGATGCCACCGCCGTTTTTTGCCCCCTTGCCAGTCAGAAAACCCAACAGGGTGACAGCGGCCACACCCCAAAGTGGCGCGTGCTTGATGCCAAGACCTTCCTGCAGATTTTGCGTCATCCCGCGCACACGATGCAGGGGTTGCAGCAGTTGCCGCGATTCATGACGGATTTCCTGGCGATGCATCTCCATGCGCAGGCGGATCAGTGCCTTGCGCATTTCCGCACGCGAGCTGTTGCGTGGCAATTCAGGCAGGTTCATGGCAACAGGCGCTCCCGATCATTGGCCAACTCTTCAAGCGTCCCATGGAAGGGTGAAGACTCATCAAAAATCGCCGATCTCAGGCGGATCCCGCAAAAGATCGCCGCGAGGGTGTAGAACACACAGAGTCCGATGATGGCGGGTAGACGATAAGTGTCCCAAAACAGTATCAACACGAGCGTCGACAGCCCCACCAGTAACAGCAATGCAAATACCAATGCCAGCCCTGCGAAGAGCAAGAGGCTTACGGTACGAGCTTTTTGTTCCTGCAGTTCAATGCCGAACAGTTCAACATGGCTGTGCAGCAGTCCGAGGAATGCGGCAGCCAGGCGCCGCGATGAGGAGCTTGTGCCCGTCGCAGACGAGCCGATTTCATCAATAGCCATATCAGCGGCGACTGGCCAGCAGACCAATCAGGAAACCCACGCCGGCCGCGATTCCGACGGATTGCCAAGGATTGGCCTGGACGTACTCTTCGGTCGCGCTTACTGCAGCCTGGCCGCGTTCGCGCAGGGAGTCCTCGGTCAGTTTCAAGGTTTCGCGGGCGCGCAAAAGACTGTCGTGGATCTGCTCGCGCAACTCATCGGCCTGATCACCCGCCAGGGTGGCGGTGTGTTCGAGCAACCGTTCGGTGTCGCTGACCAGGGTCTGGAAGTCGTTCATCAGGATTTCTTGAGCAGTCTTTGCCTTGAGGCTGGCCATGGGTGATCTCCATATAAGTGGCGTTCTGAAGCGTTCGAGTATGAGCCTTCGGCGAAGGTTCAGTACAAATCACTGGTACAACTTTTGCTATGTCGTGGTGCGTCACTCTGCGTCCTGCGCTATCGCCGGGCAGGAATTCAGTCAAACCGTAACACCAATAAACAGAAATCGCCGCAAACGTCAGGGCCATGTTGTGACCTTGACACAAACAGTGCGCCAAACCGGTTCAACCGGATCTGCGCGCTGATCTTCGAAGCTGCAACTTGGTGCATGGACAGCCCACGCGAACTGCTTTGGTGCTTTTTTCAGCCATAAGGTCTGCCAACCCATGGAAAATCTGCAAAGCGCTGTGGACAGTCTGGTCCATAGCTCCAACACGCTGTTTATTTTGATCGGCGCGGTCATGGTCCTGGCCATGCACGCCGGTTTTGCCTTTCTGGAAGTCGGGACGGTCCGACAAAAGAACCAGGTCAATGCGCTGTCGAAAATCCTCAGCGACTTCGCCGTGTCGACCCTCGCCTACTTCTTTATAGGCTATTGGATTTCCTATGGGGTGACCTTCTTGCACCCGGCGGCTGAACTCAACGCCGATCATGGCTACGGGCTGGTCAAATTCTTCTTTCTGCTGACCTTTGCAGCAGCGATTCCAGCGATCATTTCCGGCGGCATTGCCGAGCGTGCGCGGTTTGTGCCGCAGTTATGTGCAACCGTGTTGATCGTGGCCTTCATTTATCCGTTCTTTGAAGGCATGGTCTGGAATGGCAACCTTGGACTGCAAGTCTGGTTGCTGGAGCGCTTTGGCGCCAGTTTCCATGATTTCGCTGGTTCTGTAGTGGTTCATGCCATGGGCGGTTGGCTGGCATTGGCGGCGGTCTTGTTGCTCGGGCCGCGAAATGGCCGCTATCGGGAAGGACGACTGGTCGCGTTCGCGCCATCGAGCATTCCGTTTCTGGCCTTGGGCTCCTGGATCCTGATTGTCGGCTGGTTCGGCTTCAACGTGATGAGCGCGCAAACCTTGCAGGGTGTCAGTGGCCTGGTGGCAGTGAACTCGTTGATGGCCATGGTCGGCGGCACGATGGCCGCACTGATCGTTGGCCGCAATGACCCGGGCTTCCTGCATAACGGCCCACTGGCGGGACTGGTGGCGATCTGTGCCGGTTCTGACCTGATGCACCCTGTGGGAGCGTTGGTGACCGGGGCAATCGCTGGCGCGCTGTTCGTCTGGTGCTTCACTGCCGCCCAAGGCAAATGGCACATCGACGATGTGTTGGGCGTGTGGCCGTTGCATGGTTTGTGCGGTGCGTGGGGCGGGATTGCCTGTGGCATCTTCGGCCAAAGTGCCTTGGGCGGTTTGGGCGGGGTCAGCATGATCAGCCAGTTGATCGGCACAGCACTGGGCGTTTTGGTTGCACTGATCGGTGGGTTCACTGTGTACGGCATTATCAAAGCGTTTCATGGACTGCGCCTGAGCCAGGAAGAGGAGTACTACGGCGCGGACCTGTCGATCCACAAGATCGGTGCTGTGAGTCAGGATTGAGTTGCCTTCTGGCGCTTGTGTTCCGGGTTCTTTGGCTCGACGGTTTTTCGGGTCGGGCCTAGAATGGTCACTCAATTTTCCGGTTGAGCACTCATGCCTCCTGAATGTCAGTTGTTCGGCACCCTAGGGTGTCATCTCTGTGAAGTGGCTGAAGCCATGCTGATGGAGTTCGTCGAACGCGGACTGCTGGTGGAGCTGGTGGATATCGCTGAGGACGAAACGTGGTTCGCAGCGTACAGCTTGCGAATCCCGGTACTTCGACGGGTGGATACCGGCGCCGAACTAGGCTGGCCATTCAGCGCCGATGAAGTGGTTTGCTTCCTGCGTTAAGCGGTTTTTTTCGTTCGTGGTGTTCCGCCTGTCGAACTTTACGATGGTTCCCCTTGGCTTATCGGGTGTTGTTCGGATACTGTATGCTCATACAGTTATTCGCTATGCCTGCTGTGCCGCTCCTGATGTTCAGGTTGGGGTATTCAGGTCCAGGTGTGAGAGGGATGAATCGTGGTCAATGTCGAACAATTGAAGAACAGCGTGAACCGCATGTCCGCCGAGGTCGTGCGCGAAGCGGTCCTTGAGTTACAGCTGGACGGGCTGGTGACCGAGCGCAAGACGCCCTTCAACAAAACCCATTTCAATACCTGTTTCGCAGAAATCGAAGCGTTGTTCCAGCGCGCGGGCTATCACCGGCAACTGGACGTCGTCGGCTATGAGGGTTTGTTGTATGCACTCTACGATCCGGTTCGCTGGGAGGCGGTCGATGTGTTGCGCTGGCTCAAGGAGTACACGGAAGCGGCAGCACTGAAGCAGATTTCGGCCTGAGGATTCTCTTCTGGGCTCATTCTCACAGCTGTTGGATAATGCCGCCCTGTATTGAGGTTAGAGCGTTTGTATGTCCACTTCTTCTTTTTCCGCGGCACACAACCAGGCCAGCACGCTTTATCTGCCGCCGGGCCCTTGGTTGACCGTACTCGATTGCCTGTGTGAACACTTCAGCGCCATCGGCCGCGAACAATGGCTGGACAGAATCGCTCGTGGTCGCGTCCTGGATGGTCAAGGCCTGCCGATCGCCCTGGATCTTGCTTACAAGGAAGGTTTGCGCATTCACTATTTCCGAGAAGTCCCGGACGAAAAACCGATCCCGGTAACCGAATCGATTTTGTATGCGGACGAGCATCTGGTGGTTGCCGACAAACCACATTTTTTGCCGGTGACTCCGGCGGGTGAATATGTGGAGCAGACGCTTCTCAGACGTTTGATCCGTAGGCTGGATAATCCGCATCTGGTTCCGTTGCATCGTATTGATCGGCATACCGCTGGGCTGGTGCTGTTTTCTGCCAACCCGCAAAGTCGTTCGGCCTATCAGTCGTTGTTTCCGACGCGCCAGATCGAAAAGCGCTATGAGGCAATCGCTGGGGCATTACCGCAACATGTTTTCCCATTGGTCCATAAAAGCCGGCTTGTCGATGGCGAACCGTTCTTTCGCATGAAGGAAGGGCCGGGGGCAAGCAATACTGAAACAGCTGTGGAGGTCAGGGAGAAACAGGGTGATCTCTGGCGGTATGGGTTGTATCCAGTGACCGGCAAGAAACACCAGCTACGGGTGCATATGACGGCTCTGGGAGCCAGCATCTGCAACGATCCGTTTTATCCCGTGGTACTCAAGGATGCGCAAGATGACTACGCCAACCCACTGAAACTGCTGGCGCAGGGTCTGAAGTTCATCGATCCGGTAACAGGCCAGGAAAGAGCATTCGAGAGTGAAATCACCCTGAATTGGTGATTTGTACAGCCAACGAAGTTTTGCCCCGAACACGAAAAAGCCCGCAACCGGCGGGCTTTTCTGTTTTGGGAAACGCGTCCTCGATTACAGCTCCTTGACGGTACGAACCTGATCCTTGTTGATGCGGGTTTGCTTGCCATCCAGCTGCTCGAACTCGTAGAAACCCGATTCCTCGTCGTAGTGCGGTGCGTCGACGGCCTGGATTTCGCGACCGTCGTTCAAAGTGATCACCGTCGGCGATGCACAACCGGCAAGGGTCGCGAGGCCAAGTGCGAGCATGAAAGTGGCGAGGGTCCGTTGTGTCATGTGTGTGTCTCCGAATGGGAATTCTTTTGCTTGCCGAGCTTGAGACGTAAACAGCACGAGCAAGTTCCTTGGGTAATGTCACTCTGTCACAGTGTAGTCAGTGCTTAGCAATTCTGGTGTATTAAGGTTGGCCAGCCGAGGGTCATTGTCAGGGCATTGCAGTGCGGTCGCACCGAGCTTGCGCATCAGGCGCCCGGGACTGCGTTCACCCTCATTCCAGGCGGTTTCGAACGCTGCCTTGAGCATCACGGGTATCACGCACAAGAGCGGTTCCCAGTGCTCGTCATGCCGCAGCATCAACGGTTTGTCTGGATGCAGTTGCGCGGTATTGAGCATGCTGTCGAGCAGCTGCGCATCAACACGCGGAACGTCGCACGGCAATACCAGAAGATGTGGATGGCGAGCGGCGTTCAGACCTGCTCGGATCCCGGCCAGCGGGCCGGGGAAGTCACCTTCATCGTCATGGACCAACCGGTCGGCATAGGGCGCGTATTTCTCCAGATTGCGGTTGCAGGAGATGATCAGGTCATCGGTCATCGCGCGGGTCTTTTGATACAGATGAGCAATCAGCGGCTCGCCGTGCCATTCCAGTAAGCCTTTATCCTGACCGCCCATCCGTTGGCCGCGGCCACCCGCCAGGAGCAGTATGGAACAGGGCGGCAGCTGTGTATTTGGGGTCATGGCGGATCTCCATGGAGGCGGCGCAAAAAGGGGGCGCTGTGATATAACACCGGGCTGTTTCTCCTACAACTGGACGAGCCTATGAAAGCCAAGGCTGATGTGCCTTTCGCACCGCTGAACATCGCCGTACTGACTGTCAGCGATACCCGTACCCTGGAAACCGATACATCCGGCCAGGTCTTCGTCGACCGCCTGACCGCTGCCGGCCATAACCTCGCTGCCCGGGTTCTGCTCAAAGATGACCTCTACAAAATTCGTGCGCAAGTGGCTCACTGGATCGCTGACGATGTCGTGCAAGTCGTGCTGATCACCGGCGGCACAGGGTTTACCGGGCGTGACAGTACGCCGGAAGCGGTGAGTTGCCTGCTGGACAAGCAGGTAGATGGTTTCGGTGAACTGTTCCGTCAGATATCGGTGGCTGACATCGGTACCTCGACTGTTCAGTCCCGGGCGTTGGCCGGTCTGGCTAACGGCACGCTGGTTTGCTGCTTGCCGGGTTCGACCAGCGCCGTGCGCACAGGGTGGGATGGCATTCTTGGTGAGCAACTGGATTCGCGGCATCGCCCTTGCAATTTCGTGACCCATTTGAAACAGGCTGCCCCTTGTGAATCCCGTGGGTAAGCCTGGCAAGACCGGCAGTCTGATGCCCGTCGAAGTGGCATTGGCACGCTTGCTTGAAATGGCTGAAGACTCAAGGGTTTTCGAGCGTGAACGCTTGCCGCTGGCGCAGGTGCAGGGGCGTGTGCTGGCTGGGGATCTGCTTTCAACGCTGGACCTGCCACCCTGGCCTAACAGTGCCATGGACGGTTATGCCTTGCGTGTGGCGGATTGGACGGGCGAGCCGCTGGTCGTCAGCCAGAAGATTTTTGCCGGACAGGCTCCTGTTCCCCTGGCGCCCGGGACGTGCGCGCGAATTTTCACCGGGGCACCTGTGCCCGCCGGTGCCGATTGTGTCGAAATGCAGGAAAACGCCGAAGTCCTGGATGATGCGCGAGTGCGTTTTACCGAAGTCATGATCCAGGGGCAGAACATTCGCCCGCAGGGCCAGGAAACCAGGGCCGGTGAGCTGATACTGCCGGCAGGCACACGCATGGGGCCAATCGAGCAGGGATTGGCGGCCTCTTTGGGCTGTGCAGAGCTGGAAGTCATTCGCAAGATACGTGTTGCGGTGCTGTCCACTGGTGATGAATTGATTGAACCGGGGCAGGAACTGGGACCGGGGCAGATCTATAACAGCAATCGTGTGTTGCTCTGCAGCTGGTTGCAGCGGTTGGGTTGTGAAGTCATCGATGCGGGCATTCTTGCGGACAATCTGGAAACTACGCGTGCCCGATTGGGTGAGTTGAATAACGTCGATCTGATTCTCTCGACGGGCGGTGTATCAGTAGGTGAAGCCGATTTTCTGGGGATCGCCTTGCGCGAAGAAGGTGAACTGACGCTTTGGAAACTTGCTATCAAACCCGGCAAGCCACTGACGTTCGGACATTTTCGCGGCGTTCCCGTGATCGGCCTGCCGGGCAATCCGGCGTCAACGCTGGTGACCTTCGCGTTATTGGCCCGACCTTACCTCCTGCGCCGATTGGGTGTGCAAGAGGTTGAGCCGCTTAAAGTGCGCGTTCCTGCAGGGTTTGACTGGTCACAGGCCGGCAACCGGCGAGAGTACTTGCGCGGACGCCTTGAAAGCGGCCAAGCCGTTATCTACACAAACCAGAGTTCCGGCGTACTGCGCAGTGCCGCCTGGGCCGATGGTTTGGTTGAGGTGTTGGAGGGACGCACGCTGGTTCGCGGAGACAGCGTGAACTTCATTCCGTTAAGTGAAGTATTGGGCTGATTATTGCTGCTCCCCTGAATGCGAGGCCGGGTCGACCGAGCCGGGCTTGCGTTCACAAGGCGTCAATGAGTCAGCAACAGGGCTACAACCTGCTCGAATCGGCTATTCGCGATCCAGCCGAGCAGCCCAAGGAGCACCGCCGTCCCGCCGGCCGAATAGGCAAGTCGGTGCTTGATGGACTGGATATCAGCCCGAACTTCTTCCATGTCTCGACGTATGTATTTGAGGTGTGATTCCAGCTCGGTGACACGAAGTTCCATATGATCTTCTCCAGTGGCTTTTGCGCTGTCTGCGGGCTCTGCTCGGGGGCCAGCGCGTTCTTCTGCGAGCGCCAGGGCCTGAATGGCCGATGACTTGATCTGTTGGCTTGGCAATGGCACGTCCATGTGTTTGATCCTGATAACTGAAAGCTGCCGACTCAAACTGAACCAATCCTCTTTCCTGGTCAATTGAGCCAATTCACCACGTTTTGTAAGAAAAGTCCCGCATTGGGGTGCCGGATCAAAATGCCCGCTGGAATTAATTCGACTCCAAGCGACTTTTATTGGGTGTGATGAGGTCACATTTCCCAGAGGGCATTAATTCCGGGAGAAACCAAATGAGCGAACGCAAGGCGCTATTGATTCTGCATGGCAAGCAGGCGCTCAACGAAGAAGTGCGCGCTGCTGTTCAAGGCAAGCGCGAAAAAGGCTGGGAATTGGCTGTTCGATTGACCTGGGAAGCCGGCGATGCCCAGCGGATGGTGGCGCAGGCATTGGCGCAGGGGTATCGACAGATTATCGCTGGGGGCGGCGACGGTACCTTGCGTGATATCGCCGAAGCCATGGCCGCGCAATCGACCGATGCCAGTCTGGTGCTGATGCCATTGGGCACCGCCAATGATTTTGCGCGCGCAGCGGGTGTCCCGCTTGAACCCGCTCTGGCGCTCGAGCTTCTCGACGCTTCACCAAGTGCGATTGATCTGGGGGAGGTGGGTGGGCAGATATTTCTGAACATGGCCACGGGAGGCTTTGGCAGCCAGGTGACGGCGAACACCTCGGAAGATTTGAAAAAAATCCTCGGTGGCGCGGCCTATCTGTTTACCGGCCTTTCACGCTTCAGCGAGCTACATGCAGCTTACGGTGAGTTGCAGGGACCGGACTTTCACTGGCAAGGCGATCTGTTGGCATTGGGTATCGGTAATGGAAGACAGGCCGGTGGGGGACGGGTGCTGTGCCCTGAAGCCCTGGTAGATGACGGATTGCTGGACATCAGTATCCTGCCTGCGCCGCAGGAAGTGGTCGGCACGTTGAAAAACCTGCTGACCGAGGGATTCGGCATCGACAGTCTGTTCGTACGCGCCCGCTTGCCCTGGATCGAGATCAAGGTTTCGGAAGGGCTTTACATCAACCTGGACGGCGAACCGTTGGAAGGTGACAGTCTGCGGTTCTCGGTGCGTCCAGGGGCGTTGCGGGTGCATCTGCCTGAAGCCTCACCGCTGCTGAGTACCCGGGAAGGAGCTAATCGTCCAGACTGATGATGTGTTCACGCACTGCAAACAGCACCAGGCCTGCCACGTCGTAGATCTGCAAGCGTTTCATGATCTGTGAACGATGGGTTTCGACGGTCTTGACGCTCAGGCCAAGGCCGTTGGCGATTTCCCGGGTGGATTTTCCGCGAACGATCAGCCGCAGGATTTCCAGTTGGCGCGCAGTCAGATTATGCGAGTCGCAAGTGTCCGGCTGATTATTCTGGTGACGGGTCAAAGCCTGATTGATAACCGTATGGGCGATGGCCGGGCTCAGGTAGCGCTCGTTGTTACGCAAGGCCTCCAGTGCATGCTCGAGCTCGGTGGCCGTGGTGTCCTTGAGCAGGTAGCCGTGGGCGCCGGATTCCAATGCCTGCATGATGAGTGCCGGATCGGTGTGCATGGACAGGATCAGCACCTTGCTTTGCGGTCGCACGCGTTTGAGTTGTTGCAGTGCTTCCAGGCCTCCGGTGTGCCGCATGGAAATGTCCAGCAGGACAATATCCGGATTCAATTGCTCGACCAGTTCAAGCAACTGCGCCCCGTCATTAGCTTCTCCAATGACGGCGTAGCCGGGAATATCCATTACCAGGGCGCGCACGCCAGCCCTGATCAGCGAGTGGTCATCCACCAGAAGTAAGTTACAAGTCAATGCATAACCTTATTCGAACTGGCCCGTTCCAGCGCACGAGGTGCCCACGGGAAGAGAGCTTCGATTTGAGTGCCTTTGCCCGGTGTGCTGGAAACGGTCAGTGTCCCGCCCAATTGATCGATCCGCTCCGACATCCCGGCCATTCCGCGTTGACCTTCACGACCAGGATCTGCGGCAGGTGCAAATCCCTGACCGTCATCCCGGATGTGTAACATCAGGCCTTGCGGCAGGCGTTGCAGGCAAACCAGCAAATTCCTGGCCTGAGCATGTCGCAAGATGTTGGTGACCGCTTCCTGGGTGATACGGAATGCCGCCACGGCCATTTCTTCCGGTATTCCGGTCAGACGCTGGTGACATTCCAGGCTCCAGTGCACTTGGGTATTGGTCAGGGTCTTGAGCAGGTGCGCACGCAGACTGGCCTCCAGTCCCAGGCTGGCCAACTGCCGGGGATTGAGGATAGCGGAGACATCACGAACTTTGGCCAGCGTCTCTTCCAGCGTGTCGAACAATACCGAGCATTGTCCGTGGAGTTCTTCGGGCATGCGCCGCTTGAGCCAGTCGCTTTGCAGCTTGGCGGCGGTCAGCAACTGGCCAATGTCGTCATGCAGCTCCCGGCTCAGCCGGTGACGCTCATTTTCCTGAACCTGTAACAGGCGGTCTGCCAGTTCCTGGGGCTGGAATTTTATAGATTTACGCGAGAGGTGGTATTGCACCCAGACGCCGGCCAGCGCGGCAGCGTTGAGCAGCAGTAGACCGAGTGGCAAGCGAATGGCAAGACTATAGGCCCACAAGCTGCCGAGTGTGGAGCAGGCACAAAGCAACAGCGTGAACCTACGTGCATTTTCTCGGGAGGGTGGCCACGTGATGATCGACTTGAGGCTGGCGTGCATAACGGATGAAGCCAATGAATGTTCGCTTGCGGGCAGACCGGTCAAGTCGACAAGTCTCTGTTTTGTCCGGTGGAGCATCGACTTCAACGGCATGTGCATTTTGATTGACCACAGCCTTCTTTCATCGGCTTGTGAAGCATGCACTCACACCACCATTAATTGGCGTCAACTAATGGGCGGCATAATAGCACCTAAGAAACCGTTGGTCGCGCATGGGTTAATGTCCATGAAGCCAGGAAAATCGAACTTTGGACGATGATTCCAAAATGGAAAAAGCGTGGCCGATGCCATTACTGATATCAGGCACAACCCTGGGCAGGAAGGGGGTACTTCATAATCGAAAGGAGCAGCTGTCAGTCAATGACTGTCGTTTATGGATATGAAGTAATCAAATGCGCCATCTAAGCAAGTAGGTGCCAGTAGCCAAGGCACATTAACGTCTGCTTTGCGGCAATGTCGGGAGTCTCAGGCTTGCCGTTCCGAGTAGGAAATGATCGTGAATGGCTTGGAGTTGAGAGGAGGCTGAAAATGGCCTTGTCCTACCTGAAAGGCAAAAGCTGCGATCAGTGTCGCCTGTTCACTTTCATCGAGGCTGAGCTGGCCTGTGGTCTGGTCAATGAGTTCGAGTTGCCAGGCGATCAGGGTCAGGCAGTCTTTAAGCGCACTCAGTGCCTCGTCGTGCAGGCTCATGTGATTCTGAGCGTGGTTGAGCAGTTCATGGATGTGCAGCGAGAATTCCGACACAGCGGCCAATGCCAGTGCATCAGCCCTGTTGGCCAGCTTTAGCAGCGTGCTGAGCATGCAATCGATGGCATCCTTGTCATTGCTGATCAGTTGCAGATGACACAGGCATTCCTCGGTTTTACCCAGGAGCGTTTCAGCCTCGACAAGAAATTCCGGGATTCGCTGAGCCCACTCTTTACGGTTGTTCGGCATGATTATCTCCACAACGTCATTTGAACTGAGGGGATGTCGTGTGTGCCGACGAAGACGCAGTCGGGTGAATCGGCCTGGAGGCAGGCTGAGAAACACGAGAGGGTGGTTGTCCACTTACCTGCGGTTGCACACAAAAGCCTGACTCCGTTCATGCAATGAGAATGGCGTCACATTAATGGCTATTGGATATTGCGAATATCAGGTTGCACCTGATTGTTGCTAGGGGAATCCCTTATGCAGCGGAACCTAACGCACAAACTATGGTCGTTGCGCGCGGAAGTAGCGGATATCAATTACGCAGCCAGTAAAGCATGATGTTAATGTGACATCAATGCTTCGGCGTGGCATTTTAGAGGGGTCAAGCAACGGCAATCATGGCCGATAACCTTCCTTAAGCGAACTCATCCGAACAAGACCTGGAGTGATCAATGGCCGGCATTCTCGACACGGTAGACCAACGCACGCAACTGGTGGGTGAGAATCGCCTGGAAATTCTCATGTTCCGCCTCGCCGGGCGTCAATTGTTCGCGATCAACGTCTTCAAAGTGCAGGAAGTCCTGCAGTTGCCGAAGCTGACCCTGATGCCTCAGCGCCATCCTTTCGTGTGCGGGGTGGTCAATCTGCGTGGCCAGACTTTGCCAGTCATCGACTTGTCCCAGGCCATTGGCATGCGTCCTCTGGTGCCGGGGCCGGGCAGTACGATTATTGTCACTGAATACAACCGCTCTGTGCAGGCATTCCTCGTCGGTGGCGTGGACCGCATCGTCAACATGAACTGGGAAGCTATCCTGCCGCCGCCGAGCAGCGCCGGTCGCCAGCATTATCTGACGGCCATCAGCAAGGTTGACGATCAGTTGGTTGAGATCATCGATGTGGAAAAGGTCTTGGCCGAGATCGTCCCTTACAACGCCAAGGTATCCCGTGAAAAGCTGGCGGATCCTGTGCTGGAGCACGCCCGGGGCCGTGAAGTGCTGCTGGTGGATGACTCGAACGTGGCGCTGGCACAGTTGCGTGACACATTGGGACAGTTGGGCGTGAAGATGCACATCGCCAGCGATGGTCTCAAGGCGTTGAACATGCTCAAGGCCTGGGCGGATACCGGCGTGCACATGACCGACAAGTTGCTGATGGTCTTTACCGATGCAGAGATGCCGGAAATGGATGGCTATCGCCTGACCACCGAAATTCGCAACGATCCGCGTCTGCGTGGCCTTTATGTGGTGCTGCACACGTCCTTGTCGGGCAGTTTCAACGACTCGATGGTGAAGAAAGTCGGCTGCGATAACTTCCTGTCCAAATTCCAGCCGGACAAACTCGTCGACGTAGTTCGCCAGCGCCTGATGCTTGACGAAGTGCCTGCCTGATCAGGACCACACTCAACGGTGGGGGCCGTCTCGCCCCTACAGGTTTTTGCTCTTTGATTCGGCGATCAAGCTCGTATAGGGTGGAATTTTTGCCATCCAGGGAGCCGGCCATGTTGCGTCTGAGTGCGCTTTATCGTTATCCGTTGAAATCCGCCAGGGGCGAAATCTTGCAACAGGTCGGCCTCGACAAATTGGGGCTGGACGGAGATCGACGCTGGATGCTGGTCGATGAGCCCAGTGGTCGCTTCCTGACCCAGCGCGCGGTGGCGAAAATGAGTCAACTGTCGGCCCTGTGGAACGCGCAAGGCGGATTGACCCTCAATGCGCCGGGCCAATTGTCGATGGATGTGGCGTTGCCCGGCAGTGACGCAGAGCTGCGTGGCGTGACGATCTGGCGTGACACCTTGCGTGTTCCCGATGCCGGTGATGCGGCGGCGGCCTGGGTCAGCGATTTCATCGGTAAACCGACACGTCTGGTGCAGGTGCCACTGGAGCGGGCACGAACCACCCAGGCGGGCTTCGGCAATGAGGATGATCAAGTGGCGTTCGCCGATGGTTTTCCGCTGTTGTTGATCGGCCAGGCCTCTTTGGACAACTTGTCACAGCAGGTCGGGCGCCCGATGGAGATGTTGCGTTTCAGGCCGAATCTGGTGATCGAGGGCAGCGACGCCTTCGCCGAGGATGGCTGGAAGCGCATTCGTATTGGCGAGATCGAGTTCCGCTTGGTCAAGCCGTGCTCTCGCTGCATTCTGACCACCATTGACCCGCAAACCGGCGATCGCAGCATTGATCGAGAACCCTTTGCGACATTGCAGAAATACCGCTCCACAGCAGACGGTGCAATGTTCGGCCAGAACCTGGTCAACGATGGCAATGGCCGACTTGAAGTCGGCATGCCGGTCGAGATTCTCGAATAGTCGTCGCAGAAATGAAAAATGCCCGTGTCCAGAGACACGGGCATTTTTTTGTGCGGTAAAACGCCGAGGGTATTAGCCGCGGTATTCGCACAGGTAAGCGGTGTCGACGGCCACTTTGAGCTGGAACTTGCTGTTGGCAGGCACGTTGAACTGGCTACCGGCGGCGAAAGTTTCCCAATCGCTGCTGTCTGGCAGTTTGACTGTCAGTGCACCGCTCACCACATGCATGATTTCACGCTGGCTGGTGCCGAATTCGTATTCGCCCGGAGCCATGACGCCGATGGTCGCGGGACCTTCTGCGGTGCCAAAGGCGATCGACTTGACGGTGCCGTCGAAGTACTCGTTGACTTTAAACATGGGCGATTCCTCGAAAAGGGCTTAAAAGGGCCGGCCAGTATGCACAAGGCCCTGGGTGCCGTCACCTGTCTAAAGCGGAAGAACCAACGGCAAAAGCCGTGCAGTATTGCGCGCATCTTCCAGCGCACGGTGTTGCTGGCCGGTGAACTGCAGGCCTGCCAGTTGCAGGGCGCCATTGAGCCCGAGTGGACGTTCGAGTCGCCTTGCCTTGGCAAACCGCTGCTTGAGGTTCATGTGGGGTACGTTGGCCAATACGCTGTCGAGTTGCAGTCGTTGCCACTCCTGCAGTAATTGTTTGCGGTCGTAATCGCCCCAGCTGACCCAGCCTTCAAGGCGCGTATGGTGTTGGCCAAGCCAGCGCTCAAAGGCTGGCCAGACCTCGCCCAGCGGGTGCGCGGTATCGATGTTGGTTTGGGTGATGTGCGTTAAATCCCGACAAAAAGGCGTCAGCAAGGGCCTCCGCAACGGCCGGACGAAACGCTGGAAGTGATCCAGCTCCCGCCCCTTGCTATCCACCAGGGTCGCGCCGATTTCGATGATTTCCATTTCCGTTATCGGCCAGCCACCCTCATCGGTGGTGGCTTCCAGATCGATGACCAGCCAGTGAGGCATTGCAGGGTTCCTGATATCCGCGTCTTGATAGCGCTTGAGCGTAGCCAAACCCGGCGGTTCCGCCTAGCGGCTTATTCGACCTCCAGCAGAATCTGGCGGTTTTTGACTTGATCGCCGACCTGTACCTGCAAGCGCTTGAGCACGCCGTCGATGCCGGACCTGAGCGGGTGCTCCATTTTCATGGCTTCCAGTACCACCAGCAGTTGCCCTTTGGTCACAGAACTGCCTTCTCTGACCAGTACATCGACAATCGCTCCATCCATGGGGGCCTTGAGGGTGCCGGTGCTGATACTGGCCTGAGTGCTGACCGGCGCTTGGGTGCGATCCTCCAACCGCAAACTGCCCGGCCGGGTGAACAGCCAAAGTTGCCCGGTCACCAGACGATAAGCATGACGCTGGCGAATGCCGTCGATTTCCAGGGTGGCCCAGCGCCCGTCGCACTGGATGATCTTCAGATTAATCTGCTGACTGGCGGCTTGAATCCGCAATGGCTCACCCGGTACGGCGTTCAATTGCACCGACCAGTCTTGATCCTCCAGCCCCATACGATAGTGCAGCGGCACGCTGGCGTTGTTGCGCCAACCGGCCAGCGGAGCGGGGTGCGTCATCGTCGACGCCTGATAAAACAGCGCCGCGGCAACGGCCAATTGTTCGGCGCTCGGCACGTGGGCATGTAGACAGGCATGCTCGGCAAAATGTTGGGGGATGAACCCGGTGCTGAATTCGCCGCTGGCAAATTGCGGATGCTCCAGCAGACTGGTGAGCAAACGCTGATTGCCGTGCAAGCCCAGCAGCACGCTGTCTTGCACCGCCCGCAACAACTTGCGCCGCGCCTCGTCGCGCGTGGCGCCGTGAGCGATGATCTTGCCTAACATCGGGTCATAGAACGGGCTGACGGTGTGGCCTTCGATCAGACCATGGTCGATTCGCACGCCATCCTGCAATGCCGGTTCCCACGCCGTGACCTGTCCGGTCTGCGGCAGGAAACCTTGCGCAGGGTCTTCTGCATACAGGCGCGCTTCCATGGCGTGCCCGTTGAGTTGCACCTGCTCCTGACGCAGTGGCAGCGCTTGCCCTTCGGCCACTTTCAGCTGCCAGGCAACCAGGTCTAATCCAGTAATCAGTTCGGTGACCGGATGCTCCACTTGCAACCGGGTGTTCATCTCCAGGAAGTAAAACCGGCCGTGCGCGTCCAGCAGAAATTCCACCGTGCCGGCGCCGACATAATTTACTGCTCGCCCGGCTTTGAGGGCCGCTTCACCCATGGCCTGACGCAATTCGGTGGTCATGACCGGGCAGGGTGCTTCTTCGATGATTTTCTGGTGGCGACGCTGGATCGAACAATCGCGTTCACCAAGGTAAATCAGGTTGCCGTGCTGATCGCCGAACAGTTGAATCTCGACGTGACGAGGCTCGATCAAGGCTTGTTCGAGTATCAGTTCATCGTTGCCAAAGCCATTCAAGGCTTCAGAGCGCGCGGTGCGAATCTGCTCAAGCAGGCTTGCTGCGTCGTGCACCAGACGCATGCCACGACCGCCGCCGCCGGCACTGGCCTTGATCATCAGCGGATAGCCGATTCGCTCGGCTTCACGGCTCAGGCTTGCGTCATCCTGTTGTGCACCTTGATAGCCGGTGATGCACGGCACTCCGGCTTCAATCATGGCGATTTTCGACAGGCGCTTGCTGCCCATCAATTCGATGGCTTCGGGGCTGGGGCCGATGAAGGTGAGACCCGCTGCCTGGCAGGCGCGGGCGAACGCGGCGTTTTCCGAGAGAAAGCCGTAGCCAGGATGGATCGCGTCCGCTCCTGTGCGACGAGCCGCGTCGATGATTGCCGGAATGTTCAGATAAGAATGTTGCACCGGGGCCGGGCCGATGTTGACCGCTTCGTCCGCCATCTGCACATGCAGCGCATCGGTGTCGGCATCGCTAAATACAGCGACCGTGCGATAGCCCAGCGCCTGCGCGGTGCGCTGGATGCGGCAGGCGATTTCACCGCGGTTGGCGATGAGGATTTTTTTGAGTCCGGACATGGGGTGGCTCTCTGAAAGTTGCGGTGTCTGGTCGGGCCTCATCGCTGGCAAGCCAGCTCCTACAGTGGATTTATGTCGCACACAGAACCTGTAGGAGCTGGCTTGCCAGCGATGCTTTCAAGAAGCCCACCCCGGTTTACGTTTTTGCAAGAAGGCCATCGTTCCTTCGACCCCTTCAGGCCCGGTCACCGCTTCGCTGAACCATTGGGCCGCTTGATCGAGCAGGGCGTCCGACGGTTGTCCTGCACTCGCCAACAAGAGCTTCTTGGTTGCCGCGTTGGCCCCCGGAGCACAACACAACACATGGGCCAAGACCTCGTCGAGGCGCTCGGCCAGCGTCTGTGGATCGTGTTCCACAAAATGCACCAGCCCCATCCGCCGCGCCTGGATACCATCGAAACGGGCCGCTGTCAGGGCCAGTCGCCGGGCCTGGGTCAGGCCGATGCGTTGCACCACGAACGGCACGATCTGCGCGGGCAACAGGCCGAGGCTGGTTTCCGGCAGGCCGAATTGCGCTGAATGATCGGCCATGGCGATATCGCTGACACACGCCAGTCCTAAACCACCGCCCAATACAGCGCCTTGCAGCACCGTGATCACCACTTGCGGCGTGTGTTGCATCTCTTGCAGCAGCGCACCGAACACCCGGTTCAAATCGCGGTGGGCATTGGGACCCTGAGCGCGGGCGTTGGCCAGGTCCTTGAGGTCGCCGCCGGCACAGAAGTGCCCACCGACGCCACCAATCACCAGTGCGCGAACCCCTGGCTTATCGCGTACCGAGGCCAGCACCGAACGTAATTCGGTGACCATTTGCAGGCTCATGGCGTTGCGACTTTCCGGCCGGTTGAGGGTGATGTGCAACACGCCGTTGTGCAGCTCCAGCAGCAGGGTTTGGCAAACCGGCAGGTTGTTCATTGCTTTTTCCCCGGCAGGATACCCATGAGTTTGCAGATGATCCCCAGCATGATTTCGTCGGCACCACCGCCAATCGATACCAGCCGTACATCACGATAGGCGCGGGCCACCGGGTTGTCCCACATGAAACCCATGCCGCCCCAGTATTGCAGGCAACTGTCGCTGACTTCGCGCCCCAGCCGCCCGGCCTTGAGCTTGGCCATGGACGCCAGCCGCGTAACGTCCTGGCCTTTGACGTATTGCTCGGTGGCCTGGTAGACCAGCGCGCGCAGGCATTCGATTTCGGTCTGCAGCTCGGCCAGGCGAAAATGGATAACCTGGTTGTCGATCAGCGCATTGCCGAAGGTTTTACGTTCCTTGCAATACTCGATGGTGCTGTCGACGCAGTACTCCAGGCCCTTGATCATATTGGCGGCGCCGAACAGGCGTTCTTCCTGAAACTGCAACATCTGCATCATGAACCCCGCACCTTCATGGCCGACGCGGTTGCGCTGTGGCACGCGCACGTTGTCGAAAAACACCTGGGCGGTTTCCGAGCTGCGCATGCCGAGTTTGTCCAGATGCGAGCTGAGGGTGATGCCCGGCGCGTTCATCGGCACCATGATCAGTGACTTGTTGATGTGCGGTTTGTCGTCCGAGGTGTTGGCCAGCAAGCAGATGAAGTCGGCGCTCGGCGAGTTGGTGATCCACATCTTGCTGCCGTTGATCACGTAGTCGTCGCCGTCCTTGCGTGCGCAGGTTTTCAGCCCGGCCACGTCTGAACCGGCACCGACTTCGGAAACGCCAATGCAACCGACCTGCTCGCCGCTGATGGCCGGGCGCAGGAACTCGTCGCGCAACTCATCGGAACCGAAACGGGCCAGCGCAGGGGTGCACATGTCGGTCTGCACGCCGATGGACATCGGGATGCCGCCGCAATGGATGGTGCCGAACTCCTCGGCAGCGACAATCGAGTAGCTGTAGTCGAGCCCCATGCCACCGAATTTTTCCGGTTTGGAAATGCCCAGCAAGCCGAGGTCGCCGGCCTTGCGGAATATTTCGTGGATGGGGAAGCGCCCGGCTTTTTCCCATTCATCGACGTGCGGATTGATCTCGTGCTCGACGAATTGGCGCACCGTGCGGCGCAGCGCTTCGTGTTCCTGGGTGAAGATCATTTTTATTGTTCTCCTGACGATCAATTCAAAAACGCGAAACGCCAAAACTGTTGGTTTGAAGCGACCGCACTTCAGCTTCGTGGCAGATATCGAGTAAATAACCGAGCAACGTCCGGGTATCTCGCGGGTCGATAAGGCCGTCGTCCCACAGATTGGCGCTGCAGTAGAGCGCCGTGGACTGGCTGTCGAGTTTCTGCGCGGTGACCTGTTCCAGCATGTCGAGCATTTTCGGGTCGGGCACCAATCCATCATTGGCCTGTTTGGCCTCGGTGACGATGCGCAGCACCTTGCCTGCCTGGGCACCGCCCATCACCGCGGTGCGGCTGTTGGGCCAGGCGAAGATGAAGCGCGGGTCAAGGCCACGCCCGCACATAGCATAGTTGCCGGCACCATAGGAACCACCGACGACGATGGTCAGTTTCGGTACTCGGGCGTTGGCCACCGCTTGAATCATCTTGGCGCCATGCTTGATCACGCCTTGTTGTTCCGATTCGGTGCCGACCATGAACCCGGTGGTGTTGTGAAAAAACAGCAGCGGTGTCTGGCTCTGGTCACACAGCTGAATGAACTGCGCTGCCTTGCTCGCACCTTTGGGCGTGATCGGGCCGTTGTTACCGATGAAACCACAGGTTCGACCCTGGATTTTCAGATGACCGCAGACGGTCTGCTGATCGAACTCGACCTTGAAGTCGAGGAAGTTCGAACCATCGGCGATACGGGCGATGATTTCGCGCACGTCGTAAGGTTTTTTCGGGTCGTCCGGGATCAGCCCCAGCAGTTCGTCGATAGGGTAGAGCGGCTCTGCCCATTGTGCTTCAGGTCGCCAGGGCAGTTGATCGTTCCACGACAGCAGGCTGACGATCTCGCGCACCTGATGCACACCGTCGGCGTCGTTTTCCGCCAGGTACTCGGCGGTGCCGGCGGTTTGGGCGTGCATCTCGGCGCCGCCCAGTTCCTCATCGGTCGCGACTTCACCGGTGGCCGCCTTGAGCAGCGGCGGGCCTGCCAAAAACAATTTGGCCTTGCCGCGTACCACCACCACGTAGTCCGACAATCCAGGTTGATACGCGCCGCCTGCAGTGGCGGAGCCGTGCACCACGGTGATCTGTGGCAGGCCCATCGCCGACATCCGCGCCTGGTTGGCAAAGCTGCGCGCGCCTTCGACGAAAATCTCCGCTGCGTAATTGAGGTTGGCGCCGCCGCTTTCGGCGAGGGTGATCACTGGCAGTTTGTTTTCCATGGCGATCTGTTGCAGGCGCAGGGATTTTTTCAGACCGCTGGGGGAAATGGTTCCGCCCTTGATCGCACTGTTGTTCGCCACCACCAGCACCCGCACGCCCGCAACGTAACCGATGCCGGCGATCAGGCCGCCACCGGCAGAGCTGCCGTCCTTGTCATCGTGCAGTTTGTAGCCGGCCAGACTGGCCAGTTCGAGGAACGGCGCGCCGGGATCGAGTAAAAGATTGAGGCGCTCGCGGGGCAATACCTGGCCGCGTTTCTCGAACTTCGGCTTGGCTTCGGCAGCCTTGGTCAGCAGGTTCTGTTCAAGGGTGCGGACCTGCTCTACAGCGTTCAACATCGCCGCACGGTTCTGCGCGAACTGTTCGCTATGGGGATCGAGTTGCGACTGAATCACCGGCATGGGTTATTCCTTGTCCCTGAGGACATCGGGAAGGTAGGCACGGTGGAAACCGTTGTAAGACTCACTGTTGGTCGCCTTGTGGATCGGCCACGCGCGCCCGCCGAGGCTGGCGGCTCCGTCGATGCGTAATGTGCTGCCGCTGACAAATGCAGCCGCTGGGCTGAGCAGGAAAACAATCGCCGCGCTGACTTCCGATTCTGTCCCGATGCGTTTGAGCGGCACGTGTTCTCGCAAGGTCGGGATCACGGCCTTGAAGGCACCTTCGTAGGTGTCCATGCCGCTGGAAGCAATCCAGCCTGGCGCCACGGCATTGACTCGCACGCCGGCGTAACCCCATTCGAACGCGGCGGTCTTGGTCAGGTTATCCATGCCCGAACGCGCAGCACCGGAGTGCCCCATTCCGGGCATGCCGCCCCACATGTCGGCCAGCATGTTGACGATGGCGCCGCCGTGCTTGCTCATGGACTGATTGAACACTTCCCGGGCCATCAGGAAACCGCCGACCAGGTTGGTGCGCATCACGGTTTCGAAGCCTTTTTGATTGATCGACGAAAGGGCGCAGGGGTACTGTCCGCCAGCGTTATTGACCAAGCCATGAATGGGGCCGTGCCGGCGGATCAGCTCGCTGACCAGGTGCGTGACAGCTTCTTCGTCGCGTATATCGCAAGCCGCCCAATCGGCTTTGCCACCGTCATCGGAAATTTCCGCCGCAACGGTTTTGAGCTTTTCGGATTTGCGTCCGACCAGCAGCACGTGGGCGCCGAGGGCGGCCAGTTCGTGGGCCGTGCAGCGGCCGATGCCACTGCCGCCACCGGTGACAATGATGTTTTGGCCAGCAAACAGATCGGCTTTGAAAATCGAATCGTAGGCCATGGCGGCAGTCCTCTACTTGACCTGGTCGGCGATGCGCTGCGGCACCGGAATCTGGATTTCCAGCAATTGCTGGGCGAAGGCCTTGCCTTGCGGGTCGATCCGCAGGCTGGCGATGCCGCCGCCACCGAGGGCGTTCTCCAGCAGAAAATTCAGGCTGTGGCTGGCGGGCAAATACCAGCGTTCAACGCGCCCGAACACCGGGTCGAGGACATGGCTCATCCAGTCGACGATCACTTCCGGGGTCAAGGCTTCGGCGATCCACGGCAGGTATTCGGGCTCGCGGGCCATGACGCCGATATTGCTGTGGTTGCCCTTGTCGCCGGAGCGCGCGACCGCGAGTTTGATCAAGGCCACGCTGGCGTCGGCACGACCATCGGGTTTGGGTGGTTCGACCGGGATGGGTAAGTCGCGGGTGTCGAGCGCATCCAGGGCGGGCAGGGCACACGGGTGACGACGGCCCATGAAATCAATGTCCAGCGTGCAGGCGGTTTTGTCGATCAGGAACGAGAACAGCCGGATCAGGGGATACACCGTCGGCCGGCCACCGACAATCCCGGTCAGCCCCGGCGCCATGCCGGTGGCGGCCTGAGCGATTTCCCGGGAGAACATGATCAATGCCTGTTTGTTCGGATGGCGCACGGCGAGTTTGATCACCACTTCGCGAGTGTCCTGGCGCTGGCCGTGGGGGCCATAAGTAGCCTCGCTGCCGAGCAGTTCGATGTTCACTTCGCTGAAGGGTGCCCAACCCCGCTGGCTGAACATTTCCGATGTCTTGTTAATGATCGCGTCGCTGACGCGCCGTGCCTTGGCGAATGCATCGATGCCGGCGATCAGGCAGCTGGCGGTGCAGCGAAAGCCGTCCGGGTACGTCGCGCTGACCTTGTACTGAGCGGTCGGCGGCAAGCCTTTCGCGCCGTGGACCCGGACCGCGTTCTTGCCTTGTTGCTGCAGTTTTACTTGAGTGAAATCGCAGACCACATCGGGCAGCAGATAGGCCCGTGGGTCACCGATCTCATAGAGCATTTGTTCGCCGACGGTCAGCGGCGTGATCAAGCCGCCGGAGCCTTGCGGTTTGCTGACAACAAACTGACTGTCGGCGCTGACTTCGACGATCGGGAAACCGATGTGCTCGTAATCGGGTACCTCGCGCCAATCGGTGAAATTGCCGCCAGTGCACTGGGCGCCACATTCGATGATGTGCCCGGCCAGTGCCGCCTGGGCCAGTTTGTCGTAGTCATGCCACGACCAGCCGAATTCATGCACCAGGGCGGCGCTGACCACCGCGCTGTCGACCACTCGCCCCGTGATGATGATGTCCGCCCCCAGACGCAAAGCCTCGACAATGCCTGGCGCACCCAGATAGGCATTGGTCGATACGCATATCGATGGCAATGGCGCGCCGTTGAACATTTCATGAATGCCGAGGCTACTGAGTTGTTTGAACTGCGGTTGCAGGTCATCCCCCAGCAGCACAGCGATTTTCAGCGTCACGCCGGCCTTGTCGCAGGCAGCTTGCAGCGCGGCGGCGCACGCTTTCGGGTTGATTCCACCGGCATTGCTGATGACGCGAATTTTTTGTTCGGCCAGGTGTGAAAGCAGGGGGCTGAGGACTTCAATGAAGTCACCCGCATAACCCGCTTGGGGATCTTTCATTCGTGCACCGGCCATGATGGACAGAGTGATTTCTGCCAGGTAATCAAAGACCAGATAGTCCAGATGCCCGTGCTCCACCAGTTGCGCGGCCGCTGTCGAGGTGTCGCCCCAGAAGGCACTGGCACAACCGATACGAATCGTTTCAGGCGAAATCCGTTGCATAGTCACCTCCAGCCGAAGTGCATTGACATTACCAAGCAAGCGCTTGGTTTGTAAATGCCCGAACCTTTCTTCTGCCCAAGCGCTTGCTTGGTTAAAGCCGTCAGCTTAAATTGCCCGCGCAACCCCATTGTTTCCGGGGGGCTGGCGCATTGGATTGATCGACTGTAGGAGAGAATGGGTGGACGAGCAAAAAGCCCTGAGCGTCATGCGCGAATTGGTCGGCAACGGCCAGTTGACCGATCCGGACAGCGCCCGTGGCAAGCTGCTGCAAGTGGCGGCTCACCTGTTCCGCAATAAAGGCTATGAGCGTACGACGGTACGTGATCTGGCCGGCGCCGTGGGCATTCAGTCCGGAAGCATCTTTCATCACTTCAAAAGCAAGGACGACATCCTGCGGGCGGTAATGGAGGAGACCATTCGCTACAACACCGCCTTGATGCGCGCGTCCCTCGCCGAGACAGGCAATGTGCGTGAACGTGTGTTGGCGCTGATCCGCTGCGAATTGCAGTCGATCATGGGTGGCAGCGGCGAGGCCATGGCGGTGCTGGTCTACGAATGGCGGTCGCTGTCCGGGGAGGGTCAGGCCAAGGTGCTGGCGCTGCGGGATATTTATGAGGACATCTGGTTGCAAGTGCTGGACGAGGCCAAAAGTGCCGGTTTTATTCGAGGGGATGTGTTCATCACCCGACGGTTTCTGACCGGGGCATTGTCCTGGACCACGACATGGTTTCGCGCCGGTGGCAGCATGAGCCTCGATCAATTGGCCGAAGAGGCGTTGATTCTGGTGCTCGAAGCGAAGCAATAAGCTTGTAATGGATGGCAAAATGCTGGCTAATTGAGCGAAACGCTTGGCGCCAATGCATTGATGCCGTTCTATCGGGGAGTGGTTTGTTTTGATGGGGTTGCCAATCCGGACGGTCTCGCGGCTTTTGCTGGCGGCGCTTGGGGCATTATCGATGGTGCCGTCCCAGGCCGCGCAACTGGTGCGCGTGGGTGCCGCTCACTTTCCGCCATACACCGTGCGCCCGGAATCGGGGGCCGACACCGGATTGCTGCCGCAGTTGATCCACGCCCTCAATGCTTCTCAAGCCGACTATCAGTTCGTGTTGGTGCCCACCTCCATTCCTCGGCGCTTTGGCGATTTCAAACAGGGCCGGATCGACATGGCCTTCTTCGAAAACCCCGCATGGGGTTGGGACAGCGTCCCCCACACCTCCGTCGACATGGGCCTGGAAGATGCCGAGATTTTTGTCGCGCGACGCCAGCCCGATCGGCAGCAAGATTACTTTGCCGACCTGACCGGCAAACGTCTTGCGCTGTTCAGTGGCTATCACTACGAGTTCGCCAGTTTCAATGCCGAGTCCCAGTACCTGGCGAAAACCTACAACGCCACGCTGACCTATTCCCACGACAGCAACCTGTTGATGGTGTTGCGCGGGCGCGCCGACATTGCCCTGGTGACGCGCTCTTACTTGAGCGATTACTTTTTGCGCAACCAACAAGTCGCCAAACAATTGCTGGTGTCCGAGCGCGTCGACCAGGTCTATCACCACTACGCCATTGTTCGTCCCGCCTCGCCCATCAGCGGCGAGGCCTTCACCAGGTTGCTGCAAGGCTTGCGGGACAACGGTCAGATGCTGAAGATCTTCGACCCCTACGAGATTGCGGTGATGCCGGTGCCACACACTGAAAGGACGTCACAAGTCGCGAACTGACGGACTTTTCTTAAATTTCCCCCAGCGGCCCACGTCACATCGTTGAACAGTCGACGATTATCGCGAGCCCGACCCATGCCCAACCTGAATGACCTCAACGCCCTGCACCGACCGACTGGCAGCAGTCTTGTGGCGCATGAAACCGAAACCCGCTTGAGCCCGCAACCCTGTCCTGGCGATTCACCGACCGGCAACTATCCACAGCAAATGGTCATGAGCGCTGGCAAGCGACATCCCCTACGGCCGCTTAAACCCGATGGTGAAGTCTATCGACGCTTCGACGCACGACTGGGCGTGTGGGTGTCCTTGCGCACATTGGACATCGAAAAGGATCTGGCGCGTTTCAATCGTTGGCAGAATAACCCGCGAGTCGCGAGTTTCTGGCAGGAGGAGGGCAGCCTCGAACAACATCGCGAGTACCTGAGCAAACTCGAAACCGACCCCCATACCCTGATGTTGATCGGCTGCTTCGGCGACCAGCCGTTCGCCTATTTCGAAGCCTATTGGACCAAGGAAGATCGCATTGCGCCGTTCTATGACGCGGCCGATTACGATCGCGGCGTTCACATGCTGGTCGGCGAAGAGAATCACCGCGGACCGCACAAGGTGGCGAGCTGGTTATCGGCGCTGGTGCATTACCTGTTTCTCGACGAATCGCGCACGCAACGTGTCGTCGCTGAACCTCGCGCCGATAACGCGAAGATGATCGGCTATATGCAGGATCAAGGTTTTCACTGCGAAAAAGAATTCGACTTTCCGCACAAGCGGGCGGCCTTGATGGTATTGGGGCGCAAGGATTTTTTTGATCGGTGCGAATTGGCGCAGAAGTAAAAGATCGCAGCCTTCGGCAGCTTCTACAGAAGTGGACCGTAGGAGCTGCCGAAGGCTGCGATCTTTTATTCAGTGGCGGGCAGAGGATTCACCACGGCTTCCCGAGACCTTGCGGCAATGCAACAGGGCATCACGAATCATGAAGTTCACCAGGGTCGGCGAGACACCGAGCTCCTTGGCGATGTCTTTTTGTGGCACCCCGTGCAAGCGATACATCTCGAAGGCATAACGCGTACGGCTCGGCAGCTGCGTCAACGCATCGGCGATGTGTTCCAGGGTCGAGAAGTTGATGTGCGACGTTTCCGGTGACGCGCCTTGAATCACCACGTTCAGGCCTTCCTCTTCGGGGCCGGAATACTTCTGCTCCAACGCCTGCTTGCGGTAGTGATCGATCGCCAGGTTACGCACGATCTGGAACAGATAACTGAGCTGTGCCTTGATCGAACTGGTGATTTGCGGCGCTGATTGCAAGCGAAAGAACGCATCCTGCACAACATCTTCAGCTCGGGAGCGGCAGCCGGTAATTCGCGCTGCGATCTTCACCAGAATCAGTCGATTATCGACAAAAGCCTGAAGTAGCGGTGTATCGCACCTGCTTGTGGACACTGGTTCCATCATGGAAATCACCCTGCTGCCAAAAGGTTAGTGGGACGGGATAAACCGGGGGGCCGTCCTACGCGTCGAGCGACAAATTAGGCTTAATGATAATGATTGTCAAATGAGAAAAAGAACTAATGCGCCACAAAAGTGCAGAGTGAGAACTGCGACACGCTGCCACAGGCCGACCCGTATGGCGTTCGTGCCTGACGACTAATTATTTCAGCACTTCATCCGTTCTCTTTGGTGAATGGACCCGGGCAACCGTCCCGGTGACTACCGCATTCCCTATGCCTTGCGCGGTCGTCGAAGACCGCGTCCTGCGTGCCTCCGATGGGGCGCGACGCTAGAAAACCGATTCCAATTGCAAGCCGAAATCAGGCAGGAAACCTCATGACCGACGCGTTCGAAATCCCCAGCACAATGGTCCAAGCCCTCCAGCGCCGCGCGGCCCTGACGCCGGATCGGGTCGCCTTGCGTTTTCTCGCCGAAACCCCGGACCAGGCTGTGGTGCTCAGTTATCGCGAGCTGGATCAGCGCGCGCGGACCATTGCCGGCGCCTTGCAGGCCGAGGCTGATTTCGGCGACCGTGCGGTATTGCTGTTTCCCAGCGGTCCCGATTACGTGGCTGCATTCTTCGGTTGCCTGTACGCGGGTGTGATCGCCGTTCCGGCCTATCCACCGGAGTCGACCCGTCGTCATCATCAGAAGCGTTTGCTGTCGATCATTGGCGATGCCGAGCCGCGTCTGCTGCTGACCAGCGCCGGCCTGCGCGATGCGTTGCTGCAAATCGAGGGCGCGCCGCCGCTGATGTGCGTCGATGCCTTCGATGCCGATCTGGCCGAGCGCTGGGTCGCGCCGGACCTGCGAGACAGTCACATCGCTTTCCTGCAATACACCTCCGGTTCCACCGCGCTGCCTAAAGGCGTGCAAGTCAGCCACGGCAATCTGGTGGCCAATGAATTGCTGATTCGTCGCGGTTTTGGCATCGACCTGAACCCTGATGACGTGATCGTCAGCTGGTTGCCGCTGTACCACGACATGGGGCTGATCGGTGGTCTGCTGCAACCGATTTTCAGCGGTGTGCCGTGCGTGCTGATGTCGCCCGCGTACTTCCTTGGTCGACCCTTGCGCTGGCTCGAAGCGATCAGTGAGTACGGCGGCACCATCAGCGGCGGGCCAGACTTTGCCTATCGCCTGTGCAGCGAGCGGGTCAGTGAAGCAGCCTTGGAACGCCTCGACCTGAGCGGCTGGCGCGTGGCGTATTCCGGGTCCGAACCGATCCGGCTCGACACCGTCGAAAGCTTCGCCGAGCAGTTCGCCACCTGCGGCTTTTGCGCGGACAACTTTATGGCTTCCTACGGTCTGGCGGAAGCCACGTTGTTTGTCGCCGGGACGCCGCGCGGTCAAGGCATCGGCCACTTGCGTGTGGACGATCAGGCTCTCACGCAAAACCGCGCGGAACCCGGCGAGGGCAGTGCGATCATGAGCTGCGGTATCAGTCAGCCGGAACACGCTGTAATGATCGTCGACCCGGCGTCGCTCAGCGAATTGGCGGATAACGCCGTAGGAGAGGTCTGGGCCAGCGGGCCGAGCATTGCGCACGGCTACTGGCGCAATCGCGAGGCGTCGGCAAAAACCTTCGTCGAATACGCGGGACGGACCTGGTTGCGCACCGGTGATATGGGCTTCATGCGCAGCGGTGAACTGTTCATCACCGGTCGCCTGAAAGACATGCTGATCGTCCGCGGCCACAACCTTTATCCGCAAGACATCGAGCAAGCTATCGAGCGTGAAGTGGAAGTGGTGCGCAAAGGGCGAGTTGCTGCGTTCTCGGTCAACACAGAAGGTCAGGAAGGCATCGGTATCGCCGCCGAAATCAGCCGTAGCGTGCAGAAGATTCTGCCGCCAGACGCCGTGATCAAAGCCATTCGCCAAGCCGTTGCCGAGGCCTGTCAGGAAGCGCCAAGTGTGGTGGTGCTGCTCAATCCGGGCGCATTGCCCAAGACGTCCAGCGGCAAACTGCAACGCTCGGCGTGCCGCAATCGCCTGGCTGACGGCAGCCTCGACAGCTATGCGCTGTTTGCGTCGGCGGCGACAGAAAGCACCGACAACATCGAATCCGGGTCTGAGCTGCAAAGCTTGATCGCTCAGATCTGGAGCGAGCAGTTGCAGGTCGAGCGGGTCGGTGCCGACGCTCATTTCTTCCTGCTCGGCGGAAACTCGATTGCGGCAACTCAGGTGATGGCGCGGTTGCGCGAAGCCCTTGGTCTGGAGCTGAACCTGCGACTGCTGTTCGAAGCGCCGACTCTTGACGCATTCGTTGAGGTGGTGGCCCGGCTGCAACAGAATGGCGGACTGGCCCAAGGCGCGATCACCCCGTTGTCACGCGTAGAAGCCATGCCGCAATCCCTGGCCCAAAATCGTCTGTGGATCACCTGGCAACTCGATCCGCACAGCAGCGCCTACAACATTCCCGGTGCCTTGCGCCTGCGTGGCGAACTGGACGAAGACGCGTTGCAGGCCAGTTTCCAGCAATTGATCGAGCGCCACGAAGCCCTGCGCACGCGGTTCTTCGAGCGTGACGGCGTAGCGTTGCAGCAAGTGATTGCGGCCGGTGAGTTCAACCTGCAAATGATCGACATCAGCGATCTGCCAATGGCCGAGCGTGAAGCCCGTGCGCAACGCATCCGCGAGGATGAGGCGCGCACGCAGTTCGATCTGGAGAAAGGACCGTTGCTGTGGGTGACCCTGGTACGCCTCGACGACGAGGATCACCAGTTGTTGGTGACGATGCACCACATCATCGCTGACGGCTGGTCCCTCAACGTGTTGATTGACGAGTTCTCCCGTTTGTATGCCGCCGCTTGTCAGGGTCAGGCCGCGACACTTGCACCATTGTCCACGCAGTACGCCGATTACGGCAGCTGGCAACGCCAATGGCTGGCGCAGGGTGAAGGCGAGCGACAACTGACGTATTGGAAAGTACAGCTGGGCGACGAGCAACCTGCCCTGAGCCTGGCGACGGACCATCCCCGTTCAGCACAACAACAGCACAGCGCTGCCCGTCACGCCGTACGTTTAGACGCTGCGCTGAGCGCGGCGATTCGCCAGACTGCACACGCTCATGAATCGACCTCCTTCATGCTGCTGCTCGCCGTGTTCCAGACCTTGTTGCACCGCTACAGCGGTCAACGTGATATCCGCATCGGCGTGCCCAACGCCAACCGTCCCCGCCTGGAAACCCAAGGTCTGATCGGCTTCTTCGTCAACACCCAGGTGCTGCGCGCCGAGGTCGATTCGCGGCTGCCGTTCGTTGCATTGCTGGCGCAAACCCGGCAGGCGGCGATGGGGGCGCAAGCCCATCAGGACCTGCCGTTCGAACAACTGCTCGAAGCGTTCCCGCAGGTTCGCGAACAAGGCCTGTTCCAGGTCATGTTCAATCATCAGCAGCGTGACCTCAGCGCATTGAAGCGTTTGCCAGGCCTGCTGGCCGAAGAGTTGCCGTGGCACAGCCGCGAGGCCAAGTTCGATTTGCAGTTGCACAGCGAAGAAGATCGCAACGGTCGCCTGACCCTGTCATTCGATTACGCCAGCGAATTGTTCGATGCGGCGACCATCGAGCGTTTGGCCGAGCATTTTCAGAATTTGTTACGTGACGTCTGCGAGCATCCGCAAACGGCCCTCGGCGATCTGCGACTGCTGACAGCGTCTGAGATTGGCCAGCAAGCTGACTGGGCCAATGCAGCGTGCGCGCCGGCCGGCCAGTGGCTGCCAGAATTGCTCAACGAGCAAGCACGTCGGACGCCTGAACGCACGGCGCTGCTGTGGGACGGCGGCCAGATAGACTTCGCCCAATTGCACATTCGGGCCAATCGACTGGCCCAGTACCTGCGCGACAAAGGCGTCGGTCCCGACGTCTGCGTGGCGATCGCGTGTGAGCGTTCGCCACAATTACTGATTGGCTTGTTAGCGATCATCAAAGCCGGTGGTGCCTACGTACCGTTGGACCCGGATTACCCGGCCGAGCGCTTGGCGTACATGCTCAGCGACAGCGGTGTGGAATTGTTGCTGACCCAGACGCCATTGCTCGACCGCTTGCCGGTCAGCGAAGGTGTCAGCGTGATCGCCATGGACGCCTTGCATCTGGATAGCTGGCCGAGCCATGCGCCGGGATTGCACCTGCACGGCGACAATCTCGCTTATGTGATTTACACCTCAGGTTCGACCGGACAACCCAAAGGCGTCGGTAATACGCACGCGGCCCTTGCCGAGCGTCTGCAATGGATGCAGAACACCTATCGCCTGGACGACACCGATGTGCTGTTGCAAAAGGCGCCGATCAGTTTCGACGTGTCGGTGTGGGAATGCTTCTGGCCGCTGATTACGGGTGCGCGGTTGGCAATCGCCGGACCCGGCGAGCACCGCGATCCCCATCGCATCGCACAGTTGGTCCAGCAGTTCAGCGTCACCACGCTGCACTTCGTACCGCCACTGCTTGCACGATTCATCGACGAACCGCTGACAGCTGAATGTACCAGTCTGCGCAGGGTGTTTTCCGGTGGTGAAGCCTTGCCCGCGGAGCTGCGCAACCGCGTGCTGGCGCAACTGCCGAGCGTGCAATTGCACAATCGTTACGGACCGACCGAGACGGCGATCAACGTTACCCACTGGCATTGCACCACAGGCGATGGCGAGCGCTCGCCGATTGGCCAGCCACTGGGAAATGTGATCTGTCGAATCCTCGACAGCGATCTCAACCCTGTACCGGCCGGGGTACCGGGTGAGCTTTGCATCGGCGGCATCGGTCTGGCCCGAGGTTATCTGGGCCGTCCGGCGCTGACCGCCGAGCGTTTTGTGGTCGATCCGGGCGAGCCGGGTGCACGCTTGTACCGAACCGGCGACCGTGCGCGCTGGACCGCTGATGGCGTGATCGAATACCTCGGTCGCCTCGATCAGCAGGTCAAGTTGCGCGGATTCCGCGTCGAGCCGGAAGAAATCGAAGCCTGTCTGCTGGCTCAGGAGGGCGTCGCGCAAGCCGTGGTGCTGGTGCGCGAAACCGCGGCGGGCGATCAGTTGATCGGCTACTTCACGGCGACGGATTTCGGCGATAACGAAGAGGCTCAAACGGCACGTCTGAAAATCGCCCTGGCCGCCGAGCTGCCGCAATACATGGTCCCTGCACAGCTTATGCGCCTGGACGAGATGCCCCTTAGCCCAAGCGGCAAGCTCGACCGCCGCGCCTTGCCGGAACCGCAGTGGCAAGTCCGCGAGCACGTTGAGCCTGTGACAGACCTGGAGCAACAGATCGCCGTTATCTGGCGCGATGTGCTGGGCCTGTCGCAAGTCGGTCTTCGCGATGATTTCTTCGCCCTTGGCGGTCACTCGCTGCTGGCCACACAAATTATTTCCCGAGCCCGCCAGGCCTGCGACGTCGAGTTACCGCTGCGGGTATTGTTCGAGCACAGTGAACTGGGTGAATTCGCCGAACAGGTGCGCCTGATCCAGGCCAGCGGCCGCACCAACAAACAGCCGCCGATTGAAAAGGTCGACCGCAGCCAACCCGTTCCATTGTCCTATTCCCAGCAACGCATGTGGTTCCTCTGGCAAATGGAGCCGGACAGCCCGGCCTATAACGTCGGTGGCATGGCGCGTCTACGCGGGGTACTGGATGTCGCACGTTTCGAAGCGGCACTGCAAGCCCTGATCCTGCGTCACGAAACCCTGCGCACCACATTCCCGAGCATCGACGGCGTCGCCCGTCAACGCGTGCACGCGCAAACCGGTGTGCGCATGACGTGGAAGGATTTCACCACGCTGGATGCCGATAGCCGCGAGTGGCAGGTCCAGCAACTGGCCGACGACGAAGCGCACCAGCCGTTCGATCTGGAAAGCGGTCCGTTGCTGCGCGCTTGCCTGGTCAAGACTGCCGAGCAGGAACACTACTTCGTGCTGACCTTGCACCACATCGTCACGGAAGGCTGGGCGATGGACATCTTCGCCCGGGAACTGAGTGCGCTGTACGAAGCGTTCGTGGATGACCGCGAGTCGCCGCTGCAACCGCTGCCGGTGCAGTACCTGGACTACAGCGTGTGGCAGCGTCAGTGGCTGGAGTCCGGCGAACGTCAGCGTCAACTCGACTACTGGACCGCGCAATTGGGCCGCGAGCACCCGCTGCTGGAATTGCCGGCCGACCGTCCGCGTCCTCCCGTGCAGAGCCATCAGGGCGAACTGTACCGTTTCGACCTCAGCGAGAAGCTTGCCACCCAGGTCCGCGCCTTCAACGGGCAAAACGGCCTGACGTTGTTCATGACCATGACGGCTGCGTTGGCCACTTTGCTGTACCGCTACAGCGGCCAGACCGATTTGCGCATCGGCGCGCCGGTGGCCAACCGCATCCGGCCGGAGAGCGAAGGGTTGATCGGTGCGTTCCTCAACACCCAGGTGCTGCGCTGTCAGATCGACGGGCAGATGTCCGTGGGGGAGTTGTTCGAGCAGGTCCGTCACACGGTGATCGAAGGCCAGTCCCATCAAGACTTGCCCTTCGATCATCTGGTCGAAGCCCTGCAACCACCGCGCAGCGCGGCCTACAACCCGTTGTTCCAGGTCATGTGCAACGTACAGCGCTGGGAATTCCAGCAGAGCCGCAGCTTGGCCGGCATGACCGTCGAGTACCTGGCCAACGATGCGCGGGCGACCAAATTCGACCTCAATCTGGAAGTCACCGACCTCGACCACCGCCTGGGTTGTTGCCTGACCTACAGCACCGACCTGTTCGACGAACCGCGTATCGCACGCATGGCCGTGCATTGGCGCAACTTGCTGCAAGCGCTGATTGCAGATCCGCAACAGCGCCTCAGTGAGCTGCCGTTGCTGGACGCGGACGAACAACAACATCTGCTCGACAGTCTTGGCGTCGAGCCCGGCGAGCATCGACTCGATCAGTGCATTCATCAGCTGTTCAGCGAACAGGCTCTGGCGCGTCCCGATGCACCGGCGCTGACCTTCGCCGGACAAACCCTGAGCTACGCTGAACTCGACCGCCGCGCCAATCGCCTCGCGTGGATGCTGCGTGAACGCGGTGTCGGTCCGCAGGTGCGCGTGGGCCTGGCGCTTGAGCGTTCGCTGGACATGGTTGTCGGACTGCTGGCGATCCTCAAGGCCGCAGGTGCCTATGTGCCGCTGGACCCGGAATATCCGCTCGACCGCTTGCATTACATGATCGAAGACAGTGGTATCGGATTGCTGCTCAGTGATGCGGCGATGTTCAAGGCCCTTGGTGAATTGCCGCCGACGATTGCCCATTGGTGTGTGGAGGAAGACGCGGTAAAACTCGCCGATTATCCGGCAACCGAGCTGCCGTTCATCAACCTGCCGCAGCATCAGGCGTACCTGATTTACACCTCGGGCTCCACCGGAAAGCCCAAAGGCGTGGTGGTGTCCCATGGTGAGATCGCCATGCACTGCCGTGCCGTGATCGAGCGTTTCGGTATGCGCCCGGACGATTGCGAACTGCATTTCTATTCGATCAACTTCGACGCCGCTACCGAGCGTTTGCTGGTGCCGCTGCTCTGTGGTGCGCAGGTCGTCTTGCGTGCTCAGGGCCAATGGGACGCCGAGGAAATCTGCGCACTGATCCGCACCCATCGCATCAACGTGCTGGGTTTCACGCCAAGCTACGGCAGCCAGTTGGCGCAATGGCTGGCAACTCAGGACGAAACCTTGCCGGTGCGCATGATCATCACCGGCGGCGAAGCGCTGACCGGCGAACACCTGGCGCGCATTCGTGCGGCGTTCAAACCGAATCTGTTTTTCAACGCCTACGGTCCGACCGAAACCGTGGTCATGCCGCTGGCCAGCCTTGCGCCCCAGGTATTGGAAGAAGGAGTGGGCAGCGTGCCGATCGGCAGCGTGATTGGCGACCGCGTGGCGTACATTCTCGACGCCGATCTCGCGCTGGTGCCGCAAGGTGCGACAGGCGAGTTGTATGTTGGCGGCACCGGTCTGGCGCAGGCTTATCACCAGCGTCCGGGCATGAGCGCTGAACGCTTTGTGGCCGATCCGTTCTCCGACAACGGCGGGCGTGTTTATCGCACTGGCGATCTGGTGCGCCAACGTCCCGATGGATTGGTGGAATATCTCGGTCGTATCGACCATCAAGTGAAGATTCGTGGATTCCGCATTGAGCCGGGCGAAATCGAAACCCGTCTGCTGGAGCATGAATCGATTCGCGAAAGCGTGGTATTGGCGCTCGATGCACCGAGCGGTAAACAGCTGGTTGGCTATCTTGTGACTGAGGTCGCTGAACAGGACGAAGCGCAGCAATCGGTTTTGCGCGAAGCCCTCAAGGCGCATCTGAAATCGCAATTGCCGGATTACATGGTGCCGACGCACCTGATCCTGTTGACCGCTATGCCGCTGACCGCCAACGGCAAACTCGACCGTCGTGCGTTGCCGGCACCGGACCCCGAACTGAATCGTCAACACTACGTGGCGCCGAGTAACGAACTCGAAGTCACGCTGGCGCAGATCTGGCGCGAAGTGCTGAACGTCGACCAGGTCGGCCTCAACGACAATTTCTTCGAGCTGGGTGGCGACTCGATCCTCTCGATTCAAGTGGTCAGCCGTGCGCGGCAGCAGGGCATACACTTCAGCCCGCGCGACTTGTTCCAGCATCAGACCGTGCAGACTCTCACCGCCGTGGCGACCCGCAGCGATCAGATCACTGCCGAGCAAGGGTTGCTCAGCGGTGAGTCGCGCTTGACGCCGATTCAGCACTGGTTCTTCGACACCGACATCGCGCAGCGGCAACACTGGAACCAGGCGTTGTTGCTGCAACCGACCGCGCCTCTGGAACCTCATCGCCTGGAGCAAGCGCTGTTGGCGGTGATCGAACAGCACGATGCCTTGCGCCTGCGCTTCAGCGAAGTGGGAGGCCATTGGCATGCGGCGCATCAGGCGATTTCCGATACCTCGGTGTTGTGGCAGGTGCGTGTTTCGTCCATGGACAAATGCGTCGCCCTGTTCGCCGATGCCCAGCGCAGCCTCGACCTCAACGAAGGACCGCTGATGCGGGTATTGCTGGTCGATGGTCCAGAGGGTCAGCAACGGTTGTTCATCGCGATTCACCACTTGGTGGTCGATGGCGTTTCCTGGCGCGTACTGCTGGACGATTTGCAAACCGTGTATCGTCAACTCGACGCGCAGCAGTCGGTAAAACTGCCGGCCAAAACCAGCGCCTTCAAGGACTGGGCGGCACGTTTGCAGGCCTACGCCGGGAGCGAATCCCTGCGCGAAGAACTGAGCTGGTGGCAGAGGCAACTGGCCGGTCCGAATGCCGAATGGCCGTGTGATCGACCCGAGGGCGGTCGGCAGAACCGGCATGCGCAAACGGTCAGTGTGCGTCTTGACGGCGAGCGCACTCGGCAATTGCTGCAACAGGCGCCGGGCACGTATCGCACTCAGGTCAACGATTTGCTGCTGACAGCGTTGGCCCGTGTGTTGTGCCGCTGGACCGGGCACGATTCGGCGCTGATTCAACTGGAAGGCCACGGCCGTGAAGCGCTGTTCGACGAGATCGACCTGACGCGCACTGTCGGCTGGTTCACCAGCGCTTATCCGCTGCGTCTGACACCTTCCAATATCAAGGAGGCTGCAGGGCAGGGCGCGTCGATCAAAGCCATCAAGGAACAGTTGCGCGCTGTACCGCACAAAGGTCTGGGTTATGGCGTGCTGCGTTACCTCGCCGATGACCTGAGTTGCCGGCGCATGGCCGAGTTGCCGGCGGCGCCGATTACCTTCAACTACCTCGGTCAGTTCGACCAGAACTTTGGCGCGCAGGCGCTGTTTCATCCGCTCGATGAACCCATCGGCGCAGCCCACGATCCGAAGGCGCCGTTGCCCAACGAATTGAGTGTCGACAGTCAGGTTTACGGTGGTGAACTGGTGCTGCGCTGGACCTTCAGCGCTGAACGTTACGATCTGCAAACCATCAATGAACTGGCGGACGCCTATCTGGGCGAATTGCAAAGCCTGATCGAACATTGCCTGCGCGACGATGCCGGTGGCCTGACGCCGTCTGACTTCCCGCTGGCGAAACTCAGTCAGGCGCAACTGGATGCGCTGCCGATTCCAGCCACTGCCATCGAAGATGTCTACCCGCTGACGCCGATGCAGGAAGGCATGCTGCTGCACACGTTGCTGGAACCGGGCACCGGCCTGTACTACATGCAGGATCGCTACCGCATTAACAGCGAGCTCGATCCGCAGCGTTTTGCCCAGGCCTGGCAAGCGGTGATTGCCCGTCATGAAGCGCTGCGCGCATCGTTCTGCTGGAATGTCGGCGAAGACATGCTGCAAGTGATTCACAAACCGGGGAGTACACCGATCGAATACCTCGACTGGAGCGCTATCGCCGAAGCCGAGCAAGAACCGAAGTTGCAAACCTTGCTCAAGACCGAGCGCGAGACCGGGTTCGATCTGCTCAACCGGGCACCGTTCCACCTGCGCTTGATCCGCGTGGGCGCGGCGCGCTACTGGTTCATGATGAGCAATCACCACATCCTCATCGATGCCTGGTGCCGCTCGTTGCTGATGAGCGACTTCTTCGAGATCTACACCGCGCTTGGTGAAGGTCGCGAAGCGCAGTTGGCCGTACCGCCGCGTTATCGCGATTACATCGGCTGGCTGCAACGCCAGAGCCTGGACGCAGCGCGGCAGTGGTGGAAAACCAATCTGCAAGGCTTCGAGCGCACGACGCCGATCCCGAGCGACCGGCCGTTCCTGCGCGAGCATGCCGGTGACAGCGGGGGGATGATCGTCGGCGACCGTTACACCCGACTCGATGCCCGCGACGGTGCGCAGTTGCGCGAATTGGCCCAGGCCCATCAGTTGACCATCAACACCTTCGCCCAAGCGGCGTGGGCGTTGGTGCTGCGGCGCTTGAGCGGTGATCGCGACGTGCTGTTTGGCGTCACGGTGGCGGGCCGTCCGGTGGAGATGCCGCAGATGCAACGCACCGTCGGCCTGTTCATCAACAGCATCGCCCTGCGGGTGAAAATGCCCGAAGACGATCAGCGTTGCAGCGTGCATCAATGGCTGACGGGGCTACTCGACAGCAACATGCAACTGCGCGAGTACGAATACCTGCCGCTGGTGAGCATCCAGGAAAACAGCAAGCTGCCCAAGGGTCAACCGCTGTTCGACAGCCTGTTCGTGTTCGAAAACGCCCCGGTGGAAGTCTCGGTGCTGGACCGGGCGCAGAGTCTCAACGCGACGTCCGACTCGGGCCGAACCCATACCAACTTCCCGCTGACGGCGGTCTGCTATCCGGGTGATGACCTGGGCTTGCACCTGTCCTACGACCAGCGTTACTTCGATGAATCGACGGTCGAACGCATGCTCGGGGAGTTCAAGCGGTTGCTGCTGGCGTTGGTCGAAGGTTTCCATGGAGACATGGCTGACCTGCCGTTGCTCGGCGTTGAGGAACAGGCTTTGCTGATTCATGGCTGTAACCAGAGCGAGCACGGGTATCCGCTTGAGACCAGTTACGTTGAATTGTTCGAAGCGCAAGTTGCCGAGCATCCGCAGCGGATCGCCGCCAGTTGCCTGGCGCAGCAGCACAGCTACTTCGAGCTGAACCAGCGCAGTAACCGTCTCGGACATGCACTGATCGCCGCCAGTGTCGGCCTGGATCAACCGGTGGCGTTGCTGGCGGAACGTAATCTCGACCTGCTCGGCATGATCATCGGCAGCTTCAAGGCCGGCGCAGGTTACTTGCCACTGGATCCGGGCCTGCCGAGCCAGCGTTTGAGCCGCATCATCGATCTCAGCCGCACGCCGTTGCTGGTCTGCACCCAGGCGTGCCGCGAGCAAGCGGTTGAGCTGCTGGAAGAATTCGGCTGCGCCAATCGCCCTCGCTTGCTGGTTTGGGAGGAGGTGCAGGCCAGTGCTGTTTCGGTGAGCAATCCAGGCATCTACAGTGCTGCGGACAACCTCGCCTACGTCATCTACACCTCAGGCTCCACCGGGTTGCCGAAGGGCGTGATGGTCGAACAGCGCGGCATGCTCAACAACCAGTTGAGCAAAGTGCCGTACCTGAACCTGAGTGAAGCCGACGTGATCGCGCAAACCGCTTCGCAAAGCTTCGACATCTCCGTCTGGCAGTTCCTCGCCGCGCCATTGTTCGGTGCTCGGGTGGACATCGTGCCGAACATCATTGCCCATGATCCGCAAGCTTTGCTGGCTCATGTGCAGAGCCAGGGCATCACCGTTCTGGAAAGCGTACCGTCTCTGATCCAGGGCATGCTCGCTCAGGAACGCATGGGCATCGACGGCTTGCGCTGGATGCTGCCGACCGGTGAGGCCATGCCGCCGGAACTCGCGCATCAATGGTTGCTGCGCTACCCGCAGATCGGCTTGGTGAACGCCTACGGACCGGCAGAATGCTCGGACGACGTGGCGTTCTTCCGCGTTGACCTGGCCTCGACACGTGGCAGCTATTTGCCAATCGGCACGCCAACCGACAACAACCGTTTGTACCTGCTCGATGGTGCGCTGGAGCTGGTGCCGCTGGGTGCGGTGGGTGAGCTGTGCGTCGCCGGCACCGGGGTCGGGCGTGGTTATGTCAGCGACCCGCTGCGCACTGCTCCGGTGTTTGTGCCGGACCCGTTCGGCGAGCCGGGTGATCGTTTGTACCGCACCGGCGACCTGGCTCGTCGACGCAGTGACGGTGTGCTGGAATACGTCGGACGTATCGACCATCAGGTGAAGATTCGCGGCTACCGTATTGAGTTGGGTGAAATCGAAGCGCGTCTGCATGAGCAAGCGCAAGTCCGCGACGCAGCGGTGGGTGTGCAGGAAGGTGTGAATGGCAAGCATCTGGTTGGTTATCTGGTGGCAGCCGATTCAACGCTCAATCCTGCCGAGCGATTGGAGCGCATTAAACAACGCCTGCGTGCTGAACTGCCTGAATACATGGTGCCGCTGCATTGGTTGTGGCTCGATAAAATGCCGCTCAACGCCAACGGCAAACTGGATCGCAAGGCACTGCCGGCGCTGGAAATCGGCCAGATGCAAAGCCAGGTCTATCAGGCGCCGCGCAGTGATCTGGAGCAAACCCTGGCCGCTATCTGGGCCGACGTGCTGAAGGTCGAGACAGTCGGCGTCCACGACAACTTCTTCGAGCTGGGCGGGCATTCGCTGCTGGCCACGCAGATCGCATCACGGGTGCACAAAACCCTGCAGCGGGATGTGCCGCTGCGGGCGATGTTCGAGTGCAGTACGGTGGAGGAGCTGGCCAGGTACATCGATGGGTTGGCGGCCAGCGACATCACCGAGGAGAAGGTGGATCGCTTGAATGATCTGATGGCGGAGCTGGAGGGGCTTTAATTCTCTGGTGCCTGGAATGGCCTCTTCGCTGGCAAGCCAGCTCCTACGGGGTTGGTGGTGAACACAAATTTAGTGAACGCCACCGATCTTGTAGGAGCTGGCTTGCCAGCGAAGGCGTCGATGCGTGTTACTTCGGCCCGAGAATCTTCACCAACGTTTCCGGTGACGGCGCACCTTGCTGTTGTTGCAACTCGCCCTTGGCGTCCATATAGAAAATCGCCGGGGTGGCTTGCAGTTCCAGCTCTTCCATCAGTTGCATGTTGGCCGCCAGCTTTGCCTGGACGGCGGGCGGCACGTCCTTCAAGGCCTTGAGCGAACTGCTTTTTCCGGCGGCTTCGTGGTCTTGCAGGGCTTTCTGCGGATCCTTGGCGGCGAGCAGCGCAGCAGACTTGCCCGGGCTGTCTTCGCGGATGATGCCAACCATGATGTGGCGCAACTGCACCTTGCCGGACTTGACCCACGGCCGCGCCTGTTCCCAGAACACGTTGCAATACGGGCAGTTCGGGTCGCTGAACAGGTAAACCAGGCGCGGGGCGTCCTTCTTGCCATCGCCAATCCAGTTGCTCGCTTCGAACTTGTTCCAGACCTCCTTGGACATCGGCGCGTACACCAGTTTCTGCAATGGTGCGCTGGTCAGGTCGTTGCCCTCGGCGTCATACAGATTGCCCAGCAATACATGCTTGCCATCCGGGGTCAGGTACAGCGCCATGCCGCGGTTCTGGTATTGCGCGGCATATCCGCGCAGGCCGTCGGGCGCGTCGAACTGACCGACGATTTTCGCGCCTTTGGCTTCGATCTTCTTGATCGCCTCGGGCAGCTCTTCGGCCTGCACCGACGGCAGGTGCAGCAGAGCGGCACCGAGGCTCAGGGTCAGCAGGTGGCGGAGGCGGGGCATGGCAGTTTCCTTGAAGAAGTGGCGGGGACGGTGTCGAAGTTTTCCAGGGCGCGGGCCAGGCTGGCTTCCGACAGTTCGCCCAGATGGCTGCCCAGCAGGCGACCTTCCGGGCTATAGAACAGCGTCGTTGGCAGTGCCATGGAGCCAACGGCCTGACCCAGACGACCACCGCCGTCGAACAGCACGTTGGACAGGCTCAAGCCCTGGGTTTCCAGGTAGGTCGCGACGCTTTGCATGCTTTCGGCCTGATTGATGAACAGAAAGGTCAGGTCCGACCGGGCTTGCTGGGCATTTTCCAGCACCGGCATTTCCCGGCGACAAGGCGGGCACCAGGTGGCCCAGAGATTGATCACTAAGGGGCCGCCCTTGTAGTCGGCCAGTTGCACGGTTTCGCCGGCGGCGTTGCGCAGGGCAATTTCCGGCAGACGTGTGCCTTGTTCGTAGATCGACAGGGAGAATGTCGCCAGTAACCAGAACGCCAGGCCGCTTGCCACACCAAATCCCAATGGGCGTCGCAGTCCTGGGCGCCGCCAGCCTCGATACAAAGTCGCCAGCAGCACGACGATCACGCCGGGCCAGGCGAGGAAACCGCCATCACGCAAATCGATGATCTGCCACGGATCGTTGCGATAATGCGTCCAGTAGGCCGCCACGAAACCCACGCGAGCTGCCAGCAAGCCCAGCATGAACAGGCTGAACAACGCCGACTCGGGGTTATCCCCGCCACGCTTGGCCACCCGCCAGCCGACAAAAGTAGCCAGCGCCAATGCACTGATCAGCAGCAGGTGATTAAGCGCGATGGCAAAGGTGCCGAGGGTGAAGGTCAGCATTAACGGGCGTCTCGGGTGATGGACCAGCGTTGCAGGAAAGTGTCGGCATCGACCTCACCGGTGATGCGCTGGCTGCGACGCTCTTCACCGTCAGCGCCAATCCACAGCAGGCTCGGTGGCCCCGGCACTTTATAACGGCCGAGCAGTTCGCGGCTGGCGGCATTGTCGGCGGTGACGTCCAGCCGGAGCAAGCGCACATCGCTCAGGGCTTCGAGAACTCGGGTTTTACCGAACACCTGTTTTTCCATGACCTTGCACGACACACACCAGTCTGCGTAATAGTCCAGCAGCACCCATTGGCCCTGAGCCTTGGCGACGTCGAGTTCACGTTGCAACGCTTGCGGGTCATTGATCGTGATGAAGGCTTCGTGGCCGACCGGAACGGCGGCAACCGCTGTGCCTGAAGCGCGAAACACCTGCAACGGCTTGAACAGATCATCACTGCCGCCCGCCGCGCCGATCATCAACAGGCTGCCCCACACACCGAGCAGCAACGAGCTGGCTCCGAACAAGTGAGCGATCCGCCCAAAACCGTCCGACTGTTTCCAGGCGCTGTAGGCTGCAACCAGTAGCAGGGCACCGCAGAGTCCGACCCACAGTGATTCGTCCAGTACCGGACGCAGCATCAGCAACGCCGTTGCGAGAAACAGGAAGCCGAAAATACCTTTGACCAGATTCATCCAGGCGCCCGGTTTGGGCATGAAGCGGTTGCCGACAGTGACCAGCAACAGCAGCGGCACACCGATGCCAATCCCCATGGCGAACAGAATCAAGCCGCCGTGCAGCGCATTGCCACTCTGCGCGATATAGAGCAACGCACCGGCCAACGGAGCGGTCATGCACGGGCCGACCAACAGACCCGACAAGGCACCCAATACACCCGCGCCGATCAAGCTGCCGCCGCGTTGATTGCGCGAGACGTTTTCCAGGCGATCACGCACGGCCACCGGCAACTGCAATTCAAAGAAGCCGAACATCGGCAATGCCAACAGCACGAAAATCGCCGCGAAACTGCCGAGCAGCCAAGGGTTTTGCAGCAACGCCTGCAGATTCGCCCCCAGCATGGCGGCCAAAACCCCCATCGCCGCATACACCAGCGCCATGCTGATCACATAGCTACTGGCCAGGGCCAGACCACGTTTTGGCGTTGCGCCACTGCCCACGATCAGGCCGGCCAGAATCGGCAGCATCGGCAATGAACAAGGGGTGAATGCCAGTAACAGGCCCAGACCGAAAAACACCAGAAGGCTCCAGCCCAGGGCCCGCTGTTGCAGACCGCTGGCCAAGGCTTGATCCGGAGCTTCAGCACCTGAGTTCGTCACATCAATATTGCCCAGATCGACAACTTTGGTTTGCGGTGGATAACACAAGCCGGCATCCGCGCAGCCCTGATAGCTCACTTTGACCTGACCGCTGGCACCCGCCGGAATCTTCAGCTCCAGGCCCTGGCGGTAGACTTGCTGCTGACCGAAGAACTCGTCGCTGTGGTCTTCACCCACGGGCAAAGCCGGTTTGTGCTCGACTGGCAGACCGTCGAACTTCAGGCGCTGCTGGTATAGGTAATAGCCGTCGGCTATCTGCCAATAGAGCTGGGTTTCACCGGATTCCAGGCGTTCAGACGTAAACGTGAAGGCTTTCTCGACAGGGAGAAAATCGGGTTTGGTCTCAAACGGATTGGTCCCTGCCTGAGCCAGGCCCGTGATCAGGAAAGCGAAAAGTAAAAACAGTCGACGCATGGGTAAGCCTTTGCCCTGTGCAAGTGAGGTGCACAATGGGCGGTCGCGATTAACCGATGATTAACCGTGGCGGCCTTGTGGCGGTGGCGCTTGCGGCATAATGTCCGCTTAATCGGTCAAAGGCTTAATCTGCTTTATTTACACGAGGCTCCCCATGCACGTACTGGTTTGCGAAGACGATGAGCTGATCGCCAGCGGCATCGTCGCCGGCCTGACCGCCCAGGGCCTGACGGTGGAACACGTCGCCACGGCATCTGCGGCGCGGGCCATGCTCAAGGTGGCCGAGTTCGACGTGATGGTGCTCGACCTCGGATTGCCCGATGAAGACGGCTTGAAACTGTTGCAGCAATTGCGTCACAACGGCCTGGAATTGCCGGTGCTGATTCTGACGGCGCGGGACTCGGTCACCGACCGTGTCGACGGTTTGCAGGCGGGTGCCGACGACTACCTGCTCAAGCCTTTCGATTTGCGCGAACTCGCCGCACGGTTGCACACCCTGTTGCGCCGGGTGGCCGGGCGCAGCGTCAACCTGATCGAACACGGAGCCCTGACGTACGACCCCAGCAGCCGCGAAACCATGCTCTGCGGTCAGCCTGTAGACCTCTCGCGCCGAGAGCAGTCGCTGCTGCAGGCCCTGCTGCACAATCGTGGGCGCGTGCTGTCGACCGAGCAGCTCAAGGACAGCGTCTACGGTTTCAACGATGAGCTGGAGAGCAACGCCCTCAACGTCCACATCCATCACCTGCGGCGCAAGCTCGGCAACGGGATTGTCGAGACCGTGCGCGGCCTGGGTTATCGCCTGGGGCCGGCTGATGGCGGAGAGCGATCGAAGTGATGAGCCTGCGTTTGCGCCTGAGCCTGACACTCGGCGCCGCTTTTGCGTTGATCTGGGCGCTGGCTGCGGCCTGGATGCTCAGTGATCTGCGCAATCAGATGATGTTTTCCCTCGACCAGCGGCTGGTGGCATCGGCACGCATGGTCGCGGGTCTGATGGAGCAATTGCCGCCGTTGCCGACCAAGGGCGAGGGCACGCACTTCAGCGCCGAGCAGTTGAACATTCCCGGCGGCATGGCCTGTCAGGTCAGTTCGTTGCGCGGGGAAATCCTTGCCCGCAGTCACACCGATCCGCAGCAAACCCTGGAAGCCGAGAAACTGGGCTTCCACGATCAAATGATCGACGGCGCACCGTGGCGCAGTTTCACGTTGGCCCGGGGCGATTTGCGCATTACCACGGCCGACCGCCAGATCGAGCGTGAAGCATTGAACATGTCGATCCTGCTGGCCGCTTCGGTGCCGGTAGGCGTGGCATTGCTCGGTTGCCTGTGCCTGCTCTGGCTGGGCATCGGCCAAGGCCTGGCGCCGCTCAATCGCATGCGCGATGCCTTGATGCGCCGCAGTGCCGACTCCCTGGAACCCTTGCAGATCCATCCATTGCCCAGTGAGCTGCAACCCTTGCTGGAAACCCAGAACCAGTTGCTCCAGCGCATCGGCAAGACCATCGAGCGCGAACGCCGCCTGACCGGTGATGCGGCCCACGAACTGCGCAGCCCGTTGACCGCGATCAAGACCCATCTGCAAGTGGCGCGCATGACCGAAGGCAGCGCCCGGGATCAATCGTTGGCCAGGGCCGAGGAGGGTGCCGACCGTTTGCATCGGACCCTCGAACAATTACTGTTGCTGGCGCGGGTCGAAGGCAGTCTATCGTTCGATGACGGTGTGCAATGCAGCGCCGAGCAGGTGGCGAAACTGGCGATCCAGGATGCCTCCAGTGGGGATCGTGAACGTATCCGGTTCCAAGCGCCGATCAAGGTGTCGAATGCCCCGGTGCAAATGCCCGCCGTATTGTCGATTGCAGCGCTGCGCAACTTGCTCGATAACGCCCTGCGTCACACTCCGGGCGATAAAGCTGTGGAACTGAGTCTGGAAACCTCTGGTGATCGTGTGCAGTTCGTGGTGCGCGATCACGGGCCGGGCATTGCCGAAGAGGATTTGCAGAACCTGACCCAACGTTTCTGGCGCAATGGCCAGAGCACCGGCTGCGGCCTAGGGCTGGCGATTGTCCAGGCCATCGTCCAGCGTTGCGGCTGCACCCTGCATTTCGATAGCCGGCCGGACGGCTTGCGGGTGGAGCTGACCATGCCGCTACAACCAGCCTGATAAACACCCAACCCCTTGTAGGAGCGAGCCTGCTCGCGATGACGTCGTGTCAGTCAACATCAATGTTGCCTGATACACCGCTATCGCGAGCAGGCTCGCTCCTACAAGGGCTTGGGGTGCCTCCGAGAAAGCCGGTCAAAAGGCTAAATCCTCTCGACGCCGATGCGTTTCCAGAACAGGAAAACCTGACAAGTGCGCTCCGTGAGCGCAATGCGCACCTGCCCGGTATGCAGTTTTGGTCACTATCACAGCGTATTGAGGGGTCGAGAGATGTCAGTCGCTACCAGCCTTATCGAAGATCAGCCGGCCCGGGTCGCCCCGACCGAAACGCTTTACCAGTTCAACGAATCGCCTTTGCTGGCCCGTCAGAGCCGGCAGGAATCCAACGCCCGCAGCTACCCGCGACGCATTCCCTTGGCACTCAAGCGCGCCAAGGGCCTGTATGTCGAAGATGTCGAAGGCCGCACCTTTATCGACTGCCTTGCCGGCGCCGGAACATTGGCCCTTGGGCATAACCACCCGGTAGTGATCGAAGCCATCCAGCAAGTGCTGAGTGATGAGTTGCCGCTGCACACCCTCGACCTGACCACTCCGGTGAAAGATCAGTTCGTTCAAGACTTGTTCGGCCTGCTGCCACCGGCATTGGCCGCTGAAGCGAGGATCCAGTTCTGTGGCCCGACCGGCACCGACGCTGTCGAAGCCGCACTGAAACTGGTGCGCACTGCCACCGGTCGCAGCACGGTGCTGTCGTTTCAGGGCGGTTATCACGGCATGAGCCAAGGCGCATTGAGCCTGATGGGCAGCCTGGGCCCGAAAAAGCCTCTGGGCGCGTTGCTCAGCAGCGGCGTGCAGTTCATGCCGTTTCCCTACGATTACCGTTGTCCATTCGGATTAGGCGGTGCCCAAGGCATCAAGGCCAATCTGAACTACCTGGAAAACCTGCTCAACGATCCCGAGGCCGGCGTGCAATTACCGGCGGCGGTGATCGTTGAAGTGGTGCAGGGCGAGGGCGGGGTGATCCCGGCCGATCTGGACTGGTTGCGTGGTTTGCGCCGGATCACCGAGCAGGCAGGCGTGGCGTTGATCGTCGACGAAATCCAGAGCGGTTTCGCCCGCACTGGCAAGATGTTTGCCTTCGAACACGCCGGGATCATTCCCGATGTGGTGGTGATGTCCAAAGCCATCGGCGGCAGCCTGCCGCTGGCGGTGGTGGTCTACCGCGACTGGCTCGACACCTGGCTGCCGGGCGCCCACGCGGGGACTTTCCGTGGCAACCAAATGGCAATGGCCGCCGGTTCCGCCGTCATGCGTTATCTGGTTGAGCACAAAGTGTGCGAACACACTGCCGCGATGGGCGCGCGGTTGGTCGAGCACCTGCGCATCCTGCAACGGTACTTCCCGCAGATGGGCGACATTCGCGGTCGCGGCTTGATGCTGGGTGTGGAGCTGGTCGATCCGGCCGGTGCGCTGGACGCTCTGGGTCATCCACCGGCCTTCGCGCGCCTGGCGCCGCTGGTGCAGCGCGAATGTCTCAAGCGTGGCTTGATTCTGGAGTTGGGCGGTCGGCACGGCGCGGTGGTGCGTTTCCTGCCGCCGCTGGTGATCACCGCTGCTGAGGTCGACAGGGTTGGCGAGATTTTCGGCCGGGCTTTGGCCGCTGCCACCGCCGCGCTCTAAATTTTCCGGCGCGTACAACGTTCCTTCTACATAACGACTGCGCACACAGCGCAGCCTGCCCTAGAACGATGGAGACATAGCATGACGTCAGTATTCGACCGCGAGGACATCCTCTTTCAGGTCGTGGTCAACCACGAAGAGCAATACTCGATCTGGCCTGACTACAAAGCCGTGCCACAAGGCTGGCGCACCGTGGGCAAAAGCGGACTGAAAAAGGACTGTCTGGCCTACATCGAAGAGACCTGGACGGACATGCGCCCGTTGAGCCTGCGTCAGAAGATGGAAGAGCAGGCGGCTGTGGCGCACTGAGTTGTCGCGGCAAAAAGAAGCCCGCTGGACTGGTGACAGTCGGCGGGCTTCTTTCATGCCTGGAATCTGTATTGGCTGATGGATTGCCTTCGCGAGCAGGCTCGCTCCCTGTAGGAGCGAGCCTGCTCGCGATGAACGATAACGCGGTCCTGACCTTAAACGCCGCTCAAACCCTTGATCAGCAAATCCACATTCCCTTCAAGTTCCGCCACCGGATCGTCGGCGTCGATACTCAACACCACCAATCGGCTACCCGCCTCGGTAATCACCGCTTTCAGGGCCTGCGACGGCTGCCGGTGATGCAGCACCACCGCCACATCATTGTCTTTGAGCTGTACGCCCAATTCCTTGAGAGCCTCCGGTGTCCATTCGGCATCCGGCCTTGCGTCGAGCCCGACCAGCTCCAGATTCAGTCCGCCAATCAGGTAGCCGAAGTGATCGCTCAAGCTCATCACGCTGAGGTTGTCGGCGCTGGCCAACTGCGCTTCGCTGGTGGCACTGAGTTTGAGCAAGCGCTGCTTGAGGGCCGCGAGGTTGGCCTCGATTTTCGGTTTTGCCTGCGGCGCCAGGCGCACCAGGTCCGCGGCCATCACGTCCGCCATGCGTCCCATGTTGTTGCTGGACAACCATGGTTGGCTATTCAGGCCGTCGACTTTGTTGCCTGGCTGCACGGCAATGCCGGGCAGGGCGCCGTCGACGGGGCGGGCGGCATCGACTTCGATGATACGGATATTGCTGCGACGGGAAATCGGATACAGCGGATCGTCCGGCCACAACGAGCGCAAGCCAATCACCGCATCGGCGTCCGTCGCCAGTTTCGTCAGCGCAGGCGCACCGCGACCGGTGAAGTACGCGGTCTGGCGGCTTCCGGGCAGATTGGCTGGCGCGGCGCGTTCGAGGCTGACATCAGTGTCCTTGAGCAGCACTTCGCCGAGTCCGTAGGTGATCGGCAGCGAGGCCAGTACGCGCAGAGGTTTGCCGCCATCAGCCGCTAATGTTGTGGTAGCCAGTGCGCACAGTGCGATGGCCAGGGTCAGTTGACGCAGAGAAAATGACATTTATCCGAGGTTCCCTTTCAGGCTGGGGACGACACCGCGCGCGATGGCGGACAGGGCGAAAGCAATGCCAGCCACTAGAATGATCGCGGCGCCGGACGGGATCGGCAGGTCGAAGACAATCGGCGCGAGAATTCCGCACAGGGTGCTGACCGTGGCGATCAGCACCGAGCACCAGAAGAAACCTTTCAACGATTGGCTGAGCAAGCGTGCCGCTGCCGCCGGTATCACCAGCAGGGCGCCCACCAGAATGGCGCCAATGACTTTCACTGCGGCAACGGTGATCAGTGTCACCAGAATCACGAACAGGTAATCCAGGGTCTTTACTGCCACACCACGAACCGCCGCCAGCTGCGGGTTGAAGCTGGCGAGCATGATGCGGTTGTACAGCGGCAAGGCCAGCGCCATCACCAGCGAGCCGACAATTGCCAGCACGGCGAGGTCATTGCCATTGACGGTCAGTACCGAGCCGAACAGCACGTTCTCCAGAATGTGCACGTTGATCTTGCCCGCCAGAATCAGCAGCAGGCTGGCCCCCAACGCCAGCGATACCGAGAGGAACACGCCGATCAGCGTATCCGGCGCCAGACCGGTGCGGTTGCGCAGGTAGTTGAGCAGGATGCCGAACAACAGGCAGTAGCCGAACAGGCTGCCGTAAGGACCGGTGTAGGGTTCGCCGAGCAATATGCCAATGGCCACGCCGGTCAATGCAGCGTGCCCCACGGCTTCGGAGAAAAATGCAAAGCGCTTGACCACCACCAATGTGCCCAAGCCGCCCAGCACCGGGCCGATCAGCAGGCCGGCGAGCAACGCGTTGACCACGAATCCGTAGGCGAGGGCTTCGGGCAGATACCCGGATGAAGCCCAACCCTGAACCATCAAACGAAAAGCTTCGTAACTCATCAGGCAATGCTCCGGGGATGGGTCGAAAACAGCGTCAGCAGACGCTCCGGCGTCAGTGCCTGTTTCGGCGTGGCGTCGAATAGCACCCGACGATTGAGTCCCGTCACGTGATTGGCCAGACGCCCGACGGCTTCCAGATCGTGTTCGATCCACAGCACGGTAATCCCGGCCGTACGCCAGTCGCCGAGCAAGCGTTCGAACACCTGAATGCCGGCTTCATCAAGCGCCGACATCGGCTCATCGAGTACCAGCAATTGCGGCGAAGGGATCAACCCCTGAGCCAGCAACACCCGCTGACGCTCGCCGCCGGACAGCGCCCCCATGCGTCGTTTGCGCTTGTCCTGCATGCCGACACGCTCCAGCGCCTCGCCAATCGCCGCCGCGTAGTGCTTGCTCAAGCCGAGGAACGCCGGGCGCCGCTGGCACATGGCAGCCATGAAGTCATCGACGGTCATCGGCAGGCCGCGGTCGAACTCCAATGCTTGCGGGACGTAACCGATGGTGCCCGGATCAGCGGGCCATTGCAGGCTCAAACGGCCCTGATGCGGCATCTGCCCGAGCAACGTCTTGATCAGCGAACTCTTGCCGCCACCGTTAGGGCCAACCAGCGCATGCACGCTGCCGGGTTGCACCTTGAAGGTTACGTTGTCGAGAATGGTGGTGCGCCCCAGCGTCAGGCTGACCCCGGTGAAATCCAGCGTCGGCCCGGAAAACTGTAGGAGCGAGCTTGCTCGCGATAGCGGTGTGTCATTCAAGGGAAATGTTGACTGACCGGATCCCTTCGCCAGCAGGCTGGCTCCCACAGGGTGTTCGGCGTCCTGGGCGGTGAGCGTTTCTTTCGAGGTCATGCGCCGGACTCCTGAATTGCCCGCACCACGGTGTCGAGGTTGCCGGTCATTTCCTTTTCGTACTTCTCGGCGGTGTATTCGCCGTAGGAAATGTGCGACAGCGGATACAGCTTTACCCCGGATTCGCGCTGGATGGTGTCGACGTAGGCGGAAGGGAAATCCATCTCCGAGAAGATCACTTTCACGTCCAGCTCACGCAATTGGTCGATGGTTTTTTTCAGCTGGCTCGGGCTCGGTTCGATGCCGTGGGCCGGTTCGACTACGGCGGTGACCTCCAGACCAAACTCGCGCAACAGGTAATCGTAAGCGGCGTGCACCGTGGCCACGCGCAGTTCGGCGTTGGGCGCCTGGGTCAGTTTGGCCAGGGCGTCGGCGCGCATCTTGCGCAGGCGCTTGCCGTAGGCGCGGGCGTTCTCGGTGTAGGTCCTGGCATTGACCGGGTCGAGCTTGCCCAGCTCCCGGGCGATATTGTTGACCTGGGCAATGGACGCGCTGATCGACAGGAACGTGTGCGGGTTCACCACCTTGCCCGCACCGCGCGCGGCAACACCGGTGGCGGCCAGCAGCGGTACGTTTTCGTTGGCTTCGATCACCTTGACGTTCGGGGTTTCGCTGGCGGCGATCATGCGGTCGGCGAAATCGTCATGGCCGACACCATTGAGCACGATCACGTCCAGTCCGCTGATGCGCTTGATGTCTTCGGCGCGAGGCTCGTAGGCGTGGGGGTTGAAACCGGCTGGAATCAGCGGCACGACTTCGGCCTTGTCGCCGACGATATTGGCCACGTAGCTGTAATAAGGGTGCAGGGTGATGCCGATGCGCAGACGCTTGGCCTCGTCGGCACTGGCCAGGGTTGGGAGCAGGCAGGCAAGCAGGCCGACCAGCAGCAGGCGCAAGAACGAACGTTGAGATGAAATGGGCATGGGAAAGCGGTCTTCTCTCGGGAAAAGGCGAGGGTTCAATGCTTGTGCTGGCGGGTCACGCCGGCATCGAATTGCGCGACGATCTGCTGCCAGCCGGCACTTTCAAGCGCGGCGTCGCTGAGGTCGGCAGGGGCCTTGAGGTCGGTTGCGCGGTTGAGCCAGATGTCTGGCGCGTCGTTTGTTGCGGTCAAGCGCATCAGGAAGGAACCGGCGACACCTTGCGCCTGGCTCTGGCCGAAATAGGCCTTGCTGTCGAGCAACTGCCAGGCGTGTGCTCCGCGGCTGACGGAGCTGGCGTCCTGGGCAAATGGCGCAAAGCCCTCATCAGCGAGGGTTTCAGGTGTTGGCAGCGCTTGTTTTTCCTGACGCAGAAGGTGAATTTCGTCCAGTGTTACACGCAGGTCGGCGTAGATGCCTTGCTCAGAAGCACTGAGGTCGCGACGGGCGTCCAGTTGATGACTGTTGACGCTGCTCACCTCATGGGGCTCGCCGCGCCAGAGCACCACCGAACCGGCAATCGCCAGAATCATCAGGCACAGCAGCAGAACGTAGAGGGTTTCGTGGCCGGCCCCGGCCGGGCGGACGATTTGAGTGGTTGGCGTACTCATGGTGCCTCGATGTCCGCTTGGTCGATTTCAACGACATGGCCAGGGCCTGCATCGAACAGCACATAAAACTCGGCGCCGGGTTTCTTGAAGGTCACGGTCGAGTCGGCGCCCAGCTTGCCGGGTACGAGGATGGTTTCGTCGTAACCGATCACGTCAAGGGTGACACCCGGTGCGCCGCTGCCGTCGGAAAAACCGCCGGTGCATTTGATCTGCTCGGCGTCGATGGCCTTGCATTCGCACATCGGGTTGTGGGCCAGGGCGCTGGCACTGAAACCTGCACAAAACAGCAGCAAAACCGCGTGGAGAGGGCGGGAAATGCGGGTCATGGTTTGCCTCCTTGTTTACTCAGCCAGGCGACGGTTGCGGGGGATGCCTGGTTCAAAGGAATGGATGCCTGATGCATGCTGCCGTCCCAGCCTTCCATGGTGATCCACAGCTGAGCGTCGGCCGTGGTCTTTTCGGGAACCGGCAGCATGGCGCTCATGCGGTACGGTGTGCCGAAGAAAATCACCCCGGCGGCGCGCAGACTGCGGGGCTTGCCGATGCGCAGGTAAGTCGCCTTGACCTGGTCGATACAGGTGTCGCAGAGCGCTGCGTTGAAGTTCTTCATGTGGCCGGCCGGGCTATTGAGCGGAGCTTCGTTGCGCAGTTCCGCCAGGCGCAGGCTCCAGGGGCCGACTTGCACTTCGCCGACCTCCCGCTGGCCCAGACCGCTGTCACCACGCTGCAACGCCTCGTCGGCGAAGTACTTGGGCATGAACCCCAACGGAATGAGGAGCAGCAGGATGTTCAGGTGGAAGCGCCATTTATGCCAGAACACGCGCAGACGGGAAGCTTGAGGGGCAGCAGTGACATTGCTCACAGGTTAGCCTCCGACGGTTCGTTGCTCAGAGCTGTTTGGGTTTTCGTGGCGTGTTGTTTTTTGTTGCTGCGCTTCAAAGCATTGGCGGTGGCCAACGCGGTGCGTTTGGTCCAGATCAGCAAGCCGCTCAGGACCATCATGCTCAACAGAAGGCCGAAGAAGGCCCAGATCAGCTTGATCCAAAGCCCGCCGAAGTCGCCGGTATGCAACGGGCGCATCGACTCGGTGACGAACTCCAGTGCCGAGCGGTCCGAGATCAGCCGTGTGGCAGCGATTTCTCCGCTGAACGGGTTGAGGGTGGCGGTCTGGAACATCAGCGGATACCAACCGCGTCCGCCGACATCCATATGGCTATAGGCATTACCCGGCAGGCTGACAAAGCTTGCTTCCAGCCCGGAGATCTTTTGCGAGGCAATTTCAATTGCGCGATCAAGGTCGATGCGCGCTGGCGGCGTGCCGTCGGCCGACAGCGGTACGGCTTCACGGGACATCGCGGGGATGATTTTTTCGGTGGAGATCGACACCTGGTTATCGAACATGAATGCCTCGATCAGAAACCAGGTACCGGTGACGGAAATGACTGCAATAAACCAGATCGACCAGATGCCGCTCAAACGGTGGAAGTCGCCCCAGAAAATCCGGGCACCGTGGCGTATGCGCAGGGTCGGGCGGAAAAAGCCTTTCCAGAAACGTTTGTAGACAACCAGCCCCGTCACCAGTGAAGCCAATAGGGGCAACCCCAGAAACGACACCAGATACCAGCCCCAGCTGTAGCCATTGGTAAACGGCACCAGCCACCAGCCGTGAAGCGCGCGGGTGAATGCCTGGAAATTGAATTCCGGCGCTACACCCTGAATGACGCCGCTGTACGGGTTGACGTAAATCACCACCGATTTTCCGTCGGGGTAGCTGACTCTGACGTCGAGGGCAAAATGCGACTCGTCGGGGCGGCTGATGCTTTCCACCACGGTTTGTGGCTCGGCCTTGTGAATAGCGTCGAGAACCTGCTGATAGCTGAGCAGCGGTGCATCATCGGAAGGCTGGCTGGCGCGCATGGACGGGTTGGCCAGCCAGACGATCTCCTGGCTGACGACCGCGAGAGTGCCGGTTACACAGACGATCAATACGAAAAACCAGATCGGCAACGCCAGCCAGCTATGGACCAGAAACCAGATTTTTGAGCGGGACTTCTTTGACATGGTGAGAGGTCTTGCCTGGATGGGAGGGGCTCTGCTGCGGGATTCACAGCGACGATGTCCCTGGAAAGTACGGTCGTGGCTTTTGCCTACGCGACCGACTGCATCTAGATAAGACGAATGATGACTGAAAAACCCGAACGGCAATGCAAAAGTAAATGTTTCTTGTTATTACTTCAATGCCCGATTGACGTGGAGAACCGCAGCCTGCGGTCGTTATGCCCGATCACCGCTCTTGTCGCAGGCTGCGATCTTTGCGTGCTTCAACCCTGACTGAACATCTCTTTGGCCCGTTGCTCGATCTGCTCCTGGGTCAGGTCCTCCTTGCGCGTGGCCAGGAACCACAGGTGCCCATAGGGATCTTTCAATGTCCCGGAACGGTCGCCGTAAAACTGATCCTTGACCTCGGACACGATGGTTGCACCGGCCTCAATGGCCTGTTTGTAGGATTTGTCGACATCCGTCACATACAGGTGCAGGCCCACGGACGGCGTGTTGTCCGGATTACTCAGCGGCCCTTGATCGCACGGCGTGCCCAACATGATCGGGCAATCACCGATACGCAGTTCGGCATGACCGATACCACCATCAGGCATGGCCAGTCGCATCACTTCAATGGCGCCGAAGGCTTTTTTGTAGAAGTCGATGGCCTGGGCGGCTTTTTGAATGCCCAGATAAGGTGTGATGCTGTGATACCCCTCTGGAATGGGTTTGACGCTCATGATGGATCTCCCTGTTTTTGTTGTGTGAGACATGGAGGTTCTGTGCCGTTATCCGGCCGGATAAATATAGGCCAGCCTCATCACGGCAACTGAGCGCCCGACGAGCAGCGTCATCCTGCGCTCCAGATGAACGGCATGTTTCCGTTTTTCAGATAGCCACTATCGAGCGCGTTGATTTCTGCCGGTTCGAAGGCACGGGTAGCCTGTGTTCATTGCCCCGAACCCAGATGCCAGGACGCCTGAAATGAAACCTCTAATCGCCATTTTCCTGCTGTTTGCCGTTTCCGTGCTCGCCGGATGTGCCAGCCATGTTTCCCCTGAGCTACGGCCCTACAGCGCTGAAGAAAGCAGGGAACTGGCGTTGGAGGCGTTGAATCGTCGCGGCTTGTCTTTTGACGAGTACCACGCGAAAAAAGCTGAATTGCTTGGCGAGTCGCAGAAGTCGTTCCGCTTCGACAGACAGGGCGAAATGAACGCCGAGCGATCTGTACAGCTTCACGGCCGCCCAAGCTAATCAAAAACTGTACCGGTTGAAGTTTCACGTAACTGTCCGTGGGTTTCGCTCAAGGTGTGCGATAGGGTCAATGCCTGACTGACCCTGATGGACTGCCACCGATGACACTCTCACTTGACCTGCTCCTGGGCTTCGCTCTGTTTGCCCTCGTCACTTCAATTACCCCCGGCCCGAACAACACCATGTTGCTCGCATCGGGCGTCAACTTTGGCTTCAACCGCACTATCCCGCACATGCTGGGCATCACCTGCGGGTTTTTTGTTCTCGTCGTCGCCGTGGGTTTCGGACTTGGCGCGGTATTCCAGACTTATCCGGTGCTCTATTCCGTACTGCGATACGTCGGTGCCGCTTATCTGCTGTACCTGGCATGGAAAATCGCTCATTCCGGGCCAGTGTCGGACAGCCAGCAGGGCGAAGCGAAACCGATCAGCTATCTGGGCGCAGCCGCGTTCCAGTGGGTCAATCCCAAGGCGTGGATCATGGCCATCGGTGCCATCAGCACTTACACGCCGATGCAGGGTTATTTCACCAATGTGATCGTGATCGCTGCGGTGTTTGCGCTCATTAATCTGCCAAGCGTCAGTGTCTGGGCCGCGTGCGGCACGTTGTTGCGCAATGTGTTGAAAGACCGTCGCTGGTTGCGTCTGTTCAACTGGGGGATGGCTGCACTGCTGGTGATTTCATTGTATCCATTGTTGCTCGAAAGCTTTAGCTGACGCGCTGCTTCGACCGGTCGCCCGATGCCTGTTAAGCTGGCTTTTCAGGAGCGTTCCTACGCACTTTTAAATGAAGTTGTACTTCTTTAACGGCATCCGATCAGGTATTGGTAACGTTCTGAAAACTGCGCGCAGCTCACAAGGCTGCGCCTTGCCGTTTGCAGTCACGAGCTTCCTGATCCCGGAACACGCTCTGCGAGTCTTTTATGAATAAACGTCCGTTGTATTTCGATTACGCCGCCACCACGCCGGTGGATGAGCGGGTCATCAAAGTCATGGTCGAGTGCCTGGGGTTCACCGGCAATTTCGGCAACCCGGCTTCAAGCTCCCACGCGTTTGGCCAGCAGGCTCGGCAATCGGTCGAACAGGCGCGACGTCAGGTCGCTGAACTGGTCGGCGCAATGCCTGAACAGATCGTCTGGACATCCGGTGCCACTGAGTCCAACAATTTGGCCCTCAAGGGAGTGGCCCAGGCTCGCGCAATGACCGGTGGCCACATCATCACCAGCCAGATCGAACACAAAGCGATTCTCGACACCGCCCGGCAATTGCAGGACGCCGGTGTCGCGGTGACCTATCTGGTACCGGACGCCGAAGGTCTGATCACTGCGCAAGCCGTCAACGACGCCATGCGCGAAGACACTTTTCTGGTGTCGTTGATGCTGGTCAATAATGAACTGGGGACGCTCAACGACATCCTGGCGATTGGCGAAGTGGTGCGTGGGCGCGGTGCGTTGTTCCATGTCGACGCCGCACAGGGGGCAGGCAAAGTGGCGATCGACCTGGCGCAGTGGCCGGTGGATCTGATGTCATTCTCTGCACACAAGCTTTACGGCCCGAAGGGTATTGGCGCTTTGTACGTCGGCCCGCGTGCGCAAACGCGTTTGCAGGCGCAGATCCACGGCGGCGGTCACGAAGGTGGTTTGCGCTCCGGAACGTTGGCGACCCATCAGATCGTTGCCATGGGAGAGGCTTTCACGTTAGCGGCGGCGCTGTTCGAAACAGAAAAAGCCCAGATCCTGCGCTTGCGTGAACGGCTGCTGAAGCAACTGCTGAGCCTGCCCGGTGTGCACCTCAATGGCAGCCCGTCCCGGCGCATTCCCCATACCTTGAGCCTGACTTTCGGCGAAGGGGAATTCAATTCGGCGGTGTTGGGCCATTCGATCGCGTTTTCCGCGACCTCGGCCTGCAATTCCGCGAGCAATGCCCCATCCCACGTGTTGCTTGCCCTGGGGCTCGATGCCCGAGCGGCCGGACGCACGATTCGCTTGAGCCTGGGACGTTTCACCACGGAACAGGATATCGACCAAGCGGTAGAACTGATCAAAACAGCCTGCGCCAGTGCCCCGGCATTCTGGCAATAGGGCGATAAAGTGCCGACGCTGATCGGCGCGCAACAATAATGATGAGTGGTTAGCAGGAGTCATGATGAATATGCAGTCTTCGATCAATGGATCGGTGCCCCAGCGCCTGGCGCAAACCCGTGAACTGATGAGCCGGGAAGGCATCCATGCCTTGCTGGTGCCGTCGGCCGACCCGCACCTATCCGAATATCTGCCAGGTTACTGGCAAGGCCGCCAATGGTTATCAGGCTTCCACGGTTCGGTTGGTACACTGATCGTAACCCCGGACTTTGCCGGCGTTTGGGCCGACAGCCGTTATTGGGAGCAGGCTACCAAGGAACTCAACGGCAGCGGCATCGAACTGGTCAAGCTGCAACCGGGTCAGCCCGGACCGCTGGAATGGCTGGCCGAGCAAACGCCTGAGGGTGGCGTTGTCGCGGTTGATGGTGCGGTGATGGCCGTCGCTTCGGCGAGGACATTGGGAGGCAAGCTTGAAGAGCGCGGTGCCCGTTTGCGCACAGATATCGATCTGTTGAGCACTGTCTGGAGTGATCGCCCTCAGCTGCCAAACGAACCGATCTATCAACACTTGCCACCGCAGGCGACCGTCAGCCGTGGCGAAAAACTCGCCAAGCTGCGTGAAACCCTGAAATCCCGAGGCGCCGACTGGCATTTTATCGCCACCCTCGATGACATCGCCTGGCTGTTCAACCTGCGCGGCGGTGACGTGTCGTTCAATCCGGTGTTCGTTTCTTTCGCTTTGATCAGCCAGCAGCAGGCCACCCTGTTCGTGGCTCTGAGCAAAGTGAGCGCCGAGCTGCGCGCAATCCTTGAACAGGATGGCGTGACCCTGCGTGATTACAGCGAAGTGGCAGCGGCGCTGAAAGCTGTTCCGGAAGGGGCAAGCCTGCAAGTCGACCCGGCACGGGTCACGGCCGGTCTGCTGGAAAACCTGCGCAGCGGTGTCAAACTGACAGAAGGTCTGAATCCGACCACCCTGGCCAAATCGCAGAAAAGCCTGGCTGATGCCGAACACATCCGCAAGGCCATGGAGCAGGACGGCGCAGCGCTTTGCGAGTTCTTTGCCTGGCTGGATTCGGCAATGGGGCGCGAACGCATCACCGAGCTGACCATCGACGAACACCTGACGGCTGCCCGTGAGCGCCGTCCGGATTACGTCTCGCTGAGCTTCAACACCATTGCCGCGTTCAACGCCAATGGCGCGATGCCGCACTATCACGCCACCGAGGAAGAGCATGCGGTGATCGAAGGAGACGGTTTGTTGCTGATTGACTCCGGTGGCCAATATCTGGGCGGCACGACCGATATTACGCGGATGGTACCGGTCGGCACGCCGACGACAGAACAGAAGCGTGATTGCACCCGTGTGCTCAAGGGGGTGATTGCCCTGTCCCGTGCACAGTTCCCGAAAGGCATCCTGTCGCCGTTGCTTGATGCCATCGCCCGTGCGCCGATCTGGGCCGAAAGCGTCGACTACGGTCATGGCACCGGCCACGGCGTAGGCTACTTCCTGAATGTCCACGAAGGCCCGCAAGTGATCGCCTATCAGGCTGCACCTGCACCGCAGACCGCAATGCTACCGGGGATGATCACGTCCATTGAACCAGGCACCTATCGCCCAGGTCGTTGGGGCGTGCGGATCGAAAACCTGGCGATTAATCGTGAGGCCGGAAAAAGCGAGTTCGGCGAATTCCTGAAATTCGAAACCCTGACCCTGTGCCCGATCGACACGCGTTGCCTGGAAACATCGTTGCTGACTGAGGACGAAAAGCAATGGTTCAACGCCTATCACGCTGAAGTGCGCGAACGCTTGAGTCCGTTGCTCGAGGGTGCAGCCCTTGCTTGGTTGAATACCCGTACGGCGGCGGTTTAACTGTAACGCAGCTCGATTGATCAAGGGTATTTCCCGCCACCCTGAACCTCAGGGTGGCGGGTAGTCGAGATTCAGCTCAAGGCTTCAAGGACAAAGTCCAATCGATCCTGGCCGAAGTACAACTGGTCGCCGACAAACATGCTCGGCGCCCCAAACACTCCCCGTCGCACCGCTTTCTCTGTGTTGTCCTTAAGCGTGGCTTTGACCTCTTCGTCTGCCGTCAGCGCCAGCACTTCGTGGGGATTAAAACCGTTTTCGATCAGCACTGCTGCAACAGTGGCCGACTCATCGAGACTACGACCGTCTACCCACAGAGCCTTGAACAGGCATTCGATAAATGCGCAAAAACGCTCGGGCTGGCGCGACTGGATGCCCGTCACGGCACGCATCAGCATCAGCGTATTGATCGGAAATTGCGGATTGAACTTCAATGGCACGCCGTAGCGTTTGGCGTAGCGGTCCAGGTCCTGAAACATGTAGCGGCCCTTGGCCGGAACCGTCGCTGGTGAGGCGTTGCCGGTGGCTTTGAATACACCGCCCAGCAAGATTGGAACGTAGATCAACTGCGCGTCGGTCTTCGCGCAGATCTTCGGTAACTGGGTGTAGGCCAGGTAAGTGGCAGGGCTGCCGAGGTCGAAGTAGAACTCCACGGTTTTGCTCATGATCAATGCTGCTCGTTTTATTGTTGTGGGGGAGGGGAGGGCTTACCAGCGTTCGCTCCAGGGACGCAGGTCGAGCTCAAAGGTCCAGGCGTCGCGGGGCTGGGTGTGCAAATACCAATAGTTCTCTGCGATGTGTTCGGGATTGAGAATGCCGTCCTGGTCCTTGGTCGCATACTTCTCGGGAAAACTCTCGCGGATGAAGTCGGTATCGATGGCGCCATCGACGACCACGTGGGCGACGTGAATGTTCATTGGCCCCAGCTCACGAGCCATGCTCTGGGCCAACGCGCGGATCCCATGCTTGGCGCCCGCAAAGGCGGCGAATCCGGCAGCGCCACGCATCCCCGCGGTCGCTCCAGTGAAGAGAATCGTTCCACGTTGACGCTTGGCCATGCGTTTGGCCACTTCTCGGGCGTTGAGAAAACCCGAGAAGCAGGCCATTTCCCAAATCTTGAAATACTTGCGGGCCGTTTCTTCGAGAATGCTGCACGGCACGTTGGCGCCGATGTTGAACACGAACGCTTCGATGGGGCCAATCTGGCTTTCAATCTGTTCCACCAGGGCGACCACGTCTTCTTCTTTGCGCGCATCGCAGGCAAACCCGCATGCTTCACCGCCTTGGGCCTTGATGGCGTCGACCAGTGGTTGGAGTTTGTCCGCGCTGCGACGAGTGACGCAAGCGACAAAACCTTCTGCGGCAAAGCGTTTGGCAATTGCGCCGCCTGTTGCATCACCTGCCCCTACAACCAGTACGACCTTCTTGTTATTCATGGGTTGATCCTTTAGTAAACGATCGTTAACTAAACGAACGTTATGCTACGATTCGGCGAGCGTCAAGGGATTCAATTCGGGGAGAAGGCTATGCGTTATTCGAGCGGTCACAAGTTGGAAACCAAGGAGAAGCTGCTGCAAAGCAGTGCGGTTTCGGCCAAGAAGTCCGGTTTCTCGACGGTAGGTGTCGATGGTTTGATGAAAGCAATCGGTTTGAGTGGCGGTGCGTTCTATAGCCACTTCTCATCGAAGGATGAATTGTTCGCGACCATTGTCGAACGTGAGCTTCGCCAAAGCCTGGAGCGTTTGGGGGCGGAGCAGGATCGAGAAAAGCTTGAGCGCTGTCTCAAGCTTTATCTCAGCATGTCCCATGTCGAACATCCGGAAACCGGTTGCGCGCTGCCTGCATTGGGAGCTGAGATCGCCCGGTCAGACATGAAGATCCGCCTACAGGCAGAACACTGGATCTGTCGGCTTCAGGAAAGTTGGGCAGATATTTTGCACAGCGACAGCTTGGCGTGGGCGATCCTGTCGCAATGCGTTGGGGCACTGGTTGTAGCGCGGATGCTGGCGACTCCGGATACTCAGCGCAGGGTGCTGAAATCCAGCTACGATGAGATCAGTCGCCAGATCGCAGGTCCGGTAGCCTGAGGGGCTCCTATTTGCAGATTACGATCATGCTGCGGCTGGTATAGCCCGCAGGATTGAGACCAAACGGGTAATCACCAGGCTCTTCGACCGCATCTCCCGACTTGGCAATCACTTTGTATCCCTTGGGAGCGCAAGCATTGGCGGCGCTGGCATAACATTTGTCCCAGGATGAAGAGAGCCCGGAACAGTTGATATGCAGCCCTTTCTTGCCATGTTTGATCTTGGTTTCTGATGTCGCTGCGCAACCTGCAATTGCAAGTACGGCGATCAGTATCAAAATTCGTTTCATTACTATCCTTTATAGCGCCCGGGTCTTGTGCCCGGGTCTGCTTCCGATCGCTTTGCTTGAAGCGTCTGAAATCCCTGTCTGAAGTCGCCCTTGCCTGACTCTGATTTGCGGACCTAAACATGGCCTAAATGTGAGCCAAATACCAGAACTTCATCATCGCTACTGTCAATCTGCCGCTATCGCAGGTTTGGCCGCACTGCCCATGGTCAGTGTCGCACCCACGGAGGCCAGAATGATGCACATGATAGCCATCCACTGCGACAGTGAAAGGAACTCATTAAGAAACAGCAGTCCTGAGAGCGCTCCGACGGCAGGTTCAATGCTCATCAGTGTGCCGAAGGTTCGAGCCGGCATGCGGGTCAGTGCAACCATTTCCAGGGTATAGGGCAATGCGGTGGACAAGATGGCGACACCGAGGGCCACCGGGATCAAGGCTGGCGTCAATAGAGCTGAGCCTGCATGGACAATACCGATAGGGGCGACGAACAACGCGGCAATCATCACCCCCAGTGCAGCCGTCTGAACTCCGTTGTCGGCGCCGGCCTTCTGACCGAACAGGATATACAGCGCCCAACATACCCCGGCCCCCAAGGCATAACCGACGCCTGTCAGATCTATAGCGGCAGCTGCCTGGCCTGAAGGTATCAACAACAGCAAACCTGCGGCTGCGAGTGCAACCCACAAAAAGTCGATCGCGCGACGCGAGGCGTAAATCGCCACTGCCAGTGGGCCAGTGAACTCCAAGGCAACCGCGATCCCCAGGGGAACGGTTTGCAATGACATATAGAAGAGAAAGTTCATGCCGCCCAACGCCATCCCGTAGACGATGACTGTGCGTAAGGACTTTGCGGTGAGTTTTGCGCGCCATGGCCGCAGTATGAGCATCATGATCACGCTAGCGAAAATCAGCCGCAGAGTTGTGGTCCCTTGAGGGCCAATAATCGGAAACATGCTTTTGGCCAGTGAAGCTCCGGACTGGATCGAAGCCATGGCTATAAGTAGCAGCCCGACCGAGAACAGGGTAGAGGCAAGGCTGCGCGGCTGGTCGTTCATTGCGTGACACCGTCCAAGGTAATAATTCAGGGTATTTCTGCATGTGTTGGGCAATATACTGCGCACTCAGGAGCGTTGCGTCTATATATAAGGAGAGTTTTTGGGTATCTCGATAGAAAAGCACAATCAGTGCTTGACGGCAGATTTCAGATGTCTATAATTCGCCCCACTTCCGGCGCAGTCGAAACGGAAAACTCCTTGGAAAACAAAGAGTTACGCAGTTTTCGGCAGCGGGTTGCTTCAGGTCATCGAAGCCAGAAAGAAGTTGAAAAAGAGGTGTTGACAGCAGCGTGTAACGCTGTAGAATTCGCCTCCCGCTGACGAGAGATCTGAAGCGCAAGTGGTTGAAGTTGTTAAGGAAATCCTTGAAAACTTCTGAAAAATACCACTTGACAGCAAATGAGGCTGCTGTAGAATGCGCGCCTCGGTTGAGACGAAAGATCTTAACCAACCGCTCTTTAACAACTGAATCAAGCAATTCGTGTGGGTGCTTGTGGAGTCAGACTGCTAGTCAACAGATTATCAGCATCACAAGTTACTCCGCGAGAAATCAAAGATGTAACCAACGATTGCTGAGCCAAGTTTAGGGTTTTCTCAAAACCCAAAGATGTTTGAACTGAAGAGTTTGATCATGGCTCAGATTGAACGCTGGCGGCAGGCCTAACACATGCAAGTCGAGCGGATGACAGGAGCTTGCTCCTGAATTCAGCGGCGGACGGGTGAGTAATGCCTAGGAATCTGCCTGGTAGTGGG